>JAZNPB010000108.1:0-42541 GCA_045589435.1 Eubacteriales bacterium | reverse complement strand
CCAGTTGTTGGCGGAAGGGGACAAACAACGCCACACGGCAAAAACATTCAGAGGATAACCTTTATTTCAAGGCTGTATGCCGAGAAATCATCTCAAGGAAGCGCTGAATAAAATCGGCGAGAGCGAAGAGCGAGATATTTTTTGTCGCAATGACGGCAAAAAATTGAAGGAATACTTTGTGTATTTCAAAATTTTTTGACTAAATTGCGGCGGAAAAGAGCCGCTATGCGCCGAAGCCGCATTTATTCAGCGGTTCCTTAAGTTTTTGTATCTCTCCTTGTCGCCCTCAAGTCTTTCCTTGAGAGCCTTTAAGGTGAAATACACAGCCTCGCACCATTTTTCCATAGCGTCGGGAGAAAACTGAATTATCTCCTGCGCCGCCTCTATCTGGGCGTTGAGGCTCTGCGCCTCGGCATAGGCTTCGATGAGATGCAGCCTTCGCCTTTGCGCTTCTTCGGCGTTTGTCGGGAATATGCTGTTTCCCTTCTTCGCCTCTTCATATACTCTCTGCGCGCTCTGCCCTATCCGTGAGCCAAGATAGAAAGTATATCTTTTCGGTATGAGCTTTACACAGTGCCGCACCGTTTCGATCTGAAGCTTCCTCGCGTAAGCGAGAAAGTCTATGTCGGGGCTCGGTCTGCGCTTTCCCTTCGGCACACTCATATTTATCGTCAGCTCCTTTTCTTTCTGCCGCCCACGAGGGGCGGCATTTATTCTGATTAACTCTTATTAAATTGTGAAGCCGGGCGAAACGCCATCCGAGCCGTTGGCGAGGCCGTTGCTCGCGCCGCCGCCCGAGCCGACACGACAGAAGATGCTCGAGTTGCCCGCACCAGCGGAGCGCTCCCACCAGTAGTAGGCGGAACCGTTGCGTGTCTTTACCCTTGCCGCTGCGGTATCATTATTTGCGTAATACTGCCATCTTGTAAGCGCGTCCCATTCGGCTTGGAGCGAAGCGTACCTCGTTGCGAATATCTCGCGCTCGGCAAGCAGGAAGAGCTGATCCTGGCTTGTTACGACCGTGCTTCCGCTTGAACCGCCCGAGGATGCCTTTATGTCCACCGTTGCGATGACCGCCTTGAGGTCGGCGGGTAAAAGGTCGTATAGCTGAGCCATTTTTACGGTTCTCATCTGACAGCCGTTCCAGCCTCCGGTGTTATAGCCGTTCGAGTTCATAGCGTAGGTATCCGGGAAGCAGTCTACAAACTCCATACAGAGTCCCGTCGTGCGGCTCCCGTCCGAGAGCGAGTACATATCGTCCGTCGCGTTACTGAGCCGTATTGTCATCGTATTGCCGTTTGTGAGTGTGATTTGTCTCGTTGCGCCGACCTGCGAGCCGTAGGTTACGGCAGTCGTTCCGTTCTGACTTGTAAGCTGAACGAGTGCCCAGTCGTCGGTTGCCCAGTCCGAGCCGCCCTGAGAGGGGTCATAGGCGCGTCCTGTGAGAATGTAGTCCATCGCCGGAAGGTTTGTTATCGGGAAGGTGGTGACAGCCTCGCCGTTCAGCGTTATCGAGGTGTCCCATCCGCTCGGATAAGTAACTCCGATGGTAATACTCTGAGTAGCTCTCGGCACTGTTGCCCTGCCGTCGGTTATGGGATAGCTTGTACCGTCTGCCGTGACGGTGACGGTCGCGCCCGTGACGTCCACATCGACCCACCAGCCGGTCTTGTTTCCGAGGAAAGCGAAAAGCTCGGGGCTTCCTGCCGGGCAATCAACTACCCAGCCCGTGCCGTCGGGGTTTGTCGTCCAGTAGATAGCCGTGCCGCCGGTCGTCTGTGTCGGGAGTGTGTCGCCTGCCGTGAACGTGCCTGCCGCCGCGTAGCCGATTATCATATCGGCTATGGCGTTCCAGTTCGCCGCCGTTTTTGCAGTCTCGATACTGTTGTAGGGTACTGCGACGTAGCTGTTCTGAGCGTTTGCAAAGCCGGTAGTAGCCGCAAGGGTCGGGATATTGCCGGTAATTATTACGACAGTGTCGTTTATGCCGTTAAAGGCGTTTGCCTGAATGCTTGTTATCGTCGAGGGAAGCGTGACTACGGTGTTCACAAGGTCTGCAAAGGTGTACTGCTGCACCGAGGTAAATCTGCCGTTTGAGAAATTCAGATAGAGCGGATTTGCCGTGTTCGCTCTGGATTTTCCCGCGCCTCGGAATGCGTACTGTCCGGGGTAGCTTGTGCTTGTATAGGTTGTAAAGTCAGCGCTTTCGAGCCACTCCGCACCGTCAAATGCGTTTGAGCCGATAGAATTGACTGTACCGACGATGCCGAGAAGCCTTGAGCCCGCAAAAGCGTAGCTCCCGACCGTTGCGCTCTGGCGGGGCTTCCATGTAAAGCCGCTTGAAGCGGTCTTGCCGAAGTTCTGGAGCGCGTTGCTGTCAATATAGTAGGCATATAGCTCGTTATCCGTAAAGGTGCCCTTCTGTGCGTTTGTGAATGAGTAGGAATAGAGATAATTTGCAAGAGGGATGTTTACGCTTGCGAGGTTTGCAAGATTATTGAAAGCGTAACTGTTTATCGTGGTCGCTTTCGGAAGGTTCACACCCGCAAGATTTGAGCACCCCTGAAATGCGTACTGACCTACGCTCGTCGCCTCTGTCGCGCTCACGCTCTGCAGGGCTGTATCGTTGTACGCGGCATAGTTTCTTATGCTCGTTGCTGAGGAAAGCAGGAGCGAGGCAAGCGTGCCCTGAACGAATTTTTCAAGGTCCTCGCTTCCTCCGCCTCCGGCGACCATAACGCTCGCCGTGGCGTAGTTTTTGACGTTGACCGTGCCGTTTTCCGTGATGTTGATAGTTCCGCTCGGCTCGGGGACTGCAACCGTTACAGGACTGTATGCTTTCCCCGCCGGAGCCGTCGTCGTGCCGTTCTGAGTAACGCTGAGAGGCTCTACCGTAATATCTCCTCCGCCCCCGCCCGAAACGTTTACAGTAACTTGGGAATATCCGTCAACGTCTCCCGTCGGAACGTAGGCGCCGTTCTGGGTGACAGAGAGGGGAACGAGGTTTGCGCTGCTTTCAAGCGTGCCTGTCACGCCGAAGATCTGCACGTCCTTTTTAATGTTCGCCGCAACGAGATCGACGTCGCCCTTGATGGTCTGCGCGCCGGAGAGATACTGCCCCGCGGCTATCGTCTGATCTGCCGTGCCCGGCGTATAAGTCTGCGCGCCTTTTGAGGGGATCGTGCCCGTGACCTTGCCATCAGCGCCGTACATTGTTTTCGGAGCTAAAACATCAGCCGCCGTTCCCGTCGCGTCAGAGGTATTTGTGCCTCCCTTGCTTGGATTAAGTATCATTGTGCTGTTACCTCCGTGATGATTATATATACGGTGAGATTGCCGCTCGGCACGGTGTCGCAGGTAAAGGTAAGGCTGTTCGCCGCCTGCGCCGTTGCCATAACGTTTGCCTCCAAGTAGGCTTCTCTGCTCCCCGCGCTCGGAACCGGCTGAATAAGCTGCTTTGTCTCGTCAGCCAGAATGCCGCTTACTGTCACTGTCTGAGCATTGTTCTGCCATCCTCCTGCGGTGAGCGTTACGGCTGCGGATTTTATCGGTTCCTGCTTATTTTGAAGTGCAGCGAGAATCGCCGCCGTGATCCCGCTGTTAAGCGCGTCCATCTGTGCCTGCGTTAGCGGCGATTCGTTGATTTTGAACTGTGCTTCCCAACCGGTGCCGACAGTATATCCGTAGCGCCAGCACTCGTCGCTCTGCGTCTCGTCATCGAGAACCACAGCCCAGTCGTTATTTGTGACGTAGTTTGCTGCCGTGGGGTCGGTTGTTTGCCAATTTACGGCAAGAAGCGCGGCTTTTGTGGCAAAGTTGCCTCTGTAAATGCCGCTCAGCTCCTCTATCATCTGAGTGACCTGCCCGAAGCTGACGGCGTTTCCGTTTTCACTTGTTGCCGGCAGATTCGTTATGGAGTTGCCGTCCATATCTATATCGCCGGACATTGTGCCGCCGCCAATAGGAAGCGAACCGCTTGCTATTGCGCTTTTAAGCCACAAATACCATTCTTCAAGTCTGTTATAAGGAGCTCCATCCGGAACTTCCCCGGCTCCGCCTAAGTGAAGCGCCCACTCTTCGTCTCTGTTCTGCGGTGCGCCGGCAGGAATATCAGCCATTGTCGTTTTCCCCTTTCTTCTTTCTCAGCCCGCAAGAGACCGCTCCCTTGCCTATCTCAAATCTTCTGCTGACGGCGCACATATACTGGTGCGCGCAGAAATTCCATTTTCCGCCCTGCTGAAGCCTGCATCTTACGGCGTTTCCTCCGCTTCGGTAAGCCTCCTCGCAGGTGTATTTCTCGCTGCAGGCCATTTTTCAGAAGCCCTCCATGATAATGCTTTCAGAAGCCGAATAATCGCCGCAGGACGCGATTATTGTCAGCGGTGTATCTGAATACCCGAAGCATTTGATTGTTGCGCTTTTGCCGTCCGTCGCGGCGCTGTAAGCCGTTTTGTCCGCGCCCCCGAAGCTCCAAAGAATTTCGTCCTCCGTTTCGACTCCGTTTTCAAAATATGCCGCCGTGATCGTCACGCTGTCGCCGTAGCCGAGCTTTTGAGGCACAGTTGATGTAAATTCAACTCCGTCCTGTACTGCGCTCACAGCAACCTCAAAAGTCTGACTGACGTTCTGATTTTGAAGGAGCGTCGCCGTAATAGTCGCCGTGCCCTCGGCGTAAGCTGTCGCCGTTCCGTCCGGCGCTATGCCGATAACGCTCTCATCGGAGCTTTCCCACAGAAAAGAAATCGGAAATACCGGCGTCTCCGGGGTTTCGATTCCGTTTTTTATAAGGCTCGCGGTAAACTGAGCCTCAGAGTCGGCGTTAAGCTTTGCCTGTCCTTCTATCTCAATGTTCCACGAGGAACTAAGCCCTCCCGCAACGTGATTTTCCATATCGTCAATGCTGTAATTCGGCTCCTCGTATCTTATGGTGAAGTAAAGAAGCCTCAGAGAGCCGTAATCGCCGGTAAATTCAGTGTGGAAGTCCGAATATCCGGTGACCTTGTAGGCGCCCGTGCCGAGAATAAGGCGTGTGTTCGTGTCGATCTGCCTTGTAAAATCGTTGTATTGGCAGATAACGTTGAAATACCCCTTTGCAATAAGCAGGCTTTCCTGGCTGTCGGGCGTGCTTGCGTTTGCCCTTTCGTTTTCAACGATTATCGGCTCGCTGATGACGTTGCCGTAGTAGTCGAGGTAGTTCCATACCGCGTTGCAGCGCCGCATAATGCCGCTGCCGAAGGAGCCGGATATGTTCTGCGGGTTTGTAACGATCCAGGTTGACCCCATAGCCTTTATTTTCGTGCCGGGTCTGACGTATTCAACGCTTGCGCTCTCGAATAGATACTGCTTATAGTCGTCAAAATGGCGCTGGATAGCCGCCGAGGGGTTCACAACGTCGGCAATTCTTATGCCGTAGCTTTCCCACCCCAAGGGGTCGCTCTCATTTATTCCCTGCACGTCGCAGATCATAAAATCCTGCGCATATTTGGCTTTTTCTTGTTGAAACGCTCTCGTTTCGGGGTCAAAAAACTGCCTTTGGCGGCTTATATACTGCTTCGGGCCGTTTGTCCTGACCGGATTGAGGTTTCCCGAAGCGAGAGCGGCATTTTTCAGATTATTTTGAAAATTCACGCCAGCACCACCTTTGAGGATGTGCTTTTCGTTACAACGCTCTTATAAGCGCAAAGCTGCTCGTAATCCCGAAGAGCGTCGTAAAAAGCGAGGCGTGTGCGCTGGAGCGCCTGAGACGTTTTTTCCGTATAATTTGCCTCGTTTACCGTTGTAAACGAAGAATCGTGTATTTTCGGCGTTCTGTCGAGCCAGTTTGCGTAGAAGCGCTCCTCCCAGATAAGCGCAACGGCAAGAGCGTAAAGCCTCATCTGGCTGTCAGAGAGCGTTGCAAAGCTCCCGTCTGTGTAAAAATCAAGCTCGTAGGTAATGTTGGCGCTCTCCTGCTCGGGAAAGGTCACTATTCCGGTATCGGGGTCATAATCGACCTCATAAGGCGTCTGGAGCGTTCTGCCGTCCGGCTGAAACTCCGTAATTATGCAGGAGCAGAGGCTATATCCCGTCATTCCGGTCTCAACCGCCGTTTCCTGCATTATGCTTTCTTCTGTGCTTGTCCAATAGAAGTCGCCGTATTGCGGCTCGGCCTTCTCCGATAAGAGATAATTAAGAAGCTCAGGCGGCTTATTAAGAATGGGTAAAGCAGAGGAGACAAAAAGCGACATTCTCCGGTAATAAAGCGCCGGAGAAATTGAAAGCTGTTCCGTCAGCCGCACGTCGTCGATATATACCATCGCGGCGGCGCAAATATCAGCCCAATTCGTCATACCTTTTGCCTCCTGTAAGCTAAAAGCTGTTTATTTTTATTATTTTTTACGGTCCGCCTCGTTCATCATTTCGAGGATGGCGTCAAAGTCGCCCTTCTCGCTTCCGAGGGCAATGCTCATATCGTTGAGCTCCTTAACTACGTCGCGGCGGACGTGGTGATTTCTGTTTAAGTATGCCTCAAAGTAGCGTTTTGCCACCATTTCTCTGTGCGCAGGGCAAAGCTTCGGGTAGATTTTAAGGATTTTATCCTCGATTTCGACAAGTTTGGCAAAAGCCATCTTGTCAAGCAGCTCTCCTTCCCGGTAATTGACTCCGTATATCTCGCGCTCGTCGTCCGTAAGTCCGGAAACGACGATTATCTCTCTGCGCTGAAGAAGAAGCCTGAAAAGCCCGTCCATTACCCTCGAAAGCTCGTTTTTCGGAACTGAAAAGGCGCCCGTTTTTCCGATGATCCTGCCGTAAGCGCCGTTTTCTCCGACGTAGAAAATATTGTCGTTGGCTACCTCCGCCATGTAGAGGAAATTGACCTGCTCGGTCTCCGCCTTTATCTGCACGACCTGCGGCGCCTGATTTGCCATCGCCTTTGCGACGGCCTTGGCAACGATCTCGTCTACCTCTTCGGCAGAATAGGTCTTTGAGTTCTTTTCTTCGGCAGGAACTGCCGGGTTTTTTTCATCGACCGCCGGGGTCTGTGTCTTTTCTGCTGTTTCTGCGTTGTTTTTTCTCATTTTCGGTGCTCTTTTTTCGTTCTCAGCCATTTTCAGCTCTCCTTTCGGTATTTTCAGATGGCTATGTTTGATACTAACCCCTAATCAAAATCTTCAATTCGCGCTTGCCCTTTCTGCGCGCTCGGTTAAAGCTTTTAATCAGGGATTAGTATTTAATACTCTCGGCTTTTTAACGGTGAAGCCGAAAACCGCTTAACGCCACGGCTCAATAGGCTTTTACAATGCCGTGTCTTTCCGGTCTCCTCTATTGTAGGCGGGAGCTGTCCTGTGTGCCGCATTCCGGAGTTGAACCGAATTTAAGACCGCTTGCAGCATTTGCGATGGTTGCCGACCGTTTTCAGATTGTGAAAAAAGAAAAGTATCAAATAAAGGAGGCGGGGATCTGTGAAGGGGTCGGCCAAGAGACCCCTTCACGTCGCATAGCCCGCCCACAGGCGTCATATTTGCGTGTTTTCACGCAAATATGTTTGATGCGGAGACTTGTCGCCGCATCATAAGGGGCGGTTTTCCGCCCCTTATTTTGATTTTTATCAGTTTACGGTGATAAGACCGACCTTGGAGGAGAAGATCGCCACAGCGTCCATAGCAAAGGTCAGGTTGTAAACGACCTCGAAGGAAGCGGTGTCGAAAGCAGTCCACTCAAGTCCGATAGGCGTATCGGCGCCGAGACCGAGGGTAAGCGCCTTTCTGCCGTTTCCGCCCATCATCCAGATCTTGGTCGGGTCAAGGATGGTCTCAACGGTGGTGTACTGGGTGCCGGGACGGATAGCGTCCATCATCGGCATAAGCAGAACGCCCATGTACTCGCCGAGATAGCCCTGAGCGGTGTAATTGGCGCCGAGCATGGTAGCGATGGCGGCGTCCATATTGACGTTTGTGGAGCCGGTAACGTTTGTCGGAAGCACCTTGGAGAGTGCTACGGCGTTGCCGTAAGCGAAAAGGTTTCCGAAAACGGTGTTGTTAAGTGCGGAGATCTTGTTTGCGAGAGTTACCCAGTTGGGCTGATTGAAGTTGTAGGTAAGACCGGAGGGGATCTTTGTGGTGTCGGTAGCTGCCGCAGCCATCATTTTGTTCCACATGCCCATCACATAGGCATACATGCCGGCGACGATGTTGGCGTAATACTTGCCGAAGTCGGTATCGTTGCCGACAAGCTGAGTCCACTTGGCGCGGATCTCTGCGGTCTTGGGAACGGGGTTAAGGGTGTAATCCTTGGTGTAGAAGCGGTTGGCGGGAACGCTGCGGCTTGCGCCCCATGCGCTGTCCTGGAAAACTACGATGTCGTTGCTGTCAACGGTGATCTGCTTCGTCTCGCCGAAACCGACGTACTCCATATCAGCGAAGGGAGTGACAGCCTCGGAGAAAACGCGGGGCAGAATGGGGTTGATAACGTCAGCGTCAATGCCCTGAAGAACGCGGTGGAAAATGGCGTCGGTCATGTATCTCTGAGCGTTGCGGCGGAACTCCTCGTAGGTGGAGGGTGCGGTTCTGCCCATAACCTCGTCAGCCTTGCGAGCTGCGTAAAGAACGCGCTTCTCGGCGAACTTCTGATTCATCTCGCTGTACTGAGTATCGGTCATGCGGGGCTTAGCCTCGGGGTTCGTGGAATGGGAGGCAAGGCGAACCGCGTTCTGACCTCTTGCGGTGAAGTCGAAGAAAAGGCTTGAGCCTGCCGCGCAGATTTTAGCTCTCTCGGTGCTGTTGTCGCGGTCAGCGGAGGCGTTCACCTGAAAAGCAGTGGGGTTGATATTGCAAAGGGAAAGCTTAGACATTCTTTTTCACTCCTTTCTGATTAAGCAGCAGCGGTCACTTTGTAACCTACTACATCGACATAGCCAAAGGCTAAGCCTGTGCCAGCCACGAAGTTGCCGGTGCCGCGAAGCTCGAAGTAAATGCTTCCGGCGGTTGTGGGAGCTGTGGCAGCAGGAACGAGAAGACCGTTGGCGATGGTGAAGAAGGTGTTCTGGCCGATAGATGCGGAGAAGTTGCCCTCGCCGAAGCGGTAAATGCTCTGTCCGTCAAAGTCAACGCGGCAAAAGTTTGTGAAGCGTCCGGCAGGAGCGCCAAGACCGAGGGTCTCGGTGCCGATGGCGTAGGTGTTGCCGTTTGCTGCGGTAACGAGCGGCCAGTCGTGGGGGTCGCAGGCGTAGATAACGTCGTCGGCGGTAACGGTGGAAGCCGCCGCGTTCATGTAGAAGGTGTTCTCGTTATAAACGCGGGTGCCGGCGGGGTTGTCGAACGCCTGATTGGGAACTCTGCCGTTGCGAACGCAGAGAAGACCGGCGGAGCAGTCAGCGTTGACGGCAGTAGTATCTACCGTAGTCTGATAGAGACCGGCAACGTTGGCGCGCTGGTCGTACATGTTGTTGGTGAGTCTCGCTTCAAAAGCGGTGTTAGCAATGTATGCCATTAGAAATTCACTCCTTTTCTGTTATTAAAGGGAAGCAAGCAGGGCGGCGGGAGAGCCGTCGTCAGCGTGATTGCCCGTGAAATGATTCCAGACGTAATCGTTCTTGGAAGCCATTGCGGTGCTTGCGTCGAGCTTCATCTGCTCGTCGGCGCAGAGCGCCTTGACGTCGCGCTCAACGGCTTTAAGCCCGACCCAGTTCTTGTCTGCGTCAAGCTTATCGTTGTACTCGCCGTTCTCGGCGGCGGTTACGATGGAAGCGATAACGCTCTCGCTTACCTTCTCGGCGCGATTTGCGTTGTACTGGGCAAGAGTGCTCTTTGCGTGCTCTGCTGCTGCGGTCTTGCGGCGCTTTTCCTCAAAGCTCTTCATTTCGGCAAGCTCTGCCTTGACAGTCTCGAGCTCTGCGGAAAGGTCAGCCTTTTCGGTGCAGGCTTTTTCTCTCTCTGCCTCACACTCAGCCATCTCGTCGCAGATAAGCTCTCCTGCCTCAGCGCAGAGCGCGTCGTCTCCGTCGTCCTCGTTGAGACGAATGGAGGCTGTGCGCATCTCGAACTTCTCCTGATATACTTTGGTGTCCTTATCGTCCATCGTATAGGAGAGGAAGGCGTGGTCTTTCGTGCGCATCACCATTGCCTTGGTGGTATCACCGTCGCGTGAGGCGGCGATGACCTTATAACCCTCGGGGAACTTCGCCTGAAGCTCTCTGATCTGCTGTTTGGAAAGAATCATTCGTTTGTTCAACTCCTTCTTAGTCGGTTTGTTGTTATTTTTTTGCGGCTTGTTTTCCCGGCTCTCGCTCTCTTTGACGAGGGACGCAACACGGAGCTTCATATTCTTAAATTCTTCCTCCATGTCGGAAAGAGCGCGGATATTTGCGCCGGGAACCGCCGGCTCAACGTCCAAGCCGAGAATGGTAAGTCCGAGGGCTTCCCATCTGTCATAGACCTCTCTGCCGTCCTCCTCGCGGATGTCGTACACATTCGCCTCGATTGATACCGCCATCCGCCCTGTACGAACGATGGTGTCAACGAGCTCCTTTGCGTACTCCGTCCATATCCTGCCCTTAACCCTGAGCCAGGTATGATTTCCCTCCTCAAAGAGAGTTAAATCCGATAAGTCCTCGGAGATCGTGCCCACGATTCTTTCTGCCGTGGGGTCGAGAAAGCTCCGATACTGCTCCCCCGTTCGGGGGTCTACTCTGTCGCGGCTGTTGTGACCGTCGCCTACCTTGCCGCCGATATAAGCAACAAGCACGGGGCGCCCCGCAAAGGTCTTGTAATAATCCCGGATATTGTTGAATACCCATCTTCCGCCCTGCACCGGTCCGTCGCGCAGTATGTCGGCTTCAAATCCAAACTCGTAATCGTTCAGTCTCTGAAGCGTCCTTATCTCGCCTAATACTTTTTCAGGCATATTTATGACCATTCCTTTCGCAAATCCTAAAGGCACAAAATGGCCATAAAAGGAATGGTCATAAAGCGCCATGTTTTTCGGTTGCCGCTTGCGGCGAGAAAAACGGCTTGGATTTCAATAAAGTTGAAACAAGTTTCAACCTTATTGCTTCCTTTTTTCAGGCGGGGCTGTCGAGGTCGCCCTCTTTGCCCTCGCTCGTCACACCCTCGGTTTCGGGTCTGCCGCTCTTCGGAGGCAGTCCGCTGTCCGGGTTTTTGGCGTTATAGCTTGTTACAAGAGGCAGCCGCTTGTCGTAAAGCTTGCTCTTGTAAATTGCGTCGCTCCATGCAATGTCGTTAAGAACGCTTCTGTCGCGCAGAGCGTTGTACTCTATGACCGAGGGCAGTATGCCAAGGGTCATTTCTTCCTTGAGCGACTTGCGCATTTCCTCGTCCTCGGCAAGCGAGCCGAAGATTTTGAATTTCCAGTCATAGGTGAGATTGAGCTTTCCTATGATGGTGTTCATCATTCTTTCAAAGCAGGTGTATATCGTCTTCGGCATCTGGCTCTCTATCTGAAGGCTCACCTGAACCGCGCCGGCTCTTGCGTCAGCCGTTGCCGGAATGATCGCCGCAAGCCCCGTCTTTGCGCTGAGATCCTGAATACCGTTTGATACTATCTCCGTGGCGTTCGGCGCTTCGTTGAGGCTTTCGAGCTTCATGTTTTCGAGCGGCGCCATATAAAGCCCTATGCCGTAGGTGTTGTTTGCCTGAAGCATTTGATACCAGAGGCTTTCGTAAAGAAGCCGTCCGGCGTTTGAAAGCTTGTACTGATCCGCTTCGTTTACGTTTTGGTTATCCCAGTACGGAATTTCGCCGTGCAGAAGCGAAACGAGCGGATTTTGCAGAATTTCAAGCTGAATCTGCTCCATCTGCGAGAGCTGGATAAGATCGACAAACATTCCGGCAAACATCGGGATAACGTTTCTTTCGGTATCGTCGATCTCAAATGGAAAAACTCTGTCGACCGGGAGCGTCACCCAGTAATACCATCTGCCGTTCTGATACTCAGCCTCAACGCCCGTATTCAAGGCGGCGTTCACTTTTGCGAGGTTTATCCCCGTCCGCTGCGCGAAAATGAACTTTTTCTCAATGGGGTAATAAACCGGCGCAGGATTGAGAGCGCCCATAAAGTTTCCGATGTAAGGCTCAAACAGGTCTCCGAACTGCCTCCAGTCCGTTCCTATCTGGCAAAAATACATAAGGTCGAAGGCGACCGTGTATTTGGAAACGTTGTTGTAGCCGACTATCTTTACCCAGTCGGAGGGAAGCTGCTGCAGGAAAGCGTGATTTACCTTGTTGTGCGCCTTGTCAACGCTTATCCTCGGCGTTACGAAGATTTTTCCGCTTTGCAGGGCAAGCCCGCAAAATTCGTGGCACTTGTCCTTCGGGTTTACCGTCTGCCTCAGCTTTTCAAGAAGCTTCCATTCTCTCCAGAAATCGTCGCTTTTGGCGTCTCCCTCGTCTGTAAGATTCGGGGCAACGTAGCTGTGATAAGTCAGAAGGTTCTGATAGACAGTCCTGAAGTGAAGCATTTGGTAGGCTGTGTATTCAAGCCCTTTTTCAACTGCTCTCAGCTCTCTTTCGGAGCTGTCCGGAGTTCTGAGAAAATCCGCAACGTCGTTTTTGGAGTAATCCGCAGGGCGCGTTTCGATGCCCTTTATGCGGTGGTTCTGAACGTAGGGGTTCGGCGTGTACATATTTCCGAGACCGAAGCCGCCCATGTTCTGAAAGGTGTTTATAAGCCCCGCCGCATTCATTCCGCCCTGTTTTGAGGAAAGCTCGCGGATCTTCTTGAATACTTCGGGAAAGCTCGCAAGGGCAACGCTATTCAGTTCGCTATACGCCTCACTCATTGCTTTCCTCTTTCTTCTTTTGCTTTATCTATCTCTTCTTCGAGCGTCTTGATCGTCTCTGAGATTTTTTTGGCTTCTTCAGCTTTCTTCTCCCCCACAGCTTCGGCGAGTATCTGGCTCTGGCAGCCCATAAGCCATAGCCAGTCCTTTGTGCTGAGCCGGTGCTTTTCGCCTTCCGTTATCTCAACGGCTCTCTCCGGCTTTTTGCCGCAGGAATAGACGAGAATGTACGGCGTGGGAAGAGCTGTCGCGCGTGAAAATCTTTCGCTTTGCGCTATTTCAAGCTGTTTATCGTCGAAGGGCATAACGTAGAGCCTATATGTAGTCTTTTTCCTGCCCATATAAACTCTTTCACCCCTAAATATGCAGATTCCTATTTTTATTTTTATTTTTATTACAAAAGAAAAAAGCCGTGCCCCCATTCGGGGACACAGCTTTCAATAAATATTTTTTGTCAGCAGATTCGACCTCCGTGGCGTCCTATTCCGCCTCTGCCGCCTCCTCCGATAGCCGCTATCGCGTTTTTCGGAGCGTCCTTGAATTGCGCAAGAAGCTTGTCCCAGTCGCTCTCCTTCTTTTTCTGCCGGAGATTGACTTTTTCGAGGCGCTGGGCAAAGCGAAGGGCATATTTAAGCGCCGACCAGCTATCGCGCTGTATGCTCTGGGATATCCGCTTTTCTCTTATGCCCTGCCCGGAGGGTTCTTCCCGGAGATTCTGAATCTGCCCCACGAGCTCGTTTGTTTTTTTGTAGGGCTTTGCTATCTTGTAGTTGAGGCTGTCGTCCTTTATTCGATGATACTTCTTGTAAGCCTCAACACCCTCGTTCATGTTTGCAGTGAGGATCTGAACGTTTGAGTGTTCAAACTGAAGCTCGGCGTTAAGTATCATTTCGCTGTCCGGGTCTGTCGTACCGACTCCTCCTGCTCTTATGGGATAGATAACGGGGATAGCGCCCTGCAATTCAAGCTCCGTATAATCGGCGTGCTCGTATATGCAGAGCGGAACTCCGCCGCCGATGGGCTGCTCCATAAGAGCCTTTACAACGTCGTCTCCCACCTGCCATGCGTCTATCGCAAGATAGGTCTGGCTTCCCTCATAGGTGTATCTGTTCCATATCCGCCGTATTTTCTCGGCTCTCGCCCTCGGCGTCGGCGTTTCCGCCGGCGGCCAGTCCTCTATCCACACCGCCTGCTTCAGATATTTGTCTCTGTGGTAGTAATCGTCCTGCTTCGTCAATTTGAGAACTACGCAGGCGTTTTTAGCGTTGCCCTTTGCGTCTCGGTAGGAAACGTCGTTTGCAACGATGTATATAACGTCCTCCGGCTTCAGCTTATTGTCTCTGTCCTTGCAGCAGTGGTGTTCCTCCATAAGCAGAAGGCATCTGCTCTCGGTGAGAACCTCGTCGCGGATTATCGGGTTTTTGTCCGAGCCGGAATAGAGGCTTTCAAGCTCCTTCGGCGTGCCAATCAAGCCGACCTCGTTTTTCTGCTTTTCCACCCAGGCGGGATCTCTTATCTGACAGAGCAAAACGCATTCTATCCCGCAGTCGATAACAAAAGCGCTCTTGCCCTGAAGCATTTCGAGGCGGTGGCGCTCCCTTGTGAGATAAGCGTAGCCCTGCCTTCTTCCGGCGCTTGTTATCGAGTGCTGCTTGTATGGGATATATGCCCTGCTCTTTCTGCTGCCGATCTTGTACATTCCTCTGACCTGCGGGATCACCGATTCCTGATAGTCCTTGAAATCAAAGGGAGGCTTCTCCTCCTGAGCGGTTTCCTCGGCAACAACCTTGCATATCGTGTTGCCTCGGAATGCCTCAATGCTCGTGCGTGAGCCGTAGGGCGTAGTGATTACGAAAACGTCCTCTCCGCTTCGCTCCAAGGTCAGCATTTTCGTAAGCAGCGGATAGTTTCTCTCTATCTGAGTATATATTTTCTTCGCTATTCCGGCAGATTGCTTCAGCGAAGGTCCGAAAATGCCTCCCTCGATTCCGGGCCACATAAGGTCGTCGAGATATTCGCCCAGATGTGTGCAGAAGGATTTTGTTATGCCGCGGCAGCCGGTAATGTCAACGTCGGCGTAGCGTGCGTTTATTCTGAGAAACATTCTCTGAATAAGAGCAAGCTGGTATTCGGCATTCTCGTCTATGAGAATATCCGCAAGGTAATCGGGCCAGAAGCGGCATATTGCGATAAAAAGCGCCCATCCGTCGCCCATGTTGTCATATCTGGCTTCCTCCTCCTCGCGTTTGGAGAGCCAGCCGACACCTTTTCCTCCCCATACCTTGCCCGTTCTGTGCGTGCCCAAGGCTATTCACCGTCCTCTTTGGTCTTTCGTCCGACAGCTCCTCCTCTTACCATTCCGAGATATTCGTAAGTCTCCTGCTCCTGAGCATTCGGCTCGGAGGCAAACTCGCTCTCGAACTGTGCAAGGCTCATATCCTCGTCAAGCTCCACAGGCTCCGGCATATCGTCGTTTTTCGCCATCGTTCTCATAATGCTCAAAAGCATCCAGTCAGCGGCGTCCGTAGTCATATTCGGGTATTTCTTCTTTTTAAGCCACCCGTAAAAATGATTTAAAACGTCCTCCTCGGTCATTTCCGGGGTGAGTCCCTTTTTTCTCAGAGCGTCAACAAAGCCGTCGAGCCTCTGCGCCTGCGCCGGCAGAATATCCGCCTTTCGCATATTGCTGTCCTTGAGGTTCTCGCGTATCATCTTGTCAAGGGTGTTTGCCGTTGCGATTGCGTCCTTGTCCTTGTAACTTGAAATGAGCTTGTTTCTGTTCAGTGCCATTCTTGCGCAGGTGCGCGCAACGTCGCGCTGCTGAGGATCTATTCCGCCCTTGCTGTCAAGCTGGCTCGTCATAGTCTGATAGAGGTTATCAAGCTGCTTGTAATCGTTCTCGGTATATCCCTCGCCCCATATAGTCGCCCATCTGTCCTGCGTCGGCATTCCCGAGAGAAGCGCCGCATTCACGTCGGTCTCGCCATCGGTAAACTCCCCTTCGCTTATACCCGACAGATAATCCTCCCAGCCCTCGGCTTCGTTCTCGGCGATATAAGGCTTGTCGAAAACGGCGCAGAGACAGTAAAGCGCCATATCATGTCCGATTATCGGCGCAAGGCGCATATAAATAAGCTCCTGACCTTGAATATCCATAAATTCCTCGATTCTTAATAGTTTACCCGCCGTCGGAGAAAGCGGCGGCGGGTATCGGGAGGGAGAGTAAAGCAAAAATGGCAGAACTTGAAAGAGCTTGCTTATATTAAGCCATTTTTTCCCCACCCTGTGCCCCCATTCGGGTGCATTCTGAAAAAACTATTTTCGGCAGCAGAGAAAATCCGTCGTCACCTCAAAGAAGTCGGCAAGCTCTATGATAGCTCTCATAGTCGGCTCTCTCTCGCCTCTCTCGTACCGCGATATTGTGTTACGGCTGAGGCCGCAGAGCTCTGAAAGAACCCTGCGGCTGATGCCTCGTTTTTCTCTTAAGTATTGAAGTCTCCCCGCAAACGTATTCGGCAATTCCCGCATGTCTTTACCTCAAAGCGCGCCGCGTTGCCGCGCGGCAGCCAAGTCCGCAACCTTCCTCTTCGGCTTGGTTTTATATTCCGTGCAATCATCTATCGTGCATATCGTGCTTCTTGCCTGTCCTGTATGCCCAAGGTAGTCGCAAATGCACATTCCGCTTATTTTTGCGGAGTACATACACTTTCTGCATCTTTCCTTGCTCATTTCGTTCTCTCCTTCTGACGTTTGATCGCTTACGCACTGACAAGAGCGTTAAACTCTGCCATAGTCTTAATCTGTACCTTCGCCGGCTCATAGTTTGCTCTGACGACTGCCTCCGCTATCGGAGGGCAGACGGCGTTTCCGCATCTGGCGACCTGCTTCGTTTTGCCGTACTCGTTGCCGAGATAATCGCGGTCAATGATATAGTCCTCCGGAAAACCCATAGCCGCATAAAGCTCACGAGGTGAGAGCATTCGGAGGAGAATATCTCGGATATAATAGAGCGTGCCGCCGATATTAAGCAGTAGGATTTCATCGTCCGCAAGGGAATAACTGCAGTATTTATTCAAGAGCTTCCGGATCTCCGGCCAGTAGCCGACGTCGGCGCCGGGAGAGTACTTCTGAATGACCGTAGACACCGCCGCAAACTCTCCGCCGCCTGCCGTTATCGTCCGCAAAGGCTTGTCCGCTCTCTGCCCTATGTCCTGCCCCTTGAACTCGGCTATATGCGAAGCGCAAAGGGCGTTGTGGTCTATCGCCGTTACTGTCGGCAAAGGCTCAGAAACATCGCTCCCGACGACTCCGCCATAGTATTTCACAAGATGTGCCGCCGTGAGAGCTTCACGGTCGTGACTTGTTACTGTGTGCATCGGCTCCGAAATGTCTATCGGTCTGCCGGTTGAGAAGTATTCGACGAGGTTTGCGCTCACAAGAGCGTAGCGGTTTGAACTGTCTATCGTCTGCATTGGAGCGTTGAGCCCGGCGGCTCTGACGTTTTCCGTCTGCTCGGTGTGGTACTGTATTAGCTGGGCTGCGGTCAAGACCTGCTTTCCGTCGCTTGTTATGGTATGCACCGGCTTGTCTGCCGGAGAGCCGACGGAACCGGAAGTGTTGGAAAATGTCACGGGAGCCATAAGAGGGGCGCAAAGCGCTTGTTTAACAGTAGAAACGATGGTAGAGAGCGGTTCATCAATACTGTTGATTCTCGGCTTCTGTCCTTCTCGCTCTCCGTAGCCCGTAGGAACCAAAAACGGCTTGCCGCTCTTGATCGTATACTTGTCCACACCGCGGATTGCTCGGCGCATTGTGTTGTCGGCAAGAGGTCGGACAACGTTGACGCCGTATTTCTCCTTGATCTCCTTCTTGCTTGCAAAGATGGAGTACATCGGGAGAGACCAGTCTATGATCTCCGCCGCGCTTCTCCACCGCATTTTTCCTCCGGCGCCGTTCTCTGAATGCGTCGGCTCCGGCCAGACGATGGGCTTTCCGTCGCACCGGGCGACAAGGACAAAGCGCTTTCTGATCGTCGGCGCTCCGTAATCGGCGGCGACAAGCTCGCGGTATTGGATGTAATAGCCAAGGTTTTTGAGCTGTCTGAGCCACTTCTTGAAGGTCGTGCCCGCCAGTTTCTTCACTGGCTTGCCCTTGCGTACCGGTCCCCAGGTGACAAATTCCTCGACGTTCTCGAGAATAATAACTCGGGGTCTGACTGTACCCGCCCATCGAAGGACGATCCACGCAAGCCCTCGGATATTTCGGTCAACGAGAGCCGCGCCCTTTGCCTTTGAGAAGTGCTTGCAGTCGGGAGAAAACCACGCAAGCCCTACCGGTCGGCCTCTGCACACCTCAACGGGGTCTATGTCCCAGACCGAAGCCTGATAATGCTCCGTGAATGGGTGATTTGTCTTGTGCATTAAGATAGCGTCGGGGTCGTGATTGATTGCTATTGTCACCGGAACGCCGGTTGCAAGCTCTATTCCGGTGCTTGCTCCGCCGCCTCCGGCAAAGTTATCAACGATGATTTCTGAAAAAAGGTCTGTCTGTTCTTTGCTCAAGCTTGTCCCTCCTGCCATAAGCTTATTTGCTCTTTGCTTTTAACGGCTTTATCTTCAGCTTCGTTTATCCGCTTTTCGGATAGCTCAACATATTCGGGATTCAATTCGATGCCGATGTATTTTCTGTTCAGTCTGGCACACACAACGCCGGTAGTGCCGGCGCCGCTGAAGCAGTCGAGAACGGTGCCGTTTTCTTTGCTGCCTGCCAAAATGCAGGGTTCCACCAGCTTTTCAGGGAAAGTAGCAAAATGCGCTCCTTTGTATGGCTTTAACGCTATTTTCCAGACATCTCGTCTGTTCCGGACAGGATATTTTTCGTCAGGCAGTCCCATCGCCCTTCGTTCGTGAAAGGTGTGCGTAGTTTGCCCCTTGTCTTGCAGGTTTTTGAATTTCCACCGTTCATGCCTTTTAGAAGCCATCGAGTTTACACCGCTCTTACTTGGGTAATAACTCCCGTCTTCAAATTTTTTTGAGCCCTTTAATTCTGTATCATTTCTTACGTCATATCCTGTGGCTTCTTCCTGCATAGCTTCGTGGTCGAAATAATATTTCGGCGATTTTGAAAGGAGGAAAATATACTCATGGCTTTTTGTGCAGCGGTCTCGAACGCTCTCCGGCATCGGATTTGATTTCTGCCAGATAATATCCTGCCGAAGATACCAGCCGTCAGCCCTAAGCGCAAAAGCAAGCATCCACGGTATTCCTATAAGGTCTTTTGGCTTTATGCCCGGTGCTTTTACTTTTGTAGTTGCAGACGCCCCCAGCATTCCTTTATTTGTTCCCTGCTTGTATTTTTGAGCGTTATCCGGATAGCTTGCTCCCCCTTTTCCGCTTCCTGCATAGCTGTCGGCAATAACGACCCAGAGAGTGCCGTCCTTTTTTAGCACCCTTCTGACTTCGCGGAAAATATCAACAAGCTTGCCGATATAGTCCTCCGGACTGTGTTCCAGCCCAATTTGCCCGTCGACTCCATAATCTCGGAGTCCAAAGTACGGGGGACTTGTTACGCACATATCCGCGCTCTCGTCTGCCATCGTTTTTAATACGCTCAGCGCGTCACCTTGGAGTATGATTGCCCTCACCTTCCGTTATTGTATTTCTGCAAAATTCCTTCGGTCGTCGTGCAGGGGTCTCGTTTTCGACCCACATAACACGAGCTTCGCCGATTATGTCGCCGACCTCGCATTTCCAGAACTCCGCCGCGTTTTCAATGGCGGAGAACTTGGAAAGGTGGGGTACAACGACCTCCCCGTATTCCGGGTGTATAACCCGTGATTTGTTCTTTGCGAGCCATCTTTGACTTCGTGACTTTCGCTCCTGCTCATTCATCGCGCGGGCTTTTCTCTTTCAGCTCTCGCTTTATCAATAAGCTCCTTTTCCCTTTCGGGATTCCACCCGCACTTGGCGCAAGCCTCTTCGCTCTGATTGCCGCAGCCGATATCCGCGTGCTTTCCGTCAGGTAAAAAGCGTTTCCGGCATTTTGCCGTTTTCCCTCCGCCGCTCTGAAGATTTCTGAACTGTACGGACGCAACGTGGTTTTCCCATTCTCTGCCGCATTCACGAGAGCACACTATTGATTTTGTCCTCGTCGGAACGGGCTTGCCGCAGATGCGGCAGGGTATATATTTTCTCGCCATAAAACTGCTTCTCCCAAAAATCAGATTTCGCGGATAACGATGCCGAACTTGTCCCTCATTTGCTTGCGCTTTATCTTGTAGGTTTCAGTCTGCGTCGCTCTGCCGCCCTTTGTGTCCTCAACTATAAATTCGCCGTCCTGCCAGTATGTAAAGTCCGCTTTGTAGCGTTCAGCCCTTACTCTTTTGCCGTCCGGCGCGGTGTAGCCCTCTATCAGAGTAAATTCGTGCTGAAGTCTGAGGTCGGATATTTTCCCTGCTTTCAGGAGAAGCATAAGCTCCTCGTATCTGTTTGCTTCCTTTAAGCTCGGAAATTTGATTTTCGTCCCGTCTTCTGCCTTTCTCTCGGTCGGAGTGTTGTTGTACTTATTCTTTTTTTTCTTTTCCTCCGCCTCTCTGACGGCTTTCTCACGGTTTTGAGCGTTGAGCTTGTCCATTACCTGCTTTTGAACCCAAGGTGGCAGATCGCTAATGTTTATTCCCATCTGCGTAAAGCCTCCAATTCTCGCAGTTCGACAGATCATAGCAATTTGCTCCGCAGCGTTCGCTTATGCGCGACCCCAAAGCTTCGTCTATGTTCAGAAGTGTTTCCGCCTTGATCTCTGAGCTGATTATCGTGATAAGCGATTTATCGTTATATCTGGCGTTAATAAGCTCAACAGCGAGATTTACGTCTCCGTCGGAAGGGCTTGCCCCTCGCGCCGACTTAAAAAAGTCGTCGATGTACAGAACCTTGCATTTTTTGTAGGGATTAACTATTGCGGCATATTCCGCCTTGTCGGTGACAGCCGCTTTAGCGCTCACGGAAAAATCACGCCAGACGAGATATCTGACCTCCATATTCCTTCTCATAAGCTCCGAGCATATCGCCGTACATAAATGCGTCTTGCCCGTTCCCGGTCTGCCGCCGACGTAAAACCATCCCTCTGCTTTTTTTGCAAAGGTCTCTGCCGCGTATTTCATCTGCGTGTGCCAGTCCTTGCGCTCCTGCCAGTTCTCAAAGGTGCAGCGCTCAAGGAGCTCGCCCAGACCCGATTTTCGCATAAGGCTCAGCGAGCGTCTCTGCCTCATGCACTCGCATTCTCTGACGTAAACCGTTCCGTCCTCTCTGTAAGCCATAACGTCGCCTCTGTTCTTGCAGATAGGGCAGTCAACGTCCGTCAGCCGTCCCTTCGTCGCGTTATAGCTGTCAGCCTTGCTTTTGGCGAGGTCAAGAGCCGTCAAAGACAGTGACGTTTGGGAGATGCCAGTCCTTGCCAGCATTTCCGATATTCGGGTCATTCCCCGCGCTTCTTCCGCCATTTCTCTGTTTCGCCTCCTTTTCGGATTCAAACCGCTTCTCGGAAGCGATTATCTTTTCCATCGTATCAAGCTTCTCTCGCTCGTAGCGCTTCAATATAGCCAGGATATATTTAGCCGTTGTCTTGTTTTCAAGAAATGCCGACTCTATCGCGTGGATAGTGATCTCGGCTCCGAGCGTTTCCGTGAAATGCTTCAACTCTTCGACAAGATACGCTGTGGGGAATTGCCCTGCGCCTTTCTCGTAAAAGCTGATAACAGAAGATAATTCGTCCTCGCGCGCGCGCATCTCCTTCCTACCTGTAGTATCTTTATCTGAGTCTATATCTTCTTCTATATCTACAGCGTTACATTGCGTTACGGCAGCGTTACCTGTAACGTTACGTAACGTTACTGTAACGTTACTTTGCGTTACATCCTCACAGTCCGTCTGGCGGGCGGCGAGCTTTTTCTGATTCTCCCTGTACTTTGCAACCCTTTGCTTCGTTTGGCCTCTGAGCCTTTCCATGCTGTCAACGTTTTGGTATTCAGCCCAGTTCGTAATAGCCAAGGTCTCATCAACAACGCACAGCATTCCCAAGCGCGTAAGCGCTTCGATTGCAAGAGTTACGGTATTTTCCTCAAAATCAAGCTCGTCGGCTATGAGCTTTGCGGTGTAGGGAATGTTCTCGGTCAGAAATATCATTCCATTCGCATTACAGCGCCCCGCCATAGTAAGAAGCATTACCCAGATAAGGACAATGTTGTTGCCCTCCGGAAGCTTTCGCAAATACTTGATCTTGCGGTTGTCAAACATATCCGTGGTGATTTTTATCCACTTAACGTCGCTCATTTTCGCGCCTCCCTAAAAAACGGTGTAATCAGTATCGTCGTCGCTCTCAAAGGGGTCGGAGTCCTCATTCTTGTGCTCCTCTACCATCCTCTGAATAGAAGGTGTGCAGTAGAGGTCGAGAAGAAATCCGACGAGAGAGAGCGGAAGAATAAAGTTTACCCTGCATTCGTAGGTAGGCTTTATGCCCTTTTTCGTCTTCGATTCCATCTCGACCCAAGTTCCGCAGACGAGAACTATGTCGCCCTTTTCCATAGCGCGCATTACGACAGTGCTCATTCGCTCGCCGTAGCCGACGCAGACAAGATGCTTTTCGCTCCTGCCTGCGCCGCGTCCGGTTTTGATTGCGAAGCGAATAACGCGCAGATCTTTGTAATGCTCCTCGGGGTTTTTGACTATGTTCCCCCATGCGATAACAAAGCACCGCCTTGTGGTCTCCTTGTCTGAGCCGACGTATTTCCACCACGGTCCTCTCAGATAGCCTCCGACATTGGCACTCATTCGCTTTCACTCGCTTTCTGTTAAAAAGGCAGCTCCTCGTCGGAGTCTTCCAGCTCTTCCCATTCGCCGTCCTCGCCGCCGGCATACTGCGTGCCGTCCTCAGAATGGGAAGCCGTCGTCTCCGGCGACTGCTGAAACATCGCCCGCAGTATAGCCTCCTGTGATGCTACAAATTCGGCGTCAAGGCTCGTATAGGTCTTTCCGTTGTATTCCCACGAGCGCACAGTTCCGGCAACGAATATCTGATCGCCTTTTTCGAGGGCGGCAGCCGCCTGACCCTGATAGCTGTCGCCCCACGCCTCAACGTTCATATATTCCTTGTCGGCAAAGGCAAAACTGAACTTGACCTTCTGTTTGCCGTTTTTGGTGTCCTTTATCTCGGCGTCTCTTGTGACCCGCCCCGCCGCAATAACGTGGACAGTATCATCACGGCGTTTCTGTTGAATAATCATCAGTCGAAGAACCCACCGAGGGTTTCGTCCTCGTCCATCTGCACGTCAACGCCTCTCTTTTTGCTCTCACGCTTTGCAGGAGCGGCGATATGAGTATTTTCCGCCTCCGGGGATGTAGCTGCACCTTCAGCCTCGGAAATATCTTCTGCGGCGTTCTGAGGGGCGTCTATGACCTCGCCCGTAGACTCCACAACGGTGTAGTCGGGGATAACGTCGTCGCCAAAGTCGGGAAGCACCGCCTCGCCGCTCTCCGGCTCGTTGTTGAGAAGGCTCTTGACCTCGTTTGTGAGCGGAGCGAAGCCGCTTGTAAGAAGGCTCTTGAGAACCGTTTTCTTTGCCATTCTGTCAAAGCTCGTGTACCACGGGCTGCCGCTTGTGACGGTTCTCTGCTCCTTGTCCGTGAGATCCCCGCCGTTCTGCCATCTGGAATAGAGATCGCGCGAAAAAGCCTGAGAGTATCTGTCCGCGTGCTGAAGTATCTTGTCTACCGTCCAGTATTCCTCGCGGTAATAGCCGTCCTTCAGCTCAAAGTATGCCTTGTAGCCGATGATCTGGTGAGTTTCGCGCTCCTCGTCGGTCTCGTAAACGCTCATGTCGATTATGGGCTTGCCGGTGCGCTTGTCGCGCCCTCTGCGCTCACCCTCACGAACCTCGATACAGTCGATGTCCGCATAAAGCCCCGTTGCGATAGCGAGCTGGCACCAGCCCTTGTAGCTTGTTATGTAGGTCGCGCTCGTTCCGTAGGGCACAACGTAGTAGCCTTGCCCGTAGATAAGCCCCGCGCCCTCGCCTCTGAGAGCGGCGCTGATTATGCTGCCGGGGTCGCAGTTCCGAAGCTGCTCCGAGGCGTTCACAACGCTGATGAGCGTGCCCGTAAAGCGCTTTACCGAAGCCTCGTCCTTGAGGGAGGCGCGAATGAGCTTCTGGGCGCCCTCGCCGCTGATTACCGCAGAAAAAGGTTTTTTGTCGTTCTTGTTAGTAAGAGTTGTCGTTGTCTTCACTGTATATTTTCCTCCTTAGAGTTTATTAACTTATTCCTGAGCCTTCTCAGTGTGCCCTCGCTTATTCCGAGAGCCGAGCAAATTTCCTTGTGTGTAGCGTTCAGCGTGAGCATATCGCTCAGAAGAGCCGTATCTATGTCAAGCCTCGGCCTGCCGCCCTTTTTCTCGCGGCTGAGGTTTCTTTTTCCGTCGCAGTAGTCACAGGAAGAAGCGCAAAGCGGGCAGGAAAGGCAGACTTCTATATCCTGCTGATCCGGAATGCTCTGTTTTCCCGTGCAGAAGGCGTCGGTGCTGAACCACGGAAGCGTGGCTTTTCTCGCACTCTCGTATAAAGTCTGCATTTGTCCTCTCCCCTTTAATTTGCTCTGCCGTATTTGATGCCGTTCTTCTTCATGTAATTTCCGAGGGCAACAAGCTGCTTTTTGGTGCATTCGACCCTGAAGGTAACGGATAAAAGCTTTTCTTCGTCAGTGCTCTCAGGCGCTTCGCTCTTGGGCTCCGCTGCAACGGGAGGGTCGCAGGGCGGCATTTTTTCATACCTGCTTCTGCGCTCCTCTTCTCTCTGTCTCATAGCGTTCAGCTCCGCCTGCTTGCGGATAACCGCACTCAGGTTGTGCGTGCTCTTGTAAACGTCGAGGAGATACGCCGTATCGTCTCCGCCGATGCTTCGGATGGTATCTATATCCTGCGTAACGCCGCTGATTGCCGCTCTTATCTCGTCGCAAGCCGTTTCAAACGCATAGCCCTTGTTTGCCCACTTTGGGTTGACTACGCTTTCCCACGGGCAGTATTCGAGAACTTCCGAACCCGCAAATCCGGTGTAATAAGCTTTTAGCTGAGATAGCTTCTCTTCCGCCGTTCTCGCCTCGAAAGCCTTGATCTGACCGTCTATGTTGTCTGTGCCGCCGTCGATTATGGAAATGAGCTTTTTGCAGCGGGCTTCAAACTGATTCAGCGGCTCTGTGTAAGCCTTCTTTACTGTCTTGCGAACCTCGTCGATGGAGCTTGCCATCTTCCGGAGCTTCGCCCGGTCAGCCTTCGCCGCCGCTATATCCTCTTCGTTTACGACGAGGGTTTTGTAGGGTGCTATCATTTCCGTAAGGGAAGCCTCGCATTCGTCAAAATTCGCGTCTATCGAGGTACTGCGCACAAGCGCGATAGCGTCCTGCTTGACTTCAAAGCTTATCTCTGCCATTTTTATAACCTCCGTTTTTTATTTTCTGAGCCGGTAAACGGCTACTCTTGTGCTGTGTCCGTACCGGTTGCGGAATGCCCGCCATCCGGTTTCTATTTCCATCGGGTCGTCCTTGTCGTGGCGCAGATCCCATATCCTTGCGCCGAGGCGCTCACAGCCGCATATTTCAAGAGCCTGCGGCTTGTCTATCCATCCGTAAGACAGAAGGTGCTTCCTGATAGCCTCCAACTGTGACCTTGTAGTTTCGTCTTTCAGAGTCCCCATTTCTTACTCTCCTTAAAGCGTCAGTCTCGCCCCCGGCATAATGCCGCCGAGAACGTTGCGTTCCCAAAATTTCGTCTCCTCTTTTACGAGATAGCTGATGTCTGCCTCAACGTCGGAGCGTTCTATCTCGTAGGTCTTTACGGTCATCGTGCCGTCGAGCGAATACAGGCAGGCGAAAAGCACCACAAAGTCATAGCCGGTCGCGGCAAGCTGATGGAGATTTTGCGTGTAGTAGTTCTCCGGCATATTGCCGTTTCTCCACTTCTCCCATCCCGCCTTGCCGTTCGGCGTAGCGGTCTTTATCTCCAATATTCCCTTTCGCCCGTCGGCGGTAAAAAGCTCGCCGTCGAGCGTTGCAAAGAGCCAAGGACGCTCCTTCTGGTAAAGAATGTCAAAGGCGTGGTATTCGACCCTGTATTCGGGGTGCAGTTCCGCAAAAAAGTCGCGGAGCACCGGCTCCATCTTCACGCCAAGGGCAACCGCCGCGTTGTCTGATAAGTCCTTCGCTCTTTCAAGTCCCGTCTTGTGCTTCCAGAGCTCAAGCGCAGTCATCCACGGCGAAACCCCGATGATCGCCGCCGCCTCCGAGCCGCCTATCCCTCTGCTCTGTCTCTCCGCAAGCCATTCCTCGTGGCTTTTACATTCAATTCGTTCTAACATTCAGTGTTCCTCATTGACAATCGCGCAGAAAAATGATACATTTTAGCTGCCACACTGAGATGTATCACTTCTCGGTTCCGCCCGCGGCTTATGCTGCGGACGGATTTTTTATTTCTTCTATTGCCTTAAATACTTCCGCAAGCTGTTCAAGCTGTTCATACTTCTTTTTGAAAGCTTCAAGCTCTCTCAAAGCCTGCTGAAGCAAAAGCTGCGTGTCATTTTCGCTTCTGAGTATCGTTTCGATATGCTGATATTGCTGCTCCGTGCGAACTATATTAAAAAACGCTCTTACGGGTTCAGCGGTCTTTGCCTCGTCAACAACGCAAATGCAGTTGATGATGTGCCTTGCCTGCTGCTCTCTGTACTGTTCAGCGGCAACGTCGTCACGCCATTCAAAAGCATTGTGAAGCGGCGCGTCAGCGGGTCTGCTGACATTAAGAAGCTCCTTTGCAGAAAGTCTGTTTTCTCTTTCAAGCGTTTCGCAAACCTCACCGGCTGTTTGCGCGCTGATGTTCCCGCTTATAAAGGAGCCCTGCTTAAACTGATAAACCATTGTTCGCCCTCCTTTCTGATAAAATCCTGCCGTGCCGCGCCGGACCTCGCCCGGCCATACCAAGCCTCGCCAAGCCTGCCATACCAAACCTCGCCAAGCCTTGCCTGACCATGCCAATCCGCGCCGTGCCAGGGCACGCCTTGCCGCGCCTGCCAGAGCCAACCGCGCCGCGCCGCACCTCGCCTGACCTTACCCTGCCTGCCAAACCCCGACTTGACACACCGAACGTTGCCGGAACTCGCCCAGCCACAACTTGCCTGCCTTGCCGCGCCCGGACGCGCCGTACCCGGACTAACCCCACCGTGCCTGCCAAAACCAACCTTGCCGCACCCGGCGTTGCCATGCCAAGCCCCGCCTTGCCTGTCGCGTTGTTTCGTTTAGCCGGCTTGTACGTGGAACATTCCGTAATCGCCGTCCTTTTCAGGTCGCCACTCTCCGATGCCTACCGTATATCCTCCGGCGTTTATCGCGTTGATAATTGAGTCAAGCGGAAAATCCGAAGAGGCGTTGTAGCTGATAGTCAGGTCGATGTACCAATTATTAAACTGAGGACGATAGCGAAGGTCAGCGGAGCCCATACCCACGCGAACCATATCCTCGCGCATAACGGGAACGTCGCTTTTTATCTCTACCATTCCGTTCGGGTCGCTCTCGATAAAGAACGCTCCGCGCAGTCCCATCTGATTTTTTACCCAGCCGAGGCGATATGCCGCGCTCATAGCCGCCTGCTTGATAGCTGTAACGGGGAAGCCGAACCTTGCGCCGTTGGCTATCGCCTTGTTAAAGGCTTCGATGCACTCCTCGTCGGAAGCTCCCTCAGCATAAACGGGCTTTTCGCAGAGCCAATAAGCTGCCTGGATAAAATCGTCAACAGGGTTGCGCGTCGCCTTTTTCTTACCTTTAGCCTTGCCAGTCTGAGCTTCAAGCATCATTCGCTTCGCTTTTTCGCTCCAAGCGTGGACGATCAGTGGGGAGTCTCCTACTATACGAATGTTTGCCTTTTTGACCTGAATAGGTCTGATGATGATTTCCTCTGTTGCGTTCTTGGTTGCCATAGTTTTTTCTCCTTTTCAAAATTAAATATTGTTTTTAGTCCGGTGATGTGCTATAATACACTCACCATAGTTTTTACCGCTTTGTGGAAGCTCGCATCTTCCCTGAGCGGTTTTTTATTTGTCTGTGCCGATTATGCCGCTAAAGATTATTTTTTCTCGCCTCACCCCAATTAAGCTTGTGTCTCGTCTTGCCGTAACTGCCGCACCTAACCAAACTGTGCCGTACCGGACCGTGCCTTGCCACGCCTCGCCCTGCCTGCCTTGCCAACCATTGCTGAGCTAATCAATGCCATTGCACATCGAAGCAATTCTGTTCAATGCCTTTGCTCGGCGTGTCTATTCAAGGCGCAGCGCTGCTTTTCCCTTCGAGGCTATTCCATTTCAATGCAATACTTCGCACGTCCGTACAGTGCCCTTCAGTGCAGTGCCCTCGCCGTGCTGTTCTTAACCATTCAGTGCCTTCGCATATCATCGCCCAGCATTTCCATAGCATTGTGTTGCCACGCCTCGCCATCGCTGAGCACTTCACAGCTTTTCAAAGCCACAGCGAATCTATACCAAGCGTTTCCTTTGCTACTCTAAGCCAATCAGCGCATTGCCTCTGCCAGTCAAAGCTTGTCGTAGCAATGCCTTAGCAGATTTCTTCCCATCTGAAGCGGCCTTTGGAAGTCGCCCTACAATCACGCATGGCGTTAGAGATGGTGCATGGAGCTAAGTTAAAAAAGTCTGCAGCCTCTTTGACAGAGCAAAATACCTTGCCGGTTTCCACATGAACTATCGGCTTTCGATGCGAATACCCATAATCTTTTGGCTTATACCCATTGTTGAGTATGTCTGCAAGACGTTTTTCGGCATAAGCTAATCCGTGCGTTATTATCCAAGCTTTCAAAATTCCGCTCGGCAGATTGGCTAAACATTCCCACTCCGTGCGTGGCTTTTTTATTCCGTCTATCGTAAGCTCTGCTGTGTTTCTGCGATTGTTAATGTTTTCCTTCCTGCTTACCCAACGGCAGTTTTCAGGGCAGTAATTTCCGTTGTTGTCAATTCTGTCGATGTCAAGCCCCTGCGTATATCCATTTTCCAGCGACCATTTTAAAAATGGTTCAAATGATTGCCATTCTTGGCAAACAGAAATTCCTCTACCTCCGTAGTTTCGATACGCCTTGTAGCTTGGATTTTGGCATCGTTGCTTAATCGACTTCCATGCCCAATAAATGTTTTTATTTGCTTTTCGTAATGTTATTGTTTCCACCGATAACTTTCCCCTCCTCATCAAGCTCTTCCCATAAGTAGCGGCCTTTTCCTGAGTTCCTCCACTGTCCGAGCCCTCTGAACCTTCCGTAGTCGAGCCATTCGCGGACAGCCGCCTCGTGCTCGTCGTTAAACAGCGTGATGGTAAACTCCATCTGCGCGCCGGCAGGAACCTCGTCGGAGCTTGCAAGAGTTACGCGCTCACCCTGCATAGTCTGCGTTCTGAGCGGTCGCTGACAGTCGGTAACTTCGCCGTCGAAAATAATGGGTATCTTGCGAGGCTCTACGAAAATAAGCCCGTCGATTTCCTTCTTGAAAGCCTTGAGCTTTCCGCTCTCGTTGGAAACTGTCTTGGTCTTGACCTTTTTGCCGTTCTCATCGAGCTTTTCTTCCTTCTTGGTGAGGCGGTTGAGAACGCCGCAGGCATCCTTGAAAAAGCCCTTGATCTGGTAATCGAAGAGAAACGGCGTTCCGTCTTCGAGGCGGGGAAATACCGTCCTTCCCTTTTCGGCAACCGCGTCCGCGCCGAGAGAGGCTACCTCTTCCTCAACAGAGCTTGCGTTCGGCGCTTTGGAACCGATAAAGTCACGGTAGATTTCCTCGTTCGAGGGTGAAGTGCCGAGCATACCCTCGAGAAGCGTGATACGAACCTTCATGTTTTTCATTGATTTTTACCTCCGTTTATGATATATTGGAGGCAGAGATAAGTTTTCGGATTTTCTCTGCCTTATAGCCGCTGTCGATGTCGTTACCATCGGCGGCGGTTTTTTACTATGCTGTGTGCCGCCATGCTTATCCTTTGCGTTTCAAATCAGTGCCACTCCGTTGCGGATCGCTGCGTATCGCTGCGTATCTTTGCCTTTGCTGTCCGTGCGTCTCTTCGCCTTTGCATTTCGATTCAGTGCTGTTCCTTTGCTGGACTGTGTGTCGCAATGCTTTTCCGTTGCTGTTCAAATCAGTGCAATTCCCTTGCGCCTCGTTCAGATCGTTATCTGTCTCGTCTCGCGCCTTGCGCACACGCGCGGGCTGCGACCCTGTTCGGTTGCCGCGTTCCGCTGTGCCTTGAGGTGCCGCCCGGACTACTATGGGCGGATTGACCTTACCGAGTGTATTCGCCGCGCCCTGCCGGGCGTCTTACGTGCACTCTCTCGGTTTGGGCTGTCGAGTCAGCCCCGAAGCAAAGCTTCAAATCGTTATCTGCCGCGCGAAGTCTGCCTTTGAAACGAGCTTCGGGCTTCCCGGCACAAATATGTACTTGGAGAGAACCGTATTTCTCGATAGCCCGGTGAACTTTGCTATGTCCACCACCCTAAGCATATTCCGGTCCGGAAAAGCCTCGTTCAGAAGCGCGAGGTTGTCTCTGAACCCCTCTTTTTCACGGCTCACAGTCCCATCACCGCTTCCCATATTCCCCAAAGGAATTTGCTGAAAGGCTCGGCGATGACCTCTGAAAAAGCAGACAGTCCCACCATAGCAGCGGTAAAAACAGCGGCTATCACGATCCCTTTAAGAACGAACCCGAGAAGATAAAGCAAATCATCTAATGTCTGCTTTTTCATTTTGCGCCCTCCGTTTGCTGTTTCGTCTCGCAGGCAAGCTCTTCCATAGACACTCCGTAAACCTCTGCAAGTTTGGGCAGAAGTGTAACAGTTGGGCGTGTTACTCCGCGCTCCCAAAGGGAAACCGTACTTTGCGTTACGCCTGCTTTTTCCGCAAGCTGACCTTGAGTTAGTCCGAGCCTTCTCCTTGCCAAAATAAAATCCATTTCACGCCTCCTTTTTCTTGACAAATGAGAAAAAATGAGATAATATGAGATTGCGGTAAATGAATAAATTGTTTTGAGCCCCTACTATTACGAGGGGTGACTTTGGTTTACTCTTTTTCTCAAAAATCTCAATCGCAAAGCTATTATAACTCTCATTTTTCTCAATGTCAATAGTTAATTCTCAATTTTCTTAATTTATTTTCTCATTATTTTCAATAGTTAATCAAAGGGAGGGTGAAATTATGTTCTATGAAACATTTGCTCGTTTGTGCCAGCAAAAAGGCGTTTCTCCAAATGCAGTTGCTAAGGAAATAGGAGTAAAGTCAACGGGTACTGTGAGCGCATGGAAAAAGGGTGCAATCCCGAACGACGGAAAGCTATTGGCTATCGCTGAATATTTTGGAGTAACTGTTGATTACCTTCTCGGAATCGATGCAGCTTCTTATGCTGACAACACCAAATACAACCTCAGCAAGTTAGAAACGGAGTATGCCGCAGAAAAAGACCCCGATCGAAAAGCCGAGCTTTCCGGTCAGATAGATATTCTTAAAGAGTCACTTGCAGATCAGGCGATAGCTTCTTCTTTTGCCAAGCCTGTCGAAAAATCAGAAGATATATCTTCCCTCCCTGCCGGTATTCGCCGCATTGCAAGAAACGGCAAGGGACTTTCCTCTGACGAGTGGGAAAGGGCAAATGAAATACTAAAGCTTGCTTTCCCCGACAAATACGCCGATGAATGAGCGTTTTGATCTTGTGATCTCCACCGCCCAGAAAGTAGATTTCTTTTGCATTCCCGAAACGCCGTTCGACGTGTTTGCACTGTGCAGGCGTTTCGGTATAGAGTTAATGCCCCTCTCCTATTTTCTTGAGAAGGGCATACCGCGCGAGGCGTTTTTCGCACTTATCGGCAATACGGACGGCGCCGCCGTCACAGATGGGCGGAGCGTAAAAATCCTCTATAACGGCGAAAAGCCCCGCCACCGTGTAAGATTTACACTGATGGAGGAGCTTTCTCATACTCTGTTAGGTCATTTGAACGACGAGCGGTTTGATATTCGCAACGAATTAGACGATATAGCATATTCTCAGTACGAAGCGGAGGCAAAAGCCTGCGCCGGCTTGCTTTTGATGTCGCCTCCCGCCTATTTCCGATTACGCAAAAACTATACTCTTTCTCAGATAGCGGCTATATTTGATATTTCAATCGGCGCCGCGTATTTAGCCGCGAGGTTCTGCAACGAGCACGAAGAAGAGTTGAGAGCGGCTTACGGCAAATTCGCCCCGCATTGTCTTAATCTCTTGAAATTCAAGTCCCCGCGGGCTGCAAAACGTCCGGTAAACGTCTGGAGCGATTAAGGAGGGTATATGACAAGATCAAATGCAATTATTGCGATTGTTGTAGTTGCGGCGCTGATAATAGTAACTCTTTTTGCGGCAGATTATGCCGGGCACATGCCAATAAAAGAAGTGCAGAGTTCAATTTTAAGCGTCTGCGATTCAAAAGGCTTGGTCGGCAGCGATGTAGAGATGCAGGTTAGGCGCAAATATGACGACTCCGCGTTTTATAGCGTTAAAATAACCTGTACCGGTTTCAGCGCCTTGAGCGGCGAAGAGATGCTCGACTGTTTCAAGAGCATTTCCCGAAGCGACAATTACAATTCAGGCATTTTGTTTCTCGAATCTGATATTTCCATTATTTCGGACGGGCACACCTATACTTTTGCTTTAAGCTCTTCTACCACTGGGGTTCCCGAAACAATATACTGTGACGGAAAAGCAATTTACTCAGGAGAGGTTCCGGAAAAAAGAGAGTCCAGTTATTCCGGCAATTACGATCCCGACGTCAACGCCAGGCACACGGATAGCGATGCTTTTACAATAGCTCAGAAAATAGTCAAGGAAAACCTGAAGTCGCCGAGCACTGCAAAATTCTGTTCAATTTTGCAGGCTTCTGTTTCTAACTCCGGCAACAGCTACACAGTAACAGGATGGGTCGACTCAGAAAACAGCCACGGCGCGACGCTCCGAACTAATTTTATCGTCACCTATTCCGCAATAAAGCGCGGAGATGAAATCGGCTATAAAAACGCAAGCGTTATTTTCGAGTAAATCAAAGGAGGTCGCGCCGTGGCTCGCAAAAAGATAGATTACGCTTCTCTCTATACGCTCAGATCCGACGGACGCTATATGGGCTATTGGCGCGATAAGCAGGGCAAGCGTCATGCTGTTTATGACCGTGACCCCGAAAGTCTGCATAAGAAGATAGAAGCGGCAGAAGCAAGAGGCACAGCCGTGCTCACTTTCAAAGACATTGCCGAGGATTGGGAGCGCACCCATTATGAAGAAATAGGGCGAGGCACAGAAAACAACTACCGCCCTATCGTCAAACGGCTGATAGCCGAGCTTGGCAACAGAGCGATGGAGGATATAGAAGCAAGCGATATAAATCAAATATTGCTCGATGAAAAAGTAAAGCAATATAGCAGCAAGCACGCTTCGGCGGTAAAATCTGTTCTCTGCCAGATCTACGACCACGCCATTTATAAAAAGGCAGTAAAATATAATATAGCCCGGACTGTCAATATTCCTCGCGGAATGCCGAAAAGCCATATCGAAGCGCCGGACGAGGCTACCGCAAAGCTTATCTCCGAGAACTTTGACAAGCCATTCGGAGACTTTGTTGCTATGCTCTACTATACGGGTATGCGAACCGAGGAAGCCGTTGCCCTCAAATGGGGCGACGTCGGCAAAAAGTCCATTCATATCCACGCCGCCGCCGAGCTGCACGGCACGCCGATCTACAAGGACACAAAAACAGAAGCCGGTGAACGTACTGTCCCCATACTTGAAAAACATAAGCCTTTCCTTGTCCGCCCTTCAACCGCAAAGGACGATGATTTTGTTTTTTCCGATGACGGAAGCACAATGCTGTCACGCGGACAAATAAGAGCCCGCTGGAAAAACTGGTGCAGAATAGTCGGCTTAACCGAAAAGAAAGAATACCGTAAAAAGAAAAGCGACGGTTCCGTGCGAAAAGATATAGATTGGAAACCTACTGTAACCCCCCACCAGCTTCGACATCACTATGCAACTATTCTGTATGAGCAAAAGGTAGACTTACTTACAACAAAAGACCTGATGGGACATAAAGATATATCTACAACTCAAAAGATATATACCTCCCTGCGAAAAAAGCACAGAGAGGAAGAAATAGCAAAAATCAACAACGGTTTTTAATCGAATGACAGGACACGGAATGGGCATCATGTGTTGTCAGGCTTGTTGTCAATGCTGTTGTCAAGCAGCTTCAAGCCCTTGATTTCACTATGTTTTTATCACATTCGAATCCTGTCACTCGGACCATACCCCCAACAATAAGTTGGGGGTCTATTTTTGCCAAAATCCTTGATTTTCAAGGCTTTTTGGGGCTTTTTTGTTCCAAACGCTCATTCTGCAAAAGTCCAAAAATAGTCTAAAATCGTCAATAATAATCACTATATTGTTGTCAGATCTGTTGTCAAAAAGCAAGGGCGCAGAGGATGGGATAACCTCTGCGCCCTTTTTCCTTTCAAAATGCAAGCAGGACAGCGCCGCGAGGTGGAGATTAAGACCCCGTGAGCTTTCTGAACGGCTGACCTTTTACCCGCATTTCTTCTTTATGTCTACATCGAAAAGCCGATGTTTCAATCTTCCTGACGAGGGGCATTGGGAGCGTAGCGCGCAGGGTGAAGGTGTGCCCTACCGCTTTCTTAGTCGGCTGCGCTTTGCCCGCTGCCCCTCAAATAGACTATGTGCCAAGTGAAAACTACCAAAGGCTTGGCACATTCTTATCACGATCAAATAATCACTTGCATAGACAGTTTTAACGCCTCTGCCTTTTCCTCTATGCTCATACCAAGCCATAGCTCGTTAAGACAATCGTTATCGGCGTGGAAGAGATTTCCTTCTTCATCATAGCAGTAGCTTCCGGTAGCGTAAACTTCACCGCCGCAGCATTTGCAAAAACCGATTTCTTTTTCCTCCGGCGGGTCAAGCGGAAGTTCCGGATCGCTATACTTCTGCATAAGGCTCACCCTCGTCATCTTTGTTGTCAGCGAACTCCTTGCTCTTCATACACAGCGGGAAATATCGCTCAGCCTTTTCCCACTCCGCACGGCAGCTAAACGCTCCCATTTCATCGCCTTCGACTATAATTGCGTAAGTGTTCGGCTCAATACGTGCGTAGCAATTAAGGACTTTTCTTTTTTCAAAAGGCTTAAAGTTCTTTTTCTTTTCGACGTATCGCTTGGAGATCACATCGAGATTGCTTAATTTTGCGGCGTATGCCAATAAGCCTATAACTAAAGGCTTTCTTGCCTTTAACCTCATATAATCCGCCTTTGAAGCTTTGGCGGCGTCGCTGAAATAGGTTTTCCAGCCTTTTGTTATTTTCTTTACTATCGGAAAGAACTCTTCGGCAGTGCCGATGAAGAAGAAGCCGGAAGCGGAACCTATGTGCAGCATAATCCCGCTATTCTCAAACTCTCTGACTTTATCCTCGAGGAGCATTATAAAGTCACCTGCCCGTACTTCCGAAGCCGTTTGCACCTCGGTCGGTATCTTCAAGTTCACTGACAACTTCGAGTTCTGGCGCAAGGTACGGCATAATTACAAGCTGAGCAATTCTGTCACCCTGCTTTACGGTGTAGTCGGTATCTGAAAAATTATAGAGTTTCAGAATTATAGAGCCGGTGTAGCCTTCGTCAATTACACAGCCGAATGTTGTGACACTGTGTTTTGCGTTGAGACCACTGCGGGGTGATACTCTCGCATAATAACCATGCGGTAGCTCGATGTGTACGCCGGTGTCAAACTTTGCACTTCCATGTGCAGGTATTACAGTTTCTTGCGGTGCCTTCATGTCGAGCCCTGCGTCTGCCTTATGCGCCCTTTCCGGCATAAATGCGCCGGGGTCAAGCATAACTTTCATTGTGTCTATCATCTTAAAATGCCTCCTCAGTGAAATAGGCTCGTCTGAGCCGTATAATTTGTGAACCGCTCTTCTTCTTTTGCAAAGTATTCCTCGTCTATCTCGTAGCCCCAGAAGTCGAAGTCCATCTCGTAAGCGGCTATACGGCTTGAACCCGAGCCAAGATGAGTGTCAAGAATTTTATCTCCCGCTTTGGCATAATGCGAAAGAAGCCAGAAATACAGCGCGCAAGGCTTTTGTGCCGGATGAACCCTCGTTTCGTTGAGTTCCTTGTTACCTTGCTGTACGGTTCCTTCAGCTATGCTCTTGCCTTGAAACATTCCGCGCCACATATATCTGAATATGTCAACGCGCTTATTGAAGCTACAATAGGCGATTTCGGCGTCAGATTGGTCTGAGCCGTCGTTGCACTTATCCCAGATGATGCGTCCGCCGGAAAGCGGATAATCGTAGTAATTTACTCCGAAAATAATTTGATTTTTCGAGACCCGAAGAACCTCGTCAAAGTATTCTTTCGGAGGGGGCATTTTGTCCCAATGCCCCTTTTTATAATTTCCGTCCGCGACGTAGAGTTTGGCGCCGTTTTTCTGCTTAACGAAGCCGCTTCTTTTTATCCCGCCGTCCTGCCCTATCCCATAGGGAGGATCGCAGATTGCTATGTCAAAGAAGTTATCCGGAAACTCTCTCATAGCTTCGAGGCAGTCACGATTGTATGTATTACTTATCGGCATGGTCTTTCCCTCAGTTAATCCACTTAATCACGGGGTCGCCCTTAAAGCCCTTTTCCCACACATACCACGCATAGCACATTGTATTTGACTTTGCGTAGCGTTCAAATTCTCCGTTCATAGCGCAATGCAGACGCGCAGAGCTGACGTAAACTGTTTTCGGAGGAAACTTGTCAAAGAGCCTTCTTCTCCCCTTTGTCTCCAAAAATTGAATTTTCAGGAAGAACGCCGCTTTCCTGCCGTCCGCGAGAATATCCAGAGCGTGCTCGACAAATTCCTGTGCCTTGGAATATGGCGGGTTTGTGACAATATCTATATCGTCGCCCAGCGGCTCATTGTATGCAAGAAAGTCGATTACTCCGTCCGGCTGTCCTCTGTCAATCAGATCCGTCGAGATAACCTTATAGCCCCGCTTTTGAAGCTCTTTGGCTAAATGAAGCTCGCCGCAGGCACACTCCCAAATTCGAGGAGCGAATTTCTCAACCTCGCACAAGAGTGCCGCCGCCTTTGGCTCAGTAGCGTAGTAGTCGTGTTTCTCCCTCTCGGTCAGAGCATTGTTCCGCGCTCCCATCATGACGAGAGTTGACCTTGCATTTCCCGTCCAATCTTTTTGTGTACTCAAAGAGTAAGCCTCACTTTCTGCTCATCGTATAATGTCTCTATAAGATCCTTATCGCTCACATAGCCGAGCGTTTTGCTCTGTTCGAGGTCTCGGCACTCCTTCCAGACGGTTTGCAGCGCCTCCTTCTGCAAGTTATCGGTTCGCATAAGCGTGTAAAGGATTATCACCCATCCTTTTGCCTCGAACTCTTTGCGGGTCATTTCGGCGTTCCCGTTCTGTCCCCAGACGAATTTTCGCGGCTCAACTCCTATACGAATAAGTTCCTTAACCATCTCGTCAAGCGAAAGCCCGTCCTCAATAACAAGCACCGACGTATCATTGACCATGTTCCAGAACTCGCTTAGTTTCTTCTGACCCCAGCCGTGCTTGTCCGAAAGGACTGTCATAGTTATCTCCCAACAATGCCGAAGCGCCCGGTTTCTTATAGCGTTCTTTTGCGCTATGCTATGTACGATCTGTCGGCGGGGATTAACTTTTTTCTTGCCCATTAAAAAGCTCCTCGTCATAGAGCGTCCAATTCTTCGGATGGCTCAGGTCATATAAAGCGTTGGCTGCTTCCTTCATAAGCGCGATATGCCCCGGAGTATGTACGCCTCTGTGCATATCCGAAGCCGCCTCCCTGAGAGAGCGTATCAGTGTTTCGGTCTTTTCATATTTCGGAATGGCGTTCATTTCGTAACCTCCTTAACCTTTGTAATCCTCAAACTTCTTACAGCTCTTAAAAATCATTCTGTTATTGCACCAACGTTGTAGATTTCGTATCTCTTTTGGAGCGTGCACTTTGTCGTAAACCATCACATAAGGGTCGTAACCGAGATCACGCAATGTGTAGACTCGATAAAGGTTTTCTTCCATAGTGCTGTTGAAATTTGTAAGCATATACACGGTTGCGAACGATCCGTGCGGTTTATGCCTCGCCTTTCGCGTATAATCTAAAAACTTGTCTGCTAAATCGGCTTTCGGGTCATCCCACGCAAAGTGCAAATTTTTGATACGCATTTCGTTTATATCAGCTATGTCAGCATCATCGAGGAGACGAATATCAAGCCCCTGCGTAAAGTCAAGAGTAGCACCGGTCTCTTTGTACTGTTTCATCAAGTCCCGTTTTTCCCTGCAAGCCGTGATGTTGGGGTCAAGTATTCTGATTTCGTTCTTTCCGAGATCAGGGCGCCAAAAATTAGACACATCTGCTACCTTTTTAGCGCATCTACCTTCTTTTGAAGCGACGTGGCAGAACGAGCACCCTCTTGGGCAGCCGCGGCTTGTCATTGAGACCGCAAAATCATATTGCGGATATATAGAGTAGTCCGGAAACATCTTCTCGATTCCGTCTGGTAGCGAATGATTTTTTGACTTATCAAAATGCTCTTTGCCATCGTCGCCAAGGGATATGCAATATCCCGTTCCGCCCTTGATAACTTTATCTGCATTCAATGGCTCCGGAACATCTGGCGAATACTCGTTCGAGAAAACCTTGCTCATATATACAACGTCATAATGGATAAAATCAGTCCACCACCATTCAACGGTGTCGCCTCGTGACTTGTGATAAGCGCTGATCCTCATAAGCGCAAGATTTGGAAAATTATGCCCATCAACGTCAATAAGCCCTATTCTCATCCGCGCTTTCCTTAACCTTATACCCAGCGGCCTTTATCTGCTCGATCTCCTCACTTGTGTGGCTCACGCCGTTAGCCTTGATATTGCCGTCTCGGTCTTTGATGATGTAACGCTTGACGGAAGATGTTTTCTCAATCGTCATAATCTTCACCGTTCCCTTCAAATTCGGCTATTATCTCGTCCGCGTTCTCTCTCGGCGCGGAATAGAGTTCGCTTATATAGCCGTCGCTGTCAACTGTGTCAATGCAGGTGTAAAGCTCGCCTTTTTCGTTCTTGATATGGACAAGCAGAGCCGGAAAACCTTTCTCGTCGTGGAGGACCTTCATAACTCTCGCGGATTTATCGCCGTGATATGCGTGGTACTCTCTGACCGCTTGCTTCAGCTCCGGCGTGATTTTAAGATATGGCATCTGCAATATCCTCCTCTATGTCTTTCATACAGAAAAGCAAGCCGTCAATGGCTTCAAGGTCGTCCTTGCCACCGGAGTTTATATCTCCGTCTTTATAGTGCGTGATATAGTACACATAAGCGTTGCCGCGCTCTACCTCTTCGATTATTAAGCCTCTCCGCACAGCCTCGCGGAGCTTTCTTTTTGCCATTCGTTTTCTCATTTCTTGCCTCCTTTCTTATGTTCTTCCCATAGAACTGCCGCAACCGCCGTGGACGCAAGATAAGTAACATACCCAATTACTCGCAAAATAGGATCGTCAAAAGCGCCAGAAGAAAAAACCCAAAATCCTATTATCATAAGGTTGATAGCTATTATCATTTCATGCGCCTCATTTCTTTAATCGTTCGTATACTCTCTATAAACTCCTTAAACTCCTTCCAAGAGTAGTTTTCACCTGCAAGACGGAACACTACCCATTTTATTGCAAACCACACAGCAAACCACACAAGTGCAACAGCACAAGCGAGAAGCAACAACGGCCAAATTAATGCAACCACCACACACCATTCACTGTCTCCACTTGTGCGAATGTTCCAAGCCGAAACGCACAATCCGATTCCGATATACGAAACAATAGCGCCTATTATCCAAAAAGCAGTCATTTCATGTACCTCATTTCAATATCATAAACTTTGCCCACAGAGGCAAATCGCTTTCTGCTATTAAAATAGTTATGCCAACGCAGCAAGCTATTGTTATAACGGTTATAAGAACGATCAGACATATAATCGCAACTTCGCTCTTCCTCATTTCTTCCACCTCACGGTTTTATTTCTCAGACCCCATTCAAGAGCCTTTTCGTGCGTTTCGCAAAGCAGGTCAATCCACGCTCCGTCTACTCCTCCGCCGGTGTCCTCAGCGGTGTAGATATGCCCATCAAGCTCTACTTGTGCGCCGAGCGGTATGTACTTCGGGTCAACGGCTATCGTTCGTCCGACTTCGGGTATTGTGCCGGAAGCGGTTTTCTGCACATAGTCCGTGCCGACTCTCGACGGATGCTCCGCGCTCCAAATTCCACAGCACTTCGGGCATAAGCAGTACGCTGATACTGTAACATTTAGCTCGTTCCACCCGCTTGTGTCGGTTTCGTCAACTGACACGTCAAATGCGTCAACTGATACGTCAAGTGGTGGTATCAGATCGCGCCAATCGTTGTATGGCGGGTGAAACGCCGGCTCCGCAAGCAATACGCAGCTCAGTATTATGGGCGCAAGTTTAACCATTCTTCCCACCCGCTTTCTTCTCTGCTGTCAGCTCTCTGATTGCTTTTGCCGCTTTCCTCATGAGCTTGGGGCAGCAATCGTCTTCTCCGAGCAGAAAGCAGTTCTGGCAGGACTTCTCGTAATCCGCGCACCGTTTCAAAGCGCTGAGAAGCTGATTGTAGTCAGTCATTTTCCTCACCAAACATCTCGTCGAGGTTGACCATCTCCCCGGGCTTGAGAATTGCATCGGCAGTGTCAATAAGGGCAGAAAAGCCGCTTATCTTCGCCCAACCATGTCCGTCTTTTCGCCTCCCCAACTGAGTAACCTTTCCGCACTTATGAAGAAGCCGTAGGAACGTCGTTTCCTCGTCCGAAAAACGAGGTTTGTGGATAACGAACGAGGGTTCGTTAATAAGCTGGCAAAGAGTGGCGCAAGTTGCCGTAAGCCATATTTCCGGGCTATCTTCGTATTGAAGCAGCCCGTGGTGCACGCGATATGTGTTACAAGTTATTTTTGTAGTAAATTTCTCGTCTTCTTCAACTCCAAGTAAATTTAGCAGCCTCGTTCCATCATTCATCGACTTTGACCTCCAATTTCTTAATTAGTGCATTCGCCATAGTGGTAATGCCGTCTCTGCAATACAGCACTCGTATTTGAACTTCATCGTCGTCCTGCTCCCACGGACTAAGTTCCTGCAAAAGCTCATTTTCTACCTCATAAATAAGCTCTTTCATTGATTTATCCATTGCCTTTTTCTCCTGCATTGCAAGTAATTTTATTCAAATCCCAATATGGCGTAGTTGCTGAATTGCCCTGCTTCGGGCAGTCCTGATAAAGCTTGGTGCAATATCCGCAGGGAAGCCTGTACGGACAGTTCTGGTAATCATAGCTTATCGTCGATGCATTTGTTGTGCCGCTGCTGTTATACATTGTTCTTCTCCATTTCCGCCCGAAGGCTGTCCTTGATGTAATAGTCCATTCTCTGAGAACGGCATATAGCTTCACATTCCTTTCCAAATTCCGCCCAGTTTATTGCGGAGGGATGATAATTCAGCTTGCCTATCTTCACCTTGTCTATGTAATACGGATCAAGAGATAGATAATTGATTACGTCAATGTCATTGAGCACCGGTTCAAATGAGATCCACGTTTTTATCCCGAGGTGATGGGCTTCGGCAAGCCTTTTTATCCTGATATGCGGCGATTCAGCGCCCGGCTCCTCTACGCAAGGAATATCGTGAATTACGTTCACCGCGTTATATCCCGCGTAAGTTATGCCGTACCAATCGTTTTCGTCGAGCAGGTCAAAGTCCCGGCTTCCGTCGCCCTTGGTAAGTATCTGCACGTGATTGCCGTACTCCTTGAGAAGCTTTATTATCTCTCTCGTCGGCGTGGTGTCATATCCGACAGGGTACGGATCGCAGGTGAAGCAAAGGTGTATAAGCTTGCCGGTGATCTTTTCTTTATCAAGCTGCTTTCTGACCTCTTCAACTATGTTTGCCCTCGGCTCAACCTTGCCGTGGAACGTCTCTTTTTCCTTATGCAATACGTTAGGTGCAAAGCAGTAATAGCAGCGGTGAGGGCAGCCGGTGTAAATATTCAGTGCATAATCGCCGTATTCTTTTGCCTTACCCTTTGGTTCATAAATTGGAGGCTTCATTTTTTCTCCCTTCCCACCAAAGCTCAAATCCGTCTTTGGCGTTATCGTTGCAGCGTATAAACGCATTCGGTATCTCTCTGAGCGCGGTGCGATTTTCAATCATACAGCTTATTAGCGCTCTGAAGGTCTTGGCATTCTGCCTGCGCTTGTGTAATCTTAAGTCTTCTTCGATATTTGTGAGCTGAGCCTCCACGTCTTGAAGCGCCGCCGTGTAGCCCTGCACATACATAGGGTGGCAAAGCGGCGATATGTTTACAGCAGGCTCTCCCATTCTATCCACCATTTGAGAAGCTCCTCTCCGTTATTCCATGCTATCTTGTATCTATTACCGGCTTCGGCTCCTCGTCCGCCGGATTGCTTCGGCAGAGCCACAGCCAGTATTTCAGGAATTGCTGACCCAATATTCGAGGTTCCATTCCGCACTCTTCTCGTACCAGTTCCCCCCCCCCAGAAATATCGTCAGTTATTCCAGTCAAGCCACTCTGTAAAGAC
>JAZNPB010000107.1:0-10808 GCA_045589435.1 Eubacteriales bacterium | reverse complement strand
AGGATGGTATCCATCATACCGGGCATGGAAGCGCGAGCGCCGGAACGAACGGAAACGAGGAGAGGATTCTCAAGGTCGCCGAACTTCTTGCCTGTGATGCCTTCCATCTTTGTGATGTTTTCCATGATCTCTGCCATGATAGCGTCATTGATCTGTCTGCCGTCTTCATAGTACTGTGTGCAAGCCTCAGTTGTGATAGTAAAGCCCTGAGGAACGGGAAGACCGATGTGTGTCATTTCCGCAAGGTTTGCACCCTTACCACCGAGAAGGTTACGCATGTCTTTGTTACCCTCGGAGAAGAGATAGACGAACTTCTTGTTGTTCATTTTGTTTTTCCTCCAAAATATAAGTATTTTTAATTGAAATCAAATTTAATAGGCGCGAAAATTAGGCAAGATCGGCAAAGCAGAGGTGAAAATCCATCATTTGCACGGTGCAAAACCGAAAAAAGCTTCATTTTTATTAATATATAAAATATATTACGCGCACAGCACACACTATTATAGCACAAACTTTTATAAAATGCTAGTACTTTTTTGAAAAAAATCAAAAATTTCACAAAGAATTTGCAAATATAACCATAAACTGTAAAAAAACATTGTATTTATGTTATAAAATCCTTTCAATTCATTATAGATCATTATAAAACACAAAAAAATCTTGCACACACGGCAAGTGAGATATAGCTTTGATAGTGGGCGTAGATCGAAAAAGAAAAGCCGAGGTAGATCCTCGGCCAAACGCGGTAAAGTCGTATTTAATAAGTGTAGTTTTAGGGATGATAAGTGCTACGGAGAGGGATTTTCTCGTAAGAAAACCTGCCTTTTTGTAAAAAACATCTTAAAGCATCGTAGTTGTAAAAATCATCTTAAAGAGTTGTAGAATTTATAGTTTATAGCTCCGTGCATACCCTCAAGTCCTCCGGGAACAAGCTCCTGAACCATCAGGCATTCAGGGGTGGGAAGTCCTACGCTTTCGTCAGCAAAAATTCCAAAATCCAAAGATGTCAAAAATCCCCTTGAACGGTAATTTTGAGGATTTCCCTCAACCATCGCCGCCTTGAAGCCAAGCTCTTTTGCTTTTTTCAGACCGTATTCAATGAGCTCTTTTGAAATGTGCTGCCTTTGAAACTCTGTTTTTACTGCCACGGGGGCTAGTATGATCAGCTCGTTTTCGTACCTGCCCTCAATGTGAAAACGCGAGAAAAGTGCAAAGCCTATGATACGGTCGTTTTCATCAACCATTATAAGATCCAGCTCGGGTACGTAATATTTCTTCGCCCTGATTTCTGCCACGAGCGAGCGAACGAGCTTGCCACTTTCAGCGTCTTCGGATTCTGTGAAAACTTTCTCGACAAATGCTTCGCTTTTAGCATAATATTTTTCAGTTGCTGTTTTTATAATTCTTTCCATTTACGTCCAAAACCCCTTAAAATGTAAACTATTAATATCAAATTGCTGTCAAAAAATCATGTTTTTTTGTTTTGCTATATTTTGAAACAAAAAACAAGGCTGCATTTTTTAAGACAAACTAAGGTGCTCCATGTGAGAATTGCTCCGTTCTATAAGCTTCACGCAGGGGAGAATGGAGCAATATATCGAACTCAATTCCGCTGCACTTCGTTTGCGGAGCAGGTCGATTCTGACGAGTACTATAAAAAATAAAATCTACCGCTAGGGCAGATTTTATTTTTATGGCACCCGCAACAGGAATCATCCTCGCACTCAAGGTTTCCACAGGAAACGGCTCGTCTGTATTTCGAACCTGATTCCGCTGCACTTCGTTTGCGGAGCAGGTCGATTCTGACGAGTACTATAAAAAATAAAATCTACCGCTAGGGCAGATTTTATTTTTATGGCACCCGCAACAGGAATCGAACCTGTAACTAACCCTTAGGAGGGGCTTATTATATCCATTTAACTATGCAGGCGCGTATCGTCATATGTTATATTCGTTTACACCTAGGTTATTCTATCACAATTTTGTAGCGATGTCAAGGGAAAAAGCGAAAAAGCAAGAAAAGAGTTTTTCCCCATGGAAAAATTAAGCGACACATTTTTGCAAAATAGTACAATAACTTTGTAAAACACTGAAAAAACAATAAAAATAACTAAAATAATTTATAAAAAGACTTGACAAAAATATAACAAAGTAGTATAATTTAAGTGAACAAGTTCATAAAAAAGAAAAAAGGAGGTACTATGCCCAAAATAATAGAGAATGTTCGTGTAAAGCTTCTCCGGGAGGCGCGCCGCCAGATAGAGGAGAGAGGCTACAAGGAAACTACGGTTAGGTCCGTTGCCGCCGCCCTTTCTATTGGACTCGGAACTCTTTACAATTACTTTGATTCCAAGGATATGCTGGTAGCTTCTTTTATGCTTGAGGACTGGAATGAGGTTATGGCGAAAATGCGTACCAGACTTGAGTCCGATGCCACAAGGGCAGAGAAACTGTCCTACGTTTATGAGGGACTTTGTGAGTTTTATTCGGCGCACAAAAATATTTTCAGCGATCCCGGTGCAAGAAAGACCTTTTCCCATGCCACCGAGGATAGACATCCCATTCTTATCGGTCAGATCTCCACAATGGTGCTTCCCATAATTTCAGAATCGGACATTGATGACAAAGCACTATTAGCAGATTTCATTTCCGAATCAATGCTGACTTGGTCAGCCACGGGCAGAGAATATTCGACTCTTGAGCCCATATTTATCAAGTTCATCTAAAATTTTATATAAAGGAGTAAAACAAAAATGAGTAGTTTTGAAAACCTTCGCATTGTGGATAACTTCTATCAGACATCTCTGTTCTTCCCAATGCCAACTGTTGTGATCAGCACACTTTGTGAGGATGGAACAACCAATCTTGGTCCTTACTCTCTCGTTCAGCCCTACTACGTTGCAGGAAAGGATTACTATGCAATGCTTCTTTGCTGCCGTAATTCCTCTAACACAGCGCAGAACATTCTTCGTAACGGCAAGTGCGCTATCAGCTTCATCGATGATAATCCCAAGAACTTCCACGAGGCTGTAAAGCTCTCCTGGCCAGGCGACAAGCCATCCGACAAGATGCCAAAGTGCAACTTCAAGCTTGAAAAGAGCATGATCGAGGAAGAAAATCCTGCAGACGTTCGTCCCCAGGTTCTTTCTGATGCAATTCAGGTTATTGAATGTACATGGGTGAGAGAGCTTGACGGCGCGGATAAGGACGTTGCAGGTCAGCTTGACGGCTATGAGGGCCCATACCATGATTTCAACGGTATCACAAGTAAGTTTGGCGCACACTTTATTCTTAAGGTAGACAAGATCCTTATGAAGAAAAAGTACAGCGACGCTATTATCAACGGCGTTAAGGCATCCGATTTCCCAAGCCTCCCCGTTGACTACGGTTACCGTGATTCAAAGAACTTCTGGTTCCATAAGGGTGTTAATTTCTTCAACAGAATGAAGGCAGAGCTTCTTCAGCCAAGACAGGCATCTCTCGCTTCTGTTCGATACGCTGCAGACAGAGCAGATGATAAGATCAAGTTCACAGATGACGCTCTCGAAACCATTCTCGGTGTTCCAAGAGTATTCCTTTCCGTAGTTCTTAAGGGCTGCGTTGATTGGGCAAAGGAAAATGGCGTTGAGGTTATTACAGCAGCAGAAATGAAGATCATCAACGACAAGCGCTCTAAGGAAAAGAACAAAAAGTAATCAAATTTGCAAATAAATATTAACAAAATAAGTATTTAAGGAGAAAAACAATGAAAGTTGTACTTGCAGGCGCTTACGGTAATCTTGGCGCAGACATTTTCAGAGCATTGCTCAAAGAGGGTCATGAGGTTGTTGCAGCCGACATGATCGAAAAGGATCTTGGCCTTGAGGGTAACTTCACCTTCAAAAAGATCGACGTTACAAATCCCGAAACACTTAAGGGCCTTTGCGATGGCGCAGACGTAGTTATCACAACTGTTGGTCTTACAGGCGCATCCGCGACCGTTACAAACTACCAGATCGACTATGAGGGTAACCTCAACCTTCTCAAGGAAGCACAGGCAGCAGGCGTTCAGAGATTCACATATATCTCTGTTATCAAGGCTGACCTCGCTCCTCACATTCCTATGCTTCACGCAAAGTATCTCTTCGAAGAAGAGCTTAAGAAGAGCGGCCTTACATACGTAATTCACCGTCCCACAGGCTACTTCTACGATATCGTTAAGGTATTCCGTCCCATGATCGAGGAGGGCAAGGTTAAGCTCCTCGGCAAGAAGCCCGTTCATGCAAACGTTATTTCCACAGAGGACTTCGCAGAGTTCATCGTTAAGTCCATGATGGATGAAAACGTTACTTACAATGTAGGCGGTAAGGAAACTCTTTCTTATGAAGAGATCGCAAACCTTTGCTTCGCAGCAGCAGGCAAAGAGCCTAAGATCGTTCGTTTCCCTGCATGGGTATTCGACATCCTTGCAAATCTTCCCAAGATCAAGGCATCCGGAAGAAAGCCCATCATCCAGTTCTCCAAGTGGACTCTCACAGAGGAGATGGTTGGTGACACTGTATACGGTGATATGAGCTTCTCTGAATATATTAAGGAAAGCTTCAAGTCCTAATTACATCTTTTTAACAGGAAAGCCTCTCACAATTTAAGAGGTAATATTGCAGGTGACGCAGAGAGCGTTTTGGCGTTATTCTCTTAGCATCGCAATTGGTAAAAACAATAAAATAAAAAATATATAAGGAGAAATAAAATGCATTTCGATTTACTTTGGATAATTCTTGTAGTATCCCTTGTTCTTACAACAATCGGTTTCTATAAGTTCGTTTACTTCCTTTCTATTGGATACGGCTTTGCAGTAGCAGGCGGCGGTATCGCAACACTCATCATTGCTCTCGCAACAGAGGGCGGTGCTCCTATTTGGATCACAGCTATTCAGGCAGCGCTCTTCGTAATCTACGGCGTTCGTCTTTCCGGCTTCCTTCTCGTTCGTGAGTTCAAGGATATTGCCTTCAAGAAGACAGAAGTTTTCAAAGAAACTCTTAAGAAAAACGATAAGAAGATGCCTATCCCCGTTCTCGCTTGCATCTGGATCTTCACATCTATTCTTTACACAGCACAGGTTTCCCCCATGTTCTTCCGCGCTCTTAACGCTGGCACAGAAACAGACTGGATCGTTCCCGTTATCGGTTTCGTAATTTCTATTGGTGGTATCGTTCTCGAGGCAATTGCAGACAAGCAGAAGTCCGAGCAGAAGAAGGAGAACCCCAACTTTGTAGCTACAAAGGGACTTTACAAGATCGTTCGTTGCCCCAACTACCTTGGCGAGATCACCTTCTGGACCGGTGTGTTCATCAGTGGTGTTACAGCATATCAGGGATGGGGCCAGTGGATCACCGCTATCCTTGCATACATCGCAATCGTGTTCATCATGTTCAACGGTGCGCAGCGTCTTGAGAGACGTCAGAAGGCTAGACTTGCAGACGATCCTGCATATGCAGAGTACGCAAGCAAGACTCCTATCATCATTCCTCTTATTCCTCTTTACACTCTCGATTTCCCCAAGAAGAATAAGTAATTCTTCATAGAATTTTCAATAGGGCAGACCTAAACCGTCTGCCCAAAAATAACAAAAACATTGATAATTGATAATCAAAGTTTACAAACACTACATATTTGAAAGGAAAATATCATGATTTCTTTACTTGAAGTTAAACATTTTTCCGTTCCTATGGCAATTGTTGATTATATTCCTGTAATCTGTTTTGCTATCGGTGCTATCATTCTTCTTTGCGATCTTTACAACAAGATGGGCAAGGGCGCATTTGCTCTTTTCTCTGCAGGTGTGATCGACGTAACAATAGCAGGCGCGCTTAAGGCTACGTACAAGCTCCTTTACGCTCTTGGCGTATGCGATTTTGCAAAGCTTGATGCTATGTTCTTCCCCGTGCAGTCTATCGGTTTCCTTCTTGCAGGTCTTGGCGTTATTGCTATGCTCTGTGGAAAGAAGAATACCACAAAGCTTTCTTCCTTCGCAGCTCCCATCATGGTAGTTGTTCTTGCAGCTGCCGCACCTGAGGTGTTCACAGGTACTTTCGTATTCGTAGGTCTTATGGTTGCAGGTCTTGGTCTTCTTGACGCGGCTCTCTGCGTTCTTGCAAAGAAGGCTGGTAAGCCGGCACTCATCGCACTTTACGTATTCTCCTTCGTATGCTGTCTTGGTATGGGTTACCTCTCCTCCAAGGACTTTGCAGAGGCATCCATGAACTGGATCGCAGAGTGCGTAAACGTTGTAGGTCAGGGAACGTTCCTTGCAGGTACTATCGTTCTTCATAAGAACGGTCTCGCAGACCTCTCTCTCGGAAAGTAAAAGGCATAAAATCTAATTTCGGCATCTGCCGGGAAAGGACAAAAAATGTTGAAAAAAAGACAGGTTCTTTTGGACCTTGTAGAAAAGATCGGTGAGGTGCATAAGCTCACCCCCATTAACGTTGGCGAATATTCAGTGATCAAGGCACCTATGATGAAGTTCGAGATCGAGGCATACACCGCAGAGGGGCTGGGTCACGTTTCCGTAATGAGCATGGAGGGTATGTTCGGGCTCATGAAGATGGATACGGTGATAATCAATCCCAAGGAGCGCGATCTTCCGCTTCTTTCCTACGACAGAGTTTATGCTGCAGGAAATGATACCTTTATCGTCGAGCTTTACGACACAATGGCAAACTCCTGCGATATGGAGAAACTTGCAAAGGTTAAATCTGACGCTGCCGCACTTCCCGAACACGACCTTGGCGAGCATTGGTACGATAACATCAAGCTCTCCGAGTCCATCGCATATAAGGGAAAGAAAAAGAACGAGGCTGACTTTGATCGCGTGGCTATCTCTGCTATGGAAGCATACCTTGCTTCTGAGGATAATAAGGAGTTTGACACAGCAGTTAAGGCAGAAAAATCCGCTATTTACGTTGAGGGACTTTTCAAAAACGGCGGCCCGTCAACCAGCGTTTTCTTAAAGCTCTTTGGCGAAGAAAAGACCGGCGACCTCTTCAGAACCGTGCTTTTCGGAACAGGTATTAACGGTTGATAATTGCACAAAAAACAACTGAAAAACTAATAAAAGGGAAGGGGTGTTGTCCAAAATTTGGATGATGCTCTTCCTTTTTTTCTGTATCTTTTTCTCGTTGATTTTCCTTTCTTTAATTTATAAAAAAAGCTATTGACTTTTTTTCGCTATATGATATAATATACTTGACGGGGTAGAGCATAATCCTCGTGATTTTCCATTAAAAAGGAAATTACACATAAAACAAATTTTACGGAGTATACCTTATGAGCAGGATTTATGTAAACAATGATTGGCAATTTACCTACAATTTTGATGATAAATTACATAGCAGAGATTTTTATTCTGCGGCAATAGAGCGTGTAAGGATCCCTCATACCACAAAGGAGCTACCCTTTAACTATTTCTCCGAGGAGGAGTATCAAACGGTTTGTGGATATCGCAAGATCGTTTTTGCCGATGAGGCATGGCATGGCAAGACGGTTCTTATTACTTTCGAGGGTGTCGCTCACTATGCGGAGATATTCTTGAACGGAGTGCTTGTAGGGGAGCATTACAGCGGCTACACCGCCTTCACCCTTGATATCTCCGAGCATCTTCATTATGGCGAAGAAAACGTTCTCGTGATTCGGGTGGACTCTCGCGAGAGCCTAAATATTCCTCCATTTGGTAACGTTATTGACTATATGACTTACGGTGGTATTTATCGCGAGGTTTATCTTGAAATAAAGAATCCAACTTACATAAGCGACGTTTTCGTGATTCCAAACGTAACCGGTGAGATTATAAGTATACCGTCTATCGTCGGCGAGGTAACAGAGGGAATGAAACTTCGCCAGACTGCGATTTTTGAAGGCAAGGAGATTCCGCTTGCGGAGGCACATCCGTCAATGACCGATACGCTTCATGGCAAGATTGACGAGCCAAAGCTCTGGCACGTTGATCATCCGAATCTCTACCTTATCAGAACGGAGCTTCTCCTGGATGAAAGAGTTATTGATTGCCACGAGGTAAAGGTTGGCTTCCGTTCTGCGGAATTCAGACGTGACGGCTTCTATCTAAACGGAGAAAAGCTGAAGATTCGCGGCCTTAACCGTCATCAGTCCTACCCATACGTTGGCTATGCAATGCCGAAGACTATGCAGGAGTTTGATGCCGACGTTCTGAAGGATGAGCTTGGACTCAATACCGTTCGTACATCTCATTACCCGCAGTCCCATCATTTCATCAACCGCTGTGACGAGATAGGTCTTCTTGTAATTACAGAGATCCCCGGTTGGCAGCATATAGGCGACGAAAGATGGCAGGCGCAGGCTGTGGAGAACGTCCGAGAAATGATAGTTCAGTACAGAAACCATCCATCTATAATTCTTTGGGGCGTTCGCATTAACGAGTCCCAGGATAACGAGGCGCTTTATACAAAGACCAATGCCCTCGCCCACAAGCTTGATCCTACGAGAGCCACCTGCGGAGTTCGTAATTTCAAAAAGAGTCAGCTCCTTGAGGATGTTTATACCTATAACGAGTTCTTACACGACGGTAAAAAGCCGGGATGTGATCCTAAATCCAAGGTTACCTCCGACATGAATAAGGCGTACATGATTACGGAGTATAACGGTCATATGTTCCCCACAAAATCTTTCGATTGCGAGGATCACAGAGTGGAGCACGCACTCCGTCATGCTAGAGTCCTTAATTCCGTTGCATCCTATCCCGATATAGCGGGTAGCTGTGGCTGGTGCATGGCTGATTACAATACTCATAAGGACTTCGGATCCGGCGACCGTATCTGCTACCACGGTGTTCTTGATATGTTCCGAAATCCAAAGCTTGCGGCAGCTGTTTATTCATCCCAAGGTAAGTCCCCTGTACTTGAGGTCGGCTCCAGCATGGATATTGGAGAGCACCCTGCCTGCGTACGCGGAAATATCTGGATGTTTACTAACGCGGATAGTGTTAAAATGTATAAAAACGGTGTGTTTGTTAAGGAGTATTTTCCAGAGAATAAGCAGTTTTCTCACATGATTAAGAGCCCTATTTTGGTAGATGACTTTATCGGTGATGCAATAGTTGAAAATGAAAATCTGCCCGCTACCATGGCAAGAGAGCTGACGGGGGCGCTCAACCATATTGCAAGGCATGGATACGGCTCTTTACCTCCCAAGGTTCTTATGACAGCAGCCAAGTGTCTTCTCCTGCACGGACTTAAGATTGGTGACATAGTTAATCTCTATACAAAGTATGCAGGCGATTGGGGCGGATCATCTACGGAGTACCGTTTTGACGCGATAATGCAAGGTAAAGTTGTCAAATCCGTGACAAAATGCCCGATGAACAAGGCATCTCTTGCAGCGACATCATATAAAAACGAGCTTACAGAGGGCGATACGTATGACGTTACAACCATCAGATTCTGCGCGAGGGATGAGTATGGAAATCTCTTGAATTATAGCTCCGAGCCTGTAAAGATCAGTGTCATCGGCCCTGTGGAAATAATAGGTCCTGATGTGGTTTCTCTCCGCGGTGGAATGGGTGGAACTTATATTAAAACCACCGGAGCCGAAGGATCTGCAACCGTTAAGATTTCAAGCCCAGATCTTGGAGAGGTCACCATACCTCTCAAAGTTGTGAAGGTATAAAAAACTAAAAAAATAAAAATCTAAAAAAACAAAAAAGAAGGCTGAATTTCTCACCCGCAAGAGCAGGGAAGTACAGTCTTCTTTTTATTATAATTTGATCGAACTTGTAAGCCGGGTTCTGTATGTCTTCGACACAGCAATCATCTATCTTCACTGAAAATTACTCCTCAGTTCAGGCCCTGCGGCCCTGCCACCATAAGTACAAAGGACGGGCAGCCCATCGCTTGCGCGAGCCTTAAGGTGTTGCATCGGATAGGGTTTACAGCGGACTTATGTTACCATAAGAACTGGTGAGCTCTTACCTCGCCTTTCCATCCTTACCGTACGAGTACGGCGGTCTATTTCTGTTGCACTTTCCCGGAGGTTACCCTCGGCGGACGTTATCCGTTATCCTGCTCTGTGATGCCCGGACTTTCCTCACCGTAATACCTTTCGGCGACATACGGCGCGATTGCCCCATTCGGTCGGGAATATTATACTAAATTTTCGCCCGTTTGTCAAGTCCGAAAAAGTACACAAATTTTCCATCCCGAAAGCCCCCTGATTTATTAAATCAGACAAAATAAAGTTTTTTTCAAAAACCCCTTGTATATTTTAAATAATTGTGATATAATTAACAATGGCGGAGAAGGGGACTTCAGAAAAAAGCTCCTTCCATCAACCGAAAAAACAAGCAAAAATAAAAATAAATTTCAAATTTTTGGAGGATTTTATCATGGCAAATGTAAAGGTTGCTATCAACGGCTTTGGCCGTATTGGACGTCTTGCGTTCAGACAGATGTTTGGTGCTGAGGGTTACGAAATCGTAGCTATCAACGACCTCACCAGCCCTAAGATGCTCGCTCATCTTCTTAAGTATGACACAGCACAGGGCAGATATGAGCACTGCGATACAGTTTCCGCTAGTGACGACAGCATCACAGTATGCGGCAAGACAATCAAGATCTACGCTGAGAAGGACGCTGCTAACTGTCCTTGGGGCGAGCTTGACGTTGACGTAGTTCTCGAGTGCACAGGCTTCTACTGCTCCAAGGAAAAGTCTATGGCTCACATCAACGCAGGTGCGAAGAAGGTCGTTATCTCTGCTCCCGCAGGCAAGGATCTTCCCACAATCGTATTCGGCGTAA
>JAZNPB010000106.1:0-3200 GCA_045589435.1 Eubacteriales bacterium | reverse complement strand
CTTTGCTTGCTGATTTGGACGCAACGAACGTAAAAATGAACCAGATCAGCAGCGCGGCAATACCAAATGCCAGTCTGCCGACTGTGGGCTTGGTCATTGTGTCTCCGACCAAGGTGGGTTCTTCTATCATCGGACCAAGCTCATAAAACAGGTAGAAGGAAAATATGCATGCTACCAGAATAAGAAATTCCACGATCAACGGCAGAAAGTATTCAAATAATAGTTCCCTTCGTGTGCCTCGGATGTGTGTACTGTAGTTCTTAAAAGCTTTTGTGGGCATATCAAGTGCCTCCATTATATCTTATCGGAATCGGGCGTACCATAAGTGAAGAAACTATTTTTAAGTAAAATTCAAAACAGCCTTTCATTTAGCTTTAATCCCGATTGTGGATACCACCGATAGCATCAATTTCGCCATCAAAGGTAGCACCGTAATTTACCACTGCTCCACTGCAGAAAATATCATGGTCTTTTTTCTCGGAGGATGCAGAAATTGCAGCCCCCTTATTTGCTTCAACAGCTCCGAAGCACTCAATAGCAGGGGCATTCTTTGCAGAAGCTGTCACAGTTGCACCGGTTCCAATTTCCATAAGACTGCTTACACGTATGCACTCGCCCAGATCGGTGGTGCTGTCATCGATGGAAACCTCAAGGGTTGTGTCTTTACCCATAAACAAATCACCGCTAACCGTGAGTCCCTTGCAAATTCCGGTAGCATCGGAATTCGTAGAAGCCTTGAGTGTAGTTCCTTCTTCCAAGAACGCGTTACCGCGAACACGGACAGCGGAGCTGTACTTAGGTGACGCACCGCTATGTACAGTAACGGTTGCTTTGTTTACAAGTATCAGGGAGGAATCGCAGATAATTCCATGCACCGCATTTTCGCAATCGGGAGTTATTACATTGAGATCGGCTCCGACTGTCAGATCAGCAGCAGAAAGACCTGCTACGTCCACTCTTGCATTCGGGAATTCAATCGTCAGTGAACCATCGCCTACAAGCGCAAGATCCTTGTTGAGGTTGTAGTTGCCTGCGTAAATACCAACACAGTATTCCTCGTTGGTACAGACCACTTTATTTTCACCGATCAGTTGAATATGCAGATCGATCATCGAATACACAACCGTATCTTCGGATTCGATCGTGGCGTTGTCAAGTGTAAGGATCTTGTTAGTAGAATCATAGCTCACGGTGCCGTCACCCAAAATATCGTCCTGATTGCTTCTGTTTACGGATACACCGGCAACATAAATGCCGAATGGTTCTCTTGCATAATTCAGAAAGAATGCACAGAGAAAAAGCACGCCGATAATCATAGTAAGTGCAAGCAAAATGCTAATGATAATCCTAAAAGCTTTTGTTCCTTTTGTCATAATAATCACCTTTCTGATTTCATTCAATACGAATTGTATTTATTCAATCGTCAAAATGTCGGAGAATCCGGTCATTTCAAACACTTCCATAACCTCTTCACAAACATTTACGAGCTTCATCGTTCCAACCTTCTGCATCTTTTTCTGCGCACCAAGAAGGACACGGAGACCCGCGCTGGAGATATACTCAAGGCTCTTAAAATCGATAACAAGTTTTTTCGCACCTTCAATATCGCTACTAATTGTTTTGTCAAGGGCAGGAGCTGTGATGGTATCAAGTCTACCTACAAGCTCGATAATGGTTTCTTCCGCATTTCTCTTAATTTCGATGGTCATAACTGTAAATCTCCTTATAATTTAAATTTTTTTAATCATAGTAAGAATGTTTTCGCCGTTTTCGTAGGCGTAGGTCACCGTGTCCATAGTTTTCTTGGTGATGAAGATACCAAGACCGCCGATCTCTCGGTCCTCAGCGGGGAGAGTAATATCCGGATCAGGTTTTTTCAGAGGATCAAAGGGTGTGCCCTTATCTGTCATCCGGAAGGTAATCTCACGGCTTTCGGCGTCAAATCCAATGCCGAGCGTCATATCTCCCTCGCCTTCTCCGTAGGCATAGTGGGCAACGTTAACGAACACCTCTTCGATCGCAACGCAAACAGCCATCTGCGTTTTCATTGGGCATTCATAGCTCTCCAAGGTCTCATCCACAAATCCGAGCACGTCGGACAAAGCTTCTACCTTTGCGGGAAAGGTTTTATTTATCATCTGCACACCTCCTTGTTTAGGTTTGTAATCGAACATAAGCATCGTAATATCGTCGAACTGCGGCGCCTCGCCTACGAATTCATCTATATTTGCTTTCAATGCAGGTAAAAACGCCGTCGCTTCTATCGTTGCATTTTGGTTCATAAAGGATAGGAGTCTATCCTCGCCGTAAAGCTTATTATCGGCATTTGTTGCCTCGGGAACACCGTCAGTATACAAGAACAATCTGTCACCGGGATAAAGAGTAAGCTCTCCTACACGATAGCGCACGCCCTCCATACCAGCAAGAACAAATCCTGCACGGGTTTTAAGATATTCAAACGACCCGTCTCTGCGCTTGAGCACAGGCGGATTATGACCTGCATTTGCAAACTGCAAATTTCCGGTGGTGAGGTCCAAAATACCCATCCACGCAGTAACGAACATTCCCGATTCATTATTTTCGCAAAGCTTTTCGTTTGCTTTAGTGAAAATATCGTTTACAGCCATACCGCTTTCAGCAAGGTCCTTGATAATGGTTTTCGCGGTCATCATAAACATAGCCGCGGGAATTCCCTTTCCCGAAACGTCTGCGGCAAGGAATCCAACTGTTGTATCATTAAGCTTGTAGAAGTCGTAGAAATCGCCCCCGACCTCCTTTGCTGCAATCATCTGTGCATAGATGTTGTAGTCCTCATCTTTGGGGAAGTTTGTGGGGAGTGCCGAGAGCTGAATTTGTTTCGCATATTCAAGTTCTTTATCGATGCGAGCTGCAGCCTCTGCAATATAACGCTTGAGAGTGGTAACGGTCGAGTTGATATCATCCGACAGGGACGAAAATTCCGTGTTTGATCGCACGTCAACCGTAACATTCAAATCTCCTTGTGTGATCCGTGCGAGCGTATCGTTAACCTTTTTAATGTTATTAATAATGACTCGCTTGATGAGTATGTATATGAATACGAAAAGAGTTGCAAAAATAATAACCTGCATAAAAATGCTCGTCAGCATCGAAGCGTCTCTCATAAACATGGCTTCGGAAACGGGCATAGCCGCAATCAGACAGTAGCCCTCAACGAACTT
>JAZNPB010000105.1:0-3336 GCA_045589435.1 Eubacteriales bacterium | reverse complement strand
AAAAGTGCTGGACTTCCTCTCTCTTCTGTGGTATGTTGTTGTGCTGACAGGAAAGGAGGCACAAGTGCATGAAAAGTATGATAAAAGAGCTATGGCACGGAAATATCATTCCGCAAGAGGACAGCAGAAACAACTCGAAGGAGATGAAGGAGCTACTCGGATACATGGCAAGACACCACGAGGACTTGGAGAAAACCTTCACCGACGAGCAGAAGGAGATCTTCGAAAAGTTCCACGACTGCTGGGATGAGTACGTAAGCCTTGCTGAAGCAGCCATCTTTGAATACGCCTTCCGCCTCGGAGCGAGGCTGGCGATGGAAGTGCAATCGGATACAACCGAATAACAAGTCAGGCATCGGAGAAAACCTCCGATGCCAAAATTTTCATAAATATCGTGGAAAGCCACAAATACAGTTGAAATATTCACAATATTATGATATAATTATTTTAACAATTATAGTTTCCTGATGAGGCTGTGGGAAATCAATCTATACAAGAATGGCGGTACGCCTATAGCTTTCGATAAGTTATGGGTGTATTTTGCTTTTTTGAAAGGAGAATTCTAATATGGGATTTTGGATTTATATGTTTATTATGGATCTGCTCATACCGATAGTAATGATATTGTTCGGGCGAGCATTTCTCAAAAAAGCACCGAAAGAAATCAATTATATTTTCGGATACCGTACCTCAAGGTCAATGAAAAACAGAGATACTTGGGAATTTGCACACCGTTACTGTGGCAAAATATGGCTTATCTGTGGTTTGGCACTCATTCCTATCGTAGCAGGTATTATGCTGTGCTTCATTGGGGCAGACACTAAAACCGTGGGATATGTGGGCGCGTCAATGTTGGTATTTCCGCTTTTACTAATAATCCTCTCGGTTATTCTTACAGAGCGAGCATTGAAAAATACTTTTGATAAAAGCGGAAATCCATTTTCGGAAAACAAAACGATTGGAACAATTATTTCCGTAAAAAAACAATGGTGGTTGAAGGTCAATACCAAGCCCATCAGAAAGCACGCTCTTGACGGCGCGACATTTCCTCATATCGTTACGGTGAAATATATCGTGAACGGAAACGAGATCGTCAAGAAAAAATGGCTTAAATCCTTTGTCGCTCCGCCGAGCGTGAATGAGCAAGTGACGGTGGTTTACCGTGAGGATAAGCCTACCAAGTTCAGATTGGAGCTTTGATTATGAAAACAAATTGGAAAGATACACCCTTATTACATAAGGTCGTTACCATAATATCAGTTCTTGCAAGCCTATCCGTTGTGGTATTAGCGGTATTGCAAATATTTGATGTTTGGGATCAGGCAATCAACGTCTTTATGCCTTTGATGGGTGTAACAATGCTTTGCCAAAGCTATATGCAATGGAACAATAGTCGTAAGGTCGCTTATTTCAGTATCGGAACGGCAGCATTTATTTTTATCTGTTCCATAGTGGTATTCTTTGTAAAATAGCCAAAATCCCTCGTTCCATTACGTAGCGAGGGATTTTATCTATATTCTTGAGCAGTTCATAAAATTGTGATATAATATACTAAAAATACTGAGAAACACGAAAACACAACTAATAGTCGAGAATTTTTCAAAAAATCCCCTTGCGTGAGGTATTGCTTGTTACGCTGCGTAATGTTGTATAATGGGGATCAAGGAGGTGATAAGCTATGTCAAAATACACGACGGGAGAAATAGCAAAGCTCTGTGGCGTATCGGTGAGAACGGTTCAATATTACGATGACCGAGGCATTCTCGTGCCGAGCGAGCTTTCCGAGGGTGGTCGCAGGCTCTATACGGAGGACGACTTGAAGCGTATGCACATTATCTGTTTTCTGCGTGAAGCCGGACTTCCCATTAACAGTATTTCTGCTTTGTTCGCTGAGGAAAATCCCGAGAATATCATTTCAATACTGCTTGAACAACAGGAACAGGTTCTGAAAGAAGAACTCTCCGAGCGTCAAGCAAAGCTTGACTTGATTGAGGGGATTAAGCGTGAGTTAAAGGAGCTTGATACTTTCTCCGTTGAATCTATCGGTGATATAGCACACGTTATGAAACAAAAAAATAAGCTTTCAAAAATGCGCTGGACAATGCTTCTTACGGGTATTCCCGTAACCGCGTTTCAGTGGACGTCCATTATTCTCTGGATAACACACGGTCTTTGGTGGCTGTTCGTGATATGGGCCCTTGTGGCAATTCCGTGGGGAATCTGCGTGTCTAAATATTATTTTAATCACGTTGCCTATATCTGCCCCGAATGTCACGAGGTGTTCAAGCCTAAAATGAAGGAAGCATTTTGGGCATATCACACACCGAAAATGCGCCGTCTGACCTGCCCCAAATGCGGTCGCAAGGGGCTTTGCGTTGAAGTGTATGCGGAAAAGGAGGATAAGAAATAATGGATCAGATTATGGAATTTCTTCCGTTTTTAATTCCGCTTGTGATTGTACAGTTTGCGCTGTTTGGATATACACTGTATCATATTTTAACTCACAAGACATATAAGCGCGGTAATCGTGCTTTGTGGCTGGTCATTACCATTGCGCTGATGAATTTTGTCGGTCCGATCCTATATTTCCTTCTCGGTAAGGAGGATTCTTAATGGATATGCTACGCATCACCGGTTTGCATAAGCGGTTTGGTGATAAAGAGGTTTTGAGAGGACTTGATCTGTCCGTGCCGGAGCATAGCATTTATGGCTTTATAGGAAAAAACGGTTCGGGCAAGACAACCACGATGAAAACCGTTCTTGGACTTCTGAAAGCCGATTCGGGAGATATTATTGTTAACGGAGAGAAAGTGGTCTACGGACAAACCGATACCAACCGTTATATCGGCTATCTCCCCGACGTGCCGGAATTCTATTCGTTTATGACGGCGAAAGAGTATCTGCGTTTTTGCGGTGAGATTACGGGAATGAGCCGTGCAGATATAGAAGAACGTACAAGGGAGTTGCTCACTCTTGTCGGTCTTGCTGATGAAACGCACCGCATGAAAGGCTTTTCACGAGGTATGAAGCAACGCTTGGGTATTGCACAGGCACTCCTCTCTCGCCCGAAGCTTCTTGTTTGTGACGAGCCAACCTCCGCGCTCGATCCCGTAGGCAGAAAAGAAATACTCGATATTCTCTTGGCTATCAAGAATCAGACAACGGTACTGTTTTCCACACATATTCTCTCCGATGTAGAGCGTATTTGTACCGACGTGGCTTTTTTGAAAGACGGCGTAGTGAATATTGGGGGCAAGCTGTCCGATATCAAAACGAGATACAGAAGCAACGAATATATGATAGAAACCGAAAACGACTCGGATACTGTCATTCTGC
>JAZNPB010000104.1:0-5195 GCA_045589435.1 Eubacteriales bacterium | reverse complement strand
GTTATAATACTCCTGATCGTCGCGGTGCTTGAGGATCCAGACGCGCAGACCGTACGTCGCATCGGTATCCGGATAGAATTCGACCCATTCACTCAGTTCAAAAATGCAGCGGACGTCGGTCAGAGAGGACTCTTTTCCGTTGATGCCGTCGTAGCTGCCGGCATGGTTGCCTTTGACGGTCACGCCGCGAAGTACGGACGGATCCCTGTCGTCGAGTTCGATGAGATTGAGCTTTCCGGTGAGTTTAGCCGCCTCGGCGTTATTGCCGCTTTGCGTAGTATTACCGCTGCTACTTGCGGGCGGATTTGTGCTGTTGTTTCCGTTAGTGTTCGAATTGTTGGTGCCACATGCTGCCAAAGAGGCCACCATAATGATTGTAATCAATAATGCAAATAATCTTTTCATTGTATTTTCATCCTTTCTTTATTCGTTATTCTTCTTATCAGTTTCTATTTTCGTTCCGCACTGCGGACAGTAGCCCATTTCGTCGGACAGCACCGTATCACAGTTGGGGCAGCAGACGTGCCTTTCCTTATATATATCATACAAGGTCTTGTCGGGGAGCCTGTGTCCGCACTCGGTGCAGAACTGCTGATCGCTGGGTGACGGGTTGCCGCAAACGGTACAGACCTTCACCTTTTTCATTGCCGCCGGGCCGAAGCCGTATTGCTCCATGCTCTGCTGACGGATCAGTTCCAGCTTATCTGCCGTCATGCGATCACCTCCCCGTAGCGGAGCCGTGTGCCGCATCCCCGGCAGAAGATATCCTTTTCAGGGATCTTCTTTCCGCAGTGTGCGCAGTAGTTGGGCTTTGCCTCCCAAACGGAGCAGTCAACGCATTGTCCTGTATCTGCATTATACATCTGGTCGCTGACGTGCCTGCCGCACTTGCTGCACACGTTAAAGTGTCCTCTGCCTTCGGTGCTCCACGCCAGCTTCAGCTCGGCTTCCTGAGTTTCCGCACGGATGGGCTTGGTCGTACAAACTGCCATGCCGGAGACGTCGCAGAAAAAGCGGTAGCGGTTGCCTCCCGAATCGGCAATGATCTTGTACTTGGCAGTAGCGTGATCGTTTTTTGCCATTGGCTGTCCTCCCTTCGTCACACAAATTTCGTTTTTCTTTTTGGTCACAGACTATTGAAATATTATCCCGTCTGTGATATAATGGATATAAGCATATCGGGATATCTCCGGTTCGGCTTCGGCTGACAGAGGTGTTTATGTTGGTACAGAGTACCAACATAAAGGGATATCCCTTTAACTTTTTCGGCGCTTCGGGGCGAAAATTTTGATTTGCCCGGCCACCTTATGTCTATCATTATACGGATTTTTTCGGTTTTGTCCCTACCCCAAATTGCGATTTGGGTAGGTAATTTGAAAAAAATTCGTGTTTTTTCTCGATTATTTCAAAATTTCGGGTAGGTAAAGGGGTAGTTGACGCCGTGACGGAGGTTTTTGCAATGAAGAAGTCCATCGCACTCATTTTGACCTTGGTTTTGATCCTTTCGGTGCTGCTGACCGGATGCTCAAGCTCTGTTCTCGATCCGAAAAATCCCATCACCCTCACCATGTGGCACAATTATGGCGGGGATATGCAATCCACCATGGATTATCTGATCGACGAGTTTAACGCAACGGTCGGAAAGGACAAGGGCATCATTATCAACGTGACTGCCATATCCTCCAGCTCGGAGCTGAACAAAAGCCTGGACATGATCGCAAACGGCGATCCCGGCGCACCGGATATGCCCGACATATTTACGGGATATCCCAAGGTGGCGATACAGTTCCAGGAAAAAGGAATGCTGGTCAACTTTGACGATTACTTTACCGAGGACGAGCTTTCCGCTTACATAGAGGATTTCGTTGCGGAGGGCAGACTTGCCGACGGCGGTCTTTACGTATTTCCCATTGCCAAGTCCACCGAGGTGCTTTACGTCAATCAGACCTTGTTTGACCGCTTCTCGGCAGCGACCGGAGCGAAGATGGACGACCTTGCCACCTTTGAGGGCATTGCGCGGCTTTCCGAGCAGTATTACGAATACAGCGGCGGCAAGCAGTTCTACGCAGCCGATTCCTGGTTCAACTATGCCGAGGTAGGTATGGCACAGCTTGGCACCAGCATTTTTAACGGCGAAGCTCTTTCCCTTGCGGGAGACAGCTTTTCCCATATCTTCAACACGGTATATACCCCTGCGGTGGAGGGCGGCATTGCCATCTACGACGGCTATTCCTCCGACCTCTCCAAGACCGGAGACATTGTTTGCTCTACCGGTTCGTCTGCGGGTATTCTGTTCTACGGCGATACCATCACCTATACCGACGGCACGGTGGAGAGCGTGGAATACAGTATCCTGCCGTATCCCGTATTTGAGAACGGCTCCAAGACCGCCCTTCAGCGCGGAGGCGGCTTGATGGTTGCCAAGGGCGACGAGAAGAAGGAATACGCCGCCTGTGAGTTTATCAAGTGGCTGACCGCCTCCGAGCAGAATATGAAGTTTATCGACGAGACGGGTTATCTGCCCGTTACCAGGCAGGCTTTTGAAAACGATATGACGACGCACCTTGCGTCCATTGAAAACGCCGGCGTTAAGAAGATGCTCACCTCGGTTCTTTCGATGTATGAGGACTACACCTTCTTCTCCGCGCCGACCTATTCGGGCTTTGACGACGACTGCGACGGCTTTGAGGAGGATTTCTTCAAGCTGCTTACCGACGAACGCAATGCTTTCCTCGCAGGAGAGACGGTCAGCGCCGCTGATGCGCTTGCAAAGCTCAGAAAATAACCGTGTGATCCGAATACTGCCGGAAAGGAGGGATATGCCGGATGCTGAAAAAAGCAATAGCGCTTTGGAAACAGGTGCGCAAGCACAAGGGAACGACGCTGCACCGCAGACTGCTGATCTTCTTTATCAGCGTTTCGGTGGTGCTGATCCTGCTCTTTACGCTGCTTCTGTCCATATTCGGAATCGACGGCAAGCAGGAGTACAGCGTACAGGCACAGCTCACCACGCAGCTTTCCATGCTTGCAGACAGCGTTGAGGATGACTTCGGGCGTATCTCACTGGACGGTATCGGCATTGCCGAGGATTTGGCGGCACGGAGTGACCGTTTCTTTTCCGATAACGGTATCTCTGCCGACGGGCTGCAGGAGCATCCCGAACTGATAGAGCCGCTTCTTGATCAATATATGCAAACGCTCGTAAATACCGTCAAAACCCGCTATTGCGGCGGTGTATTTGTGATGCTGGACGCTTCGGTACGGCAGGACTCCGAAACCGCCAAGGCGGGCATCTTCCTGAAAAAGACACAGCCCACCGCTACCGAAAACGTGGGTGTGGATATCCACTGTCTGCGCGGCCCTGCACAGCTTGCCCGTGACAACGGTATTATGCTGCTGGGACAATGGAAGATGGAATACGACATCTCCGATCAGCCCTTTTGGAACGAGGTCATGCAGACCGCAAGGGATAACCCCGATCTGCCGCTGTCCCGTCTGTATTACTGGTCGGGGCGTGTGGTGCTGAAAGGAAACAGCGAAGCGGGATTTCTGCTTTGCGTTCCGATGATCAGCAAGGACGGCACGGTATTCGGCGTATGCGGTATTGAAGTAAGCGATCGTATGTTCAAGCTCCTGTACACGCCGGAGAGCGACTATTTTGACGAGATCTTTACCGTTGCGGCTCCTGTTTGCGAGGGTGGAATCTGCACCTCCAAGGGACTGCTTGCGGGTAATAGGTTCCTTTCGGGAACCAGATGGGACGAGGACTTGAAGATCACCGACAGTCACGACGGCTTTGTTCACTATTCCGGTGCTGCCGACGATTACGGCGGTAAGGCCGTTTCGGTGCGGTTGTATTCCTATGATTCTCCCTACAAGGATCGGGAATGGTCGGTATCTCTGCTGATGCCGCAGGACATTCTGCACAATGCCGTGGAGGGCAACCGATACATTTTCATTACCGTTGTGATCGGGTTGCTTATCCTGGCGATCACCGCTTCGGTCATTATCTCCCGCCGTTACATCAAGCCGGTCAACGAAGCCTTTGAACAGATCCGCAGCAAGGGCTATCACGAAAGCAGTGCGACGACACGCATCCCCGAAATCGCCGACCTGTTCGCATTCCTTGCACAGCAAGACCGTGAGCACGAGGATCAGATGCAAACGCAAAGGGAACGCACCGAAACCCTGCAAAGCGAGGTAGAGCGTCTGCACGGCGAAAAGACCGCATTGCAATCTCAGGTGGAGATGGTAAAGACCGACAATACCCGTCTTGCTTATCTGCGCAAGGACGAGGTCGATCCCGACAGCTATGCGCTCTTTTTGGAATGTATGCGCTCGCTTTCCAAGCGTGAGAGAGCCGTTTTCGATCTGTACGTTGAAGGCAAGACCGCAAAGGAGATCGTGGAGATCCTGGGCATTACCGACAACGGACTGAAATACCACAACAAGAACATTTACTCAAAGCTCGGTGTATCCTCCCGCAAGGAGCTTTTGAGATACGTAGCCATTTTGAAGCAAGAGCAAGGAGGTAATGTGTAAAATGACGTTAGCTGACAGATTAAACCGGATTATTAACGAACAGCAGATCAGCAAGGCAGAATTTGCACGGCGGATCGGCGTGACACCGCAGTACGTTCTTCTGCTGACAGGCAACGCCAAGGCACGTCCCGAAAGCATCAAGCCTGCCCTTGCCAAGCTGATCGCTTTGGAGTTTGATTGCGACTACGATTGGCTCCTTCACGGCAAGGAGCCGGAGCCGACAGAGACCGCAAAGCCGAATAAACGCACCTGTGAGGGGCCGCTTCGTGCCTACGGCATTTCGGTTCGGGAAAAGGAAGTCCTGACGCGCTTTGCCGAGGGCAAACGCATCAAGCAAATTGCCGAAGAAGACGGTATCACCGTCAATACAGCGAACTATTATCTCCGAATGGCGTATAAGAAGCTGAACGTCCACAGCCGTGAGGAGCTTGCCGAGCGGCTTGATGGGTTGGATGAATACGAATAAGTGAAACTAATATTTTTTGACTCCGTTCCGTTTTGGGAACGGAGTCGTGCTTTTATTGTTGGGTGTCGAGGGTTCGGCACCCGTATCAAATTCACGCTGCTCTTATGATTACAAACGAGGCTGAAACAATAGCCGGTCCTGATCTCCCAGATTGGGGATCAAGTGCTGATACACCACGTCGGCATAT
>JAZNPB010000103.1:0-3333 GCA_045589435.1 Eubacteriales bacterium | reverse complement strand
CCCCATGGAGCTTTACTGTAGCTTGGTACTGGATTTTGGTATATAATGTACAGAATAGGTGGGAGACTATGAAGCGAGGACGCCAGTTTTCGTGGAGTCACCTTTGGGATACCACTCTTAAATTACTGGAGTTCTAACCTGCCGCCGTTATCCGGCGGGGGGACATTGTCAGGTGGGCAGTTTGACTGGGGCGGTCGCCTCCTAAAGAGTAACGGAGGCGCTCAAAGGTTGGCTCAGTACGGACGGAAACCGTGCAAAGAGCGTAAACGCATAAGCCAACTTGACTGCGAGGCCGACGGGCCGAGCAGGTACGAAAGTAGGAGTTAGTGATCCGGCGGTATGTGAGTGGAAATGCCGTCGCTCAACGGATAAAAGCTACCCTGGGGATAACAGGCTTATCTCCCCCAAGAGTCCATATCGACGGGGAGGTTTGGCACCTCGATGTCGGCTCATCACATCCTGGGGCTGGATTCGGTCCCAAGGGTTTGGCTGTTCGCCAATTAAAGTGGTACGCGAGCTGGGTTCAGAACGTCGTGAGACAGTTCGGTCCCTATCTATCGCGGGCGTAGGATATTTGAGAGAGGCTGTCCTTAGTACGAGAGGACCGGGATGGACATACCAATGGTGCATCGGTTGTCACGCCAGTGGCACGGCCGAGTAGCTATGTATGGTCGGGATAAACGCTGAAAGCATCTAAGCGTGAAGCCCATCTCAAGATAAGATATCCCATCTTTTATAGAGTAAGACCCCTTGAAGACGACAAGGTTGATAGGCTGGAGGTGTAAGCACAGTAATGTGTTCAGCTGACCAGTACTAATAGGTCGAGGACTTGACCCAAAAAAGGTTCTTGAAGCATGAATTATACTTCAAAGTGTCGTTTAGTTTTGAAGGCGCTAAGTGTAGCCCTTGAATATGCACCTTTAGCTCAGTTGGTAGAGCAACTGACTCTTAATCAGTGGGTCCCGGGTTCGAGTCCCTGAAGGTGCACCACCCCGAAAGGGGAGTTTGTGGAAAGCGGTTAAGGCGGGATAAGGCCCGTTGGTCAAGCGGTTAAGACATCGGCCTCTCACGCCGGTAACATGGGTTCGATTCCCATACGGGTCACCACAAACACAAAAGCAAATACCAAAGGTTTGGTAGCACGCCGAAAGGCTTGTTATACAAGGCCGGTGCCAATGACGGTGAGGTCACACCTGTTCCCATTCCGAACACAGAAGTTAAGCTCATCAGTGCCGACAATACTTGGACCGCAGGGTCCCGGGAAGATAGGTCGGCGCCGGCCACTTTTATGCCTTAATAGCTCAGTCGGTAGAGCATGCGGCTGTTAACCGCAGGGTCGTAGGTTCGAGTCCTACTTGAGGCGCCAAAAGAAAAAACGTCCATTTTTTTGGGCGTTTTTTTCATTTTTAAGCCGTTTTTTACCCGAAAACGGCCTTTTTTTATGCCAAATGGGTGAGTTTGACTGAAAAACGCCTTTGAAACATAAAAATATACAAGTTTGAGCACTAAAACACTGTTTTTAACATACAAATATGCAACTTTGGGCAAAAACCTATTTCAATACTGTAAAAAGTATGGTATAATACGAATATAAGCGAGGTGGAGAGTGTGGAAGAGTTTGCAAAAGGTGTTGTAGAAGAATATTTGGCGTATCAACGAAGAGTTCTTAATACTTTGCTCGATAGAGGCGTTTATACGCAAGAGGGGATAGATGATCATATTCGGTGTCTTCGTGAAAGCATTGAGGAAGACTTGGATTCTAATAAGGCGTATGCCTTGCTCAAAATGGAGATGGACGTTAAGAAGGGGATTCGTGATGAAGAGAAGGAATATGTTTCTCTAACTCATATTGCAAGGCAGAAGAATTTTGAAAACCCAAGTTATGTTATCCAGTCTTGGCTTAGAGACCGTAACACACTCGATGTTCTTTATCTTTGGGAGATAGAGAATAATCCGAATTTTCGAAAGGATGGTTACGCGAGTATTATTAATAAACTTTCGAATCCTTCCTTTACGTTAACTGCAAAAATATGGAAAGAAGAAACCGGCGCCACCGGAATAATATCCAAGCAGGGTAATGGGGGAGGCACCTTTGCCCATGAGGATATAGCCATTGATTTTTATGCTTGGACTTTTCCGCAGAAACGATATCAGCTCGTTAAAATAATTTCCGGAAAAGCAGCATTCTTGGATCTGATACACGAGGACTTGGAAGAACAAAAAGAAAGATATAATAATATGACGCTAAATGAACTTTATGCATTGCAAGGCATAACCCTTGTGGATAAATTTGGTAAATAAAATTGTGGAGATGACTTCTGATTGATTATGCGGAAATTACAACTAGAAACTGTATAATGATCGTTCACGGTACAGGTGATAGGAACGTTGATATAAGCTATGCCGAGCGAGTAGTTGGAACTATAAATGAGAGTCTTGTAATCGCATAGTTGAATTATGATTAAACAGAAAAAAGTAATAGCATAACAGAAGGCGTCGCATCAAAATGCGGCGCCTTCTGTTTATACTTAGATTATCCATCTGCTTGTTGGCACTTAAAATGTAATCTTGCTTTTCTCAAATACCTTTACAAGAATCGTACCGATGATTAGCCCGGCAATACCCTGAATAACATTGGCGGGAATGTTGACTAGAGAGGGGCCGAAGCCATACAGGAATCCTTCAAAGATAAAGTATCCGGCAACCATTACAACTTCCGCCACGATACCGCTGATGATTCTTGATGAAATATTACCAAGTTTACTGTGCAAAAGTTTGAATCCATAGAAAGCGATCAGAGCCATCAAGCCCTTGATTACAAAAGTCGCCGGTACATAGGTAACGTAGCCGGAAAACGTATCGGCAAGTGCGGAACCGAGGCCTGCCGCAAGAAAGCCATAGGTCGGTGACAGCATCCAACCGGCAAGCAGAACCACGCAGTCTCCAAGATTCAAATATCCTTTGAGTGGGGACGGTATTTTTATTATCATCGTTGCAACGCAAGTAAGTGCTGCAAGTAATGCTGCCATAACAATCCTTTGCGTGGTGTTATTTTGTGTTGAATTGCTCATTGTATTTACCTCTTTTCTTTACAAAAGCTTATCGTCATATACGGCACGAGCGCCGCCAATGAATTTAGGTCGGGTCCGTGCAGCTACGACAATTGCCTCTCCGATCATTTTGTTTTCAAGCCGAAGCGGTACTGCCACCTTTTTCAGATGCATGCCGATAAGTGTCGAGCCAATGTCTAAGCCGGCGTCCGCCTTGATTTCCTCAACCGCAACAGGATCCTTGAAATGCTAATATGCCTGTGTTGCAAAGGAGCCGCCTGCC
>JAZNPB010000102.1:0-13390 GCA_045589435.1 Eubacteriales bacterium | reverse complement strand
CTAAGTCCGCTTGCCCTCCGACTTATCCATGGCGCCGGTAATCGAGTTGAGATACACGACGTTGTCCAGGCCGCGGCCGCCGCCGGCATAATGCAGTCCCCCGCCCCAGCCGGTCACGGGTTTCCCGCCCAGTTCCGAGGGAAGGGTGACGATTCTTTCGGTGCTGTAAAGTTTTTTCACCACGCACCAGCCCTCGTTCGGGGTGCCGGAACGCGAGGGCCAGAAATAATTTTCAGGGATCGAAGAATCGATGATATCGTAATCCGGAATGCAGATCCAGTCGCCGAAACGGACGGCGTCTTCATAGATCAGGCATTTCGCAAGGCAAGAGTCGCTCCCCGGAGCCTTGTCACCGGGATGATTGGTAAAGTCGTTGTTCTGCGGGTTTTCGATCCAGACCAGGTTCGGGCAGTTATAGATCATCATCGAGGGCCACTGCTCGTTGACAATCACGGAGCAGTTCTGAGGGAACGCGAAATAGTACAGATTTTCGCAGCCGTCGAAGGAACCGCGGTAGGAATCCCCGTTGATCACGCTCGGTACATCCACCATAGCGCCAAGTGTGGGCGAAACCGACATATTGAGGACGAATTTTTTCATTTTCGCACCTGCGAACGCACCGCGGTTGATGAGTACGCCGTCGGCATTGACGGTGACCTCCGCCGTGTTGACAAACGCCTCTTTGAAGGCCTCCATGTGGATGACCTCCACGCCGTTGGGGATCGTAAGAGAGGCAAGCCCACAGCGCCAGAACGCTTTTTTCCCGATCGACCGCAAGGTCGAGGGAAGAACGACCTCGGTCAGGGACACAAGCCCGTAGAAAGCTTTGTCCGCGATCTCGGTGACGCCCTCGGGGATGACGATCCTCTGCGGACCGACAACGGTATTGAAATCGTTGAAGCAACCGATCTTGGTGACCTGCACGCCGCTGATCACCGAGGGGATGACAAGCTCGGTCTCAAATCCGAGGTAGCGGTTCACTTCGCCCTCGGGCGTGACCGTAAACATCTCATCCCGACGGGATACCGGCCAGGTCTCCACACAAAATGTGTCGCTGTAGCTGGTGCAGGAGTTGTTGTTCGGGCTGACGCAATAGACCATAAGACGGTAATATTTGGTCCCGACCACATTGGAGGGGCATGGCAACTCGATCGCCATCCGGCGGGAGCTTGCAACAGTGGCGCCGTACAGGTGCTCGCTTTGCTGATTCATATACAGGCAAGGGTCGGAGACGACCTGACGGTCGCCGATCGGCGTGTTGACATTGTCCGCGCTGTCGCCGACAAGCCATTGATACTCCAAACGGTCACATTCGCCGTAAATGTTCACATAGCCAGAAAGGCAGCCGACCGAACCGACGGTCTGATAATATTTTGAGTAATCGGTAAACCCGCTCGGACGCCACAAACCTTCGTAATTGCCGCTGAAATAGGAATCGCCGCCGATGTAAGATTCGTTCCCGCCGCCGCCGTAGTAATTTTTTCCGGCGTTGGCGCGCACATCCGCGACCGGTGCGTCGGTCAGGCCGAAATGCGCCGTATTGGTCTGCCACACGACCGGAGTGCCCGACGGTGTGGTATACGAACACTTCATGTAAAGATATCGGTCAAAGCATTCGTTGCCGAAATTGACCCGGTAGGTATAGGTATTTGCGCCCGCGATCGGCACGCCGTAGGTGTCGTTTGCATCGGCGCACTCGTACCACTGGTAACTTACACCCGCGCTGTTGGCAACGGCCGAGTGTCCGACAAACACATCGTAATAATCGTAGTGGCCTTCATAGATGTTATACACCCGGTCTTTTATCGTGGCAGAGGTGCTCGGCGCCATGGCCGCGACCCGGACCGTGCGGGCGTCAAGGAAATACAGGTCGTTAAAGCCCGGAACCGACACGCGCAAATAACAGCCGTAGTACTTCGTGGAATACGTATCGGTGGACGATACGCCGTCGCGCGCGCCGTCGGAAAAGATCGGGAGCCGCGGATCGGTCGTCCAGCCGGGGAGAGCTGCGAGGATCTGTTTGATCTCAAATTCGCTCTTGCCCTCCGTCATCGCCGCCCACGCTTCGGCGGTCATGCCGATGGGAATCTGCGCGGTGCGGGGCCAGGTGACCTGGGTCTCGTCGATCCACGTCCAGAGGTAACTGACCGTCGCCGGATACGGAACGGCGGTGTAGGAGCCGGAGGGATAAGCATAGCGCTGGCCGAGACTGTCGGTCAGGTCGTAGGCATAGGTGACCGGCGTATAGGTGTCGATACCCGCGGCTCCGCTCGACGCCGACGTGACGGACCACGAATAGTAAGACGGATTGTACTCCTTGGGTTCAAGAGCATTAAGATGGATCGGAGGATTCAACTCACCCAGGTTGCCGTATTTGAGATACACGGTCCCGGAGACGTAATGGAACGCCTTGCGATAGCCGGAGTCATCAGTGAAACGAACCCGCACCATGCAGGAATAGTAACGAGGGGTATACTGCCCCGCGGTGCCGTTCCCTGCGCCGTAGACAGCCGCGTCATCGAACAGCGGCAGAACGGGGTTTGTCGTCCAGCCCGGCAGATCGATCACCAGATCGGAATAATCCACCGGCATTCTGGGATTCTGGGTATACCAGTTGTTTTCATAATTGTTGACGGTGGTCTGCCAGACAGACGCATCCGTGCCGATGGGTGCCAGGCCGTAAATGCCGTCGGTATAGGTCCACAGATATTCCACCACGGCATTCGAGCCGGTAAGGGGTTTATAGTTCGCCCCGGGAACGTCAGACCAGACGATATTGTTGGCGTCGGTGACGGAATAGCGGAATTCAACGCCTGTTTCAACCGGATTCCGCGGCAGAATGACCGTACCGCCCTGCGGCGATTGACCGGTCGAAGTCAGTTTCGCCTCGGCGGAAGCGTTCGAGATCGGCGCCGTGATAATATCCGGCGCCTTTTCATGGAAAAAGACCGTGCCGCTGCCCGTCGTGTTGTAAACGGCAACGCCGTCCTTGACCCAGCGCACGAACACGCTGTAATAACGGTCGGAATAGTGCAGACTTCCGTCGCCGGAGGGTACGCCGTACACCGCTTCATCGGAATAGACCGAGAGGCGGCTGTTCGACGCGGAGGTCCAGTTCAGCGTAGCGAGCAGATCGGAATAGTCGAACTCGACGACTCCTCCCCCGCCGCCTGCGCCGCCACCGCCGGCACTCATCTGCTGATTTTCATAATTTGAAACCGCCGTCTGCCACGCGGAAGGCGAGGTGCCTACCGGGGTAAAGGAGCGGATCGTTCTGTATTGAGGAAGCGAGTCGGCATATACAAAAGCATACTGGATCACGCCGTCCTGTTCGCCGAGAGGCGTGTTCCAGGGAGCGCCGCCGAAGGTTCCGCCAACGGAGTCGACCGCGGTATAGAAGAAATCAACACCGGGATCGGCGTGGTTCACAAGCTCCACATCGTCCACTGCGACCGTGGAGCCGTTCCCCGTCTGATAGGGATTGGCTATGACCGACGATACAGGCGCGACAAAACCGGTGGAAGTGCCACCTGTTCCTCCCCCGCCGTCACCGCCGGCACCTGTTCCGCCGCCGGTGCCGCCGCCGGACGAGCCGTCATGGACGTAGACGACGCTGTTATCGGTGCTGATAAACGGATCGGAGCCGTCCAACTCCCATTTGACAAAAACGGAGTAGTAATGCGGCTCGTACACAATGGAGCCGTCGCCGCCCATGGAATAAGCGAGAGGCAGTGTGGTATTCGACGCATCGACCCATGTCAGCTGCGTTTGAAACAACTCGGTATAATCAAGCGATCCGTCACTGAAATGAGAGGGATCCTTCTCATAATCCGACAAGGCGGTAAGCCACGCGGACCGTGTCATACCGACCGGCACGACGTTGGAAAGAGATTTGCCCTTCTCCGCCGGATTCTCAAAGTAATAGACAAAACTGTAGGATACCGTGCCGCATTCGCTCGGCAAAGAGACGCCGCTCGCGTACGCATTGTTGGAAAACTCCATTCCGACACTGTCCGTCAAGTAGTAGTAGAATTTCACGCCGGAATCGGAGGTGCTGTTCCATTGTACGTTCGTCACAGGCTCAGCGCTGACGGAGCCGGCGCCGCCCATTTTGATCTGATAAGCGCCCGCCGTGAGCGAAGAGACCGGAGCGACGAAGGTTGTCGACCCTAATCCTCTTGTGCCGGTATTGATCCCGATGGTATTGCCTTGTTCGCCATCGTAACCAACTCCGCCGTCACCGATATCTACCGCAAAGACAGACATCGGAACAGCCGGTACGATCATCATGATCGCCAAAAGCATGCTGAGCAGTCGAAGCCCATATTTTTTGCACTTTTTCATATAGTTGCCCCCGTAATCTCGTTTATTTTTGGTTTATGAAATGATCTGAGCCTTATCGTCATATTTCCGTCATTTTCCGTACGTTTTCGCCGCATTGCCATACTTCATCATAGCGCGGACCAACGCTGCAAGCGACGCGTCGGCATCGTTCTGCTTGGCGTATGCGTAGGATTCGATGCTGTAAGAGACCGTGTTGCTGATCGCCGTATCTCCGTTATACGCCGTGACCAAAACGGTTTCGCTCATCTGTCCGGCGGTGATGCCGCTGTACGACGCGATATAATACCCGCCGGACGCGGTCAGATCCTCTGCCGTGATCTCTTTGAGCATGGTTCCGCCCGCATTTTCGAACCGAACCGTGATCCCGTCGGTGCTCGCCGCCGTGAACACGAATTGCATGGTGATGGAATCTCCCAGTCTGAGGGATACGCCTTTCCAGACGACAAAAGGCGATTCCACCGCTTGATAAGCAATATTCTTGACCGAAGTTAAGGCCGGATCCGTTGCCGTACCCCACGCGCGCTGTTCTTCGGTGAGTTTTGCGTTGGCAAGATCGCCTGTCTTATATCCGGTGTAGTGCTGCGCCGCCGCTCCGTAATCCAAGAGATTCACAAGCAGTGTTCGAAGTTCGGCGTCGTCTGTTTTTTTAAGCATGGAATAGCAGTACTCCGCAACGCTGTACTCGGTCGGTGCGCTGACGTATTCCTTTCCGTCCTTCACCGCGTGAAGCGTCACCTTGACGGTGTCGTTCATCTGATTCGGCGCAATGTCGGGGAGACTGAATACGTAATAGGTCTTTCCTTCGGAGGTGACTTCGCTGAACTGGCTGGCCGTCACCGTTTTACCGTTTATTTCAAAAGCGGCGTGAAGATCCGTATATCCGCCTTCGGTAATGGATTCTTTTTCTATATAAAAGTTTTCTTTCAGATTGTTCTGCAGCGTGATTGAAGCCGCCTCAATTTCAATCGGGCACAGGCGGTAATACGCCGTTACGGTGCAGCCGAGGTTGCCGCCGGCAACGCTGAAAGACGCCGCCGCGACGGGATTATCCACCCGAACGTCCTCTTCGCGGAAGTATTTGCCCGTTTCCGCAAGCGTTAACAGAAGTTTGTATTCCGCCTCCGGATCCATCGGGCGCGCCATGAATTCATCAACGCTGCCCGAAGCGATCCACCATGAATCGGACGCATAGTTATAAACGAGAGCCGCTTGCAAAGAACCGTTTTGGTAAACCGCCACCGTGAGCGCATCGCGAACGCCGTCGATATCCGCGTCAAAGCCCGAGAGAAATTCGCCGTACGTTTGACCCGCCACCATAGGAGCGAGTGTGAAATGACCGGCGGCATAGGCCCGCGGTGTGAAGGCAAGCACCGCTTCGATATGATTCCATGAACCGTATACATTCTCCCTCGTGGACGCCAAAAGATCGAGCGTCGAGACCTCGGTATCATCGGTGAAAAAATAGCCGTTACTGACGTTGAATTTGAGAAATGCCAAATACACGTGTCCGTCTTCCATGACCGTGTCGGCAGAAACCCGGTTCTTGTAGTTCAGTTCGTCGATATACCATTCTGTTTCATTCTCCATCGAGCCGTACTTCCGGTCTTCTTCACAGATGGCAAGCACGGGAAGCGTATCGCCGATTTTCGGAGTTTTCCCGGTAAGGCGGATGTAGGGCACTTCACTTCTTCCGTTGCTCACCGTCTCCTGATAAGAACAGACGCTGCATGTCCGGACATCTTCGCCTCCCTGATGGCTCCAATTTCCGAAGGTGTGCGCGGCGTGTTCAAACTCTTCGCCGCAGATGGAGCAGATCCGATAGTGGTATTCCGAATCATAGGTAACCCCGTTCGTGTTTTTGCTGTGATCGCATCCCACGTACTGCGGATCGGTCAGAACCGATCCCGAAAGACCGTCCGGAGAAAGATTTGTGATCGGATACATTTTTCCCATGACCGTGACGATAGTCGCGTCCGTGAAAACGTACGGATCCTGCGCCGTGACGGTGACGAGCGCACGGTATTCGCCAGGCGTTGACGTGCCGGTATAGGCCGATCCGTCCTTGTACCACACCGTGGAAACCTTCACGCCGGAAATCGGAGAGTTCAGCGGCGACGCCGCCGAGAGTTCGACGCCGACGGAAAGGTCGCCCCGTACCGGGATCGATAAGATCTTAGAAGGGAGAACGTCGAGCGGGACGATATATCCGGTCAGCACACCGCCGCTTACGGTGAGTTCAGTCGCCGTTTTTCCTCCGACAGTCAGGCTGTGCTCGGCGTCGACCCGGTAGTACGGCTTGGGCGTGATCTGAACCTTTAAGCGGTAACTGCCGCCGCGCGAAAACGTACTGCGCTCCGACATAGGCGTATAGCGCGTGCCGCCTGCTTTTTGTTCTTCAAAGGTAAATGCCGCGGTGAACGCTTCCTGTTCGATACTCAGATTGACCGGATTTTTGCCGTGCTCCGGCCAAATGATTCCTGTCACGTCGTCCGGCAGGGAGATATTGCCGATCCGCTCGTACACGCAGTCGATCTCGATCACGTCGTCGCTGACAGTGTAAATGACTTCGTCAGCGGGTTTCCAGTATTCGGAGGCGTGAGCTTCGATCCGGTAGGTCGAGCCCTGCGTCATACCGCCGCGCAGATCCCGCGCCAGCGCGTAAAGGTCAAGGCGGTTTGTGTCGGTGAGATAGTAGTTATTGGAAACAGGCGCACCGGGCGCGTAGGAAACGTCTTCCCAGCCGTTACCGCCGAGCCGCGTGACCTTCCAGTAATAACTCATAACGTGGTACGGAGCATCCGGCAGCGGCGCAAAGCTTTCACTGTAATATTGCGCGTTATCGTTGATCAGTTCAAAGTGATCGGTCGGACTGTAGGTAAGTCCCGCGTCGATCCCGTCCTCGCGCACGATCCGTGAGGCGCCGTTCTCCTGAACCGAAACGGTGACGTCGGCGCCGATTCCTTCGGAGCCGAGATTTTCAAACTCGTTGCTCTGAGACGTCGTAAAATCAAGCGAGAAGGGATACTGATCCGGACCGATTTTGATCACTCTTCTGTCCGCGCCTGTATGGGAGAAAGAGCGCAGAGGGAGCCCGATCCGGCCGCAGTCCACGTTGACATAATAGGCGGTACCGTTCAACTTATCAACGGTGATCCGATTATCGTACTGCGCCTCAAAGTAGCCGAAATTGATAGAGACATTCGCACCCCACGCGACGGAAAACACGTCGGCACAACTCTTGCCGTAGAAGTCGCCGGCGTTGACGATCGCCACCGCGCCGTTGCAAAGACATACCGCCGCGCAGACGGTCTCTTTTTCACCGTTGTCGTCGATCGTAAAGCCGCGCCCGTAGTATTCGCCGCCGTTGGAAGTAAAGCGCCCTCCGTCACGCACAACGACCGCGTTTCCGGGCGTGATCGAATTGACCGTTCCCGCGCTTGTGCTGCCGCCGGTATTGTATTTTTTCGTGTATGTGTAATACTCGCTTTCATAATGCCCCGCCGTGATCTCGCCGCCGTTCACGGTCAAGATCCCCTGCACGTTGAACACCGTCAGCGCACGGTCGAGAAAAATCCCCGTCTGCTCGTTCGTTTCCCCCATACTCGGGATACGTCTGTCAAAGATGATCTCGCCGCCGCCGACGGAATCGTCAACGGTAAGGTTTGCGCCGCTTTCCACGCTGAAAAGGGCATCCGAGGATAACGCGATGCCGAAATCAAGCCGTTCTTTTATCGTATGTCCGTTCAGATCCAGAACGGCGTCGCCCTTTACGGTAAAGGTGTCGATAAAATCACTCAGGTCGTCCTCAAGTCGGAGATAACGCTTTGACGACCCCGTCTGCCGCAGGAGCGTTTTCAGATCCGAAACGTATTTGATCCGATACGGAGAAGCCTTCGTTCCGCTTCCCGTCAGCGTTTCGACCCTCACGTCGATACCGGTCCCGCTTGAACCGAGATTCAGAAACACCGCCGCGTCGCTTGCGGAATAATCGGTAAAATCATAGTAATGTTCCGTCGAATCAACATAGATATGCGTGTAATCCTTTTTTTCATGGTTGAACGCGTACAGCGGGATCCCGATCCTGCCGCAATCCACATTGACGTAGGCGGCGACGCCGTTTGCCTTATCAACGGTAACGCGGTTATCGTAGCGTGCATAAAAATTGCCCGCGTAAACGGTAAGATCGACCCGGTCACCTACCGAAAAAACGTCGGCACAACTCTTGCCGTAAAAATCTCCGGCGTATATCACCGCTTCGGCGCCTCTCAACAGTTTAACCGCCGCACATGCTGAATCCTTCTGACCCTCGTCGTCGATCGTAAAACCGCGCCCGTAATACTCGCCGCCGTTGGAAACAAAACGCCCGCCGCTCTTTACGACGACCGCATTACCGGGCGTGATCGAGTTGACGGTTCCCGGAGACGGACTGCTGTCCGCATAGATATAGCCGTCGGTATAGGTATAATACTCGCTCTCGTAATGTCCCGCCGTGATTTCACCCGCATTCACGGTCAAAACGCCGTATACGTCAAACACCGTCAACGGGCGGCTGAGAAAAATGTCGGAATACGCATTCGTTTCTCCCATGGCGGGAATGAATCTGTCGTGGATGATCTCGCCGCCTCCGACGGAATCGTTCAGTGTCAGCGACGCTCCCGCCTCGATGACAAACAGACTGCGATTCTCGCTCCCGTCGTTAAAAAACAACTTGGATCGGATCTTATGACCGTTCAGATCGACGGTCTTATAGCCATTCACACTGATCGGACCGAATGCATAGTACTGCTCTCCCTCTATATCGGCGCCGATCTGAATAAAGACCCTTTCCCCTCCTTCTTCGGTCAGAGCGTCGATCAGTTCCCTTTGGTTTGTTACGGTAACGTATTTCGGTCTCGATCCCGTTCCGTCCTCTCTTTCCGAAGCGGAAACAGTCATTCCGAGGGTTAAACTCGGCATGACGAGCAATAAGCACAAAAGCAAGCATAAAGGTCTTTTCAACATGGCGTTTTCCTCCAATCCGGGTTTTCAAAATTGTCCTTTTATAGAACGGAAATGTTATCGCATTTCCGATTGCAGAACATAGTACCCCCATTTTCATAATTCTTTTTTATTTTCAGTTTTGTCCCACAATGGGGGCAATACAGCGAGTCGGGTGCTAACACCGTATCGCATTCGGGACAGCAGGGATGCTGCCGTTTGTAACGGTCAAAGAGCGTTTCGCTTGATAATCTTTCGCCACAATCGGGACAGAAGGAAGCGGAGGCTTTAATCACTTGACCGCATTTAGCACAGACTTTGGTATTCCGCATTACATTCGGGCCATAACCAAAATCCTCTAAATTCTTTAACCGTGTTTTCTGTGTCATATCAGAGAGACCTCCCTTCGTAGTTCAGCAGGTTGCCACACACAGGACAGGTTCTTCCGGGGGTTTCAACCTTTGCGCCGCAGGTCTTGCAAAACTTGGCTTCTGCTTCAAAGGGAGCACATTCGACACATTCCGCCACTTCTGGATTGAACACGGCGTTAATCACAAACTTGCCGCATTTATGGCAAATGTTGAAATGCTTCTTGCCTTCCTTTTCCCAAGCAAGCAACAATTCCTGTTCGGGTGTATCCGCTTTGTAGGTTTTCTTAGTCGTACAGACTAACGCTCCTGTCAGATCACAGAAAAACGTATAGCGGTTTCCACCGGAATCAGTTATGATCTTATAGGTGGCTGTTCTTCTTTCACCCATCAACAACTCTGTCCTCCTTCCGAAATGCCAATAGGTGAACTGTGACTCTTTTTTGAATATTCACAGCTCACTATTGAAAAATTCAATACTATGTGTTATAATATTAAAAATGGTTCGGGGCGGACTCTGTGTTTCGTTGGCGCGTTGACAGAGTTCTTTAGTTAGGAATAACATTCCTAACTAAAGGGGTACCCCTTTAACTTTTCGGAAAAAGGCAAGACTATACCCTCCTTAATGCACTCTTGCAATTTACATTATACGGATTTACAATCTTTTGTCCCCGTCAAAAACCCCCGAATTGATAGGATGAAATGAAAAAAGTTTGTTTTTTCTGCGTTTGGAGGCAAAATTGATAGGAAAATTGATAGGTAGGCCGTGGTGGCGACCCCACCGAGGAGGAAAATTATGAAAAAGGCATTATCTCTCATTTTGGCAGGGTTGCTTCTGCTATTGAGCTTGACAGGGTGCTCACAAAAAACAAAACTCGATCCCGACGATCCCGTAACACTGACAATGTGGCACGTGTACGGAAGTCAAACCGAGTCCCCACTGAACGACAGCATCAACGAATTTAACCGTACCGTTGGTAAGGAAAAAGGTGTCGTTATCAATGTTGTATCGGTCAGCAGTTCTTCGGCTATCGACGAAGCACTTACCGCTGCCGCAAAGAACACACCGGGCGTTCCTGCGTTGCCTGACCTGTTTACGGCATATCCGAGAGTTGCGGAAATTATCGGGAACGATAAGCTGCTGAATTGGAATGACTATTTTACCGAGCAGGAGCTTGACACCTTTGTGGATGCGTTCATCGAAGAAGGCTATTTTGATGATAAATTACTGATGCTGCCTGTGGCGAAATCTACGGAGCTTCTGTTTGTCAATCAAACGCTGTTTGACAAATTCGGCTCAGCGGCAAATGTCAGCACGGAAAGTCTTTCTACCTTTGAAGGCTTGTTTACGGCTTGCGAAAAATACTATGATTGGTCGGATGGGCAGGATATGTTCCAGATCAACGACTTCTATCATTACTCGCTGACCGGTATGGCTGCCTTTGGCGAGGACTTTGTTGTGGATGGCAAGCTGAACCTTGAAAGCGAAGCCTTCGGCAAGGTATGGGAGCCTATGGCTCACGCCGGTATCCATGGCGGTTTGTGTCTTGGGGACGGCTATGCTTCTGACCGTTGGAAAACGGGTGAGGTTATCAGCAATATCGGTTCAACTGCCGGTATCCTTTATTTGTGTGACTATGTGACCTATGCGGATAATACCACCGAGGATATTGAGACCTCTATCCTTGCATATCCCCACTTTGCAAACGGTGATGCTACCGTTGTTCACCGTGGCGGCGGTCTGTTTGCCTTAAAGAACGAGGACGACAGAAAGAACGAAGCGGCGGCTATCTTTGCCAAGTGGCTGACCGAAAAAGAAAACAGCCTTGGCTTTGTAACGAAAGCCGGTTATCTGCCTGTAACAAACGATGCCTTTGATTCTCTTTTTGCCAACACGGATACCTTTGAAAATGAAAAATACCGCCTGCTGTATAACGCAGTAAACGGTATGGCTGATGAATATACCTATTGCGAGGTTCCTGTGTTTGAAGGTGCTTCGGATACACAATCCTCTTTTGAAAAGAATGTAAAATCGGTTTTGAGTGCCGCACACGGGGATTACCTGCGCCGTGTTGCCGACGGTGAAAACGCCGACACGGTAATGGACGAGCTTGTGGCCTCCACTCTTGCAGAGCTCCGCAGCCTTTATAAATAAGGTCTGCGAAATGTGAGAAAGGAGGAACCGCAATGAAAAACGGGTGTAAGCAATTCTATGAAAAAATCAAGTCGGGCGGCTTGTCTTTAAGGCGTCGCTTTGTGCTGTATGTGGCTTCTGCCGTTATTGCATCGGTTATGCTGCTGCTTTTATTGCTCTCTTTGTTTGGCGTTCTCAATCCGGTAAACGGCCGCATAGATACCTACCTTGACGATCAGCTCGATACTCACGTCGGACAGATGGAACACGATGTGGATAAGCTGGCGGCGCATTCGCTGTCCTTTTCTGAGCAGATGGAAACGGTTATTGAGGATTATTTGACAGAGCACGATATGTCTTTTAGCGACCTCACAAACGACATTGAAGCCTTGACCGCTTTGCAAGCAGAAGCATACACAACGGTGTATACCAATATCCGCATTGCTTCTTGCAGCGGTGCTTTCTACATATTGGATACGACAGTAAATAACACACTTGATACCCCTCGCTATAACGGAATTTACATTAAATATGCCAACCTGTATGCTGAGAGTACAGTAAACACAAAGGTTGCTTTGTTTCGTGGCTCCTCTGAGGTTGCAAGAAATAATGACATCAACCTTTTCAGCACTTGGCAGAATGAAATGCGAACAGATGTGTTCGCTGATACAAGCATATTTGCCGAAAAAGGCTATGTAATGAGCGAGGTTGTCAAAATCCCCGACACTTGGGAACGGGCAAGATACCTTTATTCGCCCATATATGGAGAGGACGGTCAGGTGATCGGCATCTGTGGCTTTGAATTGAGCGACCTCTATGTGCAACTCGCTTACAGCGCCGGAGATACGCAAAGCTCTCAAACCGTATGCGCACTGCTTGATAAAACAGACGGCGGATATATCGGACAGTTTATTTCCAACCGTTCCGGCTACGTGCCTCCGGTATGCGAACGCATTACCGTAAAGGAGCACGGCTCTTTCTACGAGTATGAATGCGGCAACTGTGAGTACATCGGCAAGGCAAAGGAAGTTGAGATTGACGGCAACACCTTGACGATTGCGATGATGTTCCCCAAGCAGCAATATGAAAGCATCGTCCGTGGTGGGCAGTTAAAAAACATTGCAATATTCTTGATTATTGCGGCGGTGGCGATCTGCACTTGCCTGTGGCTGAGTCAAAAATATATGAAGCCGATCCGAAAGAGCCTTACGCAGTTCAAAACAAATAAGACGGATTTCACACCGTCCGGCATTACCGAAATAGACGACCTGTTCGCTTTTCTTGCTGAGCAAGACCGCAAAAACGAGGCGGCACTTGCGGAAACGGAAAGAGAAAAGGCAAAGATGCAGACCACGCTCGACCAAATGAGCAGTGAGCACAGCGAAGCCAAGCAGGAAATTGCCCGTTTGGCATACTCACGAAAGAACGAGGTTGACCCATACGATTATGAGCAATTCTTGTCCGGGGTAAAGACGCTCACACAAATGGAGCGAACAGTGTTCGACCATTATCTTGCAGGTAAAAGCGTTAAGGAGATTGTTGAGCTTGTGGGTATAAAGGAGTCAAC
>JAZNPB010000101.1:0-3507 GCA_045589435.1 Eubacteriales bacterium | reverse complement strand
GCCCCATCAGAAGTCCCGTCTGCTTGCCTCCGCGTCTGCTTTCTTTGAGCTGACGAACAAGGCTTCTTTGCAACTGACGTGATATCGTCATCAATGATCCTGAGATAAGGTTAAACTGGTCTACAAGCTCCTCATCAACTTCTGCAATGCGGTTAACTCTGATATTAATGCCCTCGTGAACGTCACCGTAAGAAATGCTTTGAGCTGCGTCATTTAACTCTTGCAATCGGGTATTTTCAAGTTCTGTACAAGCGGCTTTTTCAGCCATTTTTTCAAGGACTCTTTCGATGTCCGATGCGGCTGCATCATAGCGTTCTCGCTGATAATCATTATCAGTTTCGAAAAGGCCTTCCCCGTTTGTTTCTACAGAGTCAGTCTGGTGGTACGGTATTCTACCGCCCTCAGCCGACGTTACCTCTTGCTTACCACCGGAAATGCCTCCGCCAGTACCACCCTCGCCATCTTCAAGATTTGAAAGCGTTCCGCTGCCTTCGGTTTCAGGAGCTTTGTCTTCCGATTCTTCATCGCCCTCGCCACCGGATGCGCCGTTCTCTTCCTCTTCTTTTGACTGCCCAGCTGCTTTTTGAGTTGCTTGACGTTTTGCTGCGGTCGCAGATTTCTCCGTTCCGCCCGATGCCTCTGCAACAGCGTGACTCGACCCCGAGCCTGTAGCAGAGCCACCAATAATGGCGCCGAGAATTTCAGACAGCGTTTCAGCAACGCCTCCTGTTGCTCCCGATGCCACCGCATCATCATATCTTTGCTTGCAATAGTCGCAATACTCTTTGATTTGCGGCCAGCATCTTATGATAATAGCGTTTGTAGCAATAAGACGTTCCTTACCGGAACGGTTGAGCAAAGCTTCGTCAATGTCCCCTATCAAATCGAAAACAGTCTGGATACGCTCGTCCGACAGCGGTTCTTCACCATATTTGATTTCACCGAACTTTGCATAGGAGAGCATCAATTGCATGATGCTCTCAAAGATATGCGCTTCTCCATCATTCTCTTTTTCGATAAGGTCCGTTACAGTCGGCATTTCGGCAAAATGCTTCTCACGAAGATCCTCAAGTGCATGTCCGAGTTTACCCGGGAAGTTGTTCAGCACACGGTTTTCCACGTATCCGTCCTCGATGATATTATTTATCTGTGAGATAAGATACTGAATTACGTGCAAGCTCTTTTCATCAGCTTGAATATACTCCCAGAATTCCCTCTCATTCACCTTATCCGTAAGCGAAGCAAGTACGGGCGGTATTGGATACCACTTGCCGTTTGCAAGCCTGTCTAAATAGGTTTGGAAGGTCAGGAAGTCGGTATAAAGCACGTGTCCAACCTCGTGTGCAAACAAGCCGAGAATCATATTATATCGGTTCTCTCTGCCCTTTTCGGACGTAACCATCGGATTACCGCTGTTGATGTGAATAATCTGATTGTCTGTGTAAGCGACCGTTGGATCCTTTGGCTTCCATTTCAGCTGCACTCTAATGCGTCGGTTGTACTTGTATCGCCGCGTTTGTGCGGCGGCGATATCTTCAAGCGAACCTGCAAGAATCCGAGAGCTGAAAAGCTGACGATCCGTGATCTTACTTCTTTTTTCGTTAAGCAATTGCTTAACCTGTTTGTGATTCACCCTTGCCATACAGGGTAAAACCTCCTTTCTTTATACTGCTTTTTTACGTCTCTTCGGTGCGAACACAGGTTCAAGAACTGCGCTGATGAGCGCCTCTCGGTCATCCTCCTCTGCGGATGCTTTGCTGATAACAGTCTGCAACGCGGAGCTATAGACGTCTCCTGTAACCTGAAAGCTAACGATCCAGTCAATTAAGCTTCGCATACCAACGGAACCGTCCGTAATGCTGTTCTTTCTGCAATAGTCAGCCATATCGTTGACTACGCGCACCATATCGGATACCATAAGCTCGTCAGTCTCGCCGGTTACGCTCATAGCTCGCTGTACCATTACCTCGGGCTCAGGCAGCTCCACGTCTCTCACCAGACTCATTCTGTCAATAACAGACTGGTTCATACCGCGACAGCCCTCGTAGCTTACGTTGGTTGTTACAACGATAACCGCATCGGGATGACGCTGAATAATCTCTCCGGTGGGAAGAGTGATAGAACCCTCCTGCTCAAGAAGTGAGTTCAGTCCTACAAGAACACCGGGCTGAACGATCGTAGTCGGCTCCTGAATTTCAAGAACATATCCGTGCTTGAGTGCCTTCATAAAGTCGGTTTCCTCATAACGGAAGGTTTGTCCCTTCTCGCTCTTGTTTTCATCCGATCTTGAAAGCTCACAGATCTTTTCAGTTACCTTTTGCATCACGACAGCCATACATTCCTGCGAGGTAGCATCTTCCTTATCGATTCCGGTAAGGAGCTTATAGGTTCCCGCAGGATCATAATCCATATCATCGAGATCGGGAAGGTTCATAAGCGTTTTGACGTTCTCATAATTGATGCCGCCCATCGCCTTGATTTGTGCCTTTTCTGCGTCGAGTACAGGATCGCCTGTTGAACCACCATCCGTATCGGGAAAGATCTGACCAATAAAATCAAAAATCTCAGTTCCCGCCGAGCAAGTGTACTTCATATACGGCAGGTTCAGCCCTGCTGCGATTGCTTTAGCTCCCATTGTCTTACCGGTTCCGGCAGGACCTCTCAAAAGAAAGTTTCTCATCTGAGTCGGTCTTCCGGTTGTTGCCTGTGCGTGCTTGCAAATATCAACAACCTCCTGCGGAATAATGTAATAAGACGGAAGCTTCGGAATCAACGCCTGCTCGAATGCACTGAATGTCCTCTTGGAAAACTCGTATTTCCCGGCGAAATCCTTATGCTCAACGAGAGTTGTTGCCTTTCCGATAACAGTCGTGCCACCAATTTTTGCAAAGATGGTGAATTCTCCTTCCACAACCACCTGCGGTGTAAATGTTCCGGAGTCAATATGCGCCTGTGATACACGCGTCATATTACCTGCCTTATCGATGGATGCCTTCACATGCTCAGGAATATTTTCATCCTTAATTCTGCGATATGCGTTATCACAAAGATAAGCCATACACTCTTTAGCAGCATTGAGGTCGGAAAACCCGTTCTTATAATGCTCGTAATATTCCTCGAATTTCTCGTTGAACTCAGCGTCCTCCATCAAAGTAGGAAACATTGCCATAATGATCGCTGCACCGTCCCTTCCGGAGCTGTTGCAGGTATAGCTCGCAATTGTTTCCATGGACTTATCATATACACTGGCAAGAATCGTTCCGTTATTCTTGTCGTATACCGTAAGATGAAAGAGAGACGGTCCCTCGGAAGATTTGTATTCTGCAACCGATTTACTGTCAAAGATACCGACAGCTCCTTCTCCACTTCCGTCTCTACATCTGCAAATAGCATGCAACGCTTTGATAACAGGAGAAGAAAGTGTGGATACTGTTCCGTCTCCATATTTGGATGAAACATTCACCTTCTTGGAGGTAAGCGCATCGAAGGGTGCGGGGAGCTCGCGAT
>JAZNPB010000100.1:0-3852 GCA_045589435.1 Eubacteriales bacterium | reverse complement strand
ATCACACCGATTTGGATGCTCACCGTGTTTATTATCAGCGTAATTCTGGCGATAGCAGCGCCGCCTGTTCCCGGAGCCGCACTTACGTGTTACACGATTTTGTTTATGCAACTCGGTATTCCCACGGATGCGATTGCCGTAGTGATTGCATTGAACGTTATTCTTGAGTTTGTTGCAACGGCAGTGAATCTGTTCTGCTTGCAAACTGAGCTTGTAGAGCTTTCGGGATCGTTGCAAACACTCAAAACCGACGTACTTCGCAACAAGGCGTTGTAAAACAAATCATAGATTTCCTTTATAATAATTTGACAAAGGCAGGTGGTTCATTTGGATGGTTTCATTGCGTTTATCACGGCAGACACACTAAAAGTGATTTGGTCGGGATTAAAGGTTACGCTTCTGATTACGGCGGCTGGTCTGTTGCTGGGGACTTTACTCGCTGCTTTGTTGTGCGCCGCGTCCCGTTCCAAAATCATCGTTTTGCGTGTTGCCGAGAAAGTGTTTTCCGTTGTTGTACGGGGAACCCCGGTGCTGATGCTTCTATTGCTTTTGTTTTACGTGGTCTTTGCACGAACCGGTATGTCTGCCATTATGGTTGCGATCATCGGTTTTGGACTGAACACGGCAGCCCACGTAAGCGAGATTATGAAGAGTGCGCTTATGGCGGTTGATGCAGGACAGGTGAAGGCGGCTCGCACGTTAGGATTTTCAGCTTGGCAAGCCTTTTGGTACGTTACGTTTCCTCAAGCAGTTGCGTTTGCGCGTCCGATGTACCGTAATGCCACGATCAATCTGCTTCAGTGGACGTCAGTAGTCGGATACGTAACGATCAGTGACCTTACCCGTGTAATCAATCAGCTCGGGGCACGCTCTGCTAAACCCTTTTACAGTCTGTTCCTCGGTATCGTCATTTATTTGTTCGTGGGATATATGATTCATCTCATCTTCAAACTTACCGAACGGAAAGGAGGGAGAGTACGGTGATCAGAGTTGAAAATCTTAGCAAGTCCTTTGGTAAGCTTACGGTACTGCGTGACGTTTCACTACATATAAAGAAGGGCGAGTGTGTGGCTATTATCGGACCGTCCGGTACGGGAAAAAGCGTATTTCTTTCGTGCTTGAACGGACTTATGACTCCGGATTGCGGAAAGGTCTTTATTGACGGAGACGATATTTGCGATAGGCATACGAACATCAATAAGGTGCGAAGCAAAATGGGAATGGTATATCAGGCATTTCATCTGTTTTCACATCTTACGGTAATGGAAAATATCACGCTTGCACCGCGTAAGCTCTTGCGGCTTTCCGCCGCCGAAGCGCAGACCAAGGCGGAAAAATTGCTTGATATGGTAGCCCTCAGAGAAAAAGCGAATGCTATGCCGGGCGAATTATCGGGCGGTCAGCAACAACGTATAGCGATTGCGAGAGCAATGGCTATGGATCCTCAGATCGTGCTTTTTGACGAGCCAACCTCAGCACTTGATCCAACGATGGTAGGAGAGGTGCTTGCCGCTATACGTACCTTTGCGGATAAGGGCGTTACGATGCTTATTGTGACTCACGAAATGGAATTCGCACGTGAAGTGGCAAGTCGCGTTCTCTATATGGATGAAAACGGCATTTATGAGGACGGAACACCTGAACAAATCTTTGATAATCCTCAAAAGCCCAAAACGAAAGCATTTATCGGCAAACTAAAAACCTTGCGCTACGAAATTGCTTCCAAAAACTTCGATTTTCTTCAGTTATATACTCAGATTTCTCTATTTTGCCAGAAATACCGTATCACACCGAAGTCAAGCCATTCTATGCAGCTCTGTACGGAGGAAGCCGTGTTTTATCTGTTAAACAATGACTTGGCATCCCGTATTGAATTGTCGCTTGAGTATAGCGATAAGAACGGTACCGTGACACTTTCCTTGGATTACGACGGTCCGCCCGGAAATCCATTTGACTGTGAAGACGATCTCGGATTGATACTGTTACGTGCAAAGAGCAGTCAAATCGAATATACAAACGATGAAAAAGGCAATCACTTAAAATTAAATCTACAGACAGGAGAAAAATGAAATGAAAAAACTATCTATCGTACTTTCAATGTTACTCGTACTCTCGTTGCTTCTTTCGGCGTGTGGTAAAAACAACACGGATCCCATTACAAATTTGGAAGATCTCGACGGTAAAACGCTTGCAACGTTTGGTCTCGCAGGTTCCGAAAATGACTTTGTGGATATGATAAACAATGGCCTTGGTATTACCTTGAAAGGAGCAATTATCGTTCCCACTCCTGCGGAAATGGCTCTTTTGGTCCAAAACGGACAGGCTGATGCAGGCACAGCTCCCGCTTACACTGCTAAATATATCTGCGCCCACAACGATGATCTTGATTATATCGTTGGCGGTCCTATGGCGGCTTCTATGGTATTTAACAAAGATAGCGGTTTGAAGGCAGAGATCGATCAGGCAATCGCAACGCTGAAAGAAACCGGTGTGATTGATGATCTCATAGAAACTTGGCTCTCCGATGAAGCTATGAAATCGGATCCTCAGCCTGCAACGATTGAAACTATTCCCGGCGCCGAAACCATTAAGGTTGGTATCAGCGGCGTTCTCGCGCCTATGGACTATGCAACCGCGGACGGCAAGCCCGGTGGGTTTAACGTTGCAATCATCGGTGCAATTTCCAACCTGATTGGGAAGAATGTTGAGTTTGTTCAAGTTGAGCCTGATGCAAGATTTCTCGCACTTTCAAGCGGAACAATCGATCTGTTTTTCTGGAAATTCCATAGTTCGTTTGTCACCGAGGATTATGAGCTTTCCGATCCTTATTTAGAAGATAATATTGCGTATATTATCAGAAAAACCTCTGATAAATAATCGGAAATAGTATAGCGACGATAAGTTTAGGGCGGTGACCTCAGTGGTCATCGCCCTAAATCTATGCAATTTGTTAAGCTTTATTTGCAAAAGCAAGCCAAGTGGCACCGTAGGAGTCAAGGAAGAATCGGCTGCCTCTTGTGTTTTCCACGTACTCGATTTTTACGTCATACCAACCACGAAGAGTGTCGCGTGCAGATTTGTGTGTGCCAATCGGTTCCACCCAGACTGATTCGCACTTGCATATATCTTCTTTGTCCAGAGGCATTGTATCCGGTAATACCGGCTCGGAAAAGGGCGGTGATGAGAAGGATACCTGCTCAACCGCATTGAAGCCAATCTTCCTTCCGTCGGAGAAGAGAAGCGTCTGATCTGTCGAGCTGACCAAAGCCCATCCGTGGCCGTCGATCCATACCGGACGTCCGTCAAAAATAGAAAGAGTGGATTTTGAAATTGGTCTGACGGAATCGTTATTAGTATCAAAGCTATCATCTCTGCCAAGGAGGTAGTCCACAGATACGTTATAGAAATCAGCGAGCTGAATGATGCGCTCGCAAGGGGGAATACGCTTTCCTGACTCCCATTCGCTCAGAGAGTTCTTAGTTATCGATAGCTTTTCGGCAACATCGGACGCCTTAAGTCCTTTTATCTGCCGTATTTCTTTGAGTCTGAGTTTCATTCGCTCACCTGCCTTTCATTTGAGTATGAGAATATTATACACTATTTTTGCGAAAGAATCAAGTTGTATATGAAAAGAAAATGGAGCAGCCATCGCCTTTTTACTGCCTTTTGTCCGCCATTTTCCATAGATGCATTGACTGAGGCAGCTCAATCTGTTATAATTAAACCGTAAAGTTTCTAAATTGCCAAGAGCAGTTACAGTTTATCAGAGTTCATTCAAAGTGTCAGTACCGCACGAAAGTGCGTTATTGGCGCTTTTTCTTTTTCAGAGGCAAGTCGGATCGTAGCCATGTC
>JAZNPB010000099.1:0-2721 GCA_045589435.1 Eubacteriales bacterium | reverse complement strand
CGGTACTGATGCTGCACGTGCGCCACTACAGGTTTGTCTATGTTTTGATCAAGTCGGTGAAATGCTCGATAAAGCAGAACAGAAAGAAACGAGACGGGACTACCGTCAGATGAGTTTGCCTTTGCCATCATTTCTTTCTGTGGAATATGCAAGTGGTAAGAGTAAAAACCGTCCTTATCAAACGCCTCACGCTCCAGCCCATATGCTTCTTTGGGTGATTCGGGAATAATATCGATAGCTTCTGCCTCTATTACTCTATCAGGGAATGGATAAGCGTGTTCTTCATCGCAAACCGGGCTATCCGGCATCCTGATGCGCTTTGTTTCCAAGCCTTCTGTACCGTATCGTTCGGAAACGTACAACCAGAGCAAGCTTTTCATCAGAGGATCAATACCCATTCCGTCAGCAATATAGTGGCTGCAATCGATAAAAATGGTATTATCTTTACATCCAAAGGATATAAGATGTCCACCGCTGTCCTCGCTTCCAAATGTCACGGTTCGGTCATCAGGAAAAACGGGAAGAGGTTGGTCGTTATAACGTAACACGAGGGTCTCGCCTTCACGCGCGGGACGAACACAAAAATATGGGTAACGCTCCATCACCTTCTCCACGGAACGAGACAGCAGATCATAATCAACGGTCTCCTTCATCCGTATCGCAAGTCTGAAGGTGCTGAAAAAACCTCCATTCGCCCCATAAAGCAAGAGGTTTGGCTTAAAAGTCATATCCTTCTCCAATCTCTCATATCTGCGCATCAACTCTGTTACAAAGCACCTGCTCACGATCAAAGCTGTAAACAATGTTTTCGGTAGCCTTCTTTGCAAGAAGAAGAGAAAGCTCGTTATCTGTCTTCATTGGATCAAAGGCCGCTCCGCCATATCGAAGAACCACATCCGCATCATCCTGTTCTTCGGAATACTCAATCGTAACCAGCATCTCAAAGGGAGATATCATTTGAGGAAGCACGACCTGCACACACATTTCTTCGATATACGCTTGAATACTATATATCTTGCGTTGCGAGATACGATTCTTTCTTCCAAACTCCTTGATCTGTGTATTGAAGCCAATGAAATCGAAATCTTGTGAGGTGATAGAGTATTCCAACACCTTCAGACGACGGATAAAATGGCGCGTATGTCCCTTTTGCGGATGATCAAATATCTGATCCGGAGTTCCGTCCTCGTAGATACCGCCTTGATCCATATAGAATACACGGTTGCATATCTCGCGTGAGAATTTCATCTCATGCGTAACGATGATCATGGTAGTTCCCTGCTTAGCAAGGTCACGTATAACCGCCTGCGCCTCGCCGATCATGGTGGTGTCAAGCGCGGAAGTAGGTTCGTCAAACAGAATAATCTCGGGCTCCATAGAAAGTGTGCGAGCGATAGCGACACGCTGCTTCTGACCACCTGACGTTTCCTCACGAATTGCTTTGATTTCATTTAAGTATTGTTCTGCAGCATTCTGTGCGCTGCGGAAACAATCGTTAATTTCAAGGGCGGCTTCAGCAATATTGCCGGCACTCTGCAAACGAAGTCGCTTATCTGCAAATTTGCTTTCCAGCTCCTGCTTTTCTTCATTCACCTTGTCAAGTTCCAATTGGAGCTTATAGATAATATCGATCAGCTGCGCTCTGCTGAGTCTTTTAAATTCCTTATCCGTCATATGCCGAGCCTCCTTTCAAGTATAAATTCATTTTGAGCTTGCATTTTACCACAAGCCTTCTTACAAACCTCTTACAAAACACGAGGTTTACTGATCACTTTTCAAAAATTCTTATCTCACCATTAAAATCAAGCTGCAGACTGTTTCCATCACATTTTACAATCTTAATTGTTGTAACCATTTCATCTGTGGTTTCAATACAATTTAACGTGATGGTTTTTGTAGCATCATTGTAAGTATAACCCTCGCACAGATCCGAGTCCACTTTTGGCCAACTTATCCAAAAGTTCTTCCTTGGTGGTTTATTGCCTCAAGCTTGAGCTTGTAGGCAAAAGCCTTTTCACTCGGTAAAATATGCTCCCGCTGCAGGTTGCTATCTCACCAAGGCAATAGCCGCCGCATCCCGGTCGATGGCATAAATTAAGTCAGGAACCGTTTCGATTCCTGCCTTCTTGCATGCGTGTAAGCGCCGGTGACCGGAGATCACCTCATATTCTCCGTTAGAAAGAGGTCGGACTACCAACGAGGGTCAGCAAACCTTGGGTAAGGATGCTCCAAGTCAACCGGTCCATTTCCTCGTTGCCTGTCACTTTAAAAGGATGCCCCTCAAAATGTATGGTGAGCCCTATACTAATCATTACTTATTTTCTGAAAAGGCCCTTCTTTTGAACGATAATAGGCCAGCCGATGCTAACCACAAGTATAATGATCATCAACAGATACGGGAGCATCTCACCCGAACCAACGACTGTACCTGTTAACGGCATCTTTAATACACTGCCGGCATCCAACACAGTGCCATCCGTCAAGGTTACCATAAGGTGCATCTGATCATTTATTTGTACGGATGCTATGCCAACACCTGCCGTACCGTTTGTCACAGTAAAGGTTGTGGTCGTTCCATCCGTCAAGGTGATGGTGTATGTATCCACATTACCCTCGGAACCGGTTTTTACAATGCTCAAAACGCCTACGCCGTCTTTGCCGTCAACGCCGTTCTTACCATCAGCACCGTCTTTACCGTCGACACCATCCTTACCGGCAGTG
>JAZNPB010000098.1:0-3813 GCA_045589435.1 Eubacteriales bacterium | reverse complement strand
ATCGTAAATCACCACAAGCTGCGTGTTTTCATGAAGATCCTTCCACCTTACGTTGCAAAGCTCCAGTCTGTCAGACCCTGTGGCACTGTCGTAATAGCCTCCCACGTAATTTTCAGGAAGCATGAGCGAGAAGCATTTTTCATTCAAATAATCGTTGCCATCGGATTCGGTGGTGGTAAAGCCGGTAAAACCGAGCCTGCCGCTGAAGCTACCTCCTCGAATCGTGGGATAGTTAATATGATAGTAGCTGTTTTCGGGCGCGGCTTTATTTTCAATGGCATAATCACAGCTCTTATTCTTGATGATATAGTAGGGGGTATCAAAATGGTGAACGGCGTAGCCGCCTGTCATAGCGGTAAAGCTACCGCCGTTTATAATGGTGTGACCGGTTTCAACATAGGGAGTCACAGAGCCATAAGAGGCCGTTTCCAAATGGAGGCGGTAGTCGCTGACGACGGTCGCAAAGGCACTGGCTTCCCGACCGTCCTTGCCGCCGACCACCAGATTAAAGAAGCCATCGTTGATCTCGGTTTCCACGTGGTCGGCAATAAAGGTGCCGCGGTAGAGACAGTTTTCGGCAAATCTATATTGAGAGGCATATCTTCCCTCGGTCTCGGAGGTCATGGAATAGGTACCGCCGTTGACGATCACCTTTGCATTGTAGGGATCGTTTCGGGATTCGCGTGGGTAATCGCTCATTATCCTAATGGCGGAAAAGGTCTTGTCAATATCCTGAATCACGTTCAGCGATACACCGCCGCTTTTCTCGCCCTCAAATGTCAGAGTGGCATCCTTGCCCAGCCAGAACAGCAGAAAATCCTTCAGAGAATACTTAATATCTTCTTCGGATTCCTCTGAACCATCTCCATCAGCAGCCATACGCTGCTTGGAGGAATTGCTTCCATCGGAGGCAAGTCTTTCTCGAATGTCAAGATCACCGCTGATGGTATGGTTCTGAAAATCAAATACCACGTCATGCCCTGCGGGAACGTCCAACCTTATGAAAAATTCGTCTTCGGGGATGAGATCACTTTCATCGATTTCAAGATCATTAGTAAGTACTACACGAAGCTTGCCGAATTGTTCAACGGCTTCTTCGTTAAGATCGGACATTACATCAATCAGACCTTCCCAATCGCTGACGTAACGGGTATAGCCCGCACTGTCGATAACCTCCTCGTAATGGGGTGTTTCATTGACCACCGTCACGGGAAACTGAATTCTTATTAAACGCCAGGCTTTATCGTAAGAGCTGACTTTGGCATCAGTCCTCCGCACACCGTCGATCCATATCTCAATATCATCAAGATTGTTCCAGTCGAAGGTATAGGGCGGGAGGTACATATTCTCCTCGTAGGGAATTGCGTTGACGCATATTTCCACATAGGTTGTAGCTCCAGCGATCAGGTAATCGTCGTCGTTGAGCTCGACCGGTTGACGGATTTTTGAGTATCTTAGATAATAACCTTCTTCGTCATAATTATATACTTTGTCAAAAGCTTCATACGCCTCCCCGAGGGTCATGCCGTCATGAAGACGCGGAATACCCAAAGTAAGATCAAGCTTGGTAATGGTCTCGGTGGGCAAAATGTCTCGCCAACGTGCATAGAGGGTCATATCTTCATGGATTTGCGTGTTTTTAAAATCAAATTCCTTGGGTGCTTCTGGATATTCATACCAGCCCTCAAACACCTTTCCCTCATATTTCACGTAAGGCAGAGTTTCCAAATATCCGCCAAGCATTGCCGTTCGGGTAAAGTTTTCGCCCACTCCGCCTCTATCAAAGGTGACAGTGCACATAGGTCCGTCGTATTCCGTAACCTCAAAGGGAACGACAATATCAATGCAATCCGAGCGATAGCCTGTCTTGACGTAGGCATCCTCTCTTTTGACACCGTTGACCCAGATCTCCACCTCCTCGGGATGCCAAGGATCAAAGGTGTAGTCAGCATCCGCGCCGTTTTTGGTCGTTTTTGATATAATAGGAATGTATACGTAAGCGGGAATGCCCGCCTCCAGAAAGTCGTTTTTGACCGAACTTGTATTTTGTCGAACACTTATCTGATAAAAATTATCATAATAATACGGCTTGGAACTGTCGTTGACAATGCATTCAGCCACCTGCCAACCCGCATCATAGCCGCGGATCTTATTGTGCAATTTGGGGTCCTCAATGGTAAGCTCCACCTTTGTGATGACAGTCTTGCCCGCCAAGGTATCCGCCTCAACTGCTCCCGCAAGTACAGTCAAATTGAAGGTGGGAACAAATCCTATGATCATCACCACAGCCAATAGCATACTTAAAATTCGCTTCGAAACTTTTTGTTTCATCTTTTCTTTCCTCCTTTGGGAGATATTTTTGCACTAATTAGAACACCTCTACCTGTGTTTGCTGTGAGATTATAGAGAGTATTTGCTCTCTCCAAAACGGCAAATATAGCTATTTGTCGCTTTGGAGAAAGGGCTATACCGGCTGCATAGCCACTTCCTTGGTATATGAACGGTGACGGACGATGCCGTCACCGCCCACATACCTTATGGATCGATTTTGTTATTTCACAAATCTTTTCTTACCGAGTACGGTAGTTGCGATAACACCCAAGCCGCTGACGCAGAGCAGGATGATCCAGAGATGCATCATGCTGTTGTCGCCGGTCTGAGGGCTGTCAGGATTGGTAGGAAGACCTACGTTGTACTCACATACGTCGCACTTGCCGTCGGTGTTTTCGTCCTTGTGAGCCGCTGTGTTGGCCTTGTCGCCACAAGCACATTCGTTCCAATGGTTATCCTTATCGGATTTCCAATCGGTGCCGTGTGCATGGGTGTGTCCAAGAGCAGGAGCAATCTCGAAGCCGCAGACAGAGCACTTGATGGGATCGGTCTCAGTTGCCGCATCACGGTCGGGAGTATGAGCTGCCTTGCTGCTGTCGATGATGACACCACAGCCCGCAACGGTACAGATGTGCCAGTGACCGGTTGCATCCTTCTCCCATTCGGTGCCTTCGGTATGACCGAGAGCCTCGCCGGAGGTGAAGGGTTCGGTACCCTTTTCACCGCACTTACAGGACTTGTAGTACTTGGCAGGATCGGTGCAGTTTGCCTTGCTTGCAAGGTACTGATCTGCAACTACTTCCTTATCGAATACGTGGGTGTGACCGAGCTGAGCTTCGATTTCAAACTGACAGATGGTACATTTAATCGCATACTCTTCGGTAGCGCCGCCCTGATGATCGGGAGTATGTGCTGCGAAGGCGTTCTTCTCGGTACAACCTGCCGTGTTACACTTATGCCAGTGACCGGTTGCGTCCTTTTCCCAAGCGGTGGTGTTCCAATTGTGATCTGCAACAGTACCGTAGGATACGTTGCAAACGTCACAAACAGCTGCCTTCTTGCAGGTAGCAACGTTGGCACCGGTTGAGGTATGTGCAGCCTTGGAGCCGTCGATTACGATGCCGCAACCAACGACAGTACACTCTTTCCAGTGATACTGTCCGTCAGTAGACCAAACGCCGGCAGGTGTATGTGCACCGGGAGCGATCGGTGTAGCGGGATTCAATGTTGTTCCACAGCCATCACAAATCGTTGCGCCTGTAGATCCTGCAACCTGATTCTTGTGGTCGGGCTCGGAGTTTCCTTCGCTGTGAGTGCCTCCAACGTGAGTATTTGCATCCTTATCGCCGTAGAAGGTATGGTTGTCGTTGTTCTCTACTTTACCGCAAGCGGGGCAGGAATAGTAGTAAACAGCAAAGTCACGGCAGTTGCCTTCGGACTTCAATGCTTCAGGTTTCTTTGTCTGAGCAGTGTAGTCATGGG
>JAZNPB010000097.1:0-96757 GCA_045589435.1 Eubacteriales bacterium | reverse complement strand
GTATGTATCGCTACACCAGATATGATGGGTCTCGTAGGTCGTTTAGGTAAAGTTCTCGGTCCAAGAGGTCTTATGCCTTCACCAAAAGCTGGTACTGTTACTCCAGATGCTGCTAAAGCTGTTGAAGAAGCAAAAGCTGGTAAAATTGAGTACCGTCTTGACAAAACAAATATTATTCACTGCCCAATTGGTAAAGCTTCATTCGGTGGCGAGAAATTAGCAGAAAATGCTAACGCTCTTCTTGACGCTGTTATTAAAGCAAAACCAGCTGCAACAAAAGGTACTTATATCCGTTCTTGTGTTGTTGCTACAACAATGGGCCCTGGTGTAAAGGTTAACTACGCTAAGCTTGGAAACTAATCTTGTTAGTTAATATAAAAAACGGATGCAACTCGCATCCGTTTTTTATTTGTTGTTTTTTGAATATAAAATATTCGGCAAAAAATTTAAGGTAAAATCACTTTTATATCGTTAGCTTAAAATAATAGCTAAAGAAGGCGGGACTAGTCCCGCCTTCTAGTTTTTACGTGTGAAAACTTGCTAAATTATTCAATGCAACAATTAGTTGCCCGAGATAAGTTCAACGATAAATCCAAAGGAATCCTGAAGCGGTTTAGTTCTCCAAACAGGAACTTTATCCTGAATAATCACTGTTTCTTCCCTTTGAACACCACCAATCTCAATGGTATAGGTGTAAGTGTAAGAATCAGCATACTTATCTTTGTAATTATCATTAATCTCATCAATAGGAATCAAATAATTGCCGTTTCCAAGTGCCTGTTCTCTGCTATAACAAATACCGTCAAGCATATTTCTTGTATTAGCATCAAAAGTAATCAATCCCTGATCGATGAAGAACTGCAATGGAGTATCGGTAATAGACTCGTTGATGGCTCCGTTAATGTTGTTAATTGGAGTATCACCGGGGATAATTGTAAGCAGACCGGTCTTTTCTCCGGGAAGAACATCATTCAGAGTCAAGTCCTGAATTGCAGAATTCATATTATTGATAGGCTTATCAGCAAGGGCTGCCATAATACCGTCAAGAGGCTGATTACTCTTGTCGACCCATGCCTTCTTTTCAGTATCATAGGTGTAGCCGAGAGCTTCTGCAAGCTTAACATTACCAATTCTTTCAGTAAGAGCACCCTCTTCTGTCAAATCATTAACTGTAAGGTCTGCAAGCTCGGCAAGAATACCGGAAGCTTTCTTGTTGCCATCATACCAGCAATGATCATCTTCATTATAGGTATAACCTGCAACGTCACCTACAAGAAGGTCCTGAAGATCAGTATTCATGCTGCTGATAGTGCTATCAGCAAGTGCAGCTGTCACACCAGTTGCCTTGGTATAAGTGTCAGTAGCCTCGTCGTAAACGTACCAACCCGCACCCGCATTAGCATTAGCATCGCCGGATTCGAGGTATACATAGCTGAGGAGCTCACCTACTTTTACGTTATTAAGATCAGTATTAAGAGTTCCAACAGTGGCATCTGCAAGAGCTGCAACAGCACCTGTTGCTCTTGTTCCATCACTGTTACGCCAAACATTTTTATCGTCCTTGTAAAGGCCGAGCATTTCACCAACAGTAATTTCCTGCATCTTGGTGGAAATGTTGCCTACGGTAGTTTCAGCAAGAGCTGACATAATGCCGGTTGCTTCGCTATCGTCACTATTATGCCAAACGCCATTTTCGTCTTTGTAAAGACCTAATACGTCTGCAACCGTAACATCTTTTACAGCTTTCTGGATCTTGTCGTTATCCTTCATATCGTCAATTGTAAGACTTGCAAAGGATCCGATGATACCATCAACCTTTTCATTGTTACCGTCAACCCAGTGAGTAATGATCTTATTGTTTGAATCATCGTATACGAAATTGCCGTCATCGTCTGTTTCATAAACGGGAGTGTGACCGAGCAACTCACCAATAGCTATGTCATTGATGTCGCTTGCAAGAGATCCAACCTTTGATTCAGCAAGGGCTGCCATAGGACCGGTAACCAGTTCGTTACCCTTATACCACTTACCGTCTTCTCCCTTGGTATAACCAAAAACGTCAGCAATTGCAATACCGTCAATCGTAGTCTGAAGAGTTGTACCATCAGAAAGCTCGTTGATCGTAAGATCTGCCAAGGATCCGGTAATACCGGTTGCCTTTACAGGATTTCCATCTGCATCAACGCCTGTGCTCCAGAAAACAAACTTGTCATCTGAATCATAAATTGCTTCATAACCAAGGAGTGTACCAATCTGTACGTCCTTAAGCGTGTTTTCTATGCTGGAAAGCTCACCGATAGGTGTTCCTGCAATTTCGGTCATGATAGGACTACCGGGGCTGAGGACAATTGCATCAGAATCGCCAACAGTCTTAACTTCCCACAAATACCACTCGCCATCGTAAAGAACGTAACCAAGGATATCAGCGAGTTTCAAGGTAGAAACAGATGTACTGATCCAATCGATGGTCTTATCTGCGAAGGAATTCATCATCTTGTCAGCGGGAACTTCGCCTGCATACCAAATTGTGATTTCTTCGTCAAGATTGATGGGATTTTCTAAATTATCGTGCATAAATACGGGCAGTTTATCTCCCTTGGTATATCCGAGGACATCAGCAAGGATGAGATCATCGAGGATTGTATCGATACTAACCTGACCGTTCATAAGATCTGTTACAAGGATATCAGCAAATTTAGCAGATACGCCTCTGACTTGCTCACCATTGGCATCAGTCCACATATAGCCAACCTCGAAAGTTTCGGGATCTGTAAACTCAACCTCGGTATAACCAAGGAAGCCACCGATCTTCTTGCCTTCCATCGCTACCATCATATCAAGCTCGTGAACTCCTGTATCAGGATTCTGCACGATAAGATCACCAAGGGTAGCTTCGCCAAGGAGCGAAGAAAGCAAGGTTACGTCCGTCATAAAAGTATCGAAAATTTCATTGACAACAACGTGTCCGATGGAATTCTTTATAACACCGAGAACGTCGCCATTGCCGCCTGCTGAAGTTTCGGTAAGAATCGCACCGAGATCAAGGGGAGCAATAAGCTCAATCAAAGTTGGGTTATTTTCATCAGCCCATACAGCCTGATATACACCGTTCTCATCAAGCTCATAGTGAACACCGGTAAGATAACCAAGCTGGATGCCATCAAATATATGTCCCATGTTCATCGCAACAATGTCTGAAAGAGTGTTATCACTAAGTGCATCTCTCGCAGGATCGGAAACGATCGTTCCACTTATATCCTCGGGAATCATGGATAAAACGTCAATTACTGTTACACTATCCATAACAAGCTGCATTCCCTCGGGAGAGAACAGCATTGTGAATGGAATTTCATTCATAACAGGATCAGGAACTTTTTCAACAAAATCTTCGGGTAAGATCAATCCGTAACGATTGATCATCTCCTCAAGTGTAAGTTCGCTTGCCTGCATATTTTGAATTTCTGCTACAAGCTCTTGTATAGTTAAAGAAGTAGCGGGCTTTTCAGCATTCTGATCAACAAACTCATCAACGGGAAGGTTAACACCAAAATCCTTGAGCTTATCTACAGATAGACTGGAATACGCAAAGTAAATACCGCCTGCAATTGCGCCAAATGCAGAGAAGAAGCCTAAAACAAATGCTAAACAGAGCGAGACAATTCTTCCGGCCATCAAAGTAGTTCTACGCATATTATTATTCCTTTCTATATGTATTTATTAATATTTATAAGCTTTTATTAGCTTTGTTTGCCAATTAATCAATATCTTCCTTTACAGACTCTGCGAAATTATCAAGAAGCTCGGGTCTGAGAAGATAACGCTTAATGCGCTTGAAAGCTGATGCATAGTAATATCCATCACATATTCTCTCATCGGTTACTACCTTAAACGTTACAAAGTGATGTCTTTCCTTTGTACCGTCACGTTTTACAGCATCGCCTGCAAAAATGCTACCGTATGAAATGAAGATCGGAAGAGTTCCAAAATCATAGAGGTGGTGATAAATTGCAGGAATACCAAGCGAACCCATAGAGGTAATTATCATTGATCCGTGGAATGGACTGATCTTTGCCAATGCACCGGGAAGAAGACCGTAGTAATCAAGTCCACGAAGAATGCTAACTATACCGCGAAGGATTGGACGTGGTATTTTACCGAGAAGCTTTGCTACATTATCGAAGTTTGACTCCTCTTCTGTAGAAATAGCATCTTTTAAGGTGAGCTGGAATTTTTTGTATACATTGTAAATATTATCACGCGGGTCGAAAATAACTTTAATAACCGTGTCCTCTGATTCAAGGGACATTTTTTTCTTTACAGTCATTACGCACTCAACGTTCTTTGCGGCGAAAATTCTCTGACCTGCGATAAAGCGGTTTACGCTGGGGCGTTCAGATACTACTCTAACGTATGCTGCCAAAATTACGTGAAGCAAAGTCATATCAGTATAACCCTCGCGATGCTTCTGGTCGAGATAGCGTTCTACGTTTGTAATATCAATTACGTCTTCAAAGTGATTCTGCGAATCGGCTCTGGTGCTCATAATAAATGGCTCGATGTATGACATAGCGGGAAGCGTTCTGATACGTCTTCCGTCAGGTCTGTCACCCCATCTCTTTTTTCTTGGTTTATATGCAGGAGTGTCGAACTCTACTATATCGTCATATCTGTTCTCTGCAGCGACTTTTTCTACCTTTTCTTCTGCAGTAGTTTCCATTACTGTTGTTTTGTTTGAATCCATAATTTGGGTTCTCCCTTGTTGAAATTTTAATTTGCATAAAACTATACAAATCGACATCTTATTGTACCATATTTTTTTATTTCTGTCAAGTAAAATATATTATTTGCGCGCGTATTTAATGTTATTTTAAATATTGAGCGCCCCGAATACGAAATTCGAGGCGCAATTTTGGCATATTTTTCTATTTTTAGTATTACTGATCGCGTTTTGCTTCTGCAATAACCTTTTCTGCGATGGAAGCAGGAACTTCATCATATCTGATAAATTCAAAATCGAATCTACCACGACCCTGGGTTGCTGCACGAAGAGAAATAACGTAATCCATCATCTCGGAGAATGGAGCTTCCGCAAGAACGGTCTGCATTTCGCTTCCGTCTTCAGCGGGTTCGATACCCATTACTCTACCGCGGCGCTTGTTAAGGTCACCCATAACGTCACCAACGTAGTTCTCGGGAACGTAAACCTTGAGTTCACCTACGGGCTCGAGGAGAACGGGGTTAGCCTGTGGAAGACCATCACGATATGCGATGTTAGCTGCGAGCTTGAAGGAAATTTCGTTAGAGTCAACATCGTGGTAGGAACCATCATAGAGGTTAGCTGCAAGATGTACTACTGGATAACCCGCAAGTACACCCTTCTGCATAGCGTCTCTGATACCCTGCTCAACCGCTGGGAAGAAGTTCTTTGGAACCGCACCGCCGAATACGGATTCTGTGAATGTAAGACCTTCATCTTCACCATGTGAGAATGTGATCTTTACGTGACCGTACTGACCGGAACCACCTGACTGTTTCTTGTGCTTACCTTCAACGTCAACCTTTTTCTTGATTGTTTCACGATATGCGATCTTTGGCTTGGTAAGCTCAACGTTTGCACCAAATCTATTCTTAAGTTTGGAAACAACGATGTCAAGGTGAATGTCACCAAGACCTGAAACAGTAAGCTGTTTTGTCTCAGCATTGTTTACATATTTAATGGAAAGATCTTCCTCAAGAAGTCTTGCCATACCGGTAGAAATTCTATCTTCATCGCCCTTTGCCATAGGTCTAACTGCCATGGTGAGATAAGGCTTGGGATATACGATAGGTGCATATCTAACATCACCGGCAACGGTTGTGAGTGTATCGTTTGTGTTGGTATTCTGAAGCTTTGCAACAACACCGATATCACCGCAGGAAAGAACGTCAACGTCGATCTGCTTCTTACCGCGAAGCATGAAGATCTTATTGAGCTTTTCTGTCTGACCTGTTGTAGTATTGCGAAGAACCGCATCCTTTTTAAGTGTACCGTTCATTACCTTGAAGAAGGACATCTTACCAACGAATGGGTCAGCAATGGTTTTGAATACGAAAATAGATGTATCCTGAGAATCGGGATCGATAGCCACGTCGGATACAGAACCGTCCTCCGCAACAAGATGCTCTACCTTGCGAGCGGTAGGTCTTGGGAAAGATTCGGAAATTGTATCAAGGAATGTCTTAATACCCCAATTCTTTGTAGCAGCACCACAAAATACGGGAACGATATCGCCTGTGATGATACCCTGGTGAATAGCCTCGAGAGCTTCTTCACGAGAGATAGGCTCTTCATTAAAGAACTTATCCATAAGGTCGTCGCTTGTCTGTGCGATCGCCTCTGTAAGAATTGCATGATATTCTGCACATACATCTGCAAATGCTGCAGGAATGCTGCTCTTTACGTATTCACCTGTTGACTTTTCAAATGTGTAAACGCACATTTCAACAAGGTTTGCAAATCCAACAACGGTGTCACCGTCAATAATTGGAATCTGAACTGGACAGACATTAAGACCGTATTTTTCACGAATTGCGCCAAACACCTTGTGGAATCTAGCTTCACCGTCATCAAATCTGTTGATGAAGAAAGCCTTAGGAATTCCCGCCTCGGTTGCAAGCTTCCAGCCAAGCTCGGTACCTACTTCGATACCTGCCTTACCGTCAACCACTATGATAGCAGCGTCAGCAGCTCTAACACACTGTCTAGCCTCAGCCTCAAAATCGAAGAAACCGGGTGTATCGAGAATGTTGATCTTCGCACCGTTCCAAAGAAGGGGCGCCATTGCTGCAGAAACTGAATAACCTCTCTTAATCTCCTCCGGATCATAGTCGCAGATAGTGTTTCCGTCTGCTACGTTTCCAAGTCTGTCTGTCAGTCTTGAAATATATAACATCGACTCTGCAAGTGATGTCTTTCCGCCCCCACTGTGACCTAAAAGGGCAACGTTACGAATACTTTTGGTATAAACCTGTTCCATGAGAAGATACTCCTTGTAATTTATTGCTAATATATAGATGCAAAAAACACCTTATTAGTATTATACTATATTTTTTTCTACTTTTCAAGAGCTTTTTTCCAACTAATTGTCTTACAAACGTAGAAAAACACGACGATAATTTGTGCAACTTCCACAAAAAACGCCGTGTTTTTGCTAATATTTGGTATTTTTGGTTTGATTAATTCTCTGATTGAGATTTTGGCAACATATGTAAAAGAACCTGATAAATATTGCTTACACCAACCAGCTCAACTCCATCCGGAACCTTAAGATGCTTGCTTAAATTCTTTTGTGGCAAGAGAATTTTGGTAAATCCAAGCCTAACAGCTTCCTTTACGCGGTACTCAATGTGTGAAACTGCGCGCACCTCTCCTGAAAGACCTATTTCGCCGAAAGCAATAAGATTATCCGGGATCACTTTGTCCGTAATTCCGCTAATAAGTGACATGGCGATGGAAAGATCGGTACTTGGCTCATCAAGGCGGATTCCACCTGCTACATTTATGTACACGTCGTTTTCGTAAAATTTGAGCCCCATTCTCTTTTCAAGAACCGCAATAAGAAGGCACATTCTGTTGTAATCAAAGCCGTCCGAAGTACGTTTTCCGGTAGCATAAACCGATCTTGCAACTAAGGCTTGTATCTCGGAAATGATTGGTCTTGTTCCTTGCATTACGCATCCGGCGCAAGATCCACTTGTATTTTTGGGGCGCTCTGCCATTACTACTTCGCTTGGATTGGGAATTTCCACAAGTCCTTTATCTCCCATCTCAAACACTCCGATTTCGTTCGTGGAGCCGAATCGGTTTTTTATAGCGCGAATAATTCGATACGAGTTAGTTCTTTCGCCCTCAAAATACAATACGGCATCAACCATATGCTCAAGAATTTTTGGGCCCGAAATTCCTCCCTCTTTATTGACGTGACCAACAAGAAATACTGCTGCTCCATTGCTTTTACCATAGTTGATGAAAGACATGGCTCCCTCGCGAACCTGAGTGATGCTTCCGGGAACAGAGGTAAATCTGCTGCTTGAAAGAGTTTGAACCGAGTCGATAATTATAACGTCAGGCTTTATACGCTCACATTCATCAAGAATTGCATCCGTGTCAGTTTCAGTCAGAAGATATATGGATTCGCCGATGATGCCTAGGCGCTCTGCGCGAAGTTTGAGTTGCCCCTTGGACTCCTCACCCGAAACGTAAAGCACACACCTGCTTTTTGAAAGCTCGGAACAGATTTGAAGTAAAAGAGTGGATTTTCCAATGCCGGGTTCACCCGAAAGAAGCACGACGGATCTATCCACCAATCCTCCTCCTAGCACTCTGTCAAGCTCGCCCATACCCGTTTTCGTCCGCATATACGTTGGCAGCTCTAGTTCCGAGAACTTCTCTGCTCTGTTAGCCGAGCCTGCATTTCTGCTAGAACTTATAGCTGATTTTTTTATTTTTTCCTGAATTATTTCTTCATCAAAAGAGTTCCAAGAATCACACTCAGGGCATTTGCCAAGCCACTTTGGACTGTTGTATCCACATTCGCGGCATACGTAAACCGTTTTTGAACTTTTCATTTTTTTATCTTTCCCTTTAGGTTTTTGTATTCATATATTCTATAATACCACAAATTATCGAAAAACTCAACAGATTTTGATATTCTTTTTTCGAAAGTTTTTCAGCCTCATCTTTGTTTGTCAAAAATCCACATTCTATAAGCACGGCAGTGTTTTCAATATGCTCTAGAACGTATATATCTTTCCCAGGTTTTGTTTTTCTTTCGTTTTGGGGCTGTAACTCTCGTTTCACACAGGACTGGATATTACCTGCCAATGCTTCTGATTCTGCGCTTTCGGGAGAATAATAGACTTGTAATCCCGAATATTTACTGTCGCTGAAAGAATTCATGTGAATGCTGATAAATATCGCATTTGGATATTCTTTTGCTATTTTGCATCGGTTTTTCAGGTCGGAAATCTTTCGAATACCTTTTATATTTTCGCTGTCCTTGTAAAGCAGTTTATCTTCGGTCCGCGTATACACCACTGTGTAACCTTTTTCGACCAACTTTTCCCCCAAAATCATAGTGATTTCAAGATTAAGATCCTTTTCAAGCTGACCTCCTACGCCGGTCGCTCCTGCATCCTCACCACCGTGTCCTGCATCAAGAATGATAATATTTTCGTTGGCTGACGCCGCCTCTGTATCAATGTCCTCTCTGCTTGTTTTTGCTGCGTATCCGATTATCATTGATATAATTACAATAATTGATACCGCAGCGTAGGGCTTGTATTTTTTGAATTTTGAGAAGATATTGTATTTTCGCAAATTAATGATTTTTACTTTCATATTTCCCTCCTTTACTTTCTATACCTTATGGAAGATTAGATAAAAAGATGACGACAACCGAAAAAATATTTGGAAAACCAGAAAAAGCTTAAAATGTTTACACTTATTTAATATATTTGCGAAAAAAATTTTGTATAATAGGTATAGAAAAATCAGGAGGTTGAGATGGCAGTTTTACGTTTTAAAACCGATGAATACAGAGCCTTTCCAGAGGTTCTGAAAGAATACGCAAGATACGAGCATTCAATCAAAGGCAACAGCGAAAAAACTATTTGTGAATATCTAATGGATCTGCGAACGTTTTTCCGTTATATGAAAATGACGTTTGATGGTAAAGAACTCTACGGAGAAGAATTTGAAGCAATTAGCATTGATTATCTTACCGTGGAAGATCTAAAAAAGGTTAGAGGATCACATATATACGGTTTTCTCGGCTATACCCAAATGGAACGCGATAACAATAGCACTACGAGAATGAGAAAGCTCTCTGCTCTACGCTCATTTTTCAAGTACGCTTATTTCAAAAAGAATTACATAGACTCAAATCCATGCGAAAATATCGAAACGCCTAAAAAGGCTGCTACACTGCCAAAATACTTGACGACAAAGGAAGCTATCAAGCTTCTTGATACGGTTAGAGAGGACAAATCATCCCCAACTTACCAAAGGGATTACTCTATCATCGCCTTATTCCTTAACACGGGTATGCGATTATCAGAGCTAGTTGGTCTAAATCTGCAAAGCTTTGATGCAGACCTAGAGTACGTTAAGGTGCTAGGTAAAGGCAACAAAGAAAGAATTATTTATCTTAATGATGCGGCAAAGGATGCAGTTAAAACCTATCTTAGATTCAGGCTTGATCCAAAATTTATCAGAACTTCCGATAAAGCCTTTTTCCTCAGCAACCGACAGCAGCGAATTTCCGCAAAAACGGTGCAATGGGTAGTATACAAATATCTTGACAAAGCAGGACTTGGCGATCGCGGAATGTCGGTTCACAAGCTACGCCATACTGCCGCAACTCTCATGTACCAGAGTGGCAACGTTGACATAAGAGTGCTGAAAGATATTTTGGGACACGAGCAATTGAACACTACACAGATATATACTCACCTTGGAAACGCAAATTTGCAGGATGCTATGAAGGCAAATCCGCTGGCGGGGATTAAAATGGATGACAAGAATTAACTGCCTTGCTTTAACTCCATTTTTTACTATTTTTCCTCTTACAATCTTCTGAATTTCAATTTTCGCGTTCAAAACATGAAAGTTATTCATAAAACTTCTCTTCAATATTTATTTAAAAAGTATTGACTTGTCACCGATTTGGTGATATAGTATATGAGGTGAATTTTGCGATTTTTTTCGCATTTTACTATTTATTATGTTTATTACTACGGAAGGAGAGATTTGCTTATACGAGCAAATCGGAATTCAACTTGGATAAGTATATGAAACAAAACTTCCGTCCCTTCCCCAGCGTTGCAGAGCTTCGTTCTGCAATTGCCGCAGGTGAGGGTTCGGATGTGAGAAACCAGATCGCACTTCTCTTTGATCAAAACACCTTTGTTGAAACCTCAACTTACACAAAGCGCGGATATTCAGCTTTTATCAACACTGAAAGATCCGACGAATTTGAGGGCGTAATTTGCGGTTACGGAGCAATTGGTGGAAAGCTTGTTTTTGTATTCGCAGAAGATGCAGAGAGAATGGGCGGTGCAATTGATGAGCGCCATGCAAAAAAGATTTGCGACCTTTATAAGTTAGCAATGGAAAACGGCGCACCCGTTATCGGTATATTCAATTCTAACGGTCTTGACGTTTTCGAGGGTACTGCAGGACTTGCAGCCTATGGTAGAATTATGGCATCCGTTACAAAGGCATCGGGTGTTATTCCACAAATCGCATTTATTACCGGAAAATGTATAGGTACTTGTGCGGCAATTGCTGCTATGTTTGATTTTGTGGTAAAAGAAAACGATGCTACTTTCTACGTTTCCTCCCCTGTTCTTACAAGCAAAGACGGTGCGCAGGATTCAGTTATCAGCTATTGCGCTGATCTTGCAGGTTGTTTATCGTACGTACACGACCTTATTTCTTTCTTGCCTTGCAATTCTTCCATCGGTATTCAGGCTTCCGACGTTTATACCGATAACCTAAACAGAAAGCTTGGCGATATAAACTTTGCCGGTGATTCAGTTCATGCAATTTCCCTTATTTCAGATAATGGTACGTACTACGAGATTGCAAAGGATTACGCAACGGTAGCTACCACAGTCTTCACTACTATTGGTGGCATTAAGTGTGGAATTGTTGCAACTTCATTTAAGGAAAACGACGGCAGAATCACAGCTGATGCTGCCAAAAAGATCGCAAGATTCGTTAATTTCTGCGACAGTTTCTCACTTCCTATAGTTACTCTCGTAGACTCTCTCGGTCTTGCTATTGACGAGAAAAATGAAACCGGATTTGCTCCTGAGCTTGGAAGACTCATCTTCTCTTACGCTACTTCAAGCGTACCTAAGGTTACAGTTATTCTCGGTCATGCAATCGGTGCGGCATTCGTTCTCCTTGGTTCTAAATCCATTGGTGCAGATATCGTTTATTCCCTTGATAATGCTGAAATAGGTGCATTGAGTGCAACAAGCGGTGTCGCATTTGCTTGGGATAAGTATATCACAGAAGAAACTACACGCGAAAGCCTTATTGAGGACTGGAAAGCTTCTGTTTCTTCTCCTATTCACGCTGCAGAGAGCGGTGAGATCGACGATATTATCAGCACAAATGAGCTTCGTGCGAGAATCTGCTCTGCTCTGCTTATGCTCTCTTGCAAGGGCGCACATAATATGGTAGCTCGACGCAAGGTTCTTCCTCTTTAAGATCATAGGAGGGCTTTATGAACTTTTTGGTAAACATAGACTTAACCGCTATTGATCCGATGCATTTATTTTTAGCTGTAGGCGCCGCTCTGTTAGTTTTGTTTTACATCGTTAAAACTAAATTTGCTGCAAAAAACGACGATGCAGAAAATAAAGCAGAAGTCATCGAGGAAACGATGGAAAGCACAAGCATTGCCACCGGGTTCGATGAAGAAATAGTTGCAGTTATAGCGGCTGCCATTGCGATGGCAGAGTCCGAATCTGACGGACTAAAATTCAGAGTAGTTTCCTTCAGAAGAAAATAATTTGAAAGGTAGAATAATCATGAAGAAATATAATATTACCGTAAACGGTACAACATATGAGGTTATAGTTGAAGAAGCTGGCACTGTTGCAACCGCTCCTACTTATACTCCTCCCGTAGCAGCAGCACCTGCTGCCGCACCTGCCGCTCCTGCAGCACCTAAGGCACAGGCTCCAAAGGCACAAGCCTCTCAGGCAGGCGGCACTCCCGTTACTGCTCCAATGCCCGGCACCATCCTTGACGTAAAGGTTTCTGTTGGTCAGGCAATCAAGAAAGGCGACGTTATTTGTGTTCTTGAAGCTATGAAGATGGAAAATGATATTCCTTCTCCTGCAGATGGTACCGTTGCTTCTATCAACGTTCAGAAGGGTTCAAACGTTAACGCAAACGACGTTATCATAACTCTCAACTGATAAGAAAAGCACGGACACATCACAAAGAAAGGAATTAGCACAAAATGTCAAAGGTTTTAATTACAGAAACTGTCCTTCGTGACGCACATCAGTCTCTTGCTGCTACACGAATGACAACGGAAGAAATGCTCCCTATTCTTGACGAAATGGATAAGGTTGGCTACTACTCCCTTGAAGCTTGGGGTGGTGCTACCTTTGACTCCTGCCTGCGTTTCCTCCACGAGGATCCATGGGTAAGACTCCGCAAGATTAAGGATCACGTTAAAAACACAAAGCTCCAGATGCTTTTCAGAGGACAGAACATCCTCGGATATCGTCACTATGCTGATGACGTAGTTGAATACTTCGTTCAGAAATCCATTGCAAACGGTATTGATATTATTCGTATATTCGACGCTCTCAACGATGCAAGAAACCTCGAAACAGCCATTAAGGCTACTATCAAAGAGGGTGGACACGTTCAGGCAGCGATTTCTTATACTACATCTCCCTTCCACACAAACGAGGGCTTTGCACAGTATGCAAAGCAGCTTGAGGAAATGGGCGCTCACTCAATTTGCATTAAGGATATGTCCGGTCTTCTTAAGCCCTTTGAGGCTTATCAGCTTGTTAAGACCATTAAGAGCACTGTTAACATTCCCGTTAACCTCCACACTCATTACACAGCCGGTCTTGGATCTATGACGCTTCTTAAAGCGATCGAAGCAGGTGTTGATATTGTCGACACTGCGATCTCCCCTCTTGCAATGGGTACATCTCATACTCCAACAGAATCTTTGGTTGCGACACTCCAGGGTACTCCTTATGATACAGGACTTGATCTTGCGCAGCTTGACGTTGTTGCAAAGCACTTTAATAAGATCCGTGAAAATTATCTTGCAAGTGGCCTTATCGATCCCAAGGTTTTGAAGGTTGACGTTAACGCGCTTCGCTATCAGGTTCCCGGCGGAATGCTCTCAAATCTCATTTCCCAGCTCAAAATGGCAGGTAAGCTTGATAAACTTGACGAGGTTCTTGAGGAAGTTGCAAACGTAAGAGCGGATGCAGGCTTCCCACCTCTTGTAACCCCCACATCCCAGATTGTTGGTACTCAGGCTGTTAATAACGTTCTCTTTGCGGGCGACGGAAGATATGCCAGAGTTACAAAGGAATTCAAGGGGCTTGTAAGAGGCGAATACGGCAAATGCCCTGCCCCAATTGAAGATAACTTCAAGAAAAAGATAATCGGTGACGATGAAATTATTGATTACCGTCCCGCAGATAAGATCGCACCCGAAATTGATTCTCTCCGCCAAAGAGTTGCTCCTTATAGCGAGCAGGATGAGGACCTTCTTTCCCTTGCGCTCTTTGAGCAGGTTGCTATTAAGTACTTTGATTGGAGAAAGCAGCAAAAATATCAGCTCGACTCCAATAGCGATCCTAAAAACGGGATCCATACTATATAAAATCACAGGGCAGATTTCACTCTGCCCTGTTTTTTACTCTGATTATAAAAAAGAGGTCGATCATTTCGACCTCTTTTTCTTTATTTGTTTTCTTCATCAGTATCTTTTTTTACATCTTCAGCATTTTGATCATCATGCTTTTTGCCAAAGATGTCCGAGAGAACATCGTCAGTCAGTGGTTCGCCACTTGCCATATGCTTTGCAAGCTCTTCGCGACGAATGCGCTCCTCTTCTTCTGCCTTGAGGTTATTCTCATGAGCGGTTTTGTTTTCTTCCTCGCTCTTGCGCTTTTTCTCTGTTAAAATACCTTCTATAGCTTCAATGGTAGGATTATCCATCTGCATAGCTGCAAGGAACTGTTCCTCGTCCATAGATTCATTTTTGAGAAGGAATTCTGCGATAAAGTGAAGTTTATCGATATTGTTTGTAAGAATATCTTTACATCTATCGTAGCAGCTGCTGATAATGTTTCTAACTTCTTCATCGATCGCTGCCGCAGTTGCCTCAGAGTAATCCTGACCCGATGAGAAATCTCTGCCAAGGAATACCTCATCCTGTGAATGCTCGGATCCATAGAGAACTGTACCGAGTCTTTCGCTCATGCCGTATCTTGTGACCATGTTTCTTGCTGTTCTGGTAGCTTTCTGAATATCGCTAGAAGCACCCGTAGAAATATCGTCAAGAACTATTGCTTCAGCAACTCTACCACCAAGAGAAAGCACAATACTGTCGAGCATTTCATTTTTGGAACTAGTGAACGGATCCTTTGTAGGTCTGCTAACGGTTACACCTCCCGCACTGCCTGCAGGAATGATCGTAATATGCTTTACGGGATCTGTATGCTTGCAGTAATAAGATGCGACTGCATGACCTGCTTCGTGGTATGCACAAAGGCGATTATCCTCTGCAGTTCTGATCTTAGTCTTTTTCTGTGGGCCGAGAAGCATTTTCATAAATGCTTCTTCAATGTCGTTCATACCAATAAGAGCCTTGTTGAGCTTTGCAGCGCGGAGAGCCGCCTCATTCATCAGATTTGCAAGATCTGCGCCTGTAAATCCAATTGTTGTCTGTGCGATCTTTTTGAGATCAACCGTAGCTTCCAAAGGCTTATTTCTGGAATGAACGCGAAGGATTTCTTCTCTTCCTTTAATATCTGGATAGTTGACTGTAACGCGTCTGTCAAATCTTCCCGGACGAAGAAGTGCGGGATCAAGAATATCAACACGGTTAGTCGCTGCGATAACGATAACACCTGAATTGGTGCCAAAACCGTCCATTTCAACAAGGAGCTGGTTCAGTGTCTGCTCACGTTCGTCGTGTCCACCACCAAGACCTGTTCCTCTACGACGGCCAACGGCGTCAATTTCGTCGATAAATACGATGCTTGCAGGAGTTTTTCTAGCGTTATCGAAGAGGTCTCTTACTCTCGATGCACCTACACCAACGTACATCTCAACGAAATCTGAACCAGAAATAGAGAAGAAAGGAACGCCTGCTTCGCCTGCAACTGCTTTTGCAAGGAGGGTTTTACCTGTACCTGGAGGGCCTACGAGAAGAACACCACGTGGGATTCTTGCACCAAGCTTTATAAATTTATCGGGATCCTTTAAGAACTCAACAACTTCCTCAAGCTCTGCCTTTTCTTCATCTGCACCTGCAACGTCTGCGAATCTTACGGAATTCTTATCCGCAACTGCCATTTTTGCCTTTGATTTTCCAAAAGCTGCAGGACGGCCACCGGTTGCACCGCCACCTTGGGACATCATACGCATCATGAATATCCAGAGACCAACAATAAGAAGACCTACGATGATGTATGGTAAAAATGTGTACCAAGCCGCTTGTGGTGCAGACTCTATATCGTATACCTCGAGGGCTATGCCACTGAAATTTTTAACCCCTTCAACAGGTTTTGAACTGTTTTCGTGTGCGAGCGCCAGAACCTCTTCGATCTGAACCGAATAGCTAAAAGTGTATTTCTCCTCAAATGTCTCAGGCACTCCGTCCTTATTGAGCTTAAATTGCTTATACTCATTTTCGCCATCACATTCAACAACGTTGCCGTTTTCGTCAACTTTAATTTTATTGTTCTGATCATCCACCTTGATAATATGACCGTGCTCATCTACCAAAACCGGCTTTTTATTGTCATCCACAACATAATCGTAATACGTTACTTTAATAGTTCCATTCTTATCGATGACAAATTCTTTAACTCTGTTATCTTCTAACTGTTGGATAAGCTTGCTGTAACCATACTTTTCCTTTTTATTGAACAGATCGCCGGCAAACAAGGCGCTAACCGCTACGACGGCAATCGTGAAAATAAGGATGACAGCTATACTTTTGATATTAAACTTCATTAAGTATTTTCCATACCTTTCTAATTTGCGTATATTTATTTTGTTTTAATTGCTAAATGTAAAATTCATTGCATTCGGTTTCAGAATTATCGATTGCAATTGTAGCATACAGAGGTTTTTTATCATCCGGACAATCATCTCTTACGCCGAATCCCGGTACCCAAACTACGCCTTTCTCGTCACACAAAACAGGGATAAGAGATCTTTTGGATTTGGGGATCTTTTTGTCATTGAAAAGCTTTTTTAGTTTATGCGTGATACCACCGTAAAATACCGAATCACCATCCTGTTTGGATCTCAAAAACAATCTACCCACTATTATAGCAGATGAAATATCGGCTTGTATTGATTTTTTGTAAACATTTAGGGAAAATTTATTAATTTTTCCATCGGTTACCAATACAGTAGCGTTGTACTCTGGAATTTTATTTTCACCGAAAACTATAGGGAAATTGTAGCTTTTATCTTCATTAATGCGATCAGTCATATAAGAGATGCCACGCTCAGACACGAAACGAATTCCACCCGGTAACGATACTTCGAAATTGTCTTCTGAAAGCAAGTTGCCAATGCTCTCAATATGAACGTTTTCCAATGTGACCGAATACTTTTCTGCCATCTTTGAAAGCACACGACAAAGGATACTTTTGTGAAGACTGGCAAGGTCTTTTGTTTTGATATTATCAGCCGAAGACAAAAAATCACTTGCAACACCGGAAAGATAATCATCGTCACACCGTAAATTTCTTGAAAGCCTCGTGAAGCTTTTCTCTACTCCGGGGGTGATCTCACTCATAGATTTAAGAACATGATTTCTTATAAAATTTCTCGTGTAATCATCTTCAAGATTTGTAGAATCTGTTACAAAGCTGATTCCATGACCTAAAAGTGAGGAGGTGATCTCCTCCTTTGGAAGATAGATCAAGGGACGTAAAATATTATCACGAACAGGAGGAATTCCTGCCGTGCCCCTTGTTCCCGCTCCACGAAGGATGTTAAAGAGCACGGTTTCTGCATTATCAGTTGCATTATGAGCAACGCAAATCGATCCAATATCATCTCTGCCCTGCATTATCTCTGTAAATTTTGAATATCTGACATTCCTTGCTGCTTCTTCTAAGCCTTTTGACTGCGCTTTTGCAATGCTTGGAACATCGATTTGATAACTAATAAAAGGAATGCCAAGAGAATCTGCAAATTTTCGTGAAAACGATTCATCACGATCTGCCTCATCGCCTCTGATCATGTGGTTTATATGGCACGCTAAAAGCTGAAAATCTTCTCCGCGATTGCGCATTTCGAATAAGAAGCTAAGCAGCATTACTGAATCTGCCCCTCCGGAAAAGCCAACTAATACACCGCGCTTTATCGCCTCTAGCATATTATGCTCAAAAATCGCTCTTTCTATAGTAGCATAAATCTTTTTTCCCTCGTCGGAGGCAAAAAAGTCATGAATTTTGTTAACCATTGTTTGAATAATCGTTGTCAATAGTTCTAAACTTAGTAAATTGGCCGATCCAACCCATCTTGACGTTTCCAACAGAACCGTGACGGTTTTTAGCTATAATTACCTCTGCCGTGTTAGCACTGTCTGCCGCCTCGGCATCGCTCCCCTGCTGACCGCTGATATCTTTGTAATACTCATCTCTGTAAAGGAATAGAACGATATCTGCGTCCTGCTCAATAGAACCGGAGTCACGAAGGTCTGCAAGTGTTGGACGTTTGCCAGCTCCGGGTCGAGATTCCGTACCTCTGTTAAGCTGCGCACAGCAGACGATCGGCACGCCGAAGTCCTTTGCCATGATCTTAAGATTTCGGGAGATCTCACCAACCTGCTGCGCTCTGTTATCAGCGTTAGAAGTGCTCTGCATAAGACCTATATAGTCAATTACTACCATACCTAGATTTTTGATTCTGCGGAGCTTAGCCTTCATTTCGGTGGTGGTTATTGCAGAGGTATCATCGATGTAGATCTCTGTGCCTGAAAGCTGCGTTATTACGTCAGCAATATTATCCCAATCCTCAGGCTTAAGTTGACCTGTTCTCAAGCTATATGAGTCAACAAGGGCTTCGCTGGAAATAATACGGGTTACAAGCTGTTCGCCCGACATCTCGAGTGAGAATATTGCCACTGCTTTTCCTGATGATTTTGCATAATTGGTTGCGATATTCAGCGCAAATGAGGTTTTACCCATACCGGGACGTGCGCCTACGATAACAAGGTCACCCTTTCCCATCTGTATGAGCATACGGTCAACACCTGAGAATCCCGTTTTAGCGCCAGAAACCTTTCCCTTGGATTCAGACAAAGTTTCAAACTCGTGATAAACGTTCTGCAAAACGTCACGAATATGGCGGAACTCCTTATTATCATTTCCGTGAGAAAGATTGAATATCTTCTGCTCTGCGCTGTCGATTATTGTACGAACCGGCGCAGCTTCCTCATATGCTTCATTACCGATCTCATCACATACGCCGATAAGCTTACGAAGCAGAGATTTTTCTTTTACGATTTTGGCATAATCCTTTACGTTTGCTACCGCGGGAACGGAATCCGCAAGCATGGTGATATACTGAATACCACCTGCTTCGTCTCTGTCACCCTGCTCAACGAGAGCGTTAACAAGAGTTACAACGTCAATTGTTTTGCTGGCTGCAAACATTTTGATCAGCGCTGTGTATATATGCTTATGCTCTTTCAGATAGAAGTCTTCTGCATCGATCATTCCACCAACCATATTAAAGGCATCGGGATTAACGATGACAGCTCCAAGCAATGCTTGCTCTGCTTCTACTGAAATCGGCATTTGTCTGATAACGTTACTATCCATAATAACCTACCTGAAGTGTTTTATTGATGCACTACAAGAGTGAATTTTCCAACTATATCGCCAAGAATTTTGATTTCCAATGAGTAGTTACCGTATGCTTTGATAGCTTCTTTCATCTGGATCTTGCGCTTATCAACGTCGATGGAGAGCTTTTTGCCCAAGGCTTCTGCAATATCCTTGGCGGTTACAGAGCCGTAGAGTCTGCCGTCCTGACCATGTCCCATCTGAATACGGATCTCTGTTCCGTTGATCTTATCGGCAATGGCTTGCGCCGCCTTTCTATCTTCGCTGATCTTATACTGCTTGGCTTCTTCCTTGCTTTTCAGCTCGTTTGTAGCCTTCGCATCAGCAGGGATCGCCTTTTTCTGTGGGAAAAGGAAGTTCTTTGCATATCCGTCTGAAACGTTTACGATCTGATCTTTCTTTCCCTGACCCTTTACGTCACAAAGTAAAATTACTTTCATTTTTATATGTTCCTTTCAATTATTAACCACTGAATTTAGTTACCAACGTTCATATCGTCTTCTGTCATTGAATCGCAATATTCATCAATGCTTTGACGAAGTAGCTCAAGAACTTCCTCGATCGACATACCCGTCACCTGCGCTCCTGCAACTTCAAAATGACCGCCGCCGTGCAGCTTTTCAAGAACCAGCTGAACGTTTATCTTACCGTTAGAGCGTCCCGAGATATGGATTATATCACCGATATGCACAATGGCGAAGGCCGCATCCACGCCTTTTAAGGTCAGCATTTTATCTGCAGCTTTTGACGCTATGATTCTGTAGCTATCGTCTGTTTCACCGTCACATGACGCGATAGCAACATTCTCACGATACATAACGATATCTGTGTGAAATCTTGCTTCTTTTGCAAGATCTCCAGGAGCTGTCTTAAAGAGATTATATACGTCTGTCGGATTCGCTCCGGCGCTTTGTAGATATTGCGCTGCCGCAAACGTTCTAGTTCCCGTGTTCCTGGTAAACTGCTTTGTATCAAGAAGAATACCGGAGAGAAGCATATCTGCCTCATCTTTTATCAGGCATTGTGAATTTGCAGAGCTTTCAAGCATTTCCGTTACGATCTCACAGGTGGATGAAGCGTTTGGAACGATATACTCGATCTTAACCTCTGGAGGCAATTCTTCTGCTTTTCTGTGATGATCGATTATAGCAAGCTTTTTCGCCTTCCTTGATATATCGTCAAACTGCGAACGTCCAATCGAGCCATGGTCCACAAGTACCACGAGCGTATCGGAGCTGATTAGATCAAGGCCATCTGCATTATCTACAAATACTCTGGAATATGCTTCGTTGCGCTGCATAAGCTCAACGCAAGGGGCAAGGTTCTTATCGCGAAGATCTACGGCTATATTGACCTTTATTCCGCATAGCATAGCGAGTCTTGCAATACCTATGGATGAACCAAAGGAATCGAAGTCTCCGTATCTATGTCCCATGATAATAACATTATCGGAACGTGACATGAGGGCTGTCAATCTTGAAGCAATAGATCTTGATAAAACACTGGTGCGCTTATATACGGTTTTTGTTCTACCTCCGTAGTAGGTAATGCTGTTGTTAGATTTGTCTACCGCCTGGTCACCACCGCGCTCTATTGCCATATCTATTGCTTCTTTTGCTATGGCATCTCGCTCCTCAAGGTTTTTACCTGAAGATGATACACCGATGGATATGGTAATGGAAACGCCATCACCTACTCGGGTCTTGCGGATCTCATCGAGTATAGCGAATTTGTTTTCTCGACACTGCTGAAGCCCCTTTGAATCAAAGAACATAACGTACTTGTTGTTATCGTAGGACTTGATAACCCCGTTCATGGATGCAGCCCAGGTTTTGAGCTTATCTTCGATAATGTAAACGATGTCACTGAACTTTTCGTGAACATACTGGGATACTTCCTCTGCATTATCAATAGCGATATATGCTACAGCAACCTTTTCTTCAACGTATTTTCTTCTGATCTCGGAAAGCTCACTGATGTCATTGAGAATTGCCACATAAGTTCCATCACCCTCCTCGTTTATCGCGAAGCCCTCAAGGTTATATATCGAATTACCTATGGTTACACGAGTGATCTTATCAGCGTGTACTTTCTCGCCAACGTTGACGTTAAGCATTTCCTGTGCATTACGTCCAACGTAATTTTCATCAGGATCAAGTATATCGGCAAGAGCCGCGTTATACCACAAAATACGTCCGTGCATATCTACTGCTAATGCAGGCATCTGCGTATCCTTGATGAACGTGCTTGACGTTTCTTCAAGAAGCAGGTGCATATCCTTTGTAGGAACGTAGGTAGCTACCTTTTTTCTTGCGTATGCTATGCAAAATGCAAAAGCAAGGTAAAGGAAAACGGCTCCTACCGACAAATACACATAAATGTACTGAACTTCTATTAGAAAGTATCCTAAAGTTGCAACAAGAACCATAAGCAAACACGCCATGGTAACATATAGAACCGTTTCCGTTCTTGTGGCATAAGGAACTCGTTTGTTTTTGTTTTCTGAATTACTCATTATAACTCCATTCCGCTGCAGATGCAGCTATTGGTTTGTCATATTAAGAAAGTTATTGATTCTCTTTATCAGGATTGTTCTTAATCCTGTTAGATGTGATACAGTGAAATGCACCGATATAGGATAGTATCCTTGGAAATACTGCTAAAAGCGCAATCGCCAGCGCAACGTGTACAAGGCTTATGGTGTTTTTTCCTTTCTGCGATCTGTATATCGATATAACAAGCATTAAGCCTACGTAAGTAAAAACAGTCATGAAAATGATAGAGAGATTTGCTACGCTCAGGCTAAAGGCATTTATTTCACCGCCCGAGAATAAATCGAGGAATGCCAAAATGAAATATACGTACGCATATGCCGAATCCGGAACAAATCGCCAAGCCTCAAGCTCCGCCTTATCACTTCCAAGCTTATTTAATGAATAAGAATAAACCTTACATGAAATACCGACGGAAACGAAGCAAAAAGCAATTATCACAGATAGGAGAATTCCAAATGAGAAGTCAAACGCCGATTCAAAAAGCTCAACTGTAAAGACGGTCTCCTTATATGCCTGATTTGCTGCATCCATAAGTGGCTGTAATCCGGTTACATAGTCGGTTCTCATGGTTTTATACTCTTGAACACAAAAGTCTGCGAAAGATGCCTGGCCTTTGTTGGCAAGAATAATTATCACGAACATTACTACCAAAAGTAGCGCCGTTATCAGCGATATGATAAGAGTTACCTCACATTTAGGCCACTTTTTATCAAAAGCAAATAAGAGCATTAATGCAAAGGCAACAGTAATGACTCCTATAAAGGAAACATAACATTCTCCAGAGAAAAGCCTTGTGAATATTAATGATGCTGCAACGTCCATCAAAGCAAGGATCCCGAAGGATACATACTTTAGGTATTTAATTCTGTCACATTCAAAATGAATGAGTGCTGCAAGCGCTCCGGCAGATACAGCCATTGGAATCAATGAAAATACAAGCACAAACCCGAAGGTTAATGATGCAACAGCGCCGCAAACCACAGACACAAAAAACAAAACCAATGCCTGGGTAAGATTAATTCTTTTTTTTATATTTTCCGTAGCCATTTCAGCTCCTGTACATATTTTTTCATATTATTATACCATAACTTTCTTATTTTGTAAAGTAAAATTAAAAAATATTTTAGTTATTTTCCTTTTTTGGATAGTTTTTCAAAAAAATGACGATTAATTATTCGTTTTCTATTGAAATTGACGCGAAAATGTAGTAGAATATTAAAAAACGAAATTACGAAGGAGGAGATTATTAATGGAAAGCAATATGATGCGTCCTATAATTGAGCTTTCAGGCGTCGGAAAAACCACTGAAAAGAAGCTTCAGAAGCTGGGAATATCTACTATTGGCGATCTCATATATCTCTTCCCTAGAGCTTATGAAAACAGAGGAAATATCAGGCCGCTGTCAAAGTTTGATCCCGATTGCAAATGCGCATTTTTGCTGACCATAGGAACGGATGTAAAAACCTCGCTTATCAGAGGCGGGCTTAAGATCTCTAAATTCAGAGCATTTGATGAAAGCGGAAGCTGTGAGGTAGTATTCTTTAATGCGCCATACGTGAAGGACGTATTTTCCATTGGTGCAACGTTTAGATTCTGGGGCAAGGCACACATTGACGGAAAAAGACTGCAGCTACAAAATCCTACATATGAGCCATACGTCGAAGGACAAGTTCTGCCCGAACTTATCCCTATATATCCATTAACAGAGGGAATTTCATCAAAGAATATAGACAAGCTTGTCAGGGCTGCGATGAGTATGGTTTCAAGCGAGATAAAGGATCCTTTGCCTGAGGAAATACGCCTCAAAAATGAATTACCGACTTTGACTTATGCTCTTTCAAATTCACATTTTCCAAAAGACGAGAATGCACTGAAAGCATCACTTAAACGCCTTGCTTTTGATGAAATGCTTTACTTTGGACTTGGCATTGCAATAAGGGCAAGTACAAAAGCAAAGGATGAGGGCGTTCGCTTTTCAAAATGCTCCATTACTCCCCTTCTTGATCTTTTACCATACGAGTTGACCGACTCTCAAAAAAATGCGGTTAATGATATTTATCGCGACACGGTCATTGGCAAGGACGAAAAAACCATGCCACCTATGGCAAGAATCCTTGTGGGTGACGTTGGTTCCGGAAAAACCATATGCGCTATCATTGCAACATATATTGCCGCAACGTCGGGTTATCAGTCGGCGCTAATGGTTCCCACTGAAATTCTTGCAAATCAGCATTATAGTGAGATGCGCGAATTACTCGGCAAGCTCGGAATAAAGGTAGAGCTACTTTTGGGTTCAACCACACAAAAGGATAAAAAGCACATTTATGTGGCGTTGGAAAATGGCGATATCGACGTTATTGTCGGAACTCACGCTTTAATTTCCGATAAGGTTGAATTTTCAAACCTAGGTCTTGTCATCACTGATGAGCAACACAGATTTGGCGTAATGCAAAGGGCAAAGCTGAAAGAAAAAACAAAATCTGCTCATCTTTTAGTTATGAGCGCAACTCCCATTCCCCGTTCTTTGGCGCTTGCTATGTACGGAGATCTGGATATTTCAAAAATGACAGATATGCCGAAAGGCAGACAAAAGATCGACACATTTGTTGTCAATGAATCATATAGAGCAAGACTTAATGATTTTATCCGCAAGCAAGTGGCTCTTGGCGGGCAATGCTATATAGTTTGTCCTTCAATCGAAAGAAACGAAGACGTTGACGCCATGATACCTTACTCAACAAGCAAACTTGTCTCCGAAAACTCACTGCAACTTAAGAATGTGGTCGAATACACGGATGAACTCAGGAAAGCTTTGCCCGAGCTTAACATTGGAGTATTACACGGAAAGATGAAAGCGGCAGAAAAGGATGCAATCATGAGCGATTTTGCATCCGGTATAACTCAAGTTTTGGTTTCCACTACAGTAATTGAGGTAGGAGTAAATGTCCCCTCTGCTACGCTAATGATAGTTGAAAATGCAGAGCGGTTTGGACTATCCCAGCTGCACCAGCTACGAGGCAGAGTTGGCAGAGGAACAAAAAAGTCTTACTGCGTTCTTGTATCCGATCTTAAAAGCGAAAAATCCATGGCACGGCTAAACGTGCTAAAAAACACAAACGATGGATTTGAAATAGCTGAAAATGATTTAAAGCTTCGAGGCCCCGGCGACTTCTTTGCTACAAGTTCCGACATTAATTTCAGGCAGAGTGGCGGATTTGAGTTCAAATTTGCATCAATGTGCGACGATAACGATCTTATGGCGAAGGCATTTGCCACTGCCAAGGAAATCATAAATTTAGATCCCGCGCTTGATCTTGAAGTCCATAAAATGCTGAAAGAAAAAATCATCGATAAACTGAAAACATCAACATCTACTATATCATAAACGGAGATAAAAATGGCAATACAACCACTGGCAGACAGGCTTAGACCTGTGAGTTTTGACCAGGTGTGCGGGCAGGCACATTTAGTCGGAGAAAACGGAATTATTCGCAGACTTTTAGAGAATAACAGAATACCAAATATGATCTTTTACGGTCCTCCCGGCACGGGAAAAACCACCGTTGCAAATATCATAGCAAAGACGCTTGATATGCAGATATATAAGCTCAATGCAACTACCGCAACTCTCGCCGATATTCGCGAGGTTGTGGGTTCTACGGAAAACATTTTCGCAAAGAACGGTACTCTGCTCTATCTTGATGAAATACAGTATTTCAATAAAAAACAGCAACAATCGCTTCTTGAGTTTCTCGAAAACGGAAAGTTGACGCTTATCGCTTCCACAACGGAAAATCCATACTTTTTCTTGTATCCCGCACTTTTGTCGAGGGCTTCTGCTTTTGAATTCAAGCCCATCAGCATTAATGATTGCATACCGGCACTTAATAGGGCGCTCAAGTTCCTAAACGATGATTTTGGAGATTCCAAGACTGTCGATGAGGAGGTTCTTCGAAGCATTGCTGCAACCTGCGGCGGCGACGTTCGAATGAGTATTGGACTTCTTGAAAACGCATTTTACATTTCAGATAAAACAATAACCGAGGAAAACGTTAAGGTTCTAGCGCCAGCAGTTATAGGTCATTTCGATCGAAACGGAGACTCTCATTACGATCTGCTATCATGCCTTCAAAAATCTATACGCGGATCAGATCCAGATGCTGCGGTGTTCTATCTTGCGAAGATCCTGTCCGGTGGTGATCTTTTGTCAGCCTGCAGGAGACTTTTGGTTATCGCCAGTGAGGATATTGGTTGCGCTTATCCCATGGCAATGTCACTTGCATATTCTGCTACCGAAAGCGCAAAACTACTGGGCATGCCTGAAGCCTCGATACCTCTTGCAAATCTGGTGACGATTTTAGCTACTGCACCTAAGTCCAATACATCTTACCTTGCATATTTTGCCGCAATGGAAGATATATCAAACGGACTGGGTATAAATATTCCCAAGCACCTGCAAAGTCCATTGTTTGACGGGTATATATATCCCCATGATTACGAAAACGATTACGTTGATCAAGTATATTTACCAAGTGATCTTGCCGGAAGAAAATATTATCAATACGGCACAAACAAGACAGAACAAGCTGCAAAGGCATACCATGATTTTATCGTGTCGTCCTGTAAAAACAAAAAGAAATAAACTATTCAGATAATAAAACGGAGCAGTTTTGTGATATATCCATCTCATTACTGCTTCGTTTTTCTTTTTTTCTCATTATATTACGTCAATTGTCAATATATCTTGACAAAATTAATATTTTTTGGTATAATATAGCTGATATTTATGCAAAAGGAATGTTACAATGATTTATCATTTTATATTAAATCCGAAATCCGGACGTAGCCGTAAGCAGATAAAAATGGAAGAACATATTAAGTCTGCTTGTGCAAAGCGTCAGCTGGATTATCACATATACTACACTACATGTGTAAAGGACGCTACGGAATACGTCAAGTCAATGATCAGCATTTCAACGGAACGCCAGCGCTTTATTTGTGTTGGTGGCGACGGCACAATAAACGAGATCGTTAACAGCGCGCCATGCAATTCTAACGTTGAGTTTGGCGTTATTCCCGGCGGCTCCGGAAATGATTTTGTCAGAAACTTTTCAAACCATAGGCTTTTCAGCGATATCGACGCGCAGATCGATGGCTCACCCGTAACGTTAGATCTTATCCGATGCAACGACGTTTATTGCGTTAATATGATCAACATTGGATTTGATTGCTCGGTTGCAAAAAAGGCAAATGAGATAAAAAGCAAATATAAGTTTGCTTCTCCCAGCATTGCATATATCTTAGGCGTTATCATCGGATTCTTCCAGAAGTTTGGAACTCCCATGAAAATTATTCACGATAACGGCGACGTGATCGAAAGAGAGCTTACTCTGACAGCTATCGGTAACGGAAAATTCTGCGGCGGCGGATTTATGTCTGCTCCAAGCGCTACCCTTAACGATGGGCTTATCGATATTTGCGCTATCAATAAGATTTCCAGACTTACGTTTATCGGTCTTGTTGGTAGTTATAAATCCGGCACCTTCCTTTCAAACAAAAAAGCTATGGAATTTATTGATTACAGACAGGTTCCACACTTCAAAATGGAATTTGATTCGCCCATTCCGATTTGTATTGACGGAGAGATTACCAGCGCGCAGACAATCGATTTCGAAACTATACCAAACGGATTCAACTTCGTACTTCCCAAGGGATGCGACTTTAGATTCAATAATAAAAAAGAATCCTCTAAACACCAGGATGATTCAGAGGATTGATAGAGGACTTATATGAATATTTTTGACAAAAGACCGCTTTTCTTAATACTTACTACCTTAATTGGCGGCTTTGTCATTTTCACATTTAGCGATGGAATTATGCGAGGAGTTCTTTGCGGCGTTGCAATACTCTTCCTTTCTCTGTCGCTAATTTTTTATTTCAAAAAGAAAATAAAAAGCGCATTATTCATAGTTTTGCCTATTATGCTACTTGTATCCATACTCTCGTCTTACGTATATTTTGACCTGAATTTCAAGCTATATGAACAGTATGATGAGGTAGTTAAGATCGAAGGAAAGGTCGTTTATATTGAGAAAAACGAATATTCCACAACTTTAACTGTCAAAACCGCAAAGATCAATGAAAAAAGAAAAAACGGATACAAGATCAGATTAAACGTAGCGTCTATCCAAGTACCCGAGAGAATAGCTCCGGGAAGTAATATCTCCTTTGAAGCGTTGCTTTGTGAATTTGAAGACTTTTCTGATATAGATGCAAACGTGTATTATTTCTCAGATGGAATATCTTCCAACACTAATAACGTCAAAAATATTAAGTACATAGGTGAAGGTACAATTCCGTTTTCAACGGTCACTGAGAGGGTAAGAGAGTTTATTTGCGAAAGAGCATATTCACTTTCAAGCGAAAAGACAGCTTCCCTGTTTTCTGCATTGTTCATTGGAGAACGAGATCTTCTTACAAGCCAAGTCAAACTTGATTTCAAAAGGCTGGGCATAACTCACATTCTCGCCCTAAGCGGACTGCACTTGACTATTATCTCTTTTGGCATTTCCGGTATACTATCGGCTGTGGGGATAAAGAAAAAGTCACGTTTAATTGCGGTCGGCGCCTTCGTTATTATCTACATGCTCATGACGGGATTGTCAGTTTCAATAATGCGAGCGGGACTGATGCTGATAATACATACTGCTCTGTTTTTACTCGGCAAAACGAAAGATTCACTAACATCGCTATCGATCTCGGTATTTTTGATTTTGCTTGTAACACCTTATGCAGTTTATGATATTGCTTTATGGTTATCTGCATTATCAACGCTTGGAATCATAACTATGACTGAGATTTTCGATTACGAACCAAACCAATCGATACCGCGGCGAATAGCGAAAGCTGCCATTACATCACTTGCTGCTTCATTCTTTGCCACATCTACAACCCTTTTGATCTCTAGCATTACATTCGGTACGATCTCACTTGCATCAGCAGTTGCAACCCTTGTTTTCTCTTTGCTTGCAGAAGTAATTATCTATGGTGGTATGCTCATGCTGATATTCGGAAAGCTGATCCCATTTGGATTACTGCTAGATCGCGTTGCCGATTTTACTTGTTATCTAGCCGGTGTTATGGCAGAGCCTGACTGGATATATATTGATGCTAAAAAAACTTTCATCTTGATTGCGACGACAATCTACACACTTTGCTTCGCTGTCTTTTTGATTATTACGATAAAAAACAAGAAAAGAGCTGCGGGCGTTTTAGCAATCGTTTTCATCATTCTAATGGTGCTATCTCTTGCGGTTAACCTCGCTGAAGCAAATACAGAGATAGCGGCTTACCACGTAGATGATGATGGAGATAGAATTATTATCAGAAAAGGAGCTACCACATCGCTTGTGTGTAACATTGATCATTCAATCTCCAGCGCTTATGAAAGCTACAGTATTCTTTCAGAGTACGGAATAACCAATCTTGACAATTACTACGTTGCAAATTATTCCAATGGGCTTATTGATGATATAACCAAATTGCTTTCATTACTGAAGATCAAAAAGATATGTCTGCCAAAACCTGCAAATCAAGACGAATCGTATCTGATGGAAAACCTGGGTTATGATCTGGAAGAATATCGGGTTGACGTAGTAACTTACGATATAAATACGGAAGTCGCCATTGGTGAATATAAGGTAGTATCTCTTTTCCGTATGCCGCTTGGAGAGAGAAATCCAAAGGTTGCGTTAAGGCTTTCCTCGGAAAGTACAAGTTATCTATACTTGTCTCACGGGATGATGCACGAGGATGAAAAAATTATGGCGTTCGAAATGATCGCAAATTCTGATGCAACCATTTTCGGACGCCACGGTTCAAATAAGTATGATACTATCGTATTTAATACATTCGTTGCAAAAACGAAAGTTAACAAGATAATCATAGGCAGTAACGATTTCAGGTTTGACCTTAACGTGCTTTCTGCCTATCGTAATTCTGGCACGAAGATCTATTACTACGAGGAAGCTATAGATCTTATTGATTAAACGTTAAAGAGGAATTCAACGACGTCTCCGTCTTTCATTACGTACTCTTTACCCTCACTGCGAAGCAAACCTTTTTCTTTAACCTTGTTTCGGTCCCCCTCTCTTACAAGGTCATCAAATGCAACAACCTCGGCACGAATGAATCCACGCTCAAAGTCGCTATGAATTTTACCTGCAGCGCCCGGAGCTTTCGTGCCTTTTGTTATTGTCCATGCACGAACCTCCTTGGGTCCTGCAGTAAGGAAGCTGATAAGACCAAGCAAGGAATAACCTGATTTGATAAGCTTATCAAGTCCACTTTCCTCTATACCAAGATCTGAAAGGAAGGAAAGCTTTTCTTCGCCCTCAAGCTCTGCGATTTCCGCCTCAATCTGTGCGCTTACTGCGATAATTTCGCTTCCTTCTGCCTCTGCGTGCGCTTTAAGCTTCTGGTATCCTTCATTATTTTCATAATCGCCGCTTACTTCGTCCTCAGAAATATTGGCTACGTAGATAATAGGCTTAAGAGTAAGAAGTCTCGCCTCGTCGAGCCATGCACGCTCATCTGCATCAAGTCCTACACTTCTTGCACTCTTTCCTTCTTCAAGCGCGCTCTTTACCTTTTGAAGCACTTCAAGCTTTTCAAGGAGCTTTTTATCACTCTTGGCTGCTTTGACTGTGCGGTCGATTGCTCTTTCAACGATTTCAAGGTCGGAAAGAATAAGCTCGATATCAATGGTTTCAACGTCGCGAATAGGATCAATGCTTCCCTCAACGTGAATAATGTCGTTATTTTCAAAGCATCTTACAACATGAACAACTGCATCAACCTCACGAATGTTGCCGAGGAATTTATTGCCAAGCCCCTCGCCCTTTGATGCGCCCTTTACAAGGCCTGCAATGTCAACAAATTCAATGATAGCAGGAGTGTACTTATCGGGGTTATACATCTCTGCCAGCTTATCAAGTCTTTTATCAGGTACTGCTACCACACCTACGTTTGGGTCGATGGTGCAGAAAGGATAGTTTGCAGACTCCGCACCTGCGTTAGTAAGCGCGTTGAACAGCGTGCTCTTTCCAACGTTTGGAAGTCCGACGATACCAAGTTTCATAAAGCGTATTTCTCCATTTTCTGTATAAGTTTAATTAATTTTAATAAATTCTATGTAATGTTAAAGAAAAATTCATAGTTTGTTCTTGACAAACTCATATATTCATTGTATAATGTAATTGTTAAGATTACAGTTTTTTTAACGAAGTTAATAATTAATGTTTGTAGATCAATAAAATTAATGATAAAGAAAGGACAAAATTATGGATACCAAACTTTTAGTTGTAGATGATGATCCCAACATATGCGATATGCTGAAGCTCTATTTTGAAAATGAGGGCTATAAAGTTAAAACCGCGAGCAACGGCGTTGATGGCGTTAGCTTCTTCAAAATGTACGAGCCTGATCTCGTGCTGCTCGACATCATGATGCCTAAAAAGGATGGATGGCAGGTTTGCCGCGAAATCAGAGAGATCTCTCCCAAGCCTGTTATCATGATAACTGCCAAGGGCGACGTTTTTGATAAGGTTCTCGGTCTTGAGCTTGGCGCTGACGATTTCATAGTTAAGCCCTTTGATATGAAGGAGCTTTCTGCAAGAATCAAGGCGGTTCTCCGTAGATATAACGCACATTCAAAGACAAGTGACAATGAGGTTGTTAAGTTCGAGAATATCGAAATCAGCCTTCAGAAATACGAGCTTAAGCTCAACGAAAAGGCAGTTGATATTCCTCCAAAGGAGCTTGAACTTCTCTACTTCCTCGCTTCCAATTGCAACAGAGTTTTCACACGCGATCAGCTCCTTGACAAAGTATGGGGATTTGATTACCTCGGTGACTCAAGAACTGTTGACGTTCACGTAAAAAGGCTCCGCGAAAAGCTCGAGGGCGTTTCGGATAAATGGACTCTTAAAACCGTTTGGGGCGTTGGCTACAAATTTGAAACCTTAGTTTAATACTTTTGCGAGGCTGTCAGTTTTGACAGCCTCTTTTTTTGCCTTTAAGCAATATTGCCGTTAATTTTATCAAAAGTTGAGATTAAGATGATTTAAGATTGTTCCGCTGGACGGAATGGTAGTTTTTTTGCACTTTAATACGTCCTTACCAACTATATCGAGTCGGTCGGTGACGAAATCGATCTTTACCTTTTTGGGAAGCTTCATCACTTGTGTTCCACCTGCTTTTCTGGTGGATTTAAGTTCAACCTTATCAGTGCTGATGACCATTCCTCTGCCACCGTCGCTTCTGATGAAGAAGTTCACGTGGCTTCCGTCATCATATATAACTCCTACAAGCGGGGATACGTCTGAATATGCACCGGTTATCTTCTTTCTTCTGGATTTGGCGTCGTATACGCTCATTGGTAAGCGAACGCCCTTTCCGTTTTCAAATATGTAAACTATGTGATGTTCCGGATTTATTTCGTACAGCATCTTACAAGCTACAACGTGTTCGTTTTCATCCATTCCAAGCTTTGAGGGGACGTAATCTCCAAGCTGTGCAGGTTTGGAAATATCAAAATCGTCTACTCTTGCGCGGTAAATCTGCGCCTTATCGGTGAAGAAGAATACGTCACCGCGGTTATCAGTATCGATCTGATAGATAATGAAATCTCCTTCCTTTACTCGCTGTTCATCAAGAGATTTTGCGCTTTGGGCAGAAAGCTTTTTGAAGTAGCCGCCCTTGGTGAGAATAAGTCGACAGTTGTAGTTTTCAAAGAATATATCCTTCGTAGGAGTAACGACAGTTTCCTTCTCCACTATTTCAGTTTTTCTTGGCTTTCCATACTTTTTCTTGATGACCTGAAGCTGTGAAATAATAAGCGCCTTGACTTTGAGATCGTCGCGAAGGATCTCTTTTATTTCGTTTATACGCTCTTTGAGGCTGGCGATCTCCTCGACTCTGTTAAGAATGTATTCTCTGTTCAGATTACGAAGCTTGATTTCTGCTATGTATTCTGCCTGCCTCTGAGAAAGGTCAAAACCTGCCGCCAAGTTAGGAACAACGTCTGCTTCTTTTTCAGTGTTTCTGATGATCTTAATTGCTTTGTCTATATCAAGAAGGATCTTTGCAAGGCCGAGAAGAAGCTCCAACTTGTCCTCCTTTTTACCAAGCTCGTACTTCAGCTCGCGCACAACGCACCTCATGCGGAATTTGATCCATTCCATAAGTATTTCCTTGATTCCAAGCTGCATAGGTGTTCCTTCTACGAGAATGTTGAAATTACAGTCAAAGCTGTTTTCAAGCTCCGTAGAAGCAAAGAGCTTTTGCATTACTATTTCAGGATCTGCATCCTTCTTAAGGTCAAGAGTGAGCTTAAATCCGTTAAGGTCGATCGCATCTCTTACATCTGTAACCTCGCGAAGCTTACCTGACTTTATCATATCAGTAGCTTTTTTCATTATAGTTTCGATACTGGATGAGTATGGGATCTCAAGAATATCAATGCAATTCTCGCTCTTAACGTACTCGTATTTCGCCCTCATCTTGAAGCTGCCGCTTCCCGTTTCATATATTTTACGCATCTGCTCTCTATCGTAGATGATCTGCGCTCCACCGGAAAAATCAGGTGCTTTGATAACGTCAAGCAAGCGATCGGTAGTCGTATTAGGATTTTTAAGAATGGCAATAGTTCCGTCGCAAAGCTCATTTAAGTTGAAAGAACAGATTGAACATGCCATACCTACTGCAATACCGAGGTTTGGGGAAAGCAAAATATTAGGGAATGTAGTTGGAAGAAGCACCGGCTCTTCCATTGTATTATCATAGTTTGGAACAAAGTCTACAGCATCCTTATCAATACCAGAAAACAACTCGTTACAGAAGGTATCGAGCTTTGCCTCGGTATATCTCGATGCGGCATATGCCATATCTCTTGAATAATGCTTACCAAAAGATCCCTTTGAATCCACGAAAGGATGCAAAAGTGCCTCATGTCCTCTCGTAAGACGCACCATCGTTTCATATATGGATGCATCACCGTGTGGATTAAGGCGCATCGTCTGTCCGACTATATTTGCACTTTTTGTTTTGGGTCCGGTCAGCAGACCCATTTTGTACATAGTATAAAGAAGCTTTCTGTGAGATGGCTTAAATCCGTCAATTTCCGGAATAGCTCTCGATACTATTACGCTCATTGCATATGGCATATAGTTTTTCTCAAGAGTTTCCGTTATGAGCTGGGCAATAGGCTCTGCCTGATTTTGCAGAATATCCTCTTGCTCTTTTTTCTTCTTTCTTGCCATGTTTTCACCGTCCAAGTGTAATTATTTGGTGTGCCGCAGCACGAATCATTCTATTGTAAAGCGCCAGTCCGATTCCTGTTTTTTCAGGCAATGGCGCGTAGATTACGTCGTAATCCTTTTTATCGGTGTCCCTGAGTATTGAAAATAAAAGATAGGCTTGTCTTGCCTCATCAGTACGACTTCCAAACTCATATATATCACATTCAGGGAGAGCCTCTCTGTAAAGAGGAACGTCTTCTGAATAACAAAGCGCTGCAACTCTGCCCTCGTTTTTCTTCGAAATATATTGCAATGCAAGGTTTGCATCCCCATTAAGAAGATACAAAGGAGCGCGAGGAGCGTAGTGACGATATTTCATACCCGGAGAGATTGCAACCTCACCGTCTGAAAGTTTATTCAAAACTGCATCTGCTACATTTACAGGTGCAACGCTCATCAGTTCACCAAGGGTAACCTTACCAGGACGCAAAAGAGTTAACGTATCGTCTGGATTGATTTTCACTATGGTAGATTCAAGCCCTATCTCGGAATTTCCTCCGTCGATTATTGCATCTACTCTGCCATTCATATCATCTATCACATGACCGAGTGAAGTCGGCGACGGACTCCCCGAAAGATTTGCAGAGGGAGCTGCAATAGGTACACCCGCATATTTTATCAACAAGTGCGCAACTTTATTGGATGGGCATCTGATCGCAACTGTATCAAGACCGCCTCTGGTTTCCATTGGAACGCTTTGTTTTGCGGTCATAACAACGGTAATAGGGCCGGGCATGAAGGCTTCTGCGATCTTATAGTAAAGCTCCGAGGTAAAGGCGTATTTTTCAGCATCTGCAGGCTCTGCTATATGAATGATCAGGGGGTTATCTGATGGGCGCCCCTTTGCGGCATAGATTTTTGATGATGCTTGTGGATTGGTTCCGTCTCCACCGAGTCCGTACACGGTTTCAGTGGGCATTACTACAAGTCCACCCGATCTGATTATTTCTGCCGCATCTTTTATTGCTATATTATCAGTTTCTCCGTTTGGAAGATATGCTTTAATGATTTTAGTATTCATTTTGCTCACCTCTCAAACGCTCTGCTGTATCAGCAGAAATGAGCTCGTCTATTATCGAATCTATATCTCCGTTTAAGAACGTATCAAGAGAATATATAGTCTTATTTATTCGGTGATCCGTAATTCTTGACTGTGGGAAGTTATAAGTTCTAATCTTCTCACTTCTGTCACCGCTACCAACCTGACTCTTTCTTGTAGACGCGATCATCTCGCTCTGCTCTTTTTGCTTGATATCATAGAGTTTCGCATACAAAAGTCGCAATGCACGCTCTTTATTCTGAAGCTGACTGCGCTCCTGATCGCATTCAATTACAATTCCTGTGGGTTTGTGCGTAAGTCTTACTGCGGATTCGGTTTTGTTAATATGCTGACCACCGGCACCGCTTGATTTACAGGACTCGATCTTAACGTCAGCCATATTTACTTCAACCTCAACCTCATCAACCTCGGGCAATACAGCCACGGTAACCGTAGAGGTCTGTATTCTGCCATTTGATTCGGTAACCGGTATTCTCTGAACGCGATGAACGCCACTCTCAAACTTAAATCTTGAATAAGCACCATCACCGTTAACCGAGAATACGATCTCTTTTATTCCGCCAAGCTCTGTTTCGTTGATACTAACAACCTCAACGGAGAATCTTTTTGAATTGGCATACATTGAATACATACGGAAAAGATCTGCACCAAACAGTGCTGCTTCTTCTCCACCTGCGCCCTGACGGATCTCAACAATTACGTTTCTCGAATCGTTAGGATCTCTTGGCATGAGCAGAATCTTAAGCTCACCCATAAGCCTTTCTGTCAGGTCACGGCACTCCTTGTACTCCTCCTCCGCCATCTCGCGAAGCTCGGAATCCAGAGTGCTATCACGCATCATTTCATTAGATTCGTGTAGATTTTTTTCTGCCTCTTTGTATTCTCTGAATTTGAGAATAGTTGGCTCTAAATTTTTGTATTCTTTTATTAGCTTTGAATACTCTTTATTATTTGACACGACATCGGGGAGAGTGAGCATCTGCTCAATCTCCCTGAATCTGTCTTCTGCTTTTCTTAATTTTTCTATTATCATCTCTACCTCAAAAAACTAAATAATATCTTTATCTTTGTTTTTCGATGGTAAAAACTATTTTACAAAGGCAACAAATGCTTCATAGGTTGAATATACGTCAGCCTTTGATACAACCTCATAAGGCGCGTGCATGGAAAGAACAGGAACACCGAGGTCGACAGTTTCGATGTTGTGGTTTGCAATGTACATAGCAACTGTTCCGCCGCCGCCCTGATCAACTTTACCAAGTTCTGCTGTCTGCCAGATAACACCGTTTTCAGCGAAAAGGCGTCTTACATAACCAACAAACTCTGCAGAAGCGTCATTTGTAGAGGATTTGCCTCTTGAGCCTGTAAACTTACTCATGGTTGTGCCATAAGACAGAAGTGCGCTGTTTCTCTTTTCATATACGTCTGCAAAGTTAGGATCGAAGCAAGCTGTAACGTCTGCGCTGAGGCACTTGCTATGGCTTCTTACCACAACTTCATTCTTACCAAGAGCACATGAGATCTCCTTGATAACGTCAACGAGGAAGTCTGACTGCATACCTGTAATACCCACAGAGCCAATCTCCTCCTTATCCGCGAGAACTACCATTACAGTGCGCTTTGTGTCAGGTGTATCAAGAAGTGCTGTAAGTGCAGGATATGAGCATACTCTGTCATCGTGACCATAAGCTGCAAGGAGCGCTCTGTCAAAGCCGATATCACGAGCCTTGAATGCAGGAACGAGTGAAAGTTCTGCACTAATGAAATCCTCTTCGGTTACTCCATATTTATCGTGAAGCAAGGAGAGAGCTGTAAGCTTGATCTTATCAGATACCTCTTTATCCGCATAAGGAAGTCCACCAATAAGGATATTAAGCGACTCACCACTGATAGCAGAACCGAGAGGCTCAGCACTCTGACGCTGTGCAAGATGAGGAAGAAGGTCGTTGATGTAGAATACGGGATCTGTATCATTTTCACCGATCTTTACTTCTACAACCTCGCCGTCAGCCTTAACCATTACACCGTGAAGAGCAAGTGGGATGGCTGTCCACTGATATTTCTTTACACCGCCGTAATAATGTGTTTTAAGGAAGCACATACCGGAATCCTCATACATGGGAACCTGCTTGAGGTCAAGACGGGGAGAATCAATATGAGCTGCAAGAATTCTGATACCTTCCGCCTCAATATCTTCTGATCCTACCTGGAAGAAGATAACACTCTTGCCATGCTGATTAAGATATCTCTTATCACCAACAGAGATCTTATCACCGAATCTATACTCGGTAAATCCCTTTGCCTTTGCAAGGGCGATCGCTGCCTCGGTTGCTTCTCTTTCGGTTTTTGCATCATCAAGGAACTTTGCATAACCTACGTTATAATCGTAAATTGCCTTGATCTTTTCAGAGGATGACTCCTCGAATACATTTTTCTTTTTGTAGGAAAGCTTTTCAAGCATTTCCTGTCCAACAGTTTTTTCAGACATTTTTATATCTCCTTAAAATTATTTTTCTAAAATCGTGTGATAGAGCTGTTCAACCTTTTCTTCAAGTTCTTTAAGATCGCCGTTATTCTCTATTACGTAATCCACCTTTTTTACAAGCTCACTTGTTTTTATCTGTGAGTTTATTCGCGCATTTGCCTGTTCTTCTGAAATTCCATCACGGCTAGTGATCCTCTCTATCCGAACCTTTTCGCCTGCTACAACTGCCACGGTTACATCGCACTTTTTATCAAATCCAGATTCAAAAAGAAGTGGAACGTCAGCAATTACTGCAATTCTTCCCTCTTTTCTGTAAAGATCAATGATCCTGTCAGTTTCAGAAAGCACGTATTTATGAGTTATTTCGTTAAGCTTTTTTCGCTTATGCTCGCAATCATCACCGATGAAAACGATTTCGCGCATACGCTCGCGATTGAGAGAGCCATCAGCGGATAAAACGATATCGCCAAAGATCTCAGACAGCTTTTCCATACATTCGCTTCTATATGATGTAATGTCACGGTACACTTTATCGGTATCAATATGAGGGATTCCGTATTTTGCGAAAAGATGGGATACAACTCCCTTACCACTTCCGCTGCCTCCACATAAGCCTATTATTTTCATAACGATCTCCTAAACATAGCGCTTGTAAATAGATACACATAATAGCATAACATATTTTATGGCTCATTGTCAAGATATTTAAGATTTAATTTTTTATATATTTTTATAATTTAACTTTACATTTTATATTGAAAATGCCGCTCTGAATGGAGCGGCACAGTGGCTTAACTAAGTTTTTGCATTATTCTTCTTATAAAATCGAATGGAATTACCGTTAGCGCAAGCATTATTGCAAGTGATAATTCACCAAAGTATAAAGGCACACATCGGAATAGATCGCCACCAAAGTATATCATTGCTATTTGAATGACTGAAATACTTCCCATGATAGCTATAAAAGCTGGATTCTTCGTAATACCGGACAATATCCAGAGTCTCTCACTTCTTGAAACAAAGCAATTTGCGATGCCTGAAAAGATAAACAAAGCGTAAAATGCAGTGTAAAATCCATCGCTTGACATTTCAAAACTATAATATTTTCGTACAATGGGCGCAGATAGGAAGAATATTGATAATGCTAGGGTATATAAACCCGTGTATCCGATCTGATGTAACATTTCTTTCGATAATATGTGCTCGTCCCGCGATTTCGGTCGCTCATTCATATAATGGTCGGAGGCATACTCACCCGCAAATGCTAAACCGCCCAAAGTATCCATTATTATGTTTACCCATAGCATCTGAATTATTGTTATGGGAGTTTCCACTCCGATAAACTGTCCTATGATAGACACTCCACAAGCGGCAAGATTCATTGTAAGCTGAAAAGTGATGAATTTTCTTATAGATTTGAAAATCGTTCTGCCGAAAAGCACCGTTTTGCCGATTGCATCAAGACTATCGTCCAAAACCACGATATCGGCGGCACTTTTTGCAATATCTGTGCCACTTCCCATAGCAAAACCAACGTCCGAAAGTTTAAGCGACGGTGCATCATTGATTCCGTCACCAGTCATTCCGACTACCAGATTTTCTTCCTGGGACAGACGAACAAGCCTGCTTTTATCCCTCGGCAATGCTCTAGCAACGACACGAAGTCTCGGCAAAATAGCTTTTATATCATCGTCGCTCATGGTGGAAAGCTCATCTGCGGTAAGAATTACTTCCCTGCTTTCATTTCTTAAAATGCCACATTCCTTTGCTATTGCTGATGCTGTTTCCTTGGAATCCCCCGTAATCATTACTATCTGTATTCCTGCAGAAAGAATCCTTTTAACTGCATCATGCGCCCCCTGTCTTACTTTGTCTTTCATACTTATTAGCGCTACTAAAGTTTTTGAAGCTTTACGCTCATCGTAAACGGCAATCCCTATTACCCGCGAGCCTCCAGACGCTAATTTTCTATATTCACAAAGATATTTTTCACGGTCGATCTCCACAAAGTCGCCGGCACTGTTAATCGATGTATCACAGGACGCGATTATCAATTCTGCCGCGCCTTTAAGTATGGTTTTTTCATTTTTTGTTCTAATTAATGAGTGCTTTTTATCACTTGTAAATGATTGTTTTTCAACAATTTCCAGGTATATATCCGGTTCTTTGGAAAACCATTCGTAAATTGCGCGATCAGTCGCATTCCCACCTATGACCTTTCCATTTTCGCTCTTCACATCTGTGTTCTTCTTTGCAGAAATACAGAGATATTTATATATTTCACTATAACTTCTTACTCCGTTTATACTATTAAATTCTCCTGCCTCGCATATGATCTTTTCGCATTTAGGCTTCCCCTCCGTTACTGTTCCTGTTTTGTCGGTAAACAAAATATTCATTGATCCTGCCGTTTCTATACCTACCATTTTTTTGACAAGTATATTGTCGCGTATAAGCTTTTTCATGTTTGCGGAAAGCACTACCGTTATCATCATCGGCAAGCCTTCGGGCGCTGAAACTACTATGACAGTTATCATCAACGTCAGAGCATGAATAAGCTCGGAAACAACGTTTTTATAATTAGTTATATCTAGTAATATTTTTTCTGCATTAAAGCCGTTATCAATTATGAAAGCGTTAAAAAGATATGCTATCGAAACGATAACTGCCATCACGCATCCTATTTTGCTTATTTGCTTTGCTAATTTGCTCAGACGGCGTTTTAATGGACTGATCCTCGTTTCAGTCTGCAGTTCCTTTGCCACTGTTCCATAGTATGTTTCCGCCCCCACTCTTTCAGCGCGCATAACTCCCTCGCCCATTGTTATCATCGATCCACGAAAAATCTTGCTCTCGTCTGTAAGATCCCATGATTTGGAGTTACCGGATCGTTTGCTAATTTCAATACTTTCGCCGTTAAGTGCGGATTGATCCACGCTTATCTCGCCGTCGATAAGCTCTCCGTCTGCCGGGATTTTTTCCCCTGCATTAAGATATATTATATCTCCAACCACAATATCTGATATTAATAATTTTTCAATTTTACCGGATCGCAAAACGTTTACTCTGCTCTCAAGTTCCCCCTCCCGAAGCTTCTCAAATGATTTTTCGCTTGAGTGCTCTGACACGGTTGATACTATTGTAGATATTAATATGGCTGCTACTATACCTACGGTTTCTAGGATGTTGACATTACCAAAGCTTACTATGACCTGCACGCCAAGAGCGATCATTAAAATCCTTATTATTGGATCCGAGAGATTTTCTATAAATCTCTTGATTATGCTTTTGGTTTTCTCCTTTTTTAACGCGTTATCACCGTATTTTTTCTTTGATTCCATTACCTCGTCTTCTGTAAGTCCTATAATCTTTTTCTTCATGCTATCCTCACTTATGTCTGTTTTAAATATATAACATAATATGAAGAATAATCGGCATTAATAACAAAAAAGAAGTAGCAACAACTAATAAATTGTGCTACCTCTTTTATAAATTGTTTAGTTATCCCGGAAAACGTTTTTCAATTAGATCTGCACAGCGTTCAAGGTACTCTCCCTCGAACTCTTCGATTTTACCTGTATCGCAAAGAGCAGCTAACGATGGATCTATCGGAAGATTAGCAAGAACTGCTGTGTTTTCCTCTTTTGCAAGAGCTTCTATTCGGCTTTCACCGTATGGACGAATAACTTTGCCACAGTCAGGACAAATGATATAGCTGTAGTTTTCAACAAGGCCAAGAACGTCGATATCCATCATTTCAGCCATATTAACCGCCTTCTTTACTATCATAGATACTAGCTCCTGGGGGCTTGTTACAATGATAATAGCATCAACGGGAAGGCTCTGAAAAACAGTCAATGGAACGTCACCCGTTCCTGGAGGCATATCAACAAACATATAGTCTACCTCTCCCCATACAACGTCAGTCCAAAATTGCTTTACTGTTCCTGCAATTACCGGACCACGCCAAACTACAGGCTTGGTTTCATCGTCTATAAGAAGATTAACACTCATTGTTTTTATACCGGTGGAGGTTACGGGAGGAAACATACCTAGATCGTTTCCCTCAACAATTCCGGTGCCAAGACCAAATGCTTTAGGAATAGACGGTCCGGTTATATCAGCATCAAGAATGGCTGTTTTATGACCTCTTCTCTGCATGGTTACAGCGAGCATTGATGTTACAAGGGACTTACCAACACCACCCTTTCCACTAACGACGCCTATTACTCTTTTTACTCTACTTGATTTGTTCTGCGGCTCAAGGAGATCCTGCTTTGAGCATTTCTGCGAGCAACTGGAACAATCATGATTACAAGATGACATACTTTTTTACTTCCTTAGATTATATAAATTCAACTGAAATTTCTTCGTTTTCAACAGAGAGTGACATTCCAAAAATGTCCTTGCCATAATTCTCAATCGTAATATTGGCAAGCTTATCCTCAACGTGGCGTTCAATGTAACGACGCATATTACGTGCTCCGTACTTTTCAGAATAAGAGTTTTCTGCAATGTGACGAAGAACGTCTTCGCTATAAACGAGCTTAATGCCCTTATCAGCAAGATGATCTTTGAGTTTGCCCAACATTATGTCTGCAATTTTCACAAAATCGCTCTTGTCAAGATGTCTGAATGTTATTATCTCGTCAATTCTGTTTATGAATTCTGGGCGAAGGAATGCGCGCAAAGCACGTTCTGTTTTATCCTTTGTTCTCTCATCGCGCTTCTCTGCAAATCCGGAGATGGATGATGAACTTTCACTTCCTGCATTAGTTGTCATAATGATGACTGTATTCTCAAAGTTAATGAGTCTTCCTTGAGCATCGGTGATTTTACCGTCATCAAGAACCTGCAGAAGAATATTGAGAACGTCCGGATGTGCCTTTTCGATCTCATCAAATAGAATTACCGAGTAAGGTCTTCTTCTTATTTTTTCAGTAAGCTGACCTGCCTCATCATAACCTACGTAACCAGGAGGCGCTCCTATGATCTTGGATACGGAATGCTTTTCCATAAACTCGGACATATCAAGCCTTATGAGAGATTCAGGCTGCTTAAATAAGTCATCTGCAAGCACTTTAACAAGCTCGGTCTTACCAACGCCTGTAGGACCTGCAAAGATCATGGAAACGGGATTTGTACGATATGAAATCCCTGCTCTCTTTCGTCTTATTGCGCGTACAACCGACGTAACTGCTTCGTCTTGGCCTATGATTTTTGCTGAAATTCGTTCGTAAAGTCCATTTAGCTCGCCAAGCTCCGTAGCACTCAACTCTGCGGCAGGAATACCTGTCCATACCTCGATTACCTTGAGAAGATCGGTAACCGTAAGTCGCATATTAGCTACTATTGGCTCAATCTCTTTTTCTCTGTTTTCAATACGGATTCTCTCGGCCTTCAGAGATGCGATCCTCTCATAGCTCTTTTCATTTTGCTTTTCAGGATCAGCTATCTCGCTCTCAAGCTGTGCCATCTCACGATCAAGCACCTCAAGGCGTTTCTGGTTTCTTATACGTTCATTAACCTCGGGGGACGAAAGTGCAAGCTTTGCACAAGCCTCATCAATAAGGTCGATAGCTTTATCAGGGAGAAATCTCTCTGTTATATATCTTTCCGAAAGAGTTGCCGCGAATCTTGCGACCTCATCAGAAATATATACACCGTGGAATGATTCGTAATACTTTTTAATACCTTTAATGATCTCAACCGTTTCCTCAACAGATGGCTCGTCGATCTTTACCGGCTGGAAACGACGTTCAAGAGCACTGTCCTTTTCTATGCTCTTACGGTATTCTTTGAGAGTTGTAGCTCCGATGACACGGATTTCACCTCTGGAAAGCGCGGGCTTTAAGAGATTGGCGGCACTCATACTTCCGTCAGAGGTTTCTCCCGCACCTGCGATGTTATGAACCTCATCAATCATGAGAATTACGTTGCCGGCGCTCTTAACGTCCTTAAGCAAAGCTAAAACTCGGGACTCAAATTGTCCTCTGAACTGTGTTCCTGCTACAAGCGCTGTAAGATCAAGCATCCAAATTTCGAAATCAATAAGAGATTCGGGAACTCTCTTTTCTACTATTCTTGAAGCCAATTCTTCCGCTATAGCAGTTTTACCAACACCGGGTTCACCAATCAAACAAGGATTATTCTTTTGACGGCGAGAAAGAATCTGTATAATGCGCTCAAGCTCACGCTCGCGACCTACAAGTCTATCAACCTTTCCGGACCTTGCTTTTTCATTAAGATTTGTGCAATATGTGGAAAGTGCCTTATACTTTTCTGAATCCTTCTTTTCCTTATTTTTGCCTTTAGGACTACTATTTTCGCTACCGCCTTCGGGTCCGTTCATCATGCCGAAGATCTCGCCCAAATTCAGGGTTGGCATCTTTCCGTCATCCTCATCACCATCTGTGGGAGTGAGGCCGAGCTGTGACTCAAGAAGTGAATCAATTTCATCTGACATGCTCTGAATTTGCTCGTCATCCACGCCCATTTTTTTCAATATATCATTAACCGGCTTGATTCCAAGCTCATTGGCACATGGAAGGCAAAGCCCCTCAGGAGGACCGGCTTTGTCGCCCTGCATTGGAGTTATAAATACCATTGCAGGTCTTTTTTTACATCTTTTGCAAAGTTGCATTTTCATTTATTTCACCTATTGATTATTGGATTTGCTATTTTTTGTGATACTATTGTTTATTGAAAACTAAGAAGGAGATCAATCGGATTGTATGTATTGAAGAAGTCGTAGAGGAAGCCTGGAGTTTCCGCACCGATAGCCTTGATCTGGAAGATAAGCTCTGCCAAAAGAGCGATGATCCAGGCAATTGCAAGAGAAAGAACCGCACCTGCAACGCCGCCAACGATTCTATTGATCAAGCCAAATATACCCTCGCTAAATATGCGCTCAAGTATAGCAAGAACAACTGCAATGAGAGCTATAGAAATCACGAAGATCACAACAAAGGATATAACAACGGAAAGAATATTAACAACAGGTTCGGAAAGAGTTACAGTTAATTCTGCAATAATATCGCGTCCTGCATTTTCTGCTACTATTTCTTCAATATTAATGCCATACATTGCAGCAGCGATCTTCAAGATGAGCGGAAGCTCGTTTGCTACGGATTCAATGTTTAAATCAGGGCAGTTTTCAATAAGAAGACCATTAATATAATTTGTGATAGGCGCTTCGATCATGGGAATGATCATCTCTTCAGCTATTGCAGCCGAGAAGGAGAACGCGAGAATAAATGCCAAAACGATCTTTACTGGCTTTGCAGCCATGTGAATAAATCCATTTTTTGCACCAAGGAAAACACCTATAGCAAGAATAACCCAAAGAATAATTTCAATAACTGTTGACATATTAATTTACCTCAATCTTTCATTTTTGTTTAATTTAATTGTTTAATATCAGTGTCATTTATAGCAAAACTACGTTGCTCTCGGAGAATGCAGATCTAAGCCTTGCGATAACTGTATCACTGCATTCTATCAATGTGTTCTTCATTTGGGAATACTTCCCTGTTTTTTCATCATAAAGAACTATTTTAGTTTTTCCGGGATTCAAGGTTGCCATTCGCATGATCTTATCGATCCTAGGATCAGAAAGTCCTTGTACCTTTATATAAAGCTTTACTTCCTTTTTTATTTCTGCTTCACTTTTCGATGAAGCATCATACTCGGAATTTGAAATAAGCGGCTTGATGTCAGACAATAGAAGTTTTGGCACTTCACCTTCTTCCGTAGAAATGTTTCCAACAATAGAAACTGCCATATCTTTTTCTATCAAATCCGAAAACTGCTGGTAATGTCGAGCAAAAACGATAATCTCTATTTCGGATACTCCGTCTTCCAGCATGATGAATGCCATGGTGTCACCGTTTTTTATTACCTTTGTTTTCTTTGCAGATATAATACCCGCAACAGTCACCTGCATTTTATCCTTGTACCTTTCTGGGGTGGATACAGATTCCTCCGATAAGTCTGAAAGGATATCTGCTATTTTATCAAGTCGCAGCTTTTCTAAATGCTTTGAATAGCTATCAATCAGATGCCCGGAAAAATACATTCCTGAATTATCTTTTTCAAAGCTCAAAAGATCTCTTAATGAATATTCCTCAACGATTGGATACTCATAGCTTGATGACACACTACTGCTGCTTGTCGAAGCAGACATGGAAAACAGATCCAGCTGACCTGATATATTATTCCTTATTTTTTCATTTTCGGAGCTTAATATTCCTTCAAAAACAGAAGCCAAGGAGCTGCGTGTTATTCCAAAGGAATCAAAGACTCCACATTTGATCATTGACTCAAGGGTTCGCTTGTTAATATCGGAATTGATCATTCTGCGAACAAATTCATCAAATGAAGTGAATGGACCACTCTTTCGTTCTTCGAGTATGCTATCTGCAAAGTTTTTGCCAACATTCTTGATAGCCAAAAGACCAAATCGAATGTTTCCATCGCTAACTGCAAAGTATTTGCTACTTTCGTTAATATCAGGAGGGAGAACTTTTATACCGAACTTTTCAGCATCCAGAATGTATTCACGCACCTTGACTGAAGAATCGAGAACACTTGTTAGAAGTGCTGAAAAATACTCAGCGGGATAATGGGCTTTCAAATATGCAGTTCTGTATGACGTCAAACCGTAGACAACGGAATGGCTCTTATTGAACGCATATTTTGCAAAACCTGCCATATCCTCAAAGATAGCCTCTGCCGCGGAAGTATCTATTCCTCGCTCGGCTGCTCCGTTGATAAAGCCTTCTCGCTCAGCTTGCATAGCGGAGTCTTTTTTCTTTGACATAGCGCGTCTTACAATATCTGCCCTTGCATACGAATAGCCTGCAAGATTTCTGCAGATCTGCATTACTTGCTCTTGGTAAAGAATACAACCGTAGGTAACACCGAGAATGGATTCAAGTTCGGGAACCTTATATTTTATGGGTTCTCTTCCATGCTTTCTTGCGATAAAAGTATCGATGGAATCCATAGGACCAGGACGATACAAAGCAACGCACGCCACAATATCCTCAAGCGTGTTAGGCTGGAGTTTTTGCAGAACCTGTCGCATTCCTGCAGACTCAAGCTGAAATACGCCTTCAGTTTTTGCATCGCATAACAGCTTAAATGTTTTTTCATCATCAAGAGGTATCTTTGTGATATCAAAGTCTCTTGTATGCTTTCTGATCTCTTCTTCCGCATCGTGAATGACCGTAAGATATCGCAGACCAAGGAAATCAAACTTTACAAGTCCGAGATCCGCATCGGTATTCATGTCAAATTGAGTAACCACTCCCGATCCGCTATGGGACAAGGGAACGTATTCATAGGTTGGCTTTTCAGTGATAACGACACCTGCTGCATGAGTAGATGCGTGCCTTGGCATTCCCTCAAGCTTCATGCTCATATCAACCAGATTTTGTATCTCTTGATCCTTCAGATACAATTGCTTGAACTCTGATATTTCAAGTGCTCCCTTAAGGGAAGTTACGTCGCGAGGGATAAGCTTTGCTACGGTATCTACTTTGTTATATGAGAGACCTAAAGCTCGTCCTGTATCGCGAATTGCAGCTCTTGGTGCCAGAGTTCCAAAGGTAGCAATCTGCGCCACTCTATCTTCTCCATACTTGTGCTTAACGTACTCTATAACTTCCTCACGTCGGTTATAGCAGAAGTCTATATCAAAATCGGGCATTGAAACTCTCTCAGGGTTGAGAAAACGCTCAAAAAGAAGGTTGAATTCAAGTGGATCTACGTCTGTAATGCCAATCAGATAGGCTATAAGACTACCCGCTCCCGAGCCTCTGCCCGGTCCCACCGGAATGTCGCTTCTCTTTGCAAAATCCACAAAATCTGCAACGATAAGATAGTAGGCATTAAATCCCATTTTATCAATAACCGAAAGCTCGTATTCTATTCTGTCGAGATATTCTTCTCTCGTGTGCTTTTTGAAAGTAAATTTTCCGTCTTTTATTTTTCGTTCAAAGCCAAGCATCGCATCATCACGGAGCTTTTGCGCATGGCTCTTTCCGTCTTCCGGCGTAAATGTAGGAAGATGAATATTATCAAAATCAAAATCAAAGTTGCATTTATCTGCAATCACAGACGTATTGTCGACCGCATCTTCGAAAGAGGCGAACAACGCTCGCATCTCTTTTTCAGTTTTGAAATAGAACTCGTCCGTTTCAAAGCCAAACGGTCTGCCGTCGGACACAAGATTACCTGTCTGAATACACATTAAAGTAGCTTGTACATCTGCATCCGACCTTTCAAGATAATGCACATCATTGGTTGCAACCAATGGAACTTTAACCTTGTTTGATATTAGTTTTAAGGCATATGCCACTTTTCTTTCGTCATCCAAGCCATGGTTTTGTATTTCGAGATAAAAATCCTCGCCAAAGATTGCTTTCAGCTCGGCGGCAGCCTTTTCCGCCCCACTAATATCGCCCTCAAGAATAAGTTGTGGTATTTTGCCCGCAACACATCCGGAAAGTGCTATAAGTCCCTCATGGTGCTTTGATAGCAGATTCATATCAATTCTGGGGCGTGAATAGAATCCATCAATAAAGCTCATCGAAACCATGTAGCATAGATTTCGATAACCGATTTCATTTTTACAGAGAAGAATAAGATGATTACCGGATGTATCAAATTTATTCTCTTTCAAAAGACGGCTTCTGCGGGATACGTATACTTCGCAGCCTATAATCGGTTTTACGCCTTTGGATTTCAATGCCCTGTAAAACTCAACTGCGCCGTACATCACTCCGTGGTCAGTTATCGCAACTGCCTTTTGTCCGTCTTCAATAGCTTTGTCTGCTATGGTGGAAATTTTAGTAAGTCCATCAAGCAAACTGTATTCTGTATGCAAATGTAAATGAACGAAGCCTCCCATAAGCCCTCCTTTCGTATATTTTTGTTGCTTTTTATAATTAATTTCAGTCTTTATTCAATAGCTTCTCAGAAAGCTCTAAAATCTTATTTAGTCTATGCGCAAGCCCTGATTTTGAAATAGGCGGCACGCTGATTCGTGAAAGCTCTGTAAGAGTAAGGTCCGGATAATCCAGTCGAAGCCTCGCAGTAACAGCCAATTCTTCAGGGAGTGATGATAAAAGATTTGCAGCATCAAGCTGTGCTATAACTGTGTTATACTTAATTGCCGCATCCACAGTTTTAGAAATATTACCTGCCGTACAATTTGATACTCTTTGCACGTAATTATCAAGATCAGAAGTTATCTGCTCATTCATAATAGCGAAAATACTGCTGTTCATTGCGGCTCTTCCCGTAAATTCTTCAATTTTCTCGCTGTCGCGATAGTAAACAACCTTACCGCTCTTTTTATTTGCAATATTAGGTTTTATGCCTATTTCAGTCAAATAATCCGAAAGCAAATCGCATCTATCCAAAGAAAACTCCAGGAGATACTGCCTTTCCGGATCACAAATTTTTCCTGCGGCTAAAAATATTCCTCGCAAAAACGAAGATTCGCACATACCGCACTTGTGTGTATAAGGCTCACCGCCGCTTTCTATTCCGTCTAAATACTTTATCGCAGATTTAGATGTAAAATCAGCAAGCAAGTATCTTCCACCTTGCTTTGAACGGTAAGGAACTATAGTCTGCGAATAAAATTCTTTTATAAGTCGCCCTATAAATTCAAGGGTATCTGCCTTTTCTGCCCTAATTGATATAGTGCTTTCTGCAATTTTAGCACCTTTTGCAAAAAGAAACCCTGAAAGAAGCGCACGTCTGCAGCAAGACGACTTGTACTGTTGATTAATAATTTCGTTTTTTTGTTCTGATGAAAAGGACATTTTGCTTTCCTTTACAAATACTCTATTTCTTCTTCGAGAGTAACGTCAAATCTATTTTTGACCTCTCGTTTTATATGGTCTGCAAGGAGCTTAAAATCGCTTGCGGTTGCATTCCCTTTGTTAACTATAAATCCGGCATGACGCTCTGAAACTTGCGCTCCGCCAATTGAAAATCCTTTCAGACCGCAGCTGTCAATAAGTCGTGCAGCATAATCTCTCATGGGACGCTTAAAAACGCTTCCCAGAGATAAGGTTCCTTTGGGTTGCGTTTGCGCTCGGATTTTCGTTATCTCATCAATTCGTTTCAAAAGATCACCGGGATCTGTTGATAAAAGGTGAAAGTCAGCAAACAAAATTACGTATTGGTCACTCTTGAAAATCGAAGTTCGATATCCGAAATTCATATCATCACGTGAAAACGCAATAACTTTTCTTTCTTCTTTCGAATATGCAGTGACGGATGCCAAAACCTCCGATATCTCTTTACCGAACGCTCCAGCATTTTGTGCAATCATTCCACCTACGCTGCCCGGAATCCCACAAAGCTCCTCTAACCCACCAAGGCCAGATCTCGCCAACGCCTTTATATATGCGGACAAGCGTTCTCCGGAATACAGGCATAGTTTGTCACCTGTCAGACCATATCCAAGCAACTTATCTGTTTTGATAATTACGCCCGAAAACGATTCATCCGGAAAGAGAACGTTTGTCGCTTTGCCTATCACTTTATAGTTAATTTTGCAATCCGAGAGAAAATCTAAGGCAGTTACTAATTTGACGATTTCGTTTGGATAAATCACGATAGGTATGCTGCCACCGATCTTTATTGAGGAGAAATCCTTTGCCAATACATTTTCCTTATATTCAACGTCATTCATATCAAGAAATCTCAAAAGAGAATATTTCATCCATGAACCTCGTTGCTTTTTGATTTATATGTAATTGTGTTTTTCTGCCAACATATCCTCTGCCGCGGCTCTCTGTGAATCAGTTATATTGATACCACCGAGGATTCTCGATAATTCGTTTATCCTTCCCTCGGGATCAAGAACTCTGACACTAGTTTGCGTTTCGCCGTTTACGTCACTTTTACTGATGAGGAAATGTTTATCAGCAAGTGAAGCTATCTGCGCACTATGGGTTACGGAGAACAGCTGAGCGGTTTTAGAAAGCGACAGCATCTTGATTCCGATTTTTCTTGCTGTCTTTCCTGAAACTCCCGTATCTATCTCGTCGTAAATTACAGTAGGAATACCATCTCTGTTTGAAATTACGCTCTTTAACGCCAGCATTATTCTGGAAAGCTCACCGCCCGACGCTATTTTTGCAAGAGGCTGAGGATCCGCTCCTCTGTTGGCGCTGATATAAAACTCTATGTGGTCGCCACCATCTTTTGTAAGAATTCGCTCCTCCCCCTTGGTCATTTCCTTAAGAGATGCAAAGAATACGACTTTTGGCATATCAAGGAACTCAAGCGTGTCTTTTATAGACGTTTCTAAGGTTTTTGCTGCTGCTTCTCTCTTATCATGAAGCTCTCTTGCCAATTCTAACGCTTCATTATACGCTTTACGTTCTTTTTTGTGAAGCTCCATTAGCACACCGTCAGAATTCTCGAGAGTTTCAAGCTCCTCTTTTGCTTTTTTGCAAAACGCAAGAACGTCGCTAATCTTGCTTCCGTATTTACGCTGAAGCTTCGAAATCTTATCAAGTCTTGATTCAATTTTATTAAGTGTAGCAGTAGGATCTCCGTCTATATCATCTATGATAGCGTAAACCTCTTCTGCAATATCGTCTACCTGATAAAGACATTCGCGCAAGCGATCTGCATACTCGGAAAATGCCGGAACTACGTCAGAAACCTGCTTCAAAGCAGTCATGCTTCGATCAAGAAGATAAGAAACGCTTCCCTTTTCGCTCCCCTTCAAGGCTTTGAAAACGTATTCAGAATTCTTGGTTATTTTTTCGCTGTTCTTAAGCTTGGCACGTTTTTCAACAAGTACGTCTTCTTCATCTTCTTTCAGATTTGCAGATTCAATATCTTTGATCTGATACTGAAGTATCTCTTTAAGACGCTCACTTTCCGTAAGCTTTTCACTTACCTCTCTTATTTCTTTTCTTACACCTTCAAGAACGGAAAATGCGCTCTGATACTTTGCTTTCAGGTCGCCTACGTCTGCATAGACGTCAAGCATCTCAAGATGATTTCTGCTATCCTGAAGTGAGGCGGTATCGGTCTGACCGTGTACGCTAACTAATAGTGGTGTAATGCTTTTTAACAGCGACAAGCTGATGCTTCTGCCATTGATCATCGCTCTGGATTTTCCGTCCTGATTAAGGATTCTCTGCAAAAGTATCTCGCCGTCCTCAGGAACTTCAATGCCGAGGGCAGATAAGCTCTCAACCGTTCTCTGTGAAAAATCAGCAAAAAGACCGCTGACCATTGCCTGATCTTGTCCTGTGCGAATAAGATCACGCTCTGCTTTTGAACCAAGCAGCAAATTGATACTATCTATCACGACAGATTTTCCTGCTCCCGTTTCTCCGGTGAGAACCATGAAGCCCTCTGAAAAATCAAAATCAATGCTCTTGATTACTGCAATATTTTCTATGTGGAGAGATATTAACATCCGTTTGTTCTCTTTCCTTAAAGTTTAATTATCAAGTCCAAAATCGCGCTTCAACTCGTTTTCGATTTCATTAGCGATCTCGGAGCTTTTAGCAACGACTAAAATAGTGTCATCTCCCGCAACACTGCCAACTATGCCGGAAATATGGAGAGAATCGATGCAAACGCCTACCGCGTTTGCCATTCCTGAAAGAGTTTTTATTACTATAATATTCTCTGCCGCTTCAATATGTACTATTGACTCGGTTATTGCGGAGTTTAACACAGGTGCGCTGGCTATGGGCTTTACTCCGGGAGATACGTATTTGTACGTTCCTCTGCCGGTTACGCCCTTAACAAGGCTCAACTGCTTTATATCACGGGATACTGTAGTTTGAGTTACTATATATCCCTCTTCGCGAAGATGCTCAATAAGAGTTTCTTGAGTATCTATCTCGTATTTTTCTATTAATTCTAATATTTTTTGTTGTCTTGCGTTTTTCATTTTTGTTCCTGCATTTCTAGTTATTCAATGTTGCTGAGTATCTTTAATTTATTAAACAACGTGGTAAACATATTGTTTTCGGAGAAAGTAAGCATCTTAAAGCGTTTATCGCTCTTTTTGATCAGACAATAATCACCGTTTTCGAGCGAATCGTAATATCTGCCATCAATGCTGACCTTGATTGTTGTTCTTCCGATATTTGAAACCTTTAACTCCTCGCTTGCACCGTATACGATAGATCGATTGAAGAATGAGTGCGGAGAAACGGGAGTAGCGGTAATTGAATCGAGGTTATGGGATATGATAGGGCCACCCGATGAAAGCGCATAAGCTGTGGATCCTGCAGGAGTAGCAAGAATAACTGCATCAGCTCTGTATTTTACTGCTTCTTTCATGCTGTTTTCAAGACAAATATCTGCGATACCTAGATAATCTGAATGAGATATGATAACATCGTTAACGGCGAGCCGTTCCGCGACTGTGTTCGTGCCATTCTTTGATATCTCAGTTTCAAGTAGCATTTTTTCAGCAACTATGTAATCGCCTGTTTTTAATTTTTTAAGAACATCCAACTGATCGATCTCAACTTCGCTCAAGTATCCAAGATTACCGAGATTCACTCCGAGTAATGGTACGTCCAGTGAAATAGCTATCTTCGATGCATCTATTACAGATCCGTCGCCACCTATTACCAAAATCATATCGGCATCCTTTGGGAAGGAAGAAAAGTATTTCGCCTTATCTCCGATCTTACCCGAAAAAGAATCACTTACCATAGGAATAAGTTCAAATTCTGCCAACTTTTCGATAACCTTGACGGTAACGGAAAGATCAGGATCTTTGAGTGTATTTGGAATTACTATTATTCTGTTCATAGTTGTTCTCCATTCCGAAAGTGTGCCAAAAATTCAATATTTCCATCTCCCCCTATTATCGGAGATTCAATTACTGACAAGGACAAAAAGCCATTTTCAGTTGCAAACTTTACAACTTTATCAACAGCATCGCGGCGAAGTTTATCATTTTTAACTATTCCACCTTTTCCAAGTCCACTTTTGCCTACCTCGAACTGTGGCTTAATAAGACATATAAAATCGGCTCCCGATGCTAATACGTCTTTTATTGCGGGGATGATATACGTTGCTGATATAAACGATACGTCCATAACACATAGGTCCGGCACGTATGGTAGGTCTTCTCTCTTCATATATCTTGCATTGTAATTTTCAATAGAGATAACTCTTTCATCCCGACGAAGCTTTTCTACGAGCTGTGCTGTTCCGGAATCTACTGCTATTACAGACGCAGCTCCATGCTGCAAAAGGCAGTCTGTAAATCCACCGCTTGATGCACCTACATCCAAAGCACGCTTGTTTTTTACTGAAATGCCGAAAGCGGAGATTGCAGATTCAAGCTTCAATCCACCACGTCCAACATACTTTTTTGCGCTCTTGTCTATTTCAACCGTTGCATCTTCAGGCACATCAAATGCAGGCTTAGTAACGGTTTTGCCGTTTATTTTTACTGCAGACTCTACAATAAATCCTTTTGCTTCTGTACGACTGGAAACAAGACCTTTTTCCAGAAGATAAACGTCAAGACGCATTATTCTATTTCCATGTCAAAGGGAGAATCGGTCACGATGCCGTCTTCCTTTTCGACCAATACTTTAACCTGTTCCTTTGCACCGTCTAACTGACTGTTGCAGACGTTTAATAAATTTATAGCCTCGGAAAATGCTTTCAGAGAATCCTCTAGGCTCATATTGCCGCTCTCAAGTCCTCTCACCTTGTCTTCAAGCTCTCTCATAGCATCTTCAAACGTTAATTTTTTCTTACTCATGTGTGTTCCTCACATATTTCTTTGATTTCTGCCTTGATTTTTGCATGGCGAATTTTAATAGTTACCACTTCTCCGGGCACAACATTATTATTTGTGACGATCTCACCGGTTTCTTTTTGTGTAAAGGAGTAACCACGATTCAAAATGGATAACGGATTTAAGGCTGATAGTTTTTCGCTTAAAGCAATTATCCTGCCCCCCTCTTTATCAAGGGTTTGTTTAATCATAAATACGACAGATTTTTTTGCATTCTCAAGTCTGACTTCAAGATTATCAAACGTAGAATCAAGGATTCCTATGCGCACTCTTTCGCTTATTGCCAAAAGGCGTTGTTCCGATATTTCTATTTTACGAAAAAGACCGCTTACACAGCGATTGCTGTACGAATCCAATCGCATAAATAACTCTCTTATATCCGGGACTGCAAGTTCAGCAGCAGCTGATGGGGTTGGCGCTCTCATATCTGCAACAAAATCACAAATAGTAAAATCGGTTTCGTGGCCAACTGCAGAAATAATAGGAGTTTTGGCGCTTGCTATTCTTCTTGCTAGTTTTTCACTATTGAAAGACCACAAATCCTCAATTGATCCTCCGCCACGGCCTATAATAATCAAATCTACAAGACAGCTTTTATCAAGATAATCAAGTGCCTTGATAAGGCTTGCCTCTGATTCCAACCCCTGTACCAATGCGGGATAAAGGTATATTTTTGCAATTGGAAATCTTCTTTGAGTTACGCTGATAATATCTCTTACTGCAGCGCCTGTGGGCGAGGTGATGACACCTATTCTTACGGGGTATTTTGGAAGAAGCTTTTTGTTCTCGTCTGAAAACAAACCCTCTGATGCCAATTTTTCTTTAAGCTGCTCGTAAGCAAGATAAAGCGCTCCCACGCCGTCCGGTTGCATGGAGGTTACGTAAAGCTGATAAACACCATCGCGCTGATATACGGATACCGATCCATGAACAATGACACGCATTCCTGATTCCGGCATAAACCGCAATCTTGATGCTGATGAGCGAAACATTACTGCTTTTATCTGTGCATCTCCGTCTTTCAAAGAAAAATAAATATGTCCGCTTCTGTGACTTGTAAAATTAGATATTTCGCCTACTACCGTAACAGACGAGAGAAAACGGCTGGTATCAAATATATTTTTTATATAATCGTTGAGCTCGGAGACGGAGATCGCTCCACTACTGCGCTCTCTTAATGAACTAATATCCATATCAGCATGAACCTTCTTTTATCATTGCAAGTCTTGCAAGCTCTGCTATTCCCACAGCATTATCTGCAGAAAGCGCAGGTTCAGCAAAAACAGCATCAAATCTCTCGGATATCATTTTTTTGATAATAGAATTACACATAACGCCGCCGGCATAGACAAAAGTAGTTTTACCAAATTCTGCCTCATAGCTTTCTGACATTGAAATAATGCTTCTTCTGATAAAGTCAAAAACAAATGCTGCTACAAGTGGCTTGTCATTAGTTTCGCGGTAAAGCTTTGCTGCAAGGTTTTCAAGACCGGAAAGATTTATACTCATCCCAACGCCTGAAATTGCCCTTTTCGGTATTTTTTTAGTATTCTGTAAAGCAAGCCTTTCTAAACCGGGACCCGCCGGAAAAGGCACTTCCATAAGCACACCTATACGATCGATCACCTGACCTGCATTCAGATCATTTGTTCCACCATGGAGCGTTGTTTCAAATCCATTGCTTATAGGCTTGACCTTTACTAATTCGGTAGTTCCCCCTGAAATATGAAAAGCCGCAAACTCTTCCGAAAGAAGATCATATCTTCCTGAAGAAAAAACGGCAGCCATTATATGTCCGCATTGATGGGAGAAACTATACATGGGAGCTCCCGAGATCGCTGACGATGCCCTTGCGGCAGAAACTCCGGCTAAGAAGCAAGGCATATAAGATCCCTCAACGTTTCTAGGCTTTTTGCTGACACCTATTCCGCAGACTGTCAGTCCCTTGTTTTTCAGGATGTCCTCGGCCGCTGTCATCAGGTCCGGAAGATTCACAGTATGTAAAAACAAAGCATCAGACTGTCGAAGTCCTCTTTCTCCTGGCTTTACCTGCAATGGGCGCTTCAAATTAGCTATAAGCTCTCCCTCATAATCTACGATTGCTACGGAAGTTGTGTAATTGCTCGTGTCTATACCAAGAACAACTTTGTTTGACATCATTTTCTGCCAAGCTCCTCTGCTACGGCATTAAGAACACCGTTAACAAAGCTATATGACTTTTCTTCATCATATTTTTTTGCAAGTTCTATCGCCTCATTGATAGATACTCTTGCGGGAATGTCAGGCATGTACATCATCTCGTATGTCGCAAGTCTGATAACGGCATGGGAAACCGGAGAAATTCTCTCTGACTTCCATCCCTTAAAGTGCTTTTCTGTCAAAGCACTGATATCAGATAAGTGCTCTGCAACACCGAAAAATACGTTCTTTACGTAATCATCATATTCAAGCTCACGTACATCGACAGCCTTTTCAAAAATTTCTTCATTAGTTTCGTCTTTTTTGCAAACGCTCTCAAAAATGAGAAGAAAAGCGTTTTCTCTGGCAATTTTTCTCTGCATATACAAGTCCTCTTAAATAAAATTATAATAATATTATATATACTCGCGCACCAAAAGTCAACTGCTTTTTGAAAATATAATATTTTTTTGCATTTTTATTCATCTAAAGATGCATAATGGGTATTTTTGTTATTGAATTCTTTCAATTTTGTGTTTTACCCCTTGAAAAAGTTGTGAAAATATGATAGAATATATGAGATAAAATAAAATGCGATGAATTTTGAGTCGTACTTTCAAAATTCATCCACAAGGAGAAAAAATGTTCTACTATTTAAGCGGAGAACTTGCACATCTTGAGGGCAATATTTGTGTTGTGGACTGTGGCGGAGTTGGATATAAGCTCACCGTAAGTGCTATTACTACAGATTCCCTTTTGAGCAAGCTCGGAAAACGAGTTAAGATCTATACGCACCTCGCTGTGCGTGAGGATGGGATCGAATTGTTTGGATTTGGTTCTTGCGAAGAAAGAGATTTTTTTAACAAACTTACAAGTGTTAGCGGTATAGGTCCCAAAGTTGCGTTGAGTATTTTATCCACGTACCCACCCGAAAAGCTCGCATATGCTATTGCAGATGAAGACGTAGCACTTATTGCAAAAGCACCTGGTATTGGTAAGAAAACCGCTTCCAGAATCATCCTCGAGCTCAAGGACAAGATATCCATTGACTATGTTGGTGAAGCAAGCAAGAACGCAAGCTCTGCCACGATATTAACTAGCAAAAATGCAAATTTGTCAGAAGCGGCAGAAGCACTTATGGTTCTCGGATATGACAAATCCACCATTACAAAGGCCATGGTTGGAATAGATCCTCGCATGGATTCTGCAGACATTATAAAAGCCGTTTTGAAGAAATTAGCAAAATAATCCGAAAGGTAATTACAGATCATGATGGAAGAAATAAACGAATTCGATTTTGAAAATCGTATTGTTTCTAATGAATATGACTCGATACAGGATGGCGAGGTCGAAAATTCCCTAAGACCAAAAACGATTGAAGAATACGTAGGTCAGGAAAAGGCAAAATCCAATCTCAAGATATACATAGAAAGTGCAAGACTCCGCGCAGAGGCATTAGACCATGTACTTCTTTATGGCCCTCCCGGTCTTGGTAAAACTACCCTTGCATCCATTATCGCAAACGAGATGGGGGTTAATATTCGTACCACCTCCGGTCCTGCAATCGAAAAGCAGGGGGATCTTGCGGCAATACTTACTAATCTTTCTGAAGGCGACGTTCTATTCATAGATGAAATACATAGACTCTCCCGTTCAGTTGAAGAAATACTCTATCCTGCTATGGAGGATTATGCGCTTGATATTATCATTGGCAAAGGGCCAAGCGCAAGAACACTCAGACTCCCTATTCCACGCTTCACCCTGGTTGGAGCAACAACGAGAGCCGGACAGCTCACCACTCCTTTGCGCGATAGATTTGGAGTTCTTCTCAAGCTTGAGCTTTATTCCAATGAAGAACTTGCTACTATTGTCAAAAGATCTGCATCCATACTCGAGATCGATATCACTGATGAGGGGGCAATTCGCATTGCTTCAAGATCCAGAGGTACTCCCAGAGTTGCAAACCGCCTATTAAAAAGAATACGTGATTTTGCACTGATAAAGGGTAACGGAACTATAACGTCAGAGATTGCGAATTATGCACTTAACGCACTTGAAATTGATGAACTGGGACTTGACAGCACGGATAGAAAAATGCTTGAAGCGATTATAAAGTTCTATGGTGGCGGTCCTGTTGGACTTGACACACTCGCTGCTACTATCGGTGAAGAAGCAATCACAATTGAGGACGTTTACGAGCCTTATCTTATGCAAATTGGATTCCTTGCCAGAACGCCTCGCGGAAGGTGCGCAACAAGACTTGCATATGAGCATTTAGGTATTCCTTATTTACCCGGTTGATAAAAACAAACGCAAACTGCCGACTATTTTATTGGCAATTTGCGTTTTTTGTTTGTTTCTCGCGCAAATAGTTTTTGCTTGATTTTTGATTCAGCGCAAGGATTCTATGGCAAATTTGCGGTTTTCAGAATTCATTATATAGCTTCCTGCAACCAATATATCTGCTCCAAAATTTCGAACACTTTCCGCATTATCACCATTGATTCCACCATCAACCTCGATCAATGTTTCAAGATTTTTCCTGCTGATTTCAGCCTTAATTACAGCAATTTTTTCTGCTGCTGAGGTGATAAGCTTCTGTCCGCCAAATCCGGGCTCTACAGTCATCACCATGATCACGTCGCATTTTGGCAAAAGTCCGAATACCTCCTCTGCATTCGTTTTGGGACATATAGCAATACCTGCCTTTTTCCCGTGGGAATGAATTGTATCAAGTATTTCTTCTGCTCTCGCGGTCGCCTCTATATGGAAGGTTATCATGTCTGAACCACATTCGATAAATCTCTCAACGTATTTTTCCGGATTAACTATCATCAAATGTACGTCAAGGAACATATCAGTATGCCTTCTCAATGATTTCACCACAGGAAGTCCAATTGAAATATTGGGTACAAATACGCCGTCCATAACGTCTATGTGTAACATATCAGCGCCTGCATTCTCTAAAGTGTGCACCTCTTTTGCAAGATTTGCTAAATCGGCATTTAATATGGATGGAGAAATCTTAGTCATATCATTTTTCCTACTCTCTACTATATACTTAACTTTACCTACTTACTATTATATACTTAACTTTACCTACTTATATATAGTAACAATAATTATATATACTCGTAAAATATTAAGAGCAAGACTCGGCTTTTTGCGCTGATTGGAATGTAAATTTACAGGATGTTTGAGTTTTTGATCAGCGCATAGAGTCTTTGATTGAGGTTGTCTTATCCAGGCAACCTCTTATTTTTTGCAGATAAGTACCACGGCAAAAGCTTTTGCTCCCTCACCGCTTCCTGTAAAGCCCATCTTTTCCTCGGTGGTAGCTTTCACGCTTATCTGATCAATATCAACATTAAGAGCTACTGCTATATTTGATCGCATTTCATCAATGAACGGATAAACTTTTGGTCTTTGAAGAACTATTGTTGAATCAACATTTACTATTTTGTATCCGCTATCTTGCGTGATCTTTGCTACTCTGCGCAAAAGCTCAATGCTTGATATACCTACAAATTCATCGCTGCTGTCAGGAAACTGCTTTCCAATATCGCCCATCGCCATAGCCCCGAGAATTGCATCCATTATTGCATGAACCAAAACGTCTGCATCGGAATGACCAAGCAAGCCTTTGTCACTTGGAATATCAACGCCACCTAATATAAGCTTTCTGTTTTCAACCAACTTATGAGCATCATATCCTTGGCCAACTCTTATTCCTAACACTTGTTATTCCTCCGCTTGATTAAAAATTCAGCATATTCAATATCTTTTGGATACGTGATCTTGGGGTTATCTTGTGATAAAGTAACTGCCACAATATCCATTCCAATATTTTCAACCAACATGTTATCATCGGTAACATTATCAAGATTATCTGCAACAGAAAGTGCTTTTTTGTAGATCTCTACCGAAAAGACCTGCGGAGTTTCGGCAAAATAAAGATCATCTCTCTGAACGGTATTTTTTATAACACCTGATGTGATCCGTTTGACAGTGTTTGTTACCTTGGATACAGCGCTGGCGCATCCAAATTTGTGCGCGCCCCTCACCACTGCGCTAATGTCGTTAGCAGATATAAGGCATCTGGCCCCATCATGAATAGCCACGTGCGTTGCGTCTTCCGGTAAAACAGAAAATCCAATTTTTGCAGATTCGGCACGGCTATCCCCTCCGACAATTACATCAATAAGCTTTCCGCTCGCAAAAAGCAATTCAGACTTTACAAAATCCAAGTCTTCAAAACGAGTTACTACAACAATGCCATCAATATCTATGCAATTATTAAACACTTCTACAGTTCTTGTTATAATGCTTTTTCCGTCGAGCAAAACTCGTTGCTTATTAACGGAAGCTCCAAGGCGAGAGCCTGTTCCGGCTGCCAGTATGATTGCAACTGTTTTTATGTTTTTGCTGTCACTTGTCATTTCTGCTCTCCTTTTTCCTTGAATCTGTTATGCTTTGAAACATTTTTCTATCTTATTCTATCACAAAAATCATTAAATTGGAAGATATTTTACCATTTTTTTGGAAAAATTAATATTTTTTCACTTTTTTTCAAAAAACTATTGATTTTTTTATAAATATGTATTATAATAAATGCGAAGTGGCGCAAAATGGCGCAAAATCCCATATTTTGATTTGTTTTTCCCGCAAATTGACCGAAAGGAGGAATTTATTCATGCAATACGGCTGTGTTGGTACGTTCACTCATACCATCGACAAGAAAAATCGCGTGTTTATTCCCTCCAAAATTCGAGAGGTTTTGGGAGATAATTTTTATATTACAAGAAAGCCTAAGGGTTACCTCACTATTTACAGTGAGGAGGGCTGGAGCGAATACGTAAAGAAAATTCAAGACTTGCCAGAGTCTGTTGCCGCACCTCTCCAGGATTTCCTCATCGGAGGTGCTCAAAGGTGCACCACGGATTCCAGCGGTAGAATAGTTCTTGAAGCAAGACTTGTTGACCATGCAAAGCTCATCAAAAACGTAGTTTTCGTAGGTCATGGCAACCAGGTGCGTATTTGGTCGGAAGAAAACTGGATTGTTCGCGAAAGCGAGATTGATCTTGACAAGCTTAACAGCATGATGGAGACATTCCGTCTGTAATTCTTTATGGAAGGATACATACCATGCAGAACCTGTCTTTTTCACATACGTCGGTACTCTTGTTTGAATGCATTGAAGCACTTAATATCAGAGACGGCTATACATACATAGATTGTACTGCCGGAGGCGGCGGACATTCCCTTGAAATCGCAAAACGAATGGGAAAAAACTCAAGGCTAATATGCTTTGATAGAGACAAAAATGCCATTGCTGCGGCAAGTGAAAGGTTGAAAGATTTTAAAGATCAGGTAACCTTTATTAATGACAACTTCTCTTCTATTGGAAAAGTCGTCAGAGAGCTTGGTATTACAAACCTCGGTGGAGTTCTTGCCGATCTTGGATGCTCGTCGCATCAGTTTGATACTCCAATACGTGGATTCAGCTATATGCATGACGCTCCGCTTGATATGAGAATGGATACTGATGCTCCGCTATCTGCCTATGAGGTTGTAAACGAATATTCCGAGCAAAAGCTTAAAAAGATCATATTTGACTACGGCGAGGAAAGGTTTGCTCCAAGAATCGCGGCAGCTATTTGCAGACATCGTGAGATATCTCCAATTAAAACTACCCATGAACTGACAGACATTATTAAGGGGGCCATTCCCGCAGCAGCCAGAGCTGATGGACCACATCCCGCAAAAAGAACTTTCCAAGCCATCAGAATTGAAGTTAACTCCGAGCTTGACGCTATAGAACCACTTATTAATGACGCTACAAGCGCTCTTGTTCCAACCGGAAGGATTGCAATAATATCTTTCCATTCACTTGAAGACAGAATCGTTAAACAGACATATAAGACTTTGACAACCGGCTGCACTTGCCCAAAGGACTTCCCTATCTGCATCTGCGGCAACAAACCTAAAATCAAAGACGTAACCAAAAAACCGATACTCCCCAGCAAGGAGGAGCTCGAGAGCAATCCACGTTCGAGAAGCGCAAAGCTGAGGGTGGCAGAGAAAATTTAAAGGAGATATGAAAATGACTAACGTATATGAGAATTTATATAAGAATATCCAGGATCGTATGACTATTGTTGACGGTCAAAAAGAATATAACCTTGCCGACTATATGCTCATGCAGGTTAACAAGGAAACTCTTGAAGCCGAAGTTGCCGCTACCACATCTCTCCCCGTTGTTGCTAAAAACTACGCGGCTGCAGGTGAAAAGGCATTAGCTGTCGTTGTATCATACGTTAATGATAAGCTCACAGTGAAAGAACCACCCGTAAGGGACAAGACTATCAGAGCTTTCCCCTTCAGGGCTTCTGCATCTGCTCTCCTCTCTGCTGTTGCCTGCTGCGCACTTGTGCTCTCTATCGGTATTGTTGGCATGAGCTCTATCAAGAACAATGCTGATTCTATAAGCGAAACAGATTATCACATCGAGGACGTAGATACCGTTTATACAGACGTTGCATAATTTGTCCTATCGACATTTATAAGTAATAATTACGCGATGCTTTTTGCTTTTTCCGCAAAACAGTGTCGCGTATTTTATTTTATATTAATAAATGTAGCTTTTTCAAAATATACTTCAATTCTTTCTTGAAAATTTTTGTCTTCTTTCATAATTTGTTGTTTTCCATAATATTATTTAGTGATGGCGTTTGCTGTCACTATTTTTTATTTTCAGGAGCTTGAAATGCGTACAAAAATCAAGATCATGCAGACAACAAAACAACGCATCACCGCTATCATGGTACTGTTTTCCATTTTTTCTGCTTATCTTCTTTTCACTATATTTAACTTATCTGTAATCAAGCATGATTACTACGTTCAAAAGGCTTATGACCAGGTCACTACCACGTCAAAGCTTGTTGCAAAGCGCGGTAAGATTTTCGACTCAAATATGAACGTTCTTGCAACCGATAAAACATCATGGAGGATATTCGTTTCTCCAAAGGACATAAGACTTAATGAAAAAAAGAGCGGAAGATCTTATTCAAAAGAGATCGCTCTTTCCCTTTCCAGAATACTTAATCTTGATGAAGACACTCTTATAAAGAAGATTTCAAACTACAAGGTTCTTGACGTTACAATTAAAGCTGCTGCGACAGAATCGGAATACCGACAAGTGATAGAATTCATTAAAAAAGGCGGATTTGAGGATATGGTATTTACCGAGGCTCAATCTACGCGTTTTTACCCCGAAGGAACGCTTTTGGCTCACGCCTTGGGATTTGTCGGAAGCGATAATCAAGGGCTTTTCGGGCTTGAATACTATTACGATGATTTACTATCCGGTGAGGACGGATACTACGCTTATGCAAAAGACGCATCCGGCAATACGCTAGATACAGAATACTCGACTTACGTTGCTGCCAAAGATGGATATAGCTTGGTTACCACCGTTGATTCGTACGTGCAAGGGGAATTGGAATCGATAATAGAAAGCATACGAATCAATCACGGTGTCGAAAATCGAGTTTGTGGCATTGTAATGAATACTAACACCGGTGCTATACTTGCTATGGCAACATCTTCCCCGTTCGATCCCAATTATCCATTCGTACTCGATGACGTATCTATGCAAAAGCTTAATTCATCGGGATTAGCATCAGGTAGCGAAGAATACAGCAAATACAAAAGCGAGCTTTTACAAACAATGTGGTCTAATAAGGCAGTAACCGAAACCTACGAGCCGGGATCGACTTTCAAGATAATTACTGTAAGCGCAGCTCTTGATCTGGGAACAAGCCAAGTAACGGACACCTTTTCTTGTAACGGTTATCGTCAGATCGGCGGATATAGGATCCGATGCCACAAGGTTGGTGGACATGGAAATGGTTTCTCTTTAGCTTATGGGCTTCAAATGTCATGTAACCCTTGTATGATAGCTGTTTCGGAAAAGATAGGTTCCGAGAATTTCTATTCGTACGTAGAAAAATTTGGATATTTTGAAAAAAGCGGAATAGATCTTCCGGGCGAAGGCACTACTATTTTCCATAAACCGAACGAAATCGGTACTACGGAGCTGGCAACAGCTTCTTTTGGACAAAGATTCAAGGTTTCGATTATTAATCAACTAGTGGCTATTTCGGCTGTTGCCAATGGAGGCAAATTGGTTCGCCCATATATTGTAGAAAGGGTGTTGGACAGCGATGGCAAAATAATTTCAGACCATCAGACAGAAGTCAGGCGGCAAGTTATTTCCGAAAACGTGGCAAATATGGTATCAAAGATTCTTATAGAAGGCGTAGATGGGGATGGTGGTGCAAAAAATGCCGGGGCTCTCGGATATGATATAGCCGCAAAAACGGGAACATCACAAAAATTTGACATACTTGATGAAAATGGGAATTCATACTTGCGAATAGGATCTACCGTAGCATATGCGCTAGGAGAGGACAGCGGTGTTTCTATGATTATCGTTGTAGACGAACCTACAAGCCAAGTAAAGTACGGAAGTGTCGTAGCAGCTCCCTACGTTTCCATGCTTTACGAAAGGATACTTCCCTACCTTGAGTTCAGGTCTGATAATGATGAGATTAATACCACCGTAGACAGCTTCGTAGGTCTGGCAGTAAAAGAGGCCGAGAAAAAAGCCGGGGATATGAAGCTGAACTACGAAATAATAGGAAACGGAGAAAAGATTATAAGCCAGACACCTGCGGCAGGTGACGTAATTACGTATCCATTATCAAAAATACTGCTTTATACAGAAAATGGCGAAAATGAGCTTGTTTGCGTTCCTGATATTATAGGAATGAGTCTCCCCGATGCAATCAAGGAGATAATAAATGCAGGTCTAAATGTCAAGATTTCTGGCAATGGTGCAATTTCGCCTTCTTCAAAAGATAAGGTTCTCGAGCAATCTATACCAAAGGGATCGCTTGTGGAACGAGGAACAATTATTATTATACGGGCAATAAAGGAGGATTATGAAGACTGATGAAATTGTCTTTTCTTCTTGGTGATTATTTTGACGATGAGGCATGTGATATTGACGTCAGTGGACTGTGTTATAAGGCAAATGAATGCACGGATAATGACGTTTTGTTCTTATATAACGAAAAAGCAATAGATGATTACTATACAAAAATGCCAAAGTCAAAAGCAATAGTATCATATAAAAGAATTGAACCAATTTATGATATTCCCGTTATATTGGTTAAAAATATAAGGGGCGCGCTGTCTTATGCTTTTTGCAAACTTTACTGCAAGGACATATCACAAATTAAATTTATCGGAATCACCGGAACAAACGGAAAAAGTACTACGGCAATCATCTTGAAAGAAATATTAATCAATCATGGATACAAGGTTGGTCTTATCGGTACGGGAAAAATAATGTTTGGGAATACCGTTTTGTCAAGTGAGAACTACTCAATGACTACCCCTCCCCCCGACGTGCTTTATCCTACCATAGCGCAGATGGAGGATATGGGGGTCCAAATAATAATTATGGAAGTATCTAGCCACGCTTTAGATCAGGACAGAGTTTTGCCGATTGACTATTATATAGGCATATTTACGAATCTGTCAGAAGAACACCTAGACTATCACAGAAGCATGGAGGAGTATTTTATCTCAAAGATCAGGTTATTTGAAAAAAGCAGATATGTGATTGCAAATACTGATGATCTTTACGGCAAGAGATTGATGGGAATGTATCCTAGTCTTGAAAGCTGCGGAGTAAAAAGCAATGCTTGCAGCAAAGCAAATAATCTTATTGACGGAGGTTTTTCAGGCACAGAATTCACCTATCAATCAAAAAACTCCGTTTTTAACGTTCATATTAAGATTCCCGGAAAGTATAATGTGTACAATGCTTTGCTCGCGATCAAAGCGGCAGAAATTCTAAAGGTTCCGGAAAATACAATAAAGGATGCTTTTGAAATAATTCCACAAATCGACGGAAGATTTAACGTATTACATGACGTAATCGATGTTGTTGTTGATTATGCGCACACAGCTCGTGCGTTCTACGTTTTGTTAAAAAGTTTGTTTTCCTATAAAAAACAAGAGCAGAATTTAATAGTGGTGTTTGGATGTGGTGGAAATCGCGATAAGTCAAAGCGATGCACGATGGGATTGATAGCAGAAAGGTATTCTGACGTTATAGTACTGACGTCAGATAATCCACGTGATGAAGACCCCGAAAGTATCATAGATGAAATTTCAAATGGCATGACAAAAGAGCCTATAAAGATCGTGGATAGAGAGAAAGCGATAAGAGCTGCTATTAAATTAGCAAATCCCGGCGATATAGTAGCTGTCATTGGCAAGGGGTCGGAAAAGTACGTTATCAAGGATGGTAAGTATACTTCCTTTGACGAAAAGAGTATTATAAAATCTGCACTTCAGGAGAGATCCTAATGAGAATCAACCTTTCTGTTCCTATCGACTTTCTTGATGCTTTATCCGCAATGGGTGGGATATATTACGGAGATATTAAAACTCCAATGATCTATGCTATTTCAACCAACAGCAAAGAATGTAAGGCAAATGATCTGTTCTTTGCAATAAACGGCAAAAATCATAACGGAAACAGTTTTATACCCGAAGCGGTAGCGAAAGGGGCAATACCTGTTGGTCAAAGCGTGCGCACTTTTGGGGTGAAAGCCGCCTTTGCAAATTCTGCCTTGCTTTCTCTATGCTCTTTTTACAAAAAGTCATTGCCAAAGCTACAACATTCGATTGCAATTACCGGCAGTGTCGGCAAAACTACCACCAAAAACTTTCTCAAAATTCTGTCCGGAACAAGATATAAAACTCATGCCACATGGGAAAACTATAACAACGATATAGGCGTGTCATATACTATATTTTCAGCAGATGCGGATACTGAGGTGCTGATCACCGAGATTGGAATGAACCACGAGGGAGAGATAAAGTCGATCTCATCAAGTGTCGGATGCGATACCGCAGTTATCACAAAAATAGGCAGCGCTCACATCGGAAATCTTGGAACCATTTACAACACAGCCAAGGCTAAACTCGAAATAGTACACGGATTAATGGGCAACTTGATAATTCCAAAAAGCGAACCGCTACTTGAAAACGGCTATATCCTAAAAAAGCACTTCTCTGCTGAATCACCTGAAGCAAACGTTGCAGTAATAAAAAATCGTTTCAACCTGCTTGAACTTTTCATTGATGGCAAGCTTGAATCTGTTTTTCCTTTCAAGGTCACCGCCAAGCATATTAGAGAATGTCTGGCAGCCTCGATATCTGCAGCGCTTGAGCTAGATTTAACAACTGATGAAATACTTAAAGGAATTTCTCTCATCAGCGATGAAGCATTTAGACATAACGTATTTTCTTCATCTTTTGGATTTCAAATTTTTGACGACTCGTATAATTCATCATACGAATCCATTGCATCAGCAATTGAAGTGCTAAACGACATAAAAGTTACGGGACACAGACATGCACTAATCGGTGACGTTCTTGAACTTGGCGAGATGAGCTACGATATTCATTACAAAATCGGATGCCTACTTGCTTCTGCAAAATTTGAAAATCTGTTTTTAGTCGGTGAACACGCAGAAGTTATAGCGAAAGGTGCTACCGATTCAGGATTTGAAGAAAAACGCATTTTGATATGCGGCGAAAGCAATTTTCATCAAAAGGCAGCGAAAAGCATTATTTCTGTTGTAAAACGCAATGATATAATTTTAGTTAAAGCCTCCCATGGACTGCACTTAAACAAAATCATAGAACTTATCAAGTAGGTAATCAAAATGCAAAGTGTTTATTTTTGTTTTCTCCTCATAATTGTAGCTTTCTTATCGACAGTTTTTTTGACAAAACGACTCATCCCTAGATTATCTGAAATTGCAAAGCAACCCATATATGATGAGGGGCCAAGATGGCATATTTCTAAAAGCGGTACGCCTACAATGGGTGGATTAGGGTTCATTGTTCCATTCGCCATTCTGTGTGCGATTTGCATCATTTTATATCTTGCAAACGAAAATCATATAGGACTTTCGCTAGCGATTTCTTTGGCATTTTGTTTAACTAATGGACTGATTGGATTTGTTGATGATCTGACAAAGTTGAAAAGAGGAAAAAACGGTGGTCTTACTCCAAAGCAAAAGCTTATATTACAGTCCTTTACAGCTGTCCTGTTCCTGATAGCGAGATATGTACTTTTCAATGACGGCACGGAAGTGAAATTTGGAAAATTTGAAATAGATTTCGGTATTTTTTACTTTCCCTTTGCCATGCTGTTTTTGCTTGGAATAGTTAATTGTGCCAATTTAACCGACGGGGTTGACGGACTTGCCTCATCAGTTGCCCTCGCCATATCAGTTTTCACGTTTTTGGCTTCTATCAGTTTTTCAGTTGAGTCGCAACTTATCGCCTCTATAACCATTGGAGTCATTCTTGGATTCTTGGTATTTAATATTCATCCTGCGAAAATTTTCATGGGCGACACGGGATCGCTGTTTTTAGGTGCAATTGCCGCAACGTATGCTTTTACTCTGAAATCCCTGCCTGCATTCATTATAATCTGCGGAGTATACGTAATAGAGGGCTCATCTGTAATCATGCAAGTTATAGCATATAAAAGCACGGGAAAACGTATTTTCAAAATGGCACCCATTCATCACCACCTCGAAAAGATTGGATTTGACGAAAGTACTATCTGCCTTTGGGCTATGATTCTGACTTTTGCGCTTTCGCTATTCGGTTACGCCCTTATTGGAGGTAAGTAGTGACAAAAGATAAGTTGCAAAAAATAAAAAAAGAACTTTTCGGATTTGATACAGTATTTCTACTGATAGCTACGGCACTTACTTTGCTGGGAACACTCATGGTATTCAGTGCAGGTACTGCATACGCTGAAAAACGGTATGACGATCCCTTTTATTTTATCAAAAAACAAACGGTATGGGTGATCGTTGGTATCGCGGTCATGCTAGCCTCTTCTCGAATAGATACAAGACTATACAAAAAGTATACGCCCTACCTTTACGGAATTACCATAGCGCTACTGTTACTGGTTCTTGTGGTCGGCTTTGTTGGAAACGGAGCTAAAAGATGGATATCAATAGGACCTATTACCATTCAGCCATCGGAAATAGCAAAACTTGCTATACCACTCATGCTAGCAGATTACTTTTCAAAGCGTGAAAATATCGCATGTGACATTTTGGATAGAAAGAAATCTTTTATTTGGGGAACGATGATCCCTTGCATGATACTTCTTTTACCCGTCGTTTTAGTCATGCTACAAAAGCATTTATCTTGCATAATAATACTCGGAATTATTGGAATTGCGCTGATATTCATTGCAGGAGTGGATCCGAGATATATCTATGCATTTATCGCAATAGCAATTATCGGTATTACTTGTTTGGCGCTGTTTACCGATTACACTAAGGATCGCATTATGGTTTGGCAGGATCCCGAAAAACACAGCCTTACAGGAGGATGGCAAACACTACAAGGACTCATGGCCATAGGCAGCGGCGGACTTTTTGGTGTTGGATATGGAAACAGTATTCTGAAGCACTGCTACGTATCAGAGCCCGCCAATGATATGATATTTGCCATTTTGTGCGAGGAGCTTGGATTCGTAGGTGCGATGGTGACAATTTTGCTATTTGGACTTCTTGTATGGCGAGGAACAACTATCGGACTGAAATGCAAGGATACATATTGCAGACTTGCCGTTTTTGGTATAATTATCAAAATCGCCACCCAGGTCTTGCTGAACATCGCAGTAGTAACCAATACTATCCCGAATACCGGAATATCTCTCCCATTTTTCAGTTACGGTGGCTCTTCCCTGATCATGATATTCCTTGAGATGGGGATAATACTATCTATATCACGTCGCGAGGTGAACTAAATTGAAATATATATTTTCCGGAGGAGGAACACTCGGACATACTAATCCTGCGATCGCAGTAGCCGAGGCAGTTCGCAAAAAAGATAATACTGCGGATATCTTATTTTTGATGCGTAAGGATGGGCATGAGAATCAAGCGGTTATCAATCGTGGCTTCAAGGTACAAGAGATCTCTGCTACGGGACTCAAGCGAGAGTTAAGTTTACACGTTGTAAAAACCGGATTCACCACCCTGAGGTCAATATTCGAATGCACAAAAATAATCAAGGATTTCAAACCTGACAGAATATTCGTTACAGGGGGATACGTGTCATTTTCGCCAATGTTGGTCGGAGCATTTAAGAAGATACCAACCTTCGTTCATGAATCAAATTCGTCACCGGGATTGGTTACAAAGATTGCAGCCAAAGTGGGAGCAAAAATCTTGTTGAACTACGATTCAGCTAAAAATGAACTACTGGAAAGATGCGACGCTGAAGTTGTTGGGAATCCGCTTTTGCCTGAATTTGATACACTGACTAAAGCAGAAGCAAGAGCAAAAATACATCTTAATAATGACGATATTTTCATTCTTTCATTTAGCGGTAGCGGTGGTGCAAAAAAGATGAATGATACTCTAGTCGAGGTGATGAATAAATACTCTCAAAATACACAAAAAGTAAAGCATGCACACATCAGCGGCAATAAGTATTTTGACGAAATAAATGAAAGCTTTCCTCAATTTGTCCGAGGAAAAAACGGATGCAAAATAGTACCGATAATTGAAAAAATGGCAACCGTGATAAAAGCTTCAGATATCGTAATTTGCAGGTGCGGATCAAGCACGTTATCTGAAATTATGAGAGCCGGAAAAGCGGCAATACTGATACCGTCGCCAAACGTTACCGATAATCATCAGTACAAAAACGGACTATTTTTTGCGAAGCGAGGAGCGGCAATAATGAACGAAGAAAAGGACTTAACTGCTGATGAATTAATAAAAGAAATAAAAATGCTAGTAGCTGAAAAATCAAAAAGAACCATGTTAGAACGAAAAATCAAAGGGCTTGATAAAACCGATTCTGCAGACATTATTGCTAATATGTTGATAAAACGCTGAAAAAGCTCTCTGCCCGATTTTTTCAAAGAAATTTTCTGTGAAATTGTTAACAAAACTTGTTGATTTTTTCACTTTTTTCATCAATTTTGGCGTTTTTTACCATTTTTCTTGATTTTCAAAACAAAAAAATGCAAAAAAATCCCATTTTTTGACACGCGATTGACAATCTGCTTATATTTTTCTGCTGTTTTTCCGCATAAATTGTAAACAATGAGATATTTTTATTTTACATCTTGAAAATAAAAATAAAATAAGTTATAATTATATGCGTAAATATATGTAAATATGAGTGGGCATTAGGCGCCACTCTTACTATAGACAAGAAAACAAGGAAAAATAAGAAAGTGGAGGAAATATAAATGGAATTCGATTTTGAACAGGTTCATGACAGTGGTGTGAAAATTAAGGTTATTGGTGTAGGTGGCGGCGGAAACAACGCTGTTAACCGCATGATTTCTACTAACATTCGTGGCGTTGAGTTCATCGCAGTTAATACTGACAGCATGGCTCTTGATACATCTTGCGCAGCTAAGAAGCTCGTTATCGGTGATAAGATTACTCGCGGTAAGGGTGCCGGTGCTGATCCTGACGTTGGAAAGCGCAGCGCTGAAGAATCTATCGATGCAGTAAAAGAAACACTTAAGGGTACCGACATGGTATTCATCACAGCCGGCATGGGCGGCGGCACAGGTACAGGTGCAGCTCCTGTTATTGCTAAGGCTGCTAAAGAGATGGGCATTCTCACAGTTGGTATCGTTACCAAGCCTTTTGCTTTCGAGGGCAAGAGAAGATATTCACAGGCAGAGCTTGGTATTGCAGAGCTTTCCAAGCACGTCGACTCTCTTATCGTAATTCCTAACGAAAGACTTAAGCAGGTAGAAGATACACACATCACTCTTGCAAACGCATTCGAGATCGCAGACGACGTTCTTCGCCGCGGTGTTCAGTCCGTTTCTGAGCTTATCAACGTTCCTGGATTCATCAACCTTGACTTTGCTGACGTTACTTCCATCATGAAGAATGCCGGCTACGCTCACATGGGTGTTGGTTCTGCTAAGGGCGCAGACAAGGCTCAGCTCGCTGCTATGACCGCAATTTCTTCTCCTCTTCTCGAGACAAGCATTGCAGGTGCTACCGGCGTACTTATCAGCATCACAGCTTCCGAAGATATCCAGCTTGACGAGATTGATACCGCTTCTCACATGATCCATGCAGAGGCTCATCCCGATGCAAACATCATTTGGGGTGCTACATTTGACTCCAACCTCGTTGACGAAATGCGCGTTACAATCATCGCTACAGGTTTCATTAAGCCCGAAGAAGAGCGCGAAGCAGCTCCCGTTGCTACTCCTGTTTCCAGACCTGCTCCCGTTTACGCAGCTCCTGTTAACACATATGCAGCTCCTGCCGCTCCCGCAGCTCCCGTATATGCCGCACCAGTTGTTGAGGAAGAACCTGTTTATGAAGAGCCCGTTGTAGCAGCTCCACAGAGAACTGTTGTACAGCCCGAGGCTAAGCCCGCAAGCATTGCAAAAGAGTATGATTCCAGCTACGAAGACATTTGGTCTACATTCGTTAAGGCAAAGAAACTCAAATAATTAAAAACATAAACGATTTAGTTTTACAAAAAAGCTATCCCAGTGCTTGGGATAGCTTTTTGTTTTGTATCATTGTTACACAGGTAAATAATTACCTGAATATCGCCATTCATTTTCATCTTAGTGTTTCTTTTAACCACGAATAGTTTATCAGTTTAGATTCTACAGATTCTAACTCAAAGCATCTTTATATGCCGGACTACACTTTTCCGATGTCTGACATTTTTGCGCTTTTTATCGATATACACTTTTCCGCTGTGCCGTTTTTATGTATTTTGATCGTTTTGAGGTGATTTTTTATACAAATGTCGGAATTGTATAGTTTTTGTGTTGATGGTTTTCAATAGGTTCTGCTGATTTTTTTGACTTTCCAACACTTTTCAACTGCTTTTTGTTGAATAACGGAAAAGTATGGTTTCTAACTTTCTGGGCAAAATACAGTGTACAGTTCAAAATAATCCTCTCTAAATATTCTATGCAATTCCCTGCCCCGTATTGCACAAAACCAATCTTAAAATCAAAAAACTTGTTTTTTTCAGTGATAATAAAAATCCCATTTTTTACATATAATATTTTCAAATTTCCGTGGTACAATAATAGCAGAGTCAAAGAAAAAAGAGTCCAAAAGGACACTTCTTTCTTTTGGACTCGATAATATAGATTTTATAAAATTAGGAGATTATTTCTTATGTCTAGAAACAAGGTAACAGTTCCTGAAGCAAAGGCAGCTCTTGATAAATTCAAGATGGAAGCTGCAAACGAAGTTGGCGTTACTCTCAAGCAGGGTTACAACGGCGACCTCACTTCTCGCCAGGCAGGTAGCGTAGGCGGTCAGATGGTTAAAAAGATGGTTGAGTCTTACGAGAACTCCATCAAGAATAACGGTTAATCACTTCCCTATCCATCCTTTCCAAAAATGAAAAATTTGAGGTCGCCAATCGGCGACCTCTCTTGTTGACTGATATTAATGTTTTTTTGTGATTTACTGCTTGTTCAGGATCATCATGCATATAATAGCCACTAAAGATGCAAAAAGCGTTCCTAGCAGATTTACGGCATTGTTATTAATGAAACTCAATCCCGATACACGTTCTGTCGCTTCGCTACAATGCACTTTTCTCTCGGTTCTTTTTCCACACGCTTTACATATGTACTTCGCCTGCAGTACCGATCCAAGAAAACTATCAAATATTGCTCCAAAGAAACCGGACATGGCTATGACAACAAACTCAAAAAATTCAATCTTGGCTGATGCAAAAGCTACAAGCCCTATAAGCGATGACGCTAAAAACGATGCAATAGTGCCAAGGAGAGTCATGCCTCCGCTTTCACCGCTCGTCACACGTTTCATCCTGAATGGATCAAAAGTGTTTTTGGAAAGAGAGCCAAATCCGGACGCTACGGTATCCGCAAACGCTTCTGCAAATACAGCAGCAAATGCAACAAGCCAAATCTTCAACGGGAACAACATGTGTATTACAGAAAATACGATTCCAAGCCCTCCGTTGGCGAGCACCTGATACGCAGTTCTCTGTTCGTGGTTTTCCCTTGTAACGGATTTTTTCACTTTGTCAGATACAATACTTCCTCCAAAGAAAATAACCAAAATCAAAAATCCAGTGTTATTAAACGCTACCGACACGACCAGATCTAAAGCCAAAGCAGTTACTATTCCCCACTTTGTTAAAGACTTTTTGTGTTGTACAATGGCAACGATGGGCAATGTCAAAAGCAGTGGCGCAATGTAATTGAGTATAAGCGCAGAATGATTTATCAAATAATACGATAGAAACGATGCACCTAACGTGACTGTAATATTGTCTATTCCGTTTTTTGCAAAAAGCTCAAGCTCCACAGCAAAGATCGCAACGATAGCTGCATAAATAAGGTTTATCTGCAGCTGGAAAACACAAGAAATCAAGACCACAGACAAAAAGCAAAATACGAAGCATGCAAGGCTTCCGTACATTGTTTTTTTGTTACATAGAGTTTTGTTTCCCTGCTTGATCTGTCCAAATACACCTGCAAAGCCATCGCCAAGCGAAGTGCAAAAAACACCAATACCGAACGGAATCATCATATCCGGTATACACATAACTATCGCCGACATCACAGTCATTGCAACGCAATAATATATGGTTCCATTTGAATTTTCACTTTGCGAGGAAATGCCCGGTGCAAGCTTTGTTATGTGCAAAAGTGATACCAGCGCAGTAAATACAACGCATACTATCAAAAAATGAACCGTAGCACCGAAATAATGACTGAGAATCACCCATTCAAACCCCACTAAAATATGCGCAAGCTTTCTTGAGTAGGTTACTTTCATTCCTAGCTTATGAGCTAAAGATGCAATTGCAATACAAAAAATCCCATATAGAAAACTAAATATATAACCTGATAATATCATGATACACTCCACATTATTAGCAAGAGAAAAGGACACACTTCCGCATGACATCCCGGGGATCATCACACGAACATTGCGTCCTTTTTAGCCTATGTCAGACCTCTTCTGACTCCTGCTTATTTCTGTATTCCTCATCCTCGGAATCAAGATTAGCATTTTCCTTACCGGGAATAACTATACCGCGAGTCATAGCACGGTGATTTTCTTCATCCTTCTTATCCTGAATCTGCTGCTTTGCAGCCTTTGCAACTCTAAGGTCCTCTGCAATTTCTTCAGAAACAGTTCCGTCGCTTAAGGTAAGAAACTTTTCAAAAATATCGGGATAAACAAAAACCTTCTCTGTGGTTTCAAATCTAACGGTGATATATTTTCCCGAGGTGGCAACAACAACGCCTTCACCAAAGGCCTTGTGTCTTACCTGAAGATCTTTTAATATCATAACGCCCTCCGCCCTCTATTATTCCGCAAAACTCAATATATTATTATATATATTTCGATTTGTGTTTTTTGTTATCTTTAGTAAAACAGGCGTAATTATAGCAGATAATTATGTCTAAAGTATGAACAAATCGCATTTTTTAAAATTTATTTTTAAACATTACTGAATTTTAACCGAATATGACAAAAAAATACACAATTTTGATAAAAAAGATCCCCAAAATGCGGCTTTGTGAACGATCAAATTCACTTTTGCTACGTCGTACAATGGGGATTTACTTTGATAATCTACATGCAAAATTCTATATTACTTATGAAAGATCAGATTTCAACCATTGATTCGTCCCAAATCTCAGGGGCTTCATATCCAAGGAGATTTACAGTGGTTGCAGCAACAGATGAAAGACCGAAGTCACCTCTGCCAACCTTAACCTTATAGCTTCCCTGTGTAAAGTTATCGTAAACGATGAATGGAACGGGATTAAGTGTATGGCTGGTCTTCGCCTTGAATGAGCCATCTTTACCAGCCTTTGGAGTCTTTGTTTTTTTATCGATTTCATACATCTCATCTGCGTTACCGTGGTCAGCAGTAATGAGTGCTGCGCCTTCAAGTTCATCAACAACTTTAAGGATTCTTGCAAGCTGAAGATCAAGAGCCTCCATAGAACATTCTGTAGCAAGGAAAGATCCTGTATGACCTACCATATCACCGTTGGGGAAATTAACACGAAGATATTTATATTTACCACTTCTGAGGCAAGCGATAAGCTCATCTGTGATCTCTGCGCACTTCATCCATGGGCGCTGCTCAAAGGGAACGACGTCGGATGGGATCTCGATGTAGGTTTCCAACTCCTCGGAGAACTTTCCGGATTTGTTACCGTTCCAGAAATAAGTTACGTGACCGTACTTCTGTGTTTCGGAAATAGCAAGCTGATTAATGCCTGCAGAAACGAGATACTCCGTCATAGTATTGGAAATTTCAGGAGGACTAACAAGATATCTTGATGGAATATGAAGGTCACCGTCATACTCAAGCATACCCGCATAAAGAACCTCGGGTACTCTCTTTCTGTCAAACTTATCAAAATCTGCTCCGGATTCGAACGCCTTTGAGATCTCAATGGAACGGTCACCGCGGAAGTTGTAGAATATTACGCTGTCGCCACTTTCGATAGTACCAACGGGATTGCCGTCCTTTGAAATTACAAAAGGAGGGAGATCCTGGTCAATAACTCCGGTTTCATTGCGATAGGTGGTGATGGCTTCTTCTGCAGAAGCAAAATATCTTCCCTCGCCGAGAACATGAGTATACCATCCGCGCTCAACCATGGACCAGTTAGCCTCATATCTATCCATTGTGATCTGCATACGTCCGCCACCGGAAGCGATTGCTATATCAAATTCGGGAGAGCGGAGGGCGGAAATATATTCTTCGAATGGACAAACATAATCAAGAGCGCTGGTTTCTCCAACGTCACGACCGTCAAGGAGAATGTGAATACGCACACGAGCAACGCCCTCATTTTTTGCAGCCTCAATAAGAGCTTTAAGATGATCGATATGAGAATGAACGTTTCCGTCAGAGAAAAGACCGATGAAATGGAGGGTAGATGAATTTTTCTTCACTCCACCAACGAGGGTCTTCCAAGTTTCAGATGCAAATATCTTGCCACTTTCGATAGACTGAGAAACAAGCTTTGCTCCCTGTGCAAATACCTGACCTGATCCAAGTGCATTGTGACCTACCTCGGAGTTGCCCATATCATCATCACTGGGAAGTCCTACGGCAGTTCCATGCGCCTTAATAGCAAGGGTAGGATATTTGCTCATAAGCATATCGAGGGTGGGAGTATGCGCTGCTGCAACTGCGTTTGCCGCATTGTTGGGAGCAAGTCCAACTCCGTCCATAACTATTGTAAGAAGAGGACCTTTTACCCCTTCAAATCTTGTTGACTTTATAAGTTTTGCCATTGTTTTAGCCTTTCTGCTTTTATTTTTATTTAGATATCAGCATCTTTTATATATCGATGCCCATTTTCAGCTATGAATTTTTTTCTCTCCGCAATTGCGTCACCAAGAAGTACGTCGAACATTTTTACAGTTTCTGCCGCGTCGGTAGGAGTAACTGCCACAAGTCGTCTGGTCTGTGGACACATGGTGGTGCGCCACATCATATCAGGCTCGTTTTCACCAAGACCCTTTGACCTCTGTATCGTGAATTTTTTGTTTCCGAGTTTCTCAAGGATCTCTATCTTTTCTTGCTCGTTGTAAGCAAAATACGTTTCTCCGCCGGAGTTGATCTCAAAGAGTGGAGACTCTGCTATGAAAATTTTACCTTTCTCAATGAGAGTGGGTAAAAGTTTATAGAACATAGTCAAAAGCAAAGTTCTGATCTGGAAACCGTCTTCATCCGCATCGGTACAGATTATTATCTTATTCCATTTAAGAAGATCGTAATCAAATGCTGTAAGACTTGACTTTTTAGTAGTTTTAACTTCAACGCCGCATCCAATAACCTTTAATAGATCCACTATTATATCGCTGGCGAAAATCTTTTCGTAACTACTCTTCATACAGTTGAGAGTTTTTCCTCTTACAGGAATGATCGCCTGAAATTCTGCATTTCTTCCAAGCTTACAGCTGGACATCGCAGAGTCACCCTCTACAATATACACCTCTCGGATATTGGGATCTTTAGATCTGCATGGAACAAACTTCTCTACTCTATTCGATACGTCCATGGATCCGGTGAGCTTGGTTTTGATTTCTATCTTTGTCTTCTCTGCTGTTTCCCTTGCGCGCTTGTTTATGAGAACCTGATTTACAATGGCAGTAGCCTGAGTCTGATTTTCTGTAAGATATATCTCAAGCTTTTCTTTCATAAAATCTGTCAGTGATTTTTGAATAAAGGCATTTGTTATCGCTTTTTTCGTCTGGTTTTCATAAGAGGTCTGGGTGGACGCAGAGTTTACTATAACACAAAGGTTGTCAGCAATGTCCTGGAAAGATATTTTGCTCTCGCCCTTGTGATATTTGTTCTGTGTTTTTGCATATTTATCGATAGCGGCAGCAAAAGCACTCTTAACCGCTTTATCAGGTGCGCCACCATATTCAAGATAGGATGAGTTGTGATAGTATTCAGCATTTCCAGATTTAGCAAAGCAGAACGTCACCTCGGCTTTGAGCTTATACTCAGGCATATCTGCTCTGTCTTTGCCCTTGGTTTCCATTGACCAAAGAACAGGAGGAGTTAAAGCTATTCCGTCGGTTATTTCTGATATATAATCTGCAACGCCGTTTTCATAAAAATATTCAGAACGGTCGAATTTGCCTTTTTCGTTCTCTACTTCAAGAATGAATCTTATTCCTGCATTTACAAATGCCTGGCGACGAAGTGTGGCGGAGAGAAATTCTACGGAAACATCTATTTCCTTAAATACCTGAAGATCAGGACGCCATCTGATAATTGTTCCCTGTTTTTTTCCTCCGTCCGGAATATCCGAAACCTTGAGTTTACCTTTAGGCTTTCCTGCTTTGAAATTCATCTCGGATAAAGTTTTACCATTATACGATGCAACGCTCATATACTCAGATGAATACTGCGTTGCAGTAGCACCAAGGCCATTCAATCCAAGAGAAAATTCATACGCCGAATCATCATCATTGTTATCGTACTTACCACCGGCATAAAGCTCGCAGAAAACAAGCTCCCAGTTCCATCTTTTCTCTTTTTCATTGTAACCGAGAGGAACGCCACGGCCAAAGTCTTCAACCTCGAGCGAAAGGTCACTGTATTTTTTAACTATTATTCTATTTCCATAGCCCTCGCGAGCCTCGTCGACCGCATTCGCCAATATTTCAAAAAAAGAATGCTGGCAACCCTCAATATCATCCGAGCCGAAAATAACAGCGGGTCTTAATCTAACTCGCTCCTCGCCCTTCAGGCTTTTGATGCTTTGATCGCCGTACGCTTGCTTTTTAGTCTTGCTTGTTGCCAATTCTGTGACCATGCCTTTCATAAATTTGGTTGGTTACGATGTGTAAAACTCTACCAAATATGTATTATAACATTATTTTTTTATTTTGTCAAGTAATAAAAATTTTGTTTTTATTTAGCGACGCCCCAAACATATTACGGTTATTGTAAATTATGATTAACTTTTTATTCATTTTTCTTGACATTGGAACCATCGCGTGTTATAATATAAAAAATAGGAGGTAGCATTATGAAAACGCTTAAACATTACAAAAAAACAGCAGTACCGGAACTGGCAAAACTTTTAGCAGGCGACGTTTCTTTCATTGTATTAGCAAATATTGTACATGAAGACTGCAACGATATTTTTACCGACGGCAAAAACCTGATCATATGCTATTCAACTCCACCATATCCCGTTTGGGTATGGTGCAACGACATTGAAAATCCAGAAAATATTGACGCTATCCGTCAATGCATTAAGGCATATTTTCCACTTGACAAGCATAACATTATCGTATCTAATGAAATAGTCGCAAAGCTTCGTGAGATTGATGACTATTTTAGCGATCTTACCGAAAAGATGGAGCTTTTCTCATACAGACTTGATAAATACATCGATCCATGCTATCCTATTGACGGCAAAATGGAGGTGGCAGATATTAAAGATATCGAAATACTTTCAGTTATGTGGAAGGATATGGCGTTGGAGATGGAAGGCTTCGAACTTGAGATCAACGAATGCCGTGAAGCAGTCGAAGAACGCATGAAAGATGGTAATTTCTACATTTGGAGAAACGACGAAGGAGTTATAGTAGCTACTACAACTCGTGGACGAATCGAAGAATTTGGAAAGGTTTCCTCTGTTTATACCCTTCCGGAATACAGACGCCGTGGCTATGCTATCAACCTTGTAAGCATAGTGACACAGCTAATTCTTGGAGATGGACTCATTCCCGCGCTTTATACCGATGGTGGCAACAACGCTTCAAATGGATGCTACAAGAAGATCGGGTACGTTATGGTTGACAAATTAATTAATGTTTATAAACCTGTTTAACACAAAACTCCTCGGTTTTGCCGAGGAGTTTCTTTTGTTTTTAGATTTTTACATAATGATCAACTTTGTAAGTTCCAATTTTACCGGAGTTTGAAGAACCTATTATCAACTCGTTTGCAGCTAAAGCACCCGGGATCTCTATATTTTTCAGCAAATTATACGCCAACTCAACCTTTTCACTGTCTGAATCCATAAACAAGGTGGTATGGAACTTGAAATCGAGATCGAACATATGCTGCTTTATTCCATACTTGCAAGATAACAAATCGTCGAGATCATTGTGTATTTTGCAAAGCTGTTCACTTTCTTTCATTCGTATCCATACGATCGAGTTCTCACGCTCAATTCCAAATGGTAATATATAGAATGGAATTATCTTGAGATAATAATCTTTAATGGTGTTCACAACGGTTTTTACCATATCATCAGGAACGAAAAATGATATCTTCAAGGAAACGTGCAGAGGTAATCCAAACACAGTATTTTCCGTTGTCAAACGCTTCTCTATTTGTTCTGCTTGTTCTCTTAATAGCGACAACTGATCGTCGAGATTTATTGCCAACCAAAGATACATGAGGGCTCCTTATCAAAACATTATTTTTCGATTATTATACCATGCTGAAAAGTGAAAGTCAATACTTCGACGACATTCGGATTTATTTTACGTCGTTATGTAGCCAAAAAGGCCATTTTTTCTAAAAAACTATTGACAACATGGTTGATTTTAATGTATAATAACATCAAAAGTTCGTTTTTGCGAATAGTTAAATCGCACTATTATTCGTTTTAACGAACATATATGTGTGTTAAATATTCGCTATTGTGAACATTCGCACAACGTTTTTTCTATTTATGGAGGTAACATGGAATATATAACAGTCAAAGAAGCTGCAGAAAAATGGAACGTAAGTACAAGAAGGGTTCAGGTACTCTGCAATCAGGGTAGGATCAAGGGAGCATACCGTTTCGGAAAGTCCTGGATGATACCTAATACGGCAGTATTGCCAAACGCAAGAAAAAGCATTCAGGAACCAAGTTTGCCAATGCCACGAAAATCCCCTTTCCTTGATATGACAAATCTTTATAACAAGGCAGGAATGGCAGATCAATGCTGTGAGATGCTCATAAACAATCCTGAAGCTCACGCTTTATTTGAAGCACAGATAGCATATCGCCGAGGAGAAATAAACAAGGTTTACGACCGTGCGAGATACTTTTTGAATTCACATTCCGGCTTTTACGCTATTTTGGGTGGCGGAATGCTCCTTGCTCTTTGCGCGATATGGAGAGGTGATATCGAGCTTTGGAATGAGGCTAAAAAGCATATATTTGAGGCTCCTCACCAAACTGCTGAAGAAAGAGAAATAATTTCTCTTGCACTGGCAATTATCGACAGCTCGGTCTACGATAATAAGGACTATCCCGAATGGTTTACAATTGGTAATTTTGAGACATTACCGCATGATTCCCACCCTTCTGCCAAGGTTTTTTATGTGAAATACATATATATGGGTGCTTTTGCCATTGCATCAAAGCAGCTTCACCTTGAGGGTATGACCGGCCTATCTCTTATGAAAATGATCCCTAATACTATTGAGCCACTCATCACTCAGGCAGTGGTTGACAGGACGGTTATTCCCGAAATATTTCTTCGCATGTCCTGCGCTGTTGCCTACCACAACTCCGGTATGAAGGAGCGAGCTATTATGCATATGGATAAGGCGATCAACCTAGCTCTCAAGGACAGATTGTACGGAATACTTACCGAGTATATAAGACACTTCGACGGTCTTTTAGAAAAAAGAATCGAGCTTATCGATCCTGTTGCTGCCGAGTCAGTTAAAGTTCTGTACAGTACTTATATAGTTGGATGGTCTACCCTTTCCGGAAAAGTCAGAAACAAATATATCGCCACAAACCTCACTCCAAGAGAGCATGAGGTTGCAAAGCTCACAGCATTCGGATTTAAGGCACAAGAAATTGCATCTATGCTCTACCTTTCTGAATCCACCATTAAACAAACCGTTACCAGAGTCTTGAACAAGACAGGCGTACAAGAAAAATCCGATCTTTATCTCATACTGTAATGCCAATGAATACTAGCAGTTTTGGGATAGATTTTGTCAGTTATTTTTGTCCAAAATTGCAAAATTAAGCCGTTCACAAAATTCAATATATCCTGTATACTATTTACGACAGCAAACGATAGTATGCAGGATTTTTGTTTTTGGGAGATTTTTATGAATAAAATACGCGACGGAGATTTATATAAAGCAGTAGATGTTTTTGGAAAAACATTCCATCTATATTACGGTTTTTATGAGGAACAGGATAAATACGGAAAGTATGCAGAACCGGTTCCCATATATCCTAACTTTATTGAAAACCCTGAATATACAGATGACGGTTACCCATTCACAACCGAAATGCAAGATATATGTTCGCATTATCAAGGCAAGGTTGGAGAAGACAGTTGCTTTGCTTGTTCCAACTTCAGCAAAGGATCCGAAATGATTGGCCTATGCTTATGCAAAAAGCGAATCAAAACTAAATAGTTTTGGAAAGAAAGATTACAAATTAATTATATACACTCACACAATTTGATGAAAGGTAGAAAAACTTATGACCAACAAAAGAAGCTTAACGATAGTGATAATGGCGCTTTTCCTTGGATTTGCGATCACGTTGTCAGCGTTTTCGGGTTATATTCCTCAAGAAAATGCGACCACAAATTATCACGATCACTCTCACACAAATCTTGCGGCCTCTACTCCAACACTTCCCGATGAGGAGCATGTTGCGCCGACCACACCTACCGAGCCTACGCCTTATGACGGCGTACCCGTGACTCCCGGGAAGATCAACTCGTCTAATTACCGCTCCTACGGTTTTACGGACGATAACTGGAGTCAATACAACGGATACTACGCTATCCGCGACGCAAAGGAGCTATACGGATTTGCGGCACTCTGCAAATCTCTGCCTACTCAAATCGTCACCAAGAAAAATGTAATGGGTGTTGTTGCAAACGCAGTTTTACTGTCCGACATAGTTATCAACACCTCCGTTGATTCGTCATCAAATCCTCATTTCTGGGAGCCCATTGGCGCTGACGGCTATGAGAAAAAAATGTTCGCCGGTGTGTTTGACGGAAATGGCTATTCCATCAGCGGCTTTTATCAGAATTATACCGATGCTCAAGTGCAGTATGGCGGAATGTTCGCTTCAATAGGCTGCGCTACCGTTAAAAACCTGGTAATTAAAAATTCCGCATTCTATGCAGGTATATATGGCGGAGCAGTAATATCAGATTATATAAATGCAAGCGTTATTGAGGGCATCCGCATTGATGAAAGCGTTACCCTGTTTGCAGATGGAGCCTCTAACGGATTTGCTGAATTAGAGTACATTACAGGAGCCTATGATTACGCTCCCTTGGCGAAAAACGTTTACGTTGGAACTAAGGTAATCGGTGGAGCAGAAAGTATGACGGGTATTATTGCCGCTGAAGTCAATTCTTCCTCCTATTATGAAAACGTTTATTACAAGCCGGGCGACCTCAGACCCTTTGCAAACATATATACCACGGAAAGGGACGGCAGCTATGCTTCTATCTCGAAAAGCAGTGACGCTCACGTATGCGCTCCTATCGTCCATAATCAGGTAAACGGAACCTGCTATCGGTCTGGTCTTTCGGCTTACACCTTCTGCGCTGTCTGCGAGAAGATACTCTCCGGCGAGAAGACCGTTCTTTACGGTCACAGCACAGACGAGGTGTTCTACGCTCCAAGCAAAACGGATAGCGGAAAGCACGATAAGAGATGTCTTGAATGCACAGAGCTTTTCGGAAGCGCCGACCATAGATTCAACGGAAGATTTGATATGACCTGCGAGGATTGCGACTTCTCTATATTTACCCTTAATCCGTCAGGAACAACTTATATTCTTAGCTGCGAGAACTATACTCTTACCCACGCGCTTCATCTTTCGAAGTCCGTCACCATTCCCGAGGGAGCTACCTTTACTGTAAGTGAGGGCATAACCTTTACTATGGGCGAGAGTATTTCAAACAGAGGTACTATCATCAATAACGGTGGAATCCGAGTAAGCACCGATTATTACGGATCTGGAACCGTTATCTGCGGTGAAAATGCAATTTATCATCCGAAGTTTAACGAGGACGGCTTCTGTATCTTCTGTGAAAATGAAAAATATCCCGAGGAGCCTCCATACAGGGACGAATACTATGAGATAAGCAAGGTTGGTCATCTTATGTGGTTCTCAAACTTCGTAAGCGCGGGTAATACAAGCGCAAATGCAAGGCTTACGGCTGACATCGTCTTTAACGAGGGCGACCTCTCGGGACTTAACGGCAAGACCGACGGATACCGCCTCTGGGTTCCCATCGGCATGACAATGAATCACGATACGGGAATTGACTCCTTCGTTCAGTACACCGGTACATTCGACGGTAACGGACATACGATTTCCGGTCTTTATCACTTCGATTATTGGTCATACGGCGGCAATGCAGGTCTTTTCTCGAAGCTTGGCCCAGGCGGCGTTATTAAAAACGTAACTGTTAAGGATTCTTACTTCGCCACAAGCTCCTACGTTGGTGCTATTCTCGGTGAGAACCTTGGCGGTACTGTTGAAAATTGCCACAACGTTAATACCACTATCGCATCTGCGGCAAGAGCGGGCGGTATTGTTGGTGATATTACAAGAGGTACTGTAAAGAACTGTACCAACACCGGTACTGTAAAGTTCTTTATGGTTAACCCCGACCTTGCATTCTACTTCGATGCTTTCGGTGGTATTGCAGGTAATACTGCGGGTGTTCTTGAATACTGTACTAACAGCGGCACTATCAGCGGTGCATCAATGTCCACCGTGGGCGGTATTTCCGGTCAGGTTTACCAAGGAATTGTCAGAAACAATGTTAACGAGGGTACTATAAACGTAAGTGAAAGCGGAACTAACTTCGGCGGTATTACAGGTTATCAGTACCATGCTACCCTTTCATATAACATAAACTACGGTACTATTACAGCTCCCGGCAACCTTGTTGGCGGCGTTATCGGCAACCCGCTTGGAAACGGCGGAGTTTTCACTCATAACTACACTGTAAACGGTCAGGCTTGCGGTGCTACAAGCAGAAACGGATGCTTCGCTATTACGGAACAGGAGCTTCTAGACGGACGCCTTGCTTTCGAGCTTGGCATCGGTCAGGAAATAGGCGTTGACGCTCGTCCATACGTTGGTGGACCTGCGGTTTATGCGTACTTTGATACAAGTGGCGCACTTAAATACACAAACGATGCAAATTACACCTGTAACCATGCGGGTGGAGAGGCTACCTGCGATGCGCAGGCTGTTTGCGATGGATGTAGACACCCTTACGGTGAAATTCCCACCGGCGCTCACGAATTTAAGATAACCGGACACGAGGATATGCACTACTGCCTTGTTTGCGGCGGCAGATGCGGCGTTGTAGCTCCTCATAGCACAAACTACATTGATTACTGCGCAGTTTGCGGCGATTGGATTGGTCCCGAGCTTGCTGAGGACGGATTCTATGAGATCGACACCTTCGGCAACCTTATGTGGTTTGCACAACAGGTTAATGCGGGCAACTGGGCTCTTAACGCAAGACTTATCAGCAATATTACAGCGAAAGCCAGCTACAGAACATATCAGTGGGTTCCTATCGGCGGCTCATCTGTCAGCGACACATCCGTAGGATACGAGGGTATCTTCGACGGTCAGGGCTACACCATCGCTCTCTTCCCCCAGGATATGCTGGTTGAGGGGGATGCGGTTCTCGGTCTTTTCGGAACTCTTAAATCCGGTGCGGTGGTAAAGAATCTTTCCGTTTCCAACCGCGTTGAAAGAACATTTTCAAGCAACGGAACAAATTACATCTATGACGGTGAGCATACCGTTTACTTCGGCGTGATAGCCGGTAGAGTGCTTGAGGGTGCTACTGTTTCCGGATGCCGAGTTGCAAACGGTACGGTTTCTATCTCTAACGGCGTTCTTGGCGGTATTGTCGGTATCAACTACGGAACTGTTGAAAACTGCGTTTCCTACAATATGACTCTTACAGGCCCTGCGGGTCGAGTTGGCGGCATTGTTGGTGACTACAACGGCGGAACTGTTGAAAACTGCTACACCACTCATTCAAGCATTGGCTCTACTGCGGCAGGATACGTTGGTAATACTATCAGCTCCGAGGCGGCAGTAAGTAATGAAAGAATGGCATCCGGCGAGATTGCTTTCGTTATGAACTCATATATTGACGATATTGATTTCTGGTATCAGGCAGTCGGTACAGGCGGCCCTGTTACAAAGAGCGAATATTCAAATATCGGCAAAATCGTTTATGCAGAAGACTTTGGCTTAACTACTCTTTACTCCAATAAAGAAAACGAATTCACACTTCTCTTCGATTTTGTTATTGAGAGTGACGAAACATTTATTATTCCAATTAAAACGACCGTGGTTGTTCCCGCGGGTATCACTCTAACAAATAACGGAACTCTTATAAAGAACGGCTCACTTACGGGTGAAGGTACTCTTGACGGTCTTGGAAGCTTCATTTTCACCGAAATCGACAGAGATATTCTACCCGTAGTGGAAGATATCGTTTACGACGGCGAAAATCACGCAAACGAGATCGTGATGGCGGTAAGTAATGTATTCTCCGCTTTTGGAAAGACATTTACAGCTTCCGGATTTACCTTCCACAGAAACTTTACAAACGTGAAGGACGTTGGTCATTACAGAATCGGTTACCTCACAGAAGATGATGAATATATTGTATCTTTCAATGTGAACCCTTACGTTCCTTCTGAGGCTGATGTTTCTCTTGAATATACAGAAGCTTTTTATAACGGTCAGGCTATTGAGCCTCTGGCTGTAATTTCCGGATTTGACCTTGTGCTTGGCAAGGATTACTCTATAATCTACGAAAACAACGCTTCTTCGGGAACTGCTACTGCTACTATCAAATTCCGCGGCAACTTCTACGGAACATTTACAAAGGAATTTGCAATTATCCCCGTCGAAATCGGCACAAGCGCTGTGGTGGAAGTTCCTGCGAATGTAACTTTCACCGGTCTTGAACTTGATCCTATAGTAATCAGTGTAAACGGCGTAAGGCTTGTTCGCGACGTTAATTACACGGTTACCTACGAAAGTAACGTTTACCCCGGCACTGCTACTGCTACCGTGGTTGGCATCGGTGATGTTTCAGGCGAGGCAAGCTTCACGTTTACCATTGTGAGACCGAGCTTCACTGTTACTGTTCTCGATCAGGTATTCACATACAATGAGGATGTCAATTATAAGCCATTCGATAGCACAATGTACGAGGGCGAGGGTCTTGTAGATGGACACACGGTAATTCTCGGTGAGCCCCTCATTTCTGGCGGAACCGACGAGGTTATTACAGTCATCAAGATTCTTGATGTAAATGGCATTGACGTTCTTGAATATTATGACCTCACTGTTGTCGCCACCGGTAAATACCATATGTTCTATGACACATACAGATGGGATAACGACGGTTATCATTGGCGAAACTGCGTATATGACTGCGATGAGATTGCCGACTACGAAAAGCACCACGGTGGAACGCTTACCTGCTACGATGACGCGGTTTGTATCGATTGCGGAATCACATATGAGTGGGCTACGGGAGAGCATACTTACGATAACGGAGTATGTACCCTCTGTAACTACGAAGCCGAATACGTAATGGTGGTTGACACCGACGGAAACGGTCAGCACAGCGGAACCGAAACCGGATTCAAGGCTGATTACGTTCATAACATATTCAGTCTTCCCGAGATGCAGTTTGTTGTTGTTAAGGACTTTGAAGGTACATTTGCGGGCGTTGGAAAGAGTAACACAACTGTAACTCTTGACTTCAACGGTTACACGATCACTATGCCTAGCAGTGGCTACGGAATAACACTACAGGCAGAGAATCTGATCGTTACATTCAAGAGCTCTGAGGAAAAGGGCGGCATACTTGTGGGTTATGTTGCTACCGGACTTGATAGTGTGACATTTACACTTGACAACGTAAGCCACAACGGTACTCTTTATAACACAGGAACTCTCTACGTTAAGGGCGGCGCAACTCTCAATTCTATAATTACAAACTACGGTACAATCTATCTCCCAGTGGGATATGATCTTTCAACCTTTACTTCTTACGCGGGGGACGGAAAGATTTACCTCGGCGAGATTCAGATGGTGTATAATTCAGAAAACAAATCCTTTGAATGCGCGGAAAATCACATTTGGAATGAGGCAGATTGCGAAACTGCAAAAACTTGCAGCACTTGCGGCAAGGTAGATGGCGAGCCTCTTGGACACGCTACAAGTGGTCCTGCCACCTGCGAAGATGATGAATATTGCACAAGATGTGATACAGTAATAATTGAAAAACTCGGACATAATACAGTCGTTCTTCCTGCTACCGATCCTACCTGCGAAGAAGTCGGTTACACCGAAGGAAGCAAGTGTTCAGTTTGCGGTGAAACATTGATTTCACAGGAAGAAATACCTGCTCTTGGGCATAAGGAATCTGCGGCAGTTCGCGAGAATATCATCGGCTCTGATTGCAGCTCTGCAGGTAGCTACGACCTTGTAGTTTACTGCTCTGTTTGCGAAAAAGAGCTTTCCAGAACCTCTCACACGGTTGATTCTCTCGGTCACAATCACGTAACAGTTACTGTTGAGCCTACTTGTGTGGACGACGGATACACAGTTGAGCGCTGCACGGTTTGCGGTGACGAGAAAAACTACACTGTGCTTAACGCGACATATCAGCATTACTACGAAGATAACACTTGTATTTATTGCAAAGATACAGTATTCCCTGTAGCTATTAGAGATGAAGATGGTAATGGCAAGCTTAACGGCTATGAGTACTTCGTAACAGAAGCCAACTTCCATCACCTGTTCTTAGAGTCAGGCTCTTACCTACTTGTTTCTAATGCGACGATCAGCGGTATCGTCGGTACCGGCTTAATGGACGTAAATATTGTACTCGATCTTAATGGTTACAACCTTGAAACTACCGGTGATGCAGGCAATGTAATCAGCATTCAGGGTACTAATTTCAACTTAACTATTCTTGATAATTCAGACAAAAAAACAGGCAGAATTAGCGGAGAGGCTTACGTGCAGAATTCAAGCTTACTCATACTTGACGATGTTGATGCTAGTCAGCTTTCGGTATCAGTGTTTGAAAACAGTGTGCTTGAAGTTAAGGGCAATGCAAGAGTTGCCGAGATCAGACTTTCCGGAATTGCTAAATTCCCTGCCGACTATCCAGTTGATAATATTGAAATTACAATTGAGTCAACCGGCACTGTTTTACACGGTGAAAATGAGCTTGCTTGCGAGAATGGAAAGATTCTTTGCAAGGGTGAACACGCGGTTATCGGTGAGGTAGCTTGCGAGGCGACGCTTGAATGCGAGAATTGCCAGTATACGGAATATATCGATCACGAATATGGCGATATATACACATCCATAGAACCCAGCTGTGAAGTTGGTGGCGAAGAAAGAGCGGATTGCCAAAACTGCGACCATTATAACATATATGTAGTTGATGCACTTGGACATAGTTACTCCGTAGAGATTACTCCTCCCGGTTGTGAAGAAGATGGCTATACGACCCATACCTGCTCTACTTGTGGTGATAGCTATAAAGACAACTTTGTATCGCACACAGGTCACGATGAGATCGTATTTCCTGGCTCCAGTCCTACCTGCTTAGGTGTCGGTTACACAAACGGTCTGGTATGCAGAATCTGCGGCGATATTTTAGAAGACAGAACAATTATTGAGCCTACCGGTCACAATTTCGTTGGTGATCGCTGCGGCCAGCCCTCATACTGCTCTGTTTGTAACGAGTCAGGTGGACTTCTTGACCATGAGTTCGACGAGAACGGATCTTGCAAATACGGTTGCGGTACTGTTGTGGTTGCACAGATTGGTAACGAGAGATATTCACAGCTTTATAAAGCTATGCAAGCCCTTGAGCCTGGTGATATATTGGTTATCATTGCTAACATCTCTATAACAGACGTAATTACCATTCCCGAAGGCGCTACTATTCGAGGTGGCGAGTATCATATCAATCTTGGTTACCTCTACAACTATGGAACTATCGAAAGCGGTACATTCTATTGCTCTACAAGCTTTGAAAACTACGGTACAATAAGCGGCGGTACTTTTACATCTGCAATCAATAATAGAGAAGGCGGTGTTGTTAGCGGAGGTACCTTCAATAATCTTCTTCTCAATCACGAAGGCGGTCTTGTAAAGGGTGGCACGTACAACGAAAGACTTCTTAACCGCGGTACGGTAGAAAACAAAGCCGATAATCCTATCGCATTCGGCGAAAATGGCAGCTGGGGCAACAGCGGAACGCTTGTTTGCGAGAGCCACATGAGCAATAGCGGACCTACTTGCTCAAGTTTGCCAAGATGTAATCTTTGCAACGAGAAATTCGGTGAGTATCTTCCTCACGTTGACGAAAACCCCGCAAACCACGCTTGTGACGTATGTTCTGCCTACCTTGGCGGACACGCAAACGAAATTGGAGACGACCATCTATGTGATGTCTGCAAAGAAGTTGTTTCCTACTGCCTCGATGAAGACCTTGACCACTACTGCGACACATGCGGTGAGATTGCCGGCCCTTGTCTTTATAACAACTACGGATACTGCAAAGTATGTGATCTCAAGATCAAGGGTCAGAGCGTTAATATCGGCGCAGATATCTCCATGAAGTACTTTGTTGAAGTGTTCGACGCATCTCTCGTAACAGACAAAGTTCTTAGCATGGAATTCAACTTCCGTGGTGATACAATTACTGTCGACGGCGAATGCATTGACGGTTACTATGTATTCACACTTGAAAAAATCGCTCCCGAACACTTAGGCGATAACATTGATGCATATCTTCTTATAGATGGTGTGAGAGCGGCATCCAAGCTCGGATACAGCGTAAAGACAAATCTCACAAATCTCCTTCTCAAGCACAGTGACAACAAGGCACTGGTTACTCTTATTCACGATCTTCTTGCATACGGGGCAGAAGCGCAGAAAGCAAAGAATGAAAATGTTAATTCACTCGTAACCGATGGTATAGAGGAATATACCCCTTCAGAAAGAGAGCCACAAAAGGAAACTGTTATTGAGAACAACATCGACAAAACAGCTGAAATTGATTCTCACGAAACAGTTATAGGTACAGTACCTTACATCGTATTCACACTTAATCTTTCAACACTTGAAAACGTAACGCTTAATCTCAACGGAAAAGAAGTATCTGCAAGTCACCTTGTATCCAACGGCGACGGAAGTTACTTACTTCTCACTGAGGCAATTGCGATCACTAAGGTTTCAAAAGATATTACCCTTGAGATCACAAAGGATGGAGTAAGCGTGGCTAAGATTACAACAAGTATAGAGGCTTATACCGGTAGTGTAGGAACGACTGACCCTAATAAAGCACTGCTACTTGCTCTCTACAACCTCGGCAAGTCCGTAACAGAATATATAGCAGAATAAGAAAGGCTGATAATAGGCTGTCACTATGACAGCGAAAAGTATGTTAGATGACAGCCTATTCCATAACAAACATTAAACGAAAAGAAGGTGAAATTATGAAAAAAAATACATCTTTATTTATATTAATAATTGTAATCGTTGCATTGTGTGCCTTTCTTGGTTCTTGCCAAAAAGTATGTGTACATACTTATGATAACGATTGCGATGCAAGCTGCAACAGCTGTGGCGAAGTTCGTGAAATTAACGGACATAATTGGGAAAATGAAACCTGTACAACACCCAGAATTTGTATAATTTGCGGAGAAACCGAAGGCGAACCACTTGGCCATAAGTGGAATGAAGCAACTTGCGATACACCAAGAACTTGCAACATTTGTGGCATCACTTCAGGTTCGGCTCTAGGTCATACATCAGAGAATGATGACGGAGATTGTACAACAGCAATAAGATGCAGTACATGTAAAGAAGTTATCACAGATGGAAACTCTTCCCACACTCCCGCCCCCGATGACGGAGATTGCACAACACCTGTTGAATGTATATATTGTCCAACCGTTGTTGAAGATGCAAAATCACACGTGTTTTCCGACATATACGTCTTGAATGAAAACGAGCATTGCCAGCTCTGTACCAATGAAAACTGCGAAACAACAAGCGAACCTATAGCTCATAGTGGAACAGGCATCGTTGGAGAAGACGGCTTTGAAAGATGTGAATGCGGATATATCGTTGCAGATCACGGGCATGAACATAATGAAGTTGTCATCAAATCCAACGAAAATGGGCATTGGTATGAATGTGCTTGCGGAAATAGCGCCACCCCAATGGTTTCTCATGAATCAAAAGAAGATGACAGTGACTGCACCACCGATGTTCTCTGCACTGTTTGCGATTACCCCATAATAAGCGGAAACTATGCACACGTTGACTCTGACGGTGACGGTCTGTGTGATAACGACGGCTGCGAAAAGGAAGCAAGCAATACTCCATCCGGCGATGAACCCACAGATAAGAATGACGGGATTGACCTTCCGATGGATGAAAACGATTAAACAATAGTTCAATATAAAAAACGAACCTCGAGCATTCGGGGTTCGTTTCAATTATGTGTTTGTTTTGATTTTAGAATATATTTCTCGGCAGATTCAAATTGCATTGAATACATTTTGCAGTATATATCATATCTCGTCAGGGAGTCTGGCTAAAAAAATTCTGACTTTAGAGCTGAATGAAATAATTGCACCTATGACTGCAACTGTCAAAAATATGATGATAGCACAAACCAACACCACGTCAGTATTGGGATGATAAACCTGTGACAAATCGTCTTCGTAATAGTATATTTCGACGATATCACCCACATTATATGTAGATATATACCAATTTAATTTACTTATTATAGTTTCCTGAGAAACTTCATATTTAACAAAAACTTTAGCATCTATCTCTTCAACAGCTGAATTATCTACTATGATTTCAGTTATTGAAGCAGTCGTGTATATTCTTTCATCTACTCTTTTTGTGCTTTCGAAACTGCAAACCAATGACAAAAAAGCCATCAGTATTCCCACCGCCATAGTTATTATGCCAAATATCTTGATTCCTCGCGTACTTGGTATTTTTTCATTCATTCGTTGATTCCTTTCCGGTTATAAAGCCATTTTATTGCTATACAGAAACCTCTTATTACGCAAGTAATCTTAATGCTCGATACAATAAATCTCAATATAACTTTTTGTATTCTTCGGGTCGATCTCGTGCACGCCGCAAAAGGTCCCCTTATACCATAGAATGAATCTATTATCGTTATTCACAATACAACAATTGGGTAACTGGCAAGCAGTTCCATTAGTGTAGACTGCCTTGGGTGCGTAGGATATTCCATAATAATCCAATGCTTCCAATATCTTCGACCAAGACGCTTTCCCTTTTCCCATCAATTCTACTACATCGGAAAGTGGCGCATCAGCAATCATGGACACACAATGCTGCCCACACAATCCCTCTTGACCTGATATTACTTTAATTCCATCTATTTTTCTTATAGGATTCTCTCTGGAATATGGACTGTTATGATTGATTCTTGACAAGGTAGCTATGGGCTCCACTTCGATTTCATACACTCTCTCCAAGGCGAGAACGAATAAATACTCTTTTGATATAGGGATATAATATTTTCCTTTTCCCTTTGGAATAAGTTTGCACTCAAAAGAACATTTTTGGATAACTACTTTGCACGGAATATTTCCCTTCAAACCTGTTTCTTCCCATACGTTGAAGGGGATCTCAATATACGCACGGTCGCCTTCGGTATGTATATTTGCCGTAAATCTATGTATCATTATGACACCACCTTTCATATTACTTGTAACACAAATCTTAATTTTTTCGATACACTCATTATATCACATAATCTAACTAAAATCAAGGACACACTGAAAAATCAATGATCGAATACTTGAGCAAAAATTGAACGATTTGCCTTTTATCGCCAAAGCAAAAAGACTTGTATGCGCTTGACTTGCTGACTAAATTGTGATATATTATTATCACCGATAAATAAGAATTTGACGAGGAAATTATTATGGGCTACATTATGGAACTTAGGAAAATTGTAGGTCATCGCACTTTGTTGATGCCCTGTGCAGGAGCAATTATTGGTGATGGCAAAGGAAATGTGCTGCTCCAATTAAGAGCAGATGATAATACATGGGCAACTCACGGCGGGAGCATCGAACTGGATGAACGCGTCGAGGATGCAATGATTAGAGAAATTCAAGAGGAAATTGGTTTAAAAGTTTTAGAATACAAACTGCTAAATATCTATTCTGGACCAGAGTATCATAACACTTATCCGAATGGTGATGAAGTATCCTGCATCAATATCGTTTACTATTGTCATTCGTTTGAGGGTGAAATAGTACTTCAAGAAGATGAAGTTAAAAATGTTCAATGGTTTAATAAGGATAATCTACCTAACAATATTGGACGAAATACAAAGAAGTGGTTGGACGATTATTTCGATGCATTTATTAGGAGTTGAATAAATTTCAATTTGTCTAGGTTGATATAATTCACTAAATTAGATATTAATTTAGGGGGGATTTTGGTGTCCCACCCTTTACTTTGCAAATTTATATAAAAATGAGTCTAAGCTGATGGTTCAACTTAGACTCATAGTGTGAGTAATCTAAAATTTTGATACAAATTTATAATGGGTGCAAATTTTAGAACTATGTGTGCATTTTCCTACAAGGCTTTGCACCCATTTTAGTTCGATAAATTGGAATTTGTCAAATACTGATGATCTCTCTTATTTTTTGAGCATAATCGTTGCCGTGGTTTATGGAAAATTCGCCGTGATACAATTTTGGCAAAACTTGTAGTGTACTTTTTGGCAGGGCGTTGTGAATATCCACGGCTGATTTTCTTATAGAACTATTTTCCTTTTCACCGATATATATATGTACTTTTGCGGTACATTCCTTTATTGATTCTTTTAGGGAATACAATGAGTTGGCTTGCAAAAACGCAATCATATC
>JAZNPB010000096.1:0-3193 GCA_045589435.1 Eubacteriales bacterium | reverse complement strand
GTCACCTCTTGATGAACGTATCGCAGAATGGTGATGGCGCAAGTCAGTCCCAGTGCGAGGCTGGCAATGTTGATAGCCGTATGAGACTTGAAACGAGTCATTGCTCGTAAGGAAATGATGATACAATAAGCACGGACTTTACCCCTTGAAGCTCTATCAGCACCGTTCTTACGTTATTGCACTGAAAGGCGCACAAAATGTCAGCGGAATGTATGTGGACGAATCCGATACGGGACTTTCATTCCGAAGTTATGGCGACCTTTTGCTCCTCGGCGGAGGCGGACACCGCACGGGAAAGCCCGGCGGCTGTTGGCAAGAGCTTGAAGATTTTTCCCGCAAGCACTACAAAAACGCCGAGATCGTCGGCAAATGGGCAACGCAGGATTGCATGACGCTGGACGACGTTCCCTATATCGGGCAGTATTCAAAATCCACCCCCGACGTGTTCGTTGCGACAGGCTTTAACAAGTGGGGTATGACAAACGCTATGGTCGCCGCAGACATTCTTTGCGAGCTCGTGCAAGAAAAACCCAACCGCTATGCTACTGTTTTCGATCCATCGCGCACCGTTTTGCGCCCACAGCTTGCTATCAACGCTTTTGAATCGACAGTAGGCCTTCTCACGCCCACCGCACCACGATGCCCACACCTCGGTTGCGCCCTTAAGTACAACCGAGCCGAGCATACGTGGGATTGCCCCTGTCACGGCTCGCGCTTTACTGAAGACGGTCAGCTTATCGACAACCCCGCAACCGATGACAAAAAGATGTAACATTTAATCACTTTTCCGACGATTGTTGAAATATTTTTCCGACGATTGTTGATAAACGCTCTTTTTTCGGCTAATTTTAAGAAATCTTATAAATTAGCCGAAGTTTTTCTTTTTATACCTTGACCGTTTCACTTCCCATACTCATTTTGAAATTGCAACAAACTATAAATCTCAGCTTTATTGGTAGAATGAGTCTGGTATAAATGCATTTCCGAGGGTGACCGCCTCGGCAGTCTTCTTCTCTCAATTACTCACAGTGATCCAAACACCATATATGACATAAAAACAGCAAAATTTTTATGTAAAAATGATTCAAAAAATCGATGTTCAAAATACATAAGTTCTTTCAGAGCAAATACAGGGTAATATAAGGTTTTTTGAGAGAATAAATAAGATTTTCACGGCAAAGCAGGCTTACAATATGCCGCAATTTTGTCCCCGCCAACGTTCTTTTGTGAGTGCGATTCACGCCCCGGGCAGTCCTCACAATTCTGTCAAATCCTGCACATTCCTAAAATGAGTCTGGGGCATAATTGCGCACATCTTGGTATTTTTCATACTCAACATCTTTCTCCAAGTTGGTTCCAAATCAAACAATTCCTATGATCCTTATTAAAACAAACACAAAAATGCAAATGAGAACTCGAACAGAGAGTTTTTCCGCTGTTCGAATTCTCATTTGTAGTTAATAATTTCTTGCACACTTATAGAATAATCTGTTTGTAATAATCTTCTTTATTGGAGTGGGGACTTTTTTACAATCTTTTAAAGCATCTTCAATTGTTCCTTTTATACTAATTCGACTCTTGCGAATATCGGAAAGCGCCATTTTGGCAACCACCTGTTTCTTAGAACTTCGCACTAACGTTTCCATAAATAGCTGAAACGAATCGATATATCCTTCTCTAAGACCTTTGTTAATATCAATGGCTACATAATTCTGAAAATTCAACGGATCGCTTTTACCGGGTGCATTTTGTAATATCAAAACTTCTGTTTCTCCCGAATATTTCCAACCGATTCTGCTTTCTAAAGTGTTTTTGAACTCAACAAACACCTTATTGCTAAAATACCAATCTGAACCTAAAACGGAATTCACTTTCCTATAACTTTTATCATTCTTTTTTGCAAAGTCATCGGTGTATCCAATCGCATAAATTGAACAATACTTGCCTGAATTATAGTGTATGTATTCGAATTCTTTTATTATATCTAAAGCCGTTTGATCGTTTGGTTTAACAAACAAAAAGACAACAATCTCTTGATTCTCAATTTTACGTTCTATAGATACAATTTCTTCATATGTACTTGCGGCAAACACACATTATACCTCCTTGTTTTTAGATATCCTCTGATAGTATTTCTCGAGTCGTTCGTCACAAATATCTTCTATCCACTTCTTCTCAATATCAGTAAGCTTTTTCCAGACAGTAGAATCCACCTCAACCACACCCAGTGTCTTTGTATGGCGAAGCATATTCATATCCTCAAATCGCTTGAAAGGGTTTGAGAGAATATTTCGCTCTGCATCCTTGTCTGTGTAATTTCCTTTGGTATAAATACTATTTGCTTTTTCAACCACAAGACCAGTATTGCGTCGTGACTCGTAGAAAGAACGGAAATACGAGACAATGTCAGATATTTTTACCCTTCCGTTAGCATCTGCATATGTAAGAATTGATTTAAGCAACACGGGTTTATAAGAATAGCTCATATCCATCTGCTCGACCATTTCCATAAACAGATCCTTACGGTTGCTATCGTCTATAATCTGCCATCCGTACTGCTCTGCATATGCAGTAAGTGTTTCTTCTTTGAAGTACTTAAAGCTACGGTGTTCGCTCATAGGAACAACAAGGTCGGGAACGATCATACCATCTCGGACATATCGTTCGATGGTTTCGGATTGAACGTCAACACGACGGATAAACTCCATCTGACTGATCATGCCTGCGGCTTCTTCCTGCCAATTGAAGATATCCACAATTTCGTAATCGGTAGCATCCACGGGATAATCAATTACCGCATCGGGACGCTCTCCTTTGGCATAAAGATCTGCTTCAGCCTCTCTATCGCCTTTTTTGCCGAGAACCGTTCCACCTGCGTGGTAATCCTTCAGTTTGAACAGGCGGTGCATCGAGTAGGGCGCATTATACTGGCTTGCGTTATCCACGAAGTCAAAAACCATAAGATGATCCTTGCCCTCGCAATTACGCATACCGCGACCGAGCTGCTGGGTATAAGTCGGATCGTAGCCATGTCGTTCTGTGAGCCAAGGAGTTGTCAGGAGCTTTTGTCTCCTAAGACCGCTTGGCCTCCGACTTGGCGCATTATACTGGCTTGCGTTATCCACGAAGTCAAAAACCATAAGATGATCCTTGCCCTCGCAATTACGCATACCGCGACCGAGCTGCTGGGTAT
>JAZNPB010000095.1:0-4551 GCA_045589435.1 Eubacteriales bacterium | reverse complement strand
CCTCCTTTAGATATTTGTGTCAAGATGACACAGATGGTTATAAAAGTCTTTGCTGTAGCGCTTTTCGTCTTCCAGCAACTTTGCGCCTCTATCAAGATGTGCTTTTACTGCGCCGGGAAAATAATCGTCTTCGCACATTGCTTTGTTTTCACAGTTTATTATCAATGTTTTGAAGATGAGATCATGATCTCCGAAAATCGTTTGTCTGCTGAGTTCCAAACCGTTATTGTCGGTTTCATAATCAGTCTTTTTCAGCTTTCCTTGGCGGATTGACAATGCTATCGCAAGTTTAGAAAGAATATACGGTTGAAGACCTAAAGACTGTCCGAGTGCAAAGAAGATTTCTTGTGTTTGCACTGAGGTATGAAGTTTATTTGTCATGATCTACCTCCAAAATAAGTGCCAGACAAAATTTCGGTGTTGCCAAGCGCGGTGTGATTGAGTACGAAAGTGTTAGAAATAACATCGGATACAACATCCATATAATTCGATACGATTTCTTCGTCGGTCGAAAGGATAATGATTTGACCTTTGAGCTCCTTGAAGAAGTGTTCAAGAATATTGCTTCGATGTTCTTTATCGATACGGGCAAAAGGCGTATCGATGATATAGGGAACGTTGATCTTATTGAGGTGTGAAAGTGCCTGATAGAGTGCCATAACAAAGATCTGTTTTTCACCTGCAGAGAGTTGCTGCTTAACTTCTACGGGCAATTCAAACTCTACTTCACCGCTTTTAAGTTTTTCTTTCAGAATCTCAAATGCGTGGAATCCAATTTGGGCGATGATGTATTCCTCGCCGTTAGTATTGAGCGTTCTTCTTATATCACTTGCGTAGAAATGCTTATTCTTGTAAGGAAGGACATTCAAATTGTCATCAATGTGGATACCATCTATCAAGTCAGATTTGTTGATAAGTGCGCTGAAGTGAATCTGGAATTGATGTTCAACCGCCTTGATACTCTTGGCGTACAGAACATCCTGCAACTCATCAAACGCCAGAAGCGCTCTCGCAGAGATGTCATTGATCGAACGTTTTTTCAGTATAGCCTCGTAGTTGGCTTTCGCTTTAGCAAGTCTTGATGCAGTAACTGCCTTGTCAGATTTCAAACGTTGAATTTCTTTTTCGATTTCCAAAAGCTTGCTTGTGTGTTCAGCTTTCTGCTCGTTCAGCTCACTCTTTTTCTGAAGATATTCATCATAGTTGTCTATGCTGCTTTTCTCCATTTTCTTGCGGATGCGCTTGGTGTGCTGTAACGAGGCTTCGATATCGTCGGTAGCTTTTTTAATTCTATCGATATCGAATGCTGTTAACGAGTTGATTTTGGAATTTAGTTCATAACGGTCCAAGTTTGAAAGATTGAGAATGGGCGTAATTGTTTCGGTACTGCTTGTATAGTCGCATATTTCTGAAACGATTTTGTGGGTAATATCCTTTGAAAGTTCAACGTGAGAATCTTCAAGAACCTTAATTATGATGGAATGAATGGCAGGTGTATCAATTGTTGCTTTTACATTAGCATCAACCTGTGCCTTATGTTCGAGCATAATCTGATCCTTAAGTTCAAAGAGCTGCTCTCTCAAGATAATAAATGGGAGAGTGTTGTTAGCAATATCCTTGAGCCATTTGCGTTTTTCTTCACGCTTGACTTCCTCTTTCGCCAACTGCTCCTGCATGCTTTTCCAATCTTTTTTCGAAATTCCTCCACCTTTAGAGTAGGTTTTCTCTAATACTGCCAAGCTTTCGTCGATGTTCAGGATTTCATTAGAATGCTCATTATATTCTTCCTGTGCGGCATCGATTCTACCTTGCGCCAGCATATCATCCCTTAAGCAGGTTTCGTATTCAGTAGCAGATGCCTCGCTGTCTTGAGCTGCACCGCGCGATATTCTGCGGAAATTACTACGGATGATTTCCATAGTATCAAGGTTACAAAGCTTCAGAAAGGCTTCTCTGAAGTCGGAATCTTTGTTTCCGTTGAATACAAAATCACTCAAACGCTCACCATCGAAGAAATAGAAGCGGAAGAGGTTGGGGGGCAAGAGGTGAAGAATATAACTTTCGAAGTCGCCTCTTTCCGTGAGGTCTAACAGCTCACCTTCTCTATACACGTCAAAGGTTTCGGTAATCCGTTTTCCGGCTACGCGCCATTGACGTACAAATGTGTACGTTGTATCGTATTTACCGTCATCGAGAACAAGATCTATCGTAACGCCGGCTTCGCCTACCTTTTTTAGTTTTTCATTAGCGTTGATGATTTTTTCAACTTCGGCGTAATACTTGGCGTTAATAGCTTCAAATCCATATGCCACACAGCCATACAAACATGTTTTTATTGCTTTGAACAACGTGGTTTTACCAGCGCCGTTTTTACCGCCAACCAAAACCATTCTTCGTACACTATCGGACAAATCAAAATCAAATTTATTCTCGTTAATGTAAGGGCCAATGTTGGTCAGCTTTATTTGTTTAATCTTCATTATCAAAGGCCCTTTCTATAGAATTGTAGTGCAACCAGTTTTGACTGATGATTTGGTCAAATGCCTTTTGAAGCTTGTTGTTTCGAGTAATGTGCTTGTTTTCATCTACAGAAACGATAAGCTTGGTAATAAGCTCGACAGGAATGTCAAATTTGACGGCAACTTCCTCGATTGCAACTATTGCTTCCTCATCGAATCGAGGCGCTTTGTAGGGATCCCAAGGCAGTTTTTTACCTTTCACCTTATAATAGGTATCTACCAGTCTTCTGCAGGTAAGATCACCTTCTTCATCCCACATTTTATCGATGGTCTTGAGTTCGCCCATGGTGATGAGCTCTAATCCGGTGTCAATTTCAAGTTGCAGAAGCCCCTCTAAGATCTGGCGTCTTGCTTCAAGAGTAAACGGGCCCATGCCAAATGTTCCGTCAGCCTTTTTATAAACCGTTCCGTTACGGCGCTTGTTGTCACGCATTTGGCTATCTTCACGCATTTCAAGAAGCTTGTTTCTGAAATCGCGGAGCAGAATCAATCTTCTCTTATCCTCGCCGCTTGATTTATCAATGAAGTTCTGTAAGGACTTGTCTTCCTTAACCATAGTACAGCACCAGCAACCGAATCGAGAGTTACCGGTAACGGGGATTTTTTCTCTATCAACCTCGCCGAGAACGCTTTGTTCTTCTCCAAGGGATTCGCCTTGATACAAGTTGAAGAGATATTTCATGTCTGTACCCCAAGGACTCTTACAGTCTTCATCGGGATTCAGTAGGAATTCCCATACCAGATCGTTAGGAATTTCTGTAATTGGATTGTAAACGTAAGCGTTGGGAATATCATTGTGCATATTGAGAAGCTTGTTTTCGATTTCTCTCGCTGTGATAGTCTTCAGTCGAGTAAGGCTTTCACCTTTTCTAACACCGAGAAGGATAACGATTTCTTTGCTTTCCTTAATGCGCTCGTTTACAAATTTGTTCATCGGGTTGATTTTCAAACGCTCGGTACACCATCTGAATCCGGGAGGCTCGGGCGTAGGATATCCCAATCCTATAACGCGACTCCAAAAGGTCTGATCATCCTCGGGATAGATAACAGATGCTTGAATGTTCAATCTATCTCTACGAGCTGCACGATTGATGCTATCAGAGGAGGAATGCATATAATCCTTTACGATAGGATTTTCTACCATCGTATCCGATGTAATAACGTATATAGTTTTGCTCAATTCAGAGCCTGCCATTTTTAATCGCTTCATTGCCTCATAAACAAGGCTGACGAGAAGGGTGGAGTCTTTACCACCGCTGTATCCAATAAGCCACGGACGTTCGTCGTGCTTATAGACAACCATAATTTCTTTTATGATATCTTCAAATGCTTGGAATTTACCAGTATAAGGTCCCATAAAATTTTACCCCAATAATAACTTTTCTTTTTTCAGCTCATCATCAGAAATCGGGAGATTCAGTAATCTCTTTATTTCTACGTAGGTAAGGAAAATACCTTGTTCATTTCTGTTGATTTTTCCGGTAGGCTTGATTGCGCGGTGCATCCAACTTGATTCATTGTTACGGAGCCAATCAATCTTTTTCAAGCCTTTAAGCGTTTTCGCCATATCAATCGAGGGATTTGCACAATAGAATTCGCAAAGTCTGCCGAACGCAAGAATAATCAATCCCTGCGTGGTAATGTAATCTTCTCTCAAACTCTTTTTGCTCAACTCGCCTGCATCCATTTCATTCCACTCGCGCATATTAGCAACGACATTGTTCCAAAACGACATGATCGTTTTTTCCGCTTTCGGGGAAGTACCAATTATTTTAGTGATTCTCTTATGAGCGGTGTAGAAAGTGTTCAGAGTGAAGATGTTGGAGGAGAACTTGCTCAGATTGTCCTTTTCTTTATCAGTATACTTACGTAAGAAGTTGATGCCGTTAATTACATTCTTTGTGATAAGCGCTGTCGGATCCTTGGACTCGTAAAGTGTATTCAAAGATTTCGAGGTCGTTACAGCGTGCTTGTTCAAATCTGTAAACATCTGCTGGCTGCGCTGTAAGCCCTGATCTTTATACATAACCAC
>JAZNPB010000094.1:0-2261 GCA_045589435.1 Eubacteriales bacterium | reverse complement strand
TCTGACTAGACTGCGATGTACTGCCTGCTATAGTATCTGCCGCTTGATTTATTTTCGGAGTTAGTATTTCCGTCGCTTTTCTTTCCACCGCCTTTTGAGTAGCATTTGATACGGCATTACCTATTCCGCGTGTTATGCCTCGCGTAATTTTATCAAAAATTCCCATATTCCATCTCCTTTTTTCATTATTTATATTACTATGGGATATCGATGTCAAATACCGTTACGCTCGTATCCCACAGGGTTATCTGGTCTGTCAATGATGAGGATGCCTGACCATACATAAAGTATGCCTCGCTTTGATAGAATACAAAGCCTTCGGCAGTCACCTTTTTCGTTTCTACAATGGTTATTCCGTAGGCAGCCGCACTGTCATCGGTATAAGTGTACACGTCACAAGCTACACCTGCAACCGTTTCACTTTCTCCTTTGGTAAAGTCGGATAGGTCGTTGTTAAAGAGAAGGTCTGCAACCGATCTCAACAGCGAGTGATCGTCAAGCTCCGTATACGCTGAGCCTTCTGTCCAACTTCCACCGCTATATGCATACTCGATCCACGAGTTGCCGGATGCCTTCAAAAAGACGTATGTGCCGTTAAGAGAGAGGAGGTAATCATTTCCTATCTTCGTAATCGTGTAAACAGCACCGCTGTAAGTATAATTAAATTTCACGTTCGTTGGAAGGTCGCTAAAATCAAGCGTTTCATCTTCAACGGGAGTATTGCCGCCTTGACCGCTACCGCTTGAATCGTCAAGAAGCTCTATCGGCATACGGGTGATCGTGATGATTGCTTTGTTGTCATCCGCGTTCACGTCAACCTCAAACTCATAGTCTGCGGTCTTTTTTACGCCATATAAAAAGCCTGCGTTCGTCAGCGCGGTTTCGTATGCGTCTGCCTGATCCGCATTCGTTCCGTACACGGTAATCGTATAGCACTCGATCTCATCAAAGTAAGGAAGCTGTGCGCGGAGAGCTGCAAGCTCTGCCTTCTGCTCCTCATCAAGCATCGATTCGTAGGCTGCCATCATCGCTATTGCCTGTTCGATAGATTCCTTTTCACTCTTAATGGTTTCTGCTCCGATATCGTCAAGATCGAAGCTCGTGCCACCGCTATAAGCAGGGATGCCTGCACCGTTAAACACCGAAAGATTGAGAGAGCTCCAAGCGGTATATGCGCCCGAATTCTTTTCAAGCATTATCGTGATGTTGACCACGTCTGTCATTTGGAAGGTATCGGGATGATAGCCCTGTGATGCAAAAGCCATGATCTGAATTTTGTCACCGCTTGTTAAGGTCTTTTCATAAACGTCATCGTTTAATACGTATCCGTTCTGTGCAAGGAGATTTTTGTACGCTGTCGCATCTGCCTCGCCTGCGCCGAATACGTTGACCTGTAAGTTCTTGACCGAGCCGAGCGAGCCGTTTACGAACTGATATCCGCTTGCCGTGCCCGTATAAGCAGGAATGCTTTCACCAAGAGCATTTTGGATTTCGCTTGCAGGCCATGCTGTGAGAAGTGAGGATGTCGATCCGGGCGTTGTAGCCACATAGATGTCGAGGTAAAGCTCGCCTGCTTTGAAGGACTGCCCCATAATTGAGAAGTCCTCGGTTATGTAGAAGGTTTCGGCAATCATCCTTTTACTCTCATCTGCCGATGCAGTAAGAGTAAAGGAAAGAGGAACTACCGAGTAGCCGCCGTCTGCGCTTGCGCTTACGGGATTTACACCGTTTACCGTCTTTTCTGCGGTATAGGACTTGTTCTTGCCGCCTTCCTCGGTTGATTTCTCTGCGTTCTGTCCACCGTAGGAGGTGAAGCCCTGTCCTTTCAGCCACGTAATCGTGTTATCGAGGCTCGCCTCGTCCGATCCCGTCCACTTCATTGAGATCTCGCCGTTATCCACAACGCTGAGTGCAAGCTCGCCCTTCACGTCTGCCGTAAAAGTTCCGCTGATGCCTGCATCTGCCCATTGGGAAGCTGTTGGCGGTGTCTTACCGCCTCCTACGGGCGGATCATCTTTATCTCCGCACGCCACGAGCGATAGGAGCATGAACATTGAGAGTAATATTGCCAACAATTTTTTCATTGATTTTTTCCTCCATATTGATTATTTACGTTGGTCTTGGGGGTTAAAGATTTCTTATCATACAATATCATCATTCATATCTCCTACCTCCGTCATTCGTTTTGCTCGTCGGGGGAATTCTTCCGACTTGCGCAATCGTGGCACAGGTCATCTTCTTCCTCCATTGCGAAGCATTCG
>JAZNPB010000093.1:0-2826 GCA_045589435.1 Eubacteriales bacterium | reverse complement strand
GCATACACTATGACGGAGCGTAAAAGTCAATACTTTTTTGAAAAAATATTGGTGTACGATAAATTCAGGTTTGTCGAGTTGATTATATCACCAATCAACAACTAAAGCAATAAAAGAAAAACGACTGAAAACCTTTAATTTTCAATCGTTTTTGGTCGGAGTGAAGGGATTAGCCGTATGCTTCAGCTTCGCATACTAACCGCTCGGCGACCCAACGATATGCGTTCGGTACCCGCCTCCTGCTCCCGAATGATAGGAAAACCCTACTTTATAGACATTTCCGGTTATTTCTAACCATTTCTGCTCAAAATCACATCCTCTTTGATGCTTTTATCTCCTTTATATCCGTGTGTTCAGGTCACAGAAGTGGGATAATATGTGATCAAAAAGTTACTCCCCGAATACGGCATCTGCCGTACTCGGGGAGTATGTTGTCGTCCGTATAGTAACTCTTGTTCCGTCAAAAGTCAAGTCATATTTTCTTTTTCATCAGTCCGTGCTTATTGCAGTAAATATACAAATATCCGTTGCCGCGAAACTGAAATCTTGTCTCGGCGTTGCCTTCGGGATAGAACTTTACAAATTGAACTCTATCCGAAGTAAGATAGGCAATAAACGAAATAAAATGGCTTTTTGTCATATCGTGTTTCACAGTAATAAAATGCTCGTCCTCGATCTTTTCTATGTTAATTTCGTGTGCCTTGTCAATTTCTTCTGCCTCGAGCGGTGGCAGCTTAATACCGCAACAACTGATCACCGCATCACCCATGGCACGAATTACATTGCCGCACACAGGACACACGTAAAATTTTGACCGCAAGATGTTGGAAGAAACATTTTTATTGATAACCATATCTCCCGACATAAGTTCCATGACCGAAACGCCGAGAGCCGTGCTTAAAGGCTCGATGAGAGATATGTCAGGAAGTCCTTTTCCCGTCTCCCATTTTGAAACAGCCTTACTGCTCACACCGATCATCTCTGCAAGATTACTTTGTGTTAAATTTTTATTTTCACGCAACCGCTTGATCACCGCACCTGTAATATAAGTATCCATAACAACTCTCCTTTGGTTTAAGTATAATGGATAACCGGCAAAATCTCAACCTACGCTGCGTTGGATTTAAATGCTGTCCAAATTCTGCCCCGCAGTAGACAATGAAAAAGGTGCGATAGCAACAGCGCGTTGCTTGTGATTCACCCCGCAATCTGTTATAATATAACTACAGTAAAAAAGGGCGGTAAAACATATGGAAACGAAAGATATTATACTGGAACTCAGAACGAAACATGGACTCTCCCAGGAGGAACTTGCCGAAAAGGTATTCGTCACTCGTCAAGCTGTCAGCCGTTGGGAAAACGGCGAAACGGTGCCCAACACCGAAACGCTGAAGCTCCTGTCAAAACTCTTCAATGTTTCGATCAACACACTCCTTGGCTCTCCGAGAGAGTTGATCTGCCAATGCTGTGGTATGCCTCTGGAAGATAGCGATGTTAGCCGTGAGAAAGATGGAATTTTCAACGAAGACTATTGCAAGTGGTGCTATGCTGACGGTGAGTATATGTATCACGATATGGACGATCTGATCGAGGTCTGCGTAGCGAATATGGCAAGCGAGGCCTTTCCCTCGGAGCAGGCTCGCGCCTATTTGAAGGAGATGCTCCCCAAACTCGACTATTGGAAGAAATATAAAAACCTTGATGATGGCGGAAAGTTCGAAGGATTCAAGCGTAAACTTATCGATGAGATCAACGCCCTTGGTGTGGAAGGAATGCCGAAGGTTGAAAAACTCAATGCTCTTGTGGGCGGTTACGTCAATCTGGAATACCGTCTCCCAAACGGCAAGACCGTCAAATTCCTCGACGATAACGCCACATATCTTGGCAATCAGCTGGAATGCAAATTCGGCGGCGACCGATGCTTCGGTGTCGTCGCCAATATGGATTTTATCCTCATTTGTACCTACGAGGAAAACGGCGAAAATCCCGAGCTTGTGATTTATAAAAAAAGATAAAAATTGCCGCTGAGATGGATATCTCCACCTCAGCGGCGTTTACGTTTATCGTACTACCGATGAATGACTATAGATATAAAACTCCTCTTGGCTGGGCATCCACTTCTTTTCCTTGGGCGGAAAAGTCGCATCAAATGCTACGACAGAGGCGATATCCTCACAGCAATCGGCGGCAGTGGAGGGGATATACATCCACTTCTTGCCGTCAAGCACATTCGGAACGAGCTCGCAAACGAGAAGTGCGGTCGGGAAGTTGCCATCCACCACAAAGCTCACGTTTTTCTTTTTGCAGCTAACGAACCCACGGCTGACGTAATTGCCCGGATTGCCGAAGTTGATATTCACGTCGTAGCCCATCTTACGAGCCGCCTCAAAGGAATGCTCGATGAGTAGCTTACCCAGCTTCTGCCTTTGATATTTCGGCGCAATGCAAAGGGGACCGAAGGAAAGGATCTCCTTGCGGTTTCCGTTCTCATCCTCAAGCCAAGCCTTGGTGTACATAATATTGCCGATGATCTTGCCGTCTTTCTCAAGCACGAATGCCAGCTCGGGTATGAAATCGGGGTGATTTCGCATCATGTGCACGAAGTAGTGCTCGTCCGCACCCGGTTTGTAGACGTTCCAAAACGCCTCGCGGGTCAGTTCTTCTACTGCTCTGTAGTTTTTTTCGGTCTCTAAACGTATCGTCAAATTTTCCATTTTTAAATCCTTTCATAATTCGTTGACGCTCAAAATACGAGAGGATTGCGAGATGTATTTGCAAACCTCTCGTTTACAATACAATCTCCAAGGTGTTGTTTCTTTTCAAACA
>JAZNPB010000092.1:0-5571 GCA_045589435.1 Eubacteriales bacterium | reverse complement strand
GGGGATCACCGCCCAAGCGGCGCACGTTTGATTCGAGCCTCTCGTTAGAAGCATCCTCTGTGCGAGATTGCCCGACAAAAATCAGACCTAACAGCGTTTCTTCTCGGATCAAAGGAATTACCAACTCTCTCATCCCCATATGACATTCGTAAAAAAAAGGCTCCCTATACTGTTTTGCAAGCATTATGGCTTCACCTTTATCACATTTTTCACAGGCAGCTCTTCCACCTGATAAAGATCTCGTCTTTTCGCAAAACTCACAATAATGCCCACGATTATTTTTGATACCGTATTTATCGTAATTGAAAAAAATATTCAGATCATAATAGCAAATACCAACGCCGCTCAACTCTCTGATCGCGTTTATAAAATCTGTGATTTTTTTGTTGTTTGCATGTCCTCACCTCATTTAAAATTGTAACATAAACCATAGTGCTTGTCAACACTCAGGTAAAAATTGTGCTAATACAAGTCAAACGTGTCTATTGCTTACTTACACTATTTTTAGTATACTCATAAACAAGGAGGTGCATTATGGTAAAATACAGTGTAGAGGCGGGATGCTGCTTTTGTCAGGAATGTCAATATGCATGCCCGGTCCATGCGATAACAATGGATAAGAACGGAGCGCATATTGACAAAGAAAAGTGTATCGGATGCGGAAAATGTGCAAAAAATTGTGCATCCGAGGCAATCGTAAAAATTGAAAAATGAAAAGGAAGGAATGAAACAATGATCGACTTCAATAATGAAAAGATTATGGAAACGGTAAAAGAGATTCCCTTTTATGGTGATTATGACGTCGTCGTTGCGGGCGGTGGAGTTGCGGGCTTCGGTGCAGCGATCGCAGTTGGAAAACGCGGTTATAAGGTGCTGCTTATAGAGGCGACCTCGGCGCTTGGCGGTCTTGCAACAATGGGTCTTGTCAACATTCCGCTTGATTTCGTATCGGGTATCGGCAGAGAGATGATGGATGAGCTCGAAGCCATTGAGGGACATTGGCACAGAAATACGAACGTTGAAAAGCACAAACTCGTCCTCGACCAAATGGTGAAAAAATACGGAGTGGACGTTCTTTTGGTAACAAGCGTCGTTGATACGGTAATGGACGGCAACACCGTAAAGGGTGTTGTGATCCAAACTAAAAACGGACGCAGATACATATCTGCAAAGCGCTTTATTGATGCCACAGGTGACTCCGACCTCGCTTATTATGCAGGCGCGGAAACTGAAAGCGGACGCCCCGAGGATGGTATGAGTCAGGCTTGCTCTCTCGAATTTATTCTCGGCGGTGTCAACTGGGAGGCATACCAAACATCTGAACTGAAGAAAAAAGATCCCAAATGGGTAAACATGATTAAGGAGGATCTGGCAAGCGGGCTGCTGCCTTATGAATCCGACAACCACCTCAACTGGATAACCCACGTGCCGGGCAGACCCCAGAATTGCGGCATGGATGAGGTAAGTATCTGCTTTGTTCATTCGAGAAGGTGCTTCCCTTTGGACAGCAGAGACCTGACACGTATGTATTTCGAGGGACGGGAGCAGGCATCTATGCTTGCGGAATACATCAAAAAGCGCGTTCCCGGTTTCGAGAACTCCTTCCTCACGACCACGGCAAGCCTGCTCGGGGTTCGTGAGAGCCGACGAATCATCGGTGAATACCGTCTGACCGCAGAGGATATCGCGTTCTGCCGTAAGCATGACGATGTAATTGCGATCTCAAACCACGGTTATGACATTCACAACTTTGAAGAAACAGGTAACATCAAATGGGCTCCCATAATGTTGAACGGCGAAGTGCAATATGTGATCAGCAATTCCGGTGGATTCGGCACTACAACGCCGCCTCCCGATGGAAAGCCTGTTGTCAACGCCAAAGGACAGACGGCGGAATTTGCCGAATTTGAGCCAAACAGAACATACGATATTCCATATCGTTGTTTAATTCCCGTTCGCGTGGAAAACCTACTCGTGGCAGGAAGAAACCTCTCCTCCGACATATACGCTCAATCGGGTGCAAGATTGATCCTGTGCTGTCTTTCTATGGGAGAAGCCGCAGGCGTTGCGACTTGCATTTCACTTGCAGAAGATATTCCCCTCAGAAGAATCAATGTAAAGGCTCTTCAAAATGAATTGATCGCAACGGGTGGCAATCTTGGTCAAGCCATGAGAACAATAGAAGGACTTTCAAGCACAGTGAGCGATCACGATGATAAATACCCCAATGATGAATACAAAAAACACGCGATAACCATTCGAGGCAAGGCGAATGAATTCACTAGAAAATGAAAGTATTAAATTTTTGTCCTTTAAATATTACCTATCGTTGGGATAAAGATAAATAAGCTTAACGGGATACTGTGAAACCGTTTCAGTATCCCTTTTTCAATTTTCAAGCATTCCACAAGGAATCGTCCAAAGGATGCTTTTATGTATAAATGCTAAATATAGAGGGAATTTGTTCGATTAACGAAATATACTTGAAAACGACAAAAAGGACAATTTTCTTAACAAACAAGGTCGAAACGGGCAATAATTTGTAAAAATGTGTTGTCCCTACTTGAACACACTCGTGAGCGGCAGTCCAATCGTTCAGAATGGAAAATTAGTTGGAGCTGTGACACACGTATTTGTAAATGATCCAACGAGAGGATACGGGATATTTATTGAGAATATGCTTGAGATTGCCCAAAATGTGTCGGAGGAAAATTTAAAGGAAATATCTTAAAAATCATAAAACCGAGATTCGCATTTTACCGTGAACCTCGGTTTTAAATTGACTCAATGGAGTAGCCCAGAGTTTTCCAAATGACCATCGTTAACATGAGGATAATTGATGCAGAATTTGAAACGAGGTTTTTCAGCGAACTCAATTGCTATTATGGTTATACCCAAAATTTTATCAATGGAAGATGCGGGTAAATCTTGTAAAATGATGCAGCAATTTTCTTTATCATAACAGAATTTAATTTCTTCGCCGGTGTCTGCATAATATATCCTTTGAGGTATGGTTTTATATCCAGCTATACGATATGTACCCTCTTTGGGCCAAATAAAATTCCAAATATATACGGTATTGCCTATTGCGGTTGGCTCGGAAAGCATATCTGAACCGTATTCTCCATAGCAATTTAGCCCTATGAGACCGTTGGCACTTCGCTGGTTATTGTTATAAATGACATTTTTATATTTGTTAAGCCATTTACCCATTTTTTCTAAAGTATACTTCTCGTGTTGCGCGATTGTACCATCAGGACGAGGACCAATGTTTAGCAAGAGATTTCCTTTGTTTCTGCAGATATAGTTAAGCTTTTTTATTAGTGTATGTGGGGTGTATGCATAATTTTGTGCCTGTTCTTCATCTATATATCCCCAACTTAATGTGTTAAAGGTCAGGCAGGATTCCCAGTCATCATCACAAGACTGTACTGCTTCTTCCCTTGTTGTAAAATCAGAAAACAATCTGCCGCGGTCATTGATGATTATATCAGGTTGCAATGAGCGCAGCTTTTGATCTCGTTGCAAAGTATTCCAACCATCAGAACTTTTGTTGGGATACGCCATATCGTACCATAGTATATCGATTTTACCATAATTTGTGAGTAATTCTATATTGAGCTCTTCGAGATATTGCAAGAACCTTGCACGTGCTTTGATGTCAAATGCCATGCGAGCAGCATCCGGATGATGCCAATCCATTAAGGATGAATAAAAACCAATTTTCATATTATGTTTGCGACAAGCTGCAACAAACTCCGCCACAATATCTCTTTTGCAGCCATAGTTGCATGAATTAAAAGGATTAACCGTTGAATTCCAAAGCGAAAAACCATCGTGATGTCTGGTTGTTAACACAACATATTTAGCTCCGGCGGCTTTTGCAGTCAAAACCCATTCTTCTGCAGCATTTTGATTTGGCATAAAATGTTCTGCAAGTTTTTCATATTCTTTAGGTGAAATTCCATCGCGGGCAAGTGTCCATTCGCCACGCTTCGTAAGAGAGTATAATCCAAAATGAATAAAAAAACCGAAGCGTGCTTCACGCCACCATGCCATACGTGCATCCTTCGTGTTATCTAACACTGCCTTATATTCTAAAGGATCTAAAAAATCGCCATTTAAAATTCGCCTTTTAAGAGTATGAAAACTTTCTTTTTTTAAAGATTCTTTTAATAGTTCGTATTCTGAATTTGTGGTTAACATTTCATAATTCCCCCTTGAAAATAACATTTATTTATGCTATAATTAATACATTGTTTATATTATATCACTTTATTTACCGAGAGTAAATGCATTTTAAGATATAAAAATATGGAGTTTTTGGCATGAAAATAATAGATACTAAAAAAATTTTAAATTATGAAATCAGTTCTATTATAGTAGGTACCGCCACTTTGGATGAAGAGTGGAATGCCACAAATGTAAAAAGTCCTTTTTCCAGACTATACTATGTAAAAAGTGGAACAGCATTTCTTTTTTATAAAAATAAAAAAATACAAATGATAGCCGGCAATGTTTATCTTATTCCCGCCGAAACAGAATTCTCGTATAGCGGTGTAAAGGATATTTTTTGTGAGAAAATCTTTTTTCATGTTTCGTTTTCATCTGATGAATATTATGATTTGCTTTCTAAGTTTAATGGAATTTTCTCACTTCCGACAGAGCCTGAAACTATAGAAAATCTATTTGCTGAATATGAGAATGGAGATTTATTAAACACACTCAAAACAAAAAGTTTTTTATACAATACAATAATAAACTTCATCGAAACCTATAATTTCGAATTACATCACAAAGAATATTCGGCGTTTGTTGGAAAGTCTATTGATTATATCAAAAAAAATCTAAATGTGAACCTAAGCTTAAACGAAATTGCAGATTTTGTTTCCATGCCTTTAAACAGTCTTCGTAAAAAATTTAAGCAAGAAGTGGAAGTTACATTGGGTCAGTATGTTGATAATCTAATCATGAACAAGGCTAAATATTTATTAATACATAGCAACTATTCTATTAGAGAAATCAGTGATGAACTCGGTTTCAGCGATCAGTTTTATTTTTGTCGACGGTTTAAACAAGTGAATAACAAAACTCCTTCTCAATATAGAAAAGAAAATGATCTTTTTATGTTTGTATAATTTCTGTATATTCTTTAAGTATTGGATATAAAATGATTTATAGCTCATTTTTTATAAAAAAACATAATGTTGATCCTGTATTGACATCACTTGTGTCTGGGTCTCCAGTGATTCAGAATGGGAAGCTGGTTGGAGCCGTTACGCATGTTTTTGTAAACGACCCAACGAGAGGGTATGGGATATTTATTGAGAATATGCTCTCGGAGGCAGAGAAAATTAAATAGAAATTCGCCCGTCTGACATGATGTTGTGCCCCAAAATATTAACTCCCATGATACATCAAAAGTATCATGGGAGTTTCTTTTTGTTTTATACCTATCAGAGCGAATCAATATATCTGCAAGCAGAAATTGCCGCAACTGCGCCGTCGGCACAGGCTGTTGCGACCTGGCGCACTGCTTTTTTACGGCAGTCACCCGCAACAAATATACCT
>JAZNPB010000091.1:0-8932 GCA_045589435.1 Eubacteriales bacterium | reverse complement strand
GATTCATTGCGTTGCTCGGACGTTCACGCAGGTTCGGTGCCGCACAGGTAAGAATATTGACAATCCACCATTCATCTTTCGGCAAGATTTCGGGAAAATTCGTGTCGCTTTTGAATACACAGACGTCCGGAGTATAAATGCAGTCATTGTTGTATAATGGATTCGCCGCCTTACGATGAGGTTTATAAAACGCGTCCCACATCGCATCGGTATTCAGACACGGATACAGCGTCGTGCATCGGCAAATGCATTCCTCCTGGGCGGACGAGCCGTTTACAACTCCGCCACCGGGATTCGTCGCAGAAGCAAAGTTCAGCACGCAGACTTTCTTGTCTTGCTTGGCATAAACTTCAGCTGCTTCGAGCGAACGTTTCCCGCTGACGACCACCTTTGCCTTTTCTGTTTTGTTAGCTGAAGAAACAGTTATATCCTCGCTTTCAGCTATAAAAACCTAATTGTTTGTTGATTGCTGAACGGCTTGTATCAGAGTCGGATCCGACGTGTATCGCCGCTCGGTGTCGCGGAATATCTCCGCATTTTTTGTTCTTCTGTCGATCATTCGATCACATCCTTTCTTTGTAGTAGCTCACAACATACCACAGGAAGTGAATGAAGTCCAGAGAAAAAAATTATTGAAACTAATCATTTCTTGTCTTTTTATATTGATTCAAGATGTTATTAGCTTCACCTTCCGAAATATTCAAAGAACTACAATATCCCTCCAACAATTTCTTTTTCTCTTGTGTTGTGAGACAATCCGCGTCAACCATATGTACAATCAGCAATTTTATAACTTGCTTGGAAGCTCTGTTTATAATTTTGCTACCGTCCCAAACGAGCCCCTTCCAAGGAGAGGCATTTATATCAAAGACTATACCATTTAGTGCTTTAAAAACTTCGTCTACTGAGTAAGCCTTTCGATCAATCAATATGTTTGCTGCGGCAAAAAATTCTGTGATAGCAATAGGTCTAAACAGAAGATTGCCTCCATTACTATTTCTATATGAAGCGGCTTTGTTCGTTCTTTCGGAGGCAACATAATTTCTTATATCATCAATATTATTTTTAAACGACTCAAAAGCATTAAAAACATATGTCTTCAAGCGTTCAACATCATTGTCATTCGGACGATACAGTAAATATTGCTTGTATTTATTCCCCGTAATTTTTTCTTTAGCCAATTCATGCTTTACAATGATATCAACACACTGATATAGTGTTATCAGGGAAGTAATTGCTGTTTCATTAGAGTTAGGGATTTGCTTTCCAAGGCTATTAACTATATTATTGCCAGAGAAAAGTGGCATTTCTTGCACTAAATCTCTCGTTATAATCGAGCACACATCATCTTCGTCAAGAGCTATATTTTCATTTTGACCGACAGGCTTTGCGCGCCTATTAAGTGTTGAAAATAACTTTCTTGTTTTTTTCTTTCCGGCATCATTGTTGTTATGGGCTATAAAAATAACTGGAACTTGTTCGTTTTTTAGGTCTTCATTTTCTTTTATTGATTCAATTATACCAGCGACTCTGTGTTGTCCATCTACTGGAAAAATCGTTTCTTCACCAGTAAAAGAAAGGAATCCAACGTTGGTAAACTCACGCTCTTGATCATCGAATTCAACTTCCAACCATTGCGGATCACCATTATAAATGGCCAAAATGATTGCGTTGAAAAAACGTTCGTTATCATTCAAAATATAGTTTTTAATATTTTGATAATTGTCTGTGAGTTCGCGTTGCAAAAGTTCATCTAAACAGGAAGGCTGGTAAACTTCTCCTATAGATGCAGTTACAGATGCGGCAATGTCCTTAAAAGACATAACACCTGAATAGTATTTCCAATTCCCAATTTTTCCTCGTATAACAGGTATCTTCATAGTATCTCCTCAATTAAATGCCCTGACGGCAGTTTTTACAGACTTCACTCTAATATCTGCATTGCAAGGCGGCGTTAAAGATGCAATCAATCGGTCTTCCAGTGTTAAAATTACTTCCCGAGAAGCATTAACCGGGAGATAATGCAGATAAACATAATTTCCCCATTTTTTAAATAATCTATGCAAGCGTTCTCTCGTAAAGTTAGCCCCAGTTTCTTTTTGATATTGTTTTATGCGAGCCCTTAAGTTTTCATACTCGGTCTTGCTCGCCATACCTATATACATCACATAAGAACCGCAATTAGGAATGATAGATGGGTGAATACTATATACGTAAATCCCACCATAATTATTGGGAACCTCTGAGATTTTTTCTGAAAATTTACCACTGGGATCATTTATTAATTTTATGCTTTTCCACAATGAAAAATCGACCTCTGTTAAGTCATGGATGTCAAATTTGCTCCACAATTCTGTCGACATTATGTATGTGTTAGTAAACGCTTCCAAGTCTTGTTCAACTTCATCGTATATGCTACTCATATTATTATTCCCGTTTATTCTTCTTTTTCAAGAATTTAATTAAAGCTTCCGGATCATCCAACATACTTTCGTTTATCAAGGAATCATCAATATCTTCTGAGGTTTGATGTACTATAGGAATATCTTGATCGATAGAACTTTGTTCGATAAATTCAGCATCCATTAGAAGTTCCAACGAATTCACTTTGTTTGTTTTTATGTATGATAGACTTTCTTTTGAATATTGTACTTCATCATCAAAATCATTTATGGATTCTTCAAGCGGTTTCGGTTCTGTTTTGTTTCGAAAACTACTATACGATAAAAAAACGTACTTATCAGCTTCTTCATCGAAATAATATTGTCCGTCATCGAGTGAGATTGAATCCTCATAACAATCGTCGATTGATGTTATTGCATCGGATAATGAATTGTAGTAATATTGAAAATTTTTGGTATCTACATACAGGAATGTATCCTGAAGCCTATCCCAATCAATATTTGACATTATGGGATATGAAAGCTTACATCCGAGAGTATTTGTACTTTCTAAATCATCTTGGCCAATATAAATGGCTTCTTTTGAAACAAGCAAATAAATGTTAAAACCATCTAAAGCTTTGTTACATATCTTCATGAAAGCTATACTGCTATATATCGAATCCGAAAATTCCGGCAATTCAACTGATATAATATTACATGAAATATTTGATCTTTTTCCTTCTACAACAAAAGGAGAAAATACAACTACATTTTTGATTTTTTCTATGAAATTTCTTTCGTTTCGAGTATATATTTCGCTTGTATCACCGATGGTATAGACTAACTTTTCCAGTGAGCCAATGTACGATACATTCTCGGTATTTGTCAAGTAAATGCTCGACAAAAACTCATACGAATTATGTGCATTGAATGAATTAACCAAATTGTCAAAACAACTTTCAATGAACGTTGCATCGTACATTTTCTCACCTCCTGTATTTTAACCGTTCAGAATTTTGTCAATACCTGCTTTTAGAGCATCCCCGTCTTGTTCTTGATAAAAATGCGAAACGACTTCATGTATTTTGTTTAGATATGCATCATCATCGATACACTCATCAACAAATTGCTCATGTAACACTTCCAAACCACCAAGAAAATATGCATTGTAAATCTTCATATTTTCGGCAATCATAGCTTTTTCTTCTGCCGTGTTTTCGGAAAAATTGAATGCTCGGAATACACGCTTGTCCACATCGGGTTCAGAGTCTTCATCAACCAACATAAGAATTTGATACACGTATTTGAGTTCAGCGCTTCTTTTGGAAATTACCTCGGCAAGCATACCGGCATTTCCTTCAACAGAGTTATCAATTGTTGCTTTTCTATTATATTGATATCCGATAATCGGACAAACAATATATGCATCAATATAAGCGTTGAATATTTTGAAATTGTTGTGTTCTTCTCGGTCTGGAACATTTCCAGCGAGAACGCACAAATCCTTCCAATAGTTAGCGTGTTTTCCTGTAATCTTAAAGTCCTTGTCAAACATCATTGCACCTCCAGATTAGCGAATATGAGTGGAGGTCTCGATTTCTCGACCTTCAGCATCATGATCTTTTTCGATGGCGTAACTTCTACCAACAAACTGGCTCAGGTTTGTTGCAGCATAGTCCCAGTCCTTTTTCATAACCGCCATAATTATTTGATTAGCGGTGTGAGGCAAGATTCTACAAATATTGTCAATATGAATTTCATCAACATTGGAAAAAGGAGCGTCCATTACCAAAGGATAGTCTTGACCCAATTTTACATCTGCATCATCCAAGATCTTGTCTTTTGCCATTGAGACTAAGCTTGCAATAAACGCAAAACTCTTAACGGCTCTCAAGCCATCGGATTCTTCAGTCTTGACATCACTGTATTTGACACGATACTTATCGTCAATTGTTATAGTGCGTTCTCCGTGATACATTCTTGAGAAATTATCGTTAACGCGCTTTTGCAATTCCGTGCGAACAGTGTCTTCTTTGGATTTATATGTTTCATCAAGCCAATTATAAACTTCCTCAGAATACGAGATAAGTTTAGCTATACGGCGATTCTTTGCACTACTCTTTGCGTATTTATCAATAGCTGCCACACAATTCTTAATACTTTGATTGCAGCTGCCAATGCTTGATACGGCGGTACTATAGTCGGCTTGTGACTCAAGGTATTTTGTATGTGCATTGCGTCGCTTAAGTTCAATTTCTTTAGCATTGGAATCATCCAAAATCAAATCAGCTTGTCTATCAAATTCATCTTGAAGCAAACCAATTTGACGCTTTATTTTTCTGATTTCCGCATATCTACGTTCAATCGTTTCGCAATAGTTTTCACTGCCAGCCAAGTATCCCTCGGATTTGTTTTTATAATTCATAACAACTGCTCCGATGTGTTCCGGAGGAAGCTTGCGACGCTCTTCTTGAACTTTTTCTAACGGAATAGAACCGGGATCGAGTTTGGTTCCGCAAATACAACGTCCTCGCTGAATCAAATAGTCAATAGCATATTGATCCATTCCAGGAACGCACTCTGTTGATTCTTTTACAGACTCCAAAAGATCAAGCGATTTTTTGATAGCTGGCATGCCAAAGAACGTATAGGGGCGGTTATTAAACGCATCAACAAGTTCTTTCTTTGCATTTTCAAGTCTAAGTTTTTCTGTCCTCAATGCCGTTTCAATTCTGTCACGTTCTGCTTTAGCCTTTTGAACTTGTTCAATATTGCTTTTGGCAAGTTCTGCACTATACTCGTTTTCCTTTTGATGCCAATAATCCATTTGAGCTTGAGCCTCATCGCGACTCTTTTCATGATTTATCAGCTGCATTTTGAAGGTCTCAAGGCTATCTTGTGCCTTTTGAGCATTAGCATCTCCAGATGTATCAATACTCGCTTGGAAAGATTTGAGCACTTTAGCAAGGTGTTCGCGAGCGTTTTCGAGAACATCCAATCGCATTAACCCTCTTACGGATTTGGTCAAGTCAGTTCTATTGGTAATCGTTGAAATACGCTCACCGCCGAAGAAGAAGTAATCTGACAAATCGCGAGGAAGGATTCTATCCATTGTCTCTGTAATGTTACTTCTATCAATGGGGGTTTTAGTTTGTCCATCGGGCTGAAGATATTCAAGGGTAAGAAGTTCTTCAGGCTTTTTATTTAAGGACACCACCGTTTTCCCGTCCACTATGCTTCGATCATTGCACAAATATTTGAAACTCCTCTTGATGGTGTGTTCTGTGGACACTTTTGTTTCAACGCCATCTTTAACCTTAGTTTCAACGCACGTAAACGTAATTGCAACACTTACAGTTTGTGTATCACCCACATGCATATTTTCACGCACTTGGCTGTTAAGCAGAATAGGATCGTCAAACCCGTTCTTGCCATACAAGCACCATTCGAAGGCACGTACCAATGTAGTTTTACCAGAGGTGTTTATACCGATCAAAACGGTTACGTTTTTTTCGGGATCGGTGGAAAACTCTATAGTTTGTTTCCCTATGTACTGTCTAAAATTATACAGTTCCAACTTGTTAATAATCATTTTTTATCTACCTCGGTAATAATCATTTTTCTAATTTTTTCTTCCATGGCGGGATTGGATTCTTTTTTTACTATGTTTTCTGTTTCCAACTCCAAAATACGCAACTTGATGGTATTTACCTTCTTAGGATCAAGTGTCAAATTCTGTTCCATAATCTAAGTCCTCCATACTAAAATCGGAAATATTATAGGCATCTTCAATATCATTTATTAGCGTGTCAGCATCGCGAGAATTCAGAGCAATGCGCCCAAATTCTTTAATTCTTGCCAGCTCTCTCTTTGCAAGAGCCCTTTCACAATTAAAACTACCACTATACGGATCAACTTCATTCAGGGGGCGCGCCAAAGTGACGAAATCATATATTATTGCGTACGGTTTGTTTGGAGCCTTGCGCAATACTCTACCTCTTCGTTGAATATATTCTTTGGGGTTAGTTGTACTTGCAAGAATGAACGCGGTTTTAATACTTGGTATATTCACGCCTTCATCCAAACACTTGATGGCTATCAAAGCTTGGTAGGGATTTGAGTCCGCAAAAGCTTTCTTAATGAACTCTCTTTCTTTTGCTGATTCATTTGAAGTGAAATGCGTAACTTTCATACCCAAATCATGCCCCAACATTTTCGATACAGCAACTATTTGGCGTTCACCTTCATCATCTGCGGAAGAGTTATCACTATCGAATTGCTCTACACGTGTTGCGCCACAATAAACCAGAATATGTGTATCGTTTTTATAAGGCTCGATTTGAGTTTTCAATTCTGCCAACTTGGATTCGACTCCAGCAATTAAGCGTGCTCGTTCAAGCGTTTTGCGTTCTCCACGTTTTGTTATTTTTAAATTTCCTTGCTTGTCTTTATAGCATTCCTTGGCTATTTCGTATGAGATAGCTTTGTAACGTTCCAATTCTTCATCATTGAGGTAAACTGGAATCGGGTAATAGTAATATGGGGTTAATTTATCCTCACGAATGGCCCTATCTAAGCCATATGTAATACACTTTTCTCCAAAATAGTCGTATAACATTTGTGTACCATCAGGATCTCCATGACGTTCAAGAGTAGCAGACAAAGCCAACCTATACTGAATATTAGGATTAAGTAATTGACTAAGTTGTGGAGAACCAAAATTGTGTGCCTCATCTACAATCAGTAAAGTGTTTCTTCTCAACTTTTGTAATTGATCCTGAACATATTTTGAGGCAAACGTTGCATTTGTAGTTACAAAGCAAAACGTATCAATAACGCCCAAATTAAAATCGATTATGTCATCGGCTAACCTCGTTCGCCAATTGTGCTGAAAAGAAGCAGAGTATCCAATAGTCGGACGCATATTGAATTTTTCAATATCTTCTACCCATTGTTCTACCAAATGTTGATATGGGCAGACGATAATTATAGCAGCTTTACCAATATCATTATAGAGACGAACAGCTGCGCCCAATCCTGTGTAGGTCTTTCCCGTACCGGTTGCCATATCAAAGATGCCCCTATAGCAATTCTTTGCCCAAGCATCAATAGCATCATTTTGATAGGGGTGAAGATTAACTCCGCGAGGAATTCTGGGAATTCCAACTTGAATCGGTGCTTCTTCATACGATGATTCCAACTCGATTTCATCCAATGTCAAGTCAAAGGTGTCTTTTTTATAGGATATTAACTTGTCTTTTACTACTTTAGGAAAATCTAAGACTGTAATATTGCTTTCACGACCTGCCCACAAAGCGTCAAAATCCCGTTCCAAATCGTCTACACGCTTTGCATCTTCCTCAACTCTCGAATTGAATACTACAATAGATTCATAGTTGTTATGAAAAGCATTTATTGTCTCATTCATAGACCCTGTAAATGCGATTCTATTGTGATGCTCATCATAAATAACGCCAATCTTTTCATGATACATTCCCGTCCTTTTTGAAGGAGGAGTGAATGCAACTTTAATTTCCAAATAATTATTGGCAATTAAGTGCGCCAACCAATTCAAACGCTCTTCTTCTGACTTTGTTTGTGGCTCTTTGATCTCGCGTTCTAAGCAATTATTTATGATTTCTCTCTCGTCATAACCCCTTTGGATTGCAGAAATATCTTCTTCTGATAACAATGGCGATACAATAAATCTGATTTTTCCACCATTTTTTATCAATCCGGAAATTCCTTTTGATAATTCGATGAGAGCAGTGGAAGAGAAAAATCCCACGGCTCTTTTGTAAAGAACCGATTGTGTCAAAATGGGAACATAGAATTCCCGAACAATATCATTTTTGTTTGTTTTATAGCTGCGTAAAACGTTAAGGTTTTCGTATCCCATTTTATCACCACCTTACTCTATGATTTTGTAGTCCATTCCATCGAGGAAAGGCAAAGCTATTTCTTTATTTACAGAAACTTTACCGCATACCCCGCAATATGCTTTGTCTTGAACAGGGGTGGGCACAATTTCTGTTTCGATGTTATGTTCTTGAAGCTTTTCTTCAGCCACAAAAACATCGTTGGTTTTATAAAATACCAAGTGCATTTTTTATATCTCCAATAATTTGTATAAACTTCTCAACTTCTTCAAGAGTATTATAAGCATTAAGACTGACGCGAACTGCGCCGGTTTCCACCGTACCTATCTGCGTATGTGCCAAAATAGCACAATGGATACCGCCTCTTACGCACATTCCGTGCTTGTCCAAGTATGCTACAACATCACTTGACGGTACGCCTTTCACGTTGAAGCATATCGTAGAAACTCTCGGTTTATCAATCTTATAAAGGAAAACATTTGGGTCTTTCTTTAACCCTTCAAGTAAAACCTCAAGCAAACTTGATTCGTACTTTGAGTTAGATTCTATGTTATTTTCGATGATTTCAATTGCAGTTTTCAAACTCCATATTGCCGGCATATTCAAAGTTCCGGCTTCATACGCATCGGGATATGCCTGTGGATTGGTAAATTCATCGCCGTGAATGCC
>JAZNPB010000090.1:0-34630 GCA_045589435.1 Eubacteriales bacterium | reverse complement strand
CATGATTTCTCAAAAATGATGTGTCTAACTCTAAAACTTATTAAAAGATGTTTGAAAAATGATTTATCCTCGTACAGAACTTATTTGAAAGATGTTAAAACATCTCAAAAAGTCCTATAAACAAGAGAAAGATCTCTTACTTGTTCATTGCCTCTTCGATTGCAACGGCACATGCAACGGTCATACCAACCATGGGGTTGTTACCTGCGCCGATAAGTCCCATCATTTCAACGTGTGCGGGAACTGATGAGGAGCCTGCGAACTGTGCGTCGCCGTGCATACGTCCCATTGTGTCTGTGAGACCGTATGAAGCAGGGCCTGCTGCCATATTATCGGGGTGAAGTGTACGGCCTGTACCACCACCTGATGCAACTGAGAAGTACTTAACGCCGTTCTCAATAGCCCACTTCTTGTAGGTTCCTGCAACGGGGTGCTGGAATCTTGTGGGGTTAGTGGAGTTACCTGTGATGGAAACGCCTACGTTTTCAAGACGCATGATTGCAACGCCCTCTGGAACGTTATCGGAGCCGTAGCATCTTACGTCTGCTCTTGGGCCCTTGGAGAAAGGCTTTTCCTCAAGAACTGTAACTGTTTCCGTATATGGATCGAACTGGGTTCTTACATATGTGAAGCCGTTGATTCTGGAGATGATGTATGCTGCGTCCTTGCCAAGACCATTAAGGATAACGCGAAGGGGCTTATTTCTAACCTTATTAGCGTTAAGAGCGATCTTGATAGCGCCTTCTGCTGCTGCGAAGGACTCGTGACCTGCGAGGAAACAGAAGCACTCTGTACTATCGGAAAGAAGCATTGCGCCAAGGTTACCGTGACCAAGACCAACCTTACGGTTCTCTGCTACGGAGCCGGGGATACAAAATGCCTGAAGACCGATACCGATGGCTGCTGCCGCATCTGCTGCCTTTGTGCAGCCCTTCTTGATTGCGATTGCCGCGCCTACTGTATATGCCCACTTTGCGTTTTCAAAGCAGATGGGCTGTGTTTCTTCTACGATCTTGTAAGGATCGATACCATAGTTATCGCAAATTTCCTTACATTCGTCAATAGAGTTAATACCAAATTCCTTGAGAGCTTCGAGAATTTTCGCTTCTCTTCTCTCGTAACCTTCAAACTTTGCCATTATACACTACCTCCTTGATTAATCCTTACGGGGGTCAATGTACTTTGCAGCATCATTGAATCTACCGTATGTACCTTTAGCCTTTTCATACGCTTCGTTAGGCTCCATGCCCTTCTTGATGAAGTCAGTCATCTTGCCGAGAGAAACGAATTCGTAGCCAATAACTTCATTGTTTTCATCGAGAGCCATTCTTGTGCAGTAGCCCTCTGTCATCTCAAGGTATCTTACGCCCTTTTCCTTAGTACCGTACATAGTACCAACCATTGAACGCTCACCCTTACCAAGGTCTTCCATACCTGCGCCGATAACAAGACCGCCCTCGGAGAATGCAGACTGAGAACGACCGTAAACGATCTGGAGGAAGAGCTCTCTCATAGCTGTGTTGATAGCGTCACAAACAAGGTCTGTGTTAAGAGCCTCAAGGAGAGTTTTGCCAGGAAGGATCTCTGCTGCCATAGCTGCAGAGTGTGTCATACCGGAACAACCGATAGTTTCAACAAGTGCTTCTTCGATTATACCGTTCTTTACGTTGAGGGAAAGCTTACAAGCTCCCTGCTGAGGTGCGCACCAGCCCACACCGTGGGTATATGCGGAAATATCTGTAATCTGCTTTGCCTGAACCCACTTACCCTCTTCAGGAATGGGAGCAGGACCATGATCGCAGCCCTTTGTTACAACGCACATGTGCTGAACCTCAAGGCTCTGTGCGTATGGGCATTCACTAACTTTGCTCATTTTTTTACTCCTTTAATATTGAATACTGATTATTTTACGATTTCACCGTAGCACTCGCCAAATGCACAAGCAGCGTTTGCTTCATCTGTATCGATGTGCATTGCGGGAGCGAACTTTTCGCTAACTCTGATAACAACGTCGCCAAGAATTGCAGAACGCTCAGAATCGATCTTAACGGAAACGATCTCCTTGTCAGATACGCCGAACTCTGCAGCTGCCTCGGGTGTGAGGTGGATGTGACGCTTTGCAGCGATAACGCCCTCTGTAAGAACGTACTCTGCACCTGTGTCGGGATTAACGAGCTTGCATCCCTGTGTTCCTGCGATATCGCCACTCTCACGAATAAGAGCGTTAACGCCGATAGAACGTGCATCGGTAAGAGAAAGCTCTACCTGGCTTGCAGGACGAGTAGGACCGAGGATAGAAGCCTTAATGCTACCCTTGGGACCAACAACTGTAAGCTTTTCTGCGCATGCATACTGACCGGGCTGGCTGAGATCCTTTTTCTTTGTAAGCTCGTAGCCTACTCCGTAAAGTGCATCAACTGCTTCTCTGGAGAGATGAATGTGTCTTGCAGATGTTTCTACTAAAATTTTCTTCATTTCAGAAAAACTCCTTTATTTAGATTTTGTAACTTTCATTTTCAGGCTTGTACATACAAGTCCAAAGTATATTATATCACAACTTTTTTCGAAAATCAATGTATAAAATGAAAGAATATTGAAAAAAATAATAAAAACTCTATTTTTATGAGCTAAAACGGGAGGTTTATTTAGATGAATGAAAACGAAAAGACAAAAAACAGTAACGAAAGTCGCCTTTTGGAAAATGATCTTGCCACCTCTGCCGAGGAATCTTCTCTTTACTGTCTTTCAATAATTGGACAGATCGAGGGGCATTACGCACTTGATCAAACGCAGAAAACCACGAAATACGATCACGTTATTCCAACACTTGTGGCGCTGGAAGACAGCAAAAAGGTGGGGGGGATTCTGATCCTGATCAATACTCTCGGAGGCGACGTTGAAGCAGGTCTTGCAATTGCGGAGGTCATAGCTAGTCTTTCAAAGCCCACTGCCACTATTGTTCTCGGAGGAGGTCATTCTATCGGTGTTCCGCTGGCGGTAAGCGGTGACAGATCATTTATAGTACCCAGCGCTACTATGACTATTCACCCTGTCAGGACAAGCGGACTTGTTTTAGGCGTTCCACAGGCTTTCGACTACCTAAATAAAATGCAGAATCGGATCGTTGATTTTGTCGTGGGACATTCAAGAGTTAGCGAAGATCATTTCAGGCGATTGATGGCAGAAACGGAAATATTGGCTAACGATATAGGCAGTATTCTTGACGGCAGAGAGGCTTGCGCTTGTGGACTTATCGATGAGGTGGGAGGGATAAAGGAGGCCATAAAGTACCTCAACGATCGTGTGGAAAAAGGCAAATGATGATTTTGCCCATAATTTTGATATTTTTCATTTTATTAACAAATTGTTCTCATCGGTTTACATTTTTTATGGTAGAATAAAGAAAAAGCGCATTGAGGTACATTTATGAAATTAGTGCAAAAGCTATTAGGAACTGAGAAAACACCCGAAAAAGAAACCAAGAGGCCACGCGCTCTCCATATATCTGCAAAGAGCCTGCTCAGGGCAAATCATGAATTGAAGGCATCCACAGTACTTGAAGCAAGTGACACGGTAGACATTATTCCCGAGGGCATAATTACGGGGAAATTTGAAATTGAAAGAAGTCAGGACTCAAAAAAATGGATGTTCAACATTCTTGCGAAAAGCCACGTTACTCTGGCAAGCTCAAAGTCTTACTCCTCTATCTCAACCCTTATGGCGGGGATAGCTGACGTAATTGAAAACGCTTCTAGGGCAAGGCTTGAAGATCAGACTGTGGGAAAAAGGGAGATACTTCCCTTTCCAAAATGGATTATCTATCACGATGCCGGTGGAAAGTACAATTTCATTTTGTATGCAAAAAACGGAAATCCTGTTGCCCACTCCAGAGGTTACATAACCAAGCTTCATTGCAAGCATGATATTGACAACGTTATACGTGTTTGCAAAAATCCGATAATCGAAAAGACTTATCTTCATCATCATTAAACAATCAATAAATAAATTGAGGGATATCTCGGCTGTCAACTGTTGCCAAGGCATCCCTCTTTACATGCGCCATAAAGGCATTATTCAACTCTGTTTATAGATTTTTCTACTGAAAATCCTTCAGGATAGCGCTTCTTGAGCTTATCAATATTGCCCTGAAGTATCTCCTCTAAATCAACGTCAAGCGCTGTGGCAGCCTCGGCAATATACCATGCAACGTCCCCAAGCTCGGCAATAAGCTTTTCGCGATTCAACGGATGACCGTGGAAAATATGCTTTTTCACAAGGTCAATGGCCTCGCCAGATTCGCCGCAAAGTCCCATAACGGAATTCATGAGAAGATCTTTTCCCGAAAGTTCGGGATTTTTGGTCGTCATAGCAAGCTTCTGATATTCATTGATTGTCATTTTCTCTTTCCTCTTTATTTTATTTTTTCACTTTTTTGTCTTTGATTCCTATATCCGTAGTTAATATCGCTCCGTTGCTGATCGAGCCTCTGCCATATTTCTGCCTGATTTTATCGACCACTTCCTCTTGTTTTTTGTCTTTTTCATGTTGATCATTGTCCTCGGCAAACATATCGATCTGCTCTTGCGCGTATTTTGTTTTCGTGAGATTCTGCGCAGTAACGGTAAGCATTCTGATAGGCTTATATTCTTTCCATTCATCCAAAAGCAAGCTATACGCCACGGATGAAATATCGTGAGCCGTATCCGTAGGCTTTTGTAATCCACGCTGCCTTTGTATAACTGCCAGATGATCGTCTTTTATACTCAACTGAACGGTACTGCAAAACATCTCTGCCGCGCGCAGTCTTCTTGCTACGTCATCGGAAAGATAATTGATCGCGATCTTGCATTCATCGCGTGTGGTCAGGTCATGGCGGAAGGTAAAGCCGAATCCGATGCTTTTCTGATCTTCATACTCCCCCACTCTTGCAACCGGAGAATCATCCTCTCCATGGGCATTCTTATAAAGCTGATCTCCAACCTTTCCAAACCGATCGATGAGATCCTCCCTTGGAATTTTTGCAAGATCGCCGATAGTAATGACGCCCATCCTTTTAAGCTGCTCCGTTGTTTTTCTTCCCACAAACAAAAGATCGGATACCGGCAGCGGATGAACGATCTTAGGAACGTCCTCTCGAAAAATAACGGTTATTGCATCCGGTTTTTTATAATCACTTCCAAGCTTTGCAAAAACCTTGTTAAATGACACTCCGATAGAAACGGTAATACCTATTTCTTCCTTTACCTCGCGTCGAATGCGCTCTGCAATCTCGGGCCCCGTACCAAAAAGCTTTCTACTTGCAGTTACGTCAAGCCAGCTCTCATCAATACCAAAGGGCTCTATCATGTCCGTATATCTTGCATAGATCTCGTTAACACGCTTGGAATATTTGGTGTATTCCTCATAGTGTGGCGCGGCAATTACAAGATTCGGGCATTTTTTTCGGGCAGAATAAACGGTTTCCGCAGTTTGTATACCAAATTTCTTTGCTAACTCGTTTTTTGCCAAAACTATTCCATGCCTATCTACCTCGCTGCCGCAAACTGCCATGGGAACGTTTTTGTAGGAGGGGTTCAGCGCTGTTTCAACCGATGCAAAAAAGCTGTTGCAATCACAATGTAAAATTACTCTATCAGCCAAAATGCTCCCTCCTTTTTCATACATATGCTGTCAAGCAAATATATTGATTTTAGTCAATAAGTTCTCCGTCGATAACGTTGTTTCCTCTCTTTTCAGGAGAAATACCAGGCTTTAATGTAAAGAAGAATTCACAATTTTCATCTTCTTCGGACTCAACCCAAATCTTTTCGTTATGAGCATCCATGATCGCTTTTGAAATATAGAGTCCAAGTCCTACACCGTTTTTATCAAGTCCGCGACTCTTATCGGTTTTGAAGAAACGGTCGAATACCAAGCGAAGATCCTCGCCGCTGATACCCTGTCCCTCATCAAATACGGAAACCTGTACCTTCTTATCGGCATTCATGCCTATCTTGATGATAAACTTGCCGCCCTCTTTCGAGAATTTAATTGCATTGTGGCAAAGGTTATATAAAACCTGATAAATTGCATCCTCGTCTGCATTTACGAACATTACGTCATCCTCTGTTTCAAACGCAACGTCAAGACGCTTGTTTTCAATTTTCTGCTCGAATGAAATAAGAATGATTCTTGCCATTTCGGCGATGTCAAAGTTCTTGAAATTAAACTTACGCTCACCTGATTCAAGACGAGATACGTCAAGAAGCTGTGTTACAAGCCTTGAAAGTCTATGCACCTCGGCTGATATAACTCCTAGATAATATTCGTGCTTATCCTCCGGAATTGCGCCCGAGGTAATGCCGTCTATAAAACCGGAAATGGTTGTCATAGGAGTTCTCAAATCGTGGGAAATGTTTGCAAGGAACGAGTTTCTCATTTTTTCAAGAGAATCAAGAGAGTCAGCCATGTTATTAAGCGCTACCGCAAGCTCGGATACCTCATCCTTTCCAAGCACGGGAATACGCTCGGAAAAATCTCCCTTTCCGTACTTTTTTGCAGTTTCCGTGATAAGACGGAGTGGCTGAATGAGCCTTTCTGTCATAATGTACGAAGCAAACATAGCTGCTATCAGTACCACGATGCTACTGTTTGTAACTACGCGCTTAACAGCGGTTACTATCTGGTCTTCTCCCGCGGTGGAAGATGATGCAAATACGTATCCTATAATATTTCCGCCAACGTTTACCGAGCTGCCGTATATCATCTCGCGTGGATTAAATATACCCTTTATGTCGATCTCATAATAAAGCAGCTTTCTGCCGTCTTCTTCGTTTATGGTGTAATCGTAGTCGTCAATATTACGCTTGCCAAGGCTTCCATCGGATGCAACCGAAATCTTGCCGTATTTTTCTATATGCTCCGGATCACTAAAAGTTGTGAGAAGAAGACTACCCGAAGGATCTACAACGGTTAATTTGAGCTGCTGATCGTATTCTGTAAGATTGAGAACTATGTTCAAAAGATTCTCTCCGTTATTATCAGTAACGTATGAAGTAAAGTTCTCCGGTGATGCCTCCTCGATCTGTTTTGAAATATGGATGGATATGCGCTCGAGATTATCCTTTTTCCTGCTAGTGATATCGCTTTGTATAAGTGTCGTGATAGCGGCAGACAGTATCAAAAAGCTTGCAAAAATAATTATGATGAATGCCCGCCAATGCTTTGCAAAGGAAGTCCTAAACATAAAATTCTCCTTGTTTTAATATTTTTATTTATTTTACCATATTTTATCATGGTTTGTCAAATATTTTTAGTGTTTTAGCATTGACTATTCGTAAATTTTGTGTTAAAATATACCTTGCATTAAAAATTTTAGTTTTATCGCATGGCGATAGGAGGTATTATACAAATGACAGTTACAAGATTTGCTCCAAGCCCCACAGGCTATATGCACATTGGTAACCTTAGAACCGCGCTTTATTCTTATCTGATAGCAAAGCACGATGACGGCAATTTCATCCTAAGAATCGAGGATACAGACAGAGAGAGATTCGTTGAGGGCGCGACAGACGTTATTAAGTCAACCCTTAAAGTAACAGGACTTAACTGGGATGAAGGTCCTGACGTTGGTGGCGATCATGGCCCATACGTACAATCTGAGCGTAAAGAAATATACATGGAATATGCAAAGAAGCTTGTTGAAATGGGACACGCTTACTATTGCTTCTGCACCAAAGAGCGCCTTGAGAAGCTCCACGAGGAGGATGCAACCGGTGGCTATGACAGACACTGCCGCGATCTTTCTAAAGAGGAGGTTGAGGCAAACCTTGCAGCAGGTGTTCCCTTCGTAATCAGACAGAAGATGCCTCTGACCGGCACAACAAGCTACGTTGACTCCGTTTACGGCGAGATCACAATGGATAACTCCGAGCTTCAGGACCAGATCCTTATGAAGGCTGACGGATATCCTACCTATAACTTCTGCCACGTTATTGACGACCACCTCATGGGCGTTACTCACGTTGTAAGAGGCTCGGAGTATCTCACCTCCACACCAAAGTATGCCCTCCTCTACGATGCATACGGATGGGATAGACCCGTATACGTACATCTGCCGCTTCTTATGGGCAAGAACGAGGACGGCTCCGTTTCCAAGCTCTCCAAAAGACACGGTGCAGTGTCATTCCAAGACCTTGTTAACGACGGATACCTCCCCGAGGCTATAATCAATTACATCGCGCTTCTCGGCTGGTGCCCAAAGGGCAATGAGGGCGAATTCTTTACCCTTGATGAATTAAAGCAAGCATTTACCATCGACGGTGTTTCCAAATCTCCATCAGTATTCGATTTTGAAAAACTGCTTTGGTTTAACGGCGAATATGTTCATAAACTCGATGATGAGAGTTTCAGATCTCTCGTTGAAAGATTTATCAAGAGCGCTATTCCCGCAACCATTAACAAGGACAAAATGCTCGGACTTCTCAAGACCAGAATTTCAAAGCTCTCCGAGATCGAAGAAAAAATGGCATTCTTCCTCACCCTTCCCAAATATGAGAAGGAGTTGTTCCTCAACAAGAAGAATAAGATCGCTGATTTTGATATAGTGAAGACCGTGCTCAGCGAGGCAAAGGTAGTGCTTTCGGGTGTATCTGCCTTTGATAACGATTCACTCTATGCAGCGCTCTGCCCCATCTCCGAGAAGCTTGGATGCAAGGTTGGAACTCTTATGTGGTGCGTAAGAATTGCAGTTTCCGGCCTCAGCGCCACTCCGGGTGGTGCAACCGAGATCATGGAAGTTATTGGAAAAGACGAATCACTTTCCAGAATTGATCTTGCTCTGAATAAGCTTAACTGATAAAAACACTCTGCCACCCGAAATTTAGGGTGGCAGTTTTATATTGAACGTCGGCTGCGACACACATGAAAATATAATAAAAACCCCTTACGCAACGATAACGAAGACTTAACCTTTGTCATAGCGTAAGGGGATATTTATTTTAGCTTGTTGCATTACTTTGCGAACGTCTCAACAATGATAATGATAGCTGTGGTCAATACACTCAATATCATAAGGCCTGCAAGAGTACCTGCGAGAATTTTAGTGCTAAGCTTTGTGCCCTTCATCTTTATTTCCTTTCCATCCACCAGACTTAAGTATTTCGACTTTCATAATACTTAACGATCTGTGAGGTAATGTTTTTACTTTTTGCTTTTGTTTTCATTGGGATATACGTATTTATTCTTGTAAGTCCTTTTGCAACGGAATCCATGGGATCCTCCGGCTGCGTTACAGGAATACCAAGTACCTTTTCTGCCATAACGTCAAGACCGTATATAAGCGATCCACCGCCCGTAAGCACGATTCCGTTTTCAAATACGTCCTCAACAGCCTCAAGAGGTATTCTCTTTACACCGTCCGCAATAGCGAGCAGCAGTTTATGTACCGGCTTTTCAAACACGCCGACAATATCCTCTGTGGTGATGGACATTTTCACTTTGTTTCCGGTGAGAGATAGGGTACCTTCGATCTCAATGCTCTCGGACTCATTACCCTGCCAAACTGCGCCAAGCTTTTCTTTGATCGCTCTGGCAACTGAAAGAGAAACGTTTACGTCGCCCTGCTCGAAGATGTAATTCTTAACGGCTTTATCGAAATCCTCACCGCCGATATCTTCTCTTGCAGTATAAACGATCTGACCCTTGTGAAGGATGATCACTTCTGTGGAGGAGGCTCCAACGTTTACCGAAATAACACTCATAAGAGGTGAATATCCGGCACCGATAAGAGCAGCCATAGCACGGTTAACAGAGTAACATCCGGCAACTCCTGCCTCGCTCATCATTCGGAAAAGCTCTCTTTCCTGCTTTGGAATAATGTCGGAGGGAACGCCGATAACGCATCTGACCTTTTCTGCCGGCAAAATTGCACTTAAAGCATTTTCGAGAATGCCCTCAGTTATCTGTCTGTCAAAGAGAAGACCGTTTTTGAATGGGCGAACAAGCACACCCTCTTCAGGTGATAAGTTCTGTCCCGCGCTTATCGCTTTATTTCCTACCGAAACGATACGGCGAGTTTCTTTATTAATAAGTGCAATCGACGGCTCTCTGTAAATGCCCATAGACACGTCGCTAATCGTAATGTTAGCGTAGCCTAAATCAAGTCCTATTTTAGTAACCATGCCGTAATCCTTTCATTTTTTTCCAAATAACATTATACACTATTATAAGTAAAATTTCAAGAGGATTTTTACAAAAAGTTAGTAATAATCGCAAATTCTCTGTTTTAGTGTTGTAAAGCGAAGAACTTCTTTGTTGTTTTTTGCCATTTTTTGCGGTATATCGGATCTGCCGACTAATATTACCATCTTTCTTGCTCTTGTGGCTGCCGTGTATAAAAGATTCCGGGACATGAGCATAGGCGGGCAAGAATACATAGGGATAATAACCACCGGATACTCACTTCCCTGACTCTTGTGAACCGTAATTGCATAGGCAAGCTCAAGCTCGTCTAAAAGATCAAATGGATACCTTACCGCCTTATCGTCAAAAACGATTGTCATGTATGATTCGTTTTTATTGATCTTAACTATTCTTCCTATATCTCCGTTAAAGAGTCCGAGCCCCTCTATTCCATTCTTTTCCCATTGTAATTCGTAATTATTTGAAACTTGCATTACTCTATCTCCCTCTCGGAAAATAGTGCCGTGGGCAGCCTTTTCATTCTTGAATTGCAGTGGCGGATTTAGTTTTTCCTGCAATGACATATTTATGGCATCAACCCCGGCAATGCCTTTTTTTGACGGAGTGATCACCTGTATCTGTTCCTTTATTGCAGTTCCATATGTTCTTGGCAATCGTTCCGTTATAAGAGATGCTATGGTTGAACAAATATCCCCTTCCCTCTCTCTGCGCACGAAGAAGAAATCGTTATCCGTCACGTTCAGGATCGGTGCTTCTCCACTGTTGATCCTATGGGCGTTTGTGATTATCAGGCTCTCCTTTGACTGACGGAAGATTTCCGTTAAACGTATAGTACAGATGCGCTCCGACGATATTATGTCTGCAAGAATATTTCCTGCACCAACGCTTGGCAGCTGATCGGAGTCGCCTATGAGAATAAGTCTTGCGCCACGCTTTATTGCTCTTACCAAGGCTTCCGTCAGGAAAAGATCTAGCATAGATGCCTCGTCTATGATAATTACTGCTTCATCAAGTGGAGTTTTAGCATTACGGCAGAAGCGATTCTCTCCATTTTCGAGTCTTTCCATCTCAAGCATTCGGTGTACCGTCTTTGCCTCGTGGCCGGTTGCCTCGCTCATTCGTTTTGCAGCGCGTCCAGTGGGAGCTGCGAGAACCACCTTTGCTCCAACGCTGTCGAATATTGAGATCAATGCTTTAACTACCGTAGTTTTTCCCGTACCCGGACCACCGGTAAGCACCATTACTCCATTATCCAGCGCGCTGAAAAGTGCTTTTCTTTGCTGGGGAGCTAAGGTTACGGAAAGTTTTGACTCTACTTGCTCGATAAGAGATGCTATATCGCTGACTCCGTAGCGCACGATACCTGACGAAAGCCTATGAAGCGTTTTGGCTATAAAGTCTTCTGCCTCCGATGCCCTTGACGTCATTATAAACTCTCTGTCCTCCATTCTGTATCTTCCAAGGTCGTTCGTATGAATAAACTCGTCGACCATCTCGGATATTTTATCTCCGTCAAGAGAAAGCATTTCCGATGCAGCCATTATAAGCTTTTCTGTTGGCAAGCAGGTGTGTCCGTTAGCTACGCCGTTATAATCAAGTATGTGCTTTATACCTGAAAGTATACGGTTTTTCGAATCCATAGGATGTCCCATGGTTTTTGCAAGCTCGTCTACCTTGTCAAATGAGATACCAAGCTCACCCATGCAAAGAATGTAAGGATTGTCCTCTATTATTCCGACTGCGCTTCCACCATATCGCTTATATACTCTCGTGACCTCCGTTGGGGTAATATGATCCTTGCAGAGCATCATAACGTTTCTGATGCCGGTTTGCTCGCGGAAGGACTCTGCGATCTGGGCGGCTTTTTTCATTGTGATGCCCGGAATATCTGATAGCCACTCGGGATGGTTTTCTATTACGTCAAAGGTATCGGTACCAAATCGGTTTACTATCTTTACGGCAGTTACAGGCCCGACACCCTTTACGGTTCTGGAGGAAAGGTACTGAAGTATTCCCTCTACCTCCTCGGGCAAAGTTTTTTCAAAGGAATCAAAGTTGAACTGTTTGCCAAATTCCTTATGATAGGTCCAGCGACCGTAAAGGACTACGTTTTCCCCCTCAAAGGCGAGAGGCATGATTCCTACTGCGGTAATAAGCAGCTGGTTTTCATCCGATATTTCAATAACCGTATAGTCGTTAGACTCATTTCTGTACACAACGTTTTCAATTTTACCCGACAGCTCAACTCTCTCGTTCTTATCCACCACAGTATCACCCCTCTCTGAAAAATTTAATCAATACATTATAGCATTTTTCTCCATGGTTTGCAAGAGATTATTAAAAATAAGGGCAAAGAAAATTCCATGCCCTTAAATAGTATTTGGTTTTAAAAATTAAATGCACATCTCGCGGAGCTTATCTGCGATGTCGCACTCCTCCCACTTAACTCCAAGATCCTCTCTGCCCATATGTCCGTATGCGGAAAGCTGCTTATAAATAGGCTTGCGGAGATCGAACTTTTTGATGATGGCTGCGGGGCGAAGGTCAACAAGCTGATTTACAGCCGCGGAAATCTTTTCCTCTGCAACAAGAGCTGTACCAAAGGTATCGATCATAACGGAAACGGGGCGAGCCACACCGATAGCATAAGCAATCTGAACCTCGCACTTTTTAGCAAGTCCCGCTTTTACAACGTTCTTTGCAACGTATCTTGCAGCATATGATGCACTTCTGTCCACCTTTGTGGGATCCTTTCCGGAGAATGCACCTCCGCCGTGACGGGAATAACCACCGTATGTATCAACGATGATCTTTCTACCTGTAAGACCTGTATCACCCTGGGGACCGCCGATAACAAATCTACCGGTGGGGTTAACGTAGATATTTACCTTGCCGTCCATAAGATGAGATGGAATAACGGGAAGGATTACTTTGTCGATAATATCCTTGCGAATAGTTGCGAGATCTACCTCAGCGGAATGCTGGGAGGATACTACGATAGTATCAATTCTCTTTGGCTCACCGTCAACGTATTCAACAGTTACCTGTGTCTTTCCGTCGGGACGGAGATAGGAGAGTTTGCCGTTCTTGCGAACCTCTGTAAGCTTAAGAGCAAGCTTATGAGCAAGGGAGATGGGAAGGGGCATCAGCTCGGGAGTTTCGTCACAAGCGTATCCGAACATAAGTCCCTGGTCGCCGGCACCGGTATCAAGCTCGTCGTAAGCTTCATCACCCTTTGCTTCAAGGCATTTATCAACACCGAGAGCTATGTCCTCACTCTGCTCGTGAATGGAGCTGAGAACTGCGCAGGTATGAGCATCAAAGCCGTATTTTGCTCTGTCATAACCGATCTCTGCAACGGTTTCTCTTACGATCTTCTGAATATCAACCTTAGCCTTGGTTGTGATCTCGCCCATAACTGTGATGATACCCGTGGTTGCAAAGGTTTCGCAAGCAACGCGGCTCTCGGGATCCTGGGCGATCATTTCGTCAAGAATGGCATCTGAAATTTTGTCACAAATTTTATCAGGATGACCTTCAGTTACGGATTCTGAAGTAAAAAGAATCTTTTTCATAATACACTTTCCTTTCGTTTATATCAAGGGCAAAGAAAAAAGGATTTGCAGCGCAAATCCCCGACAGAAGAAAACCTCATCTCTCAGGAATTAGCACCTTATAATTAAACAGGTTGCCGGGCTTCACAGGGCCAGTCCCTCCGCCGCTCTTGATAAGTTAATTATTTAATTGCTTAGGTATTATAGCATATTGAGAAAAGAAAATCAAGGGCTTTTTAAAACTTTTTTCAACATTTTTTGCATAAGGCGCAATTAATGCAAAAACAAAAAGCAAATCGCATATGAGTAAATACGAGGTGTGGTTAAAAGAAAAAGGCTGCCGCGTTTTTGCAGCAGCCCAAAAGATATTGAGAATTTTATCTGTTCATTAATATGATTTTCCCCGATCTTTAGTTTTCCACAGATCCTTCGTACTTTCTGAAGAACTCCTTAAGCTCTTCCTTGGTAACTGAGGAATCGATCGCGAAGCTGTAATAGTAGTTATCGCCCCAAAGATCGTTATCTGAAATGGAGATAGAGATCCAGTTACCGTACTCTTCGCGAGCATCCGTTGATACGAGGGAAGCAAGCTCGGAGGTGAATTTTTTCTTATCGAAATCGGGATCCAAGGTGTCAACATCTACATAATAGTAGTCATCATCAACGTAGCCGTTAACGGATATATAGGCAGAAAGCTCGCCACTCTCGATCTGATCAAGTATCGAATAGAATTCCTCAAGCTCGCGCTCTGCTATGGTTTTTCTTGCGTTTTCAAGCTTTTCTAAAGTTTCTTTCATGTAGTCAAACACAGGAACGGAAACATTGTACTCTTTTCCCTTGTAGTAAACGCTGCATTCTATTTTGCAAACGGAATCGTACACAGCTCCTGCGCGATAGCGCTCAACGCCGTAACGGGCGATATCCTTTTCTATAGTCTCAAGGATGCCGTCTAACATATCGTGGTTGATAAGCTTTCCTTCGTAGTAGGTGCTTGGATATTTTGTACCCTCGGAAACGTTCTGCCAGATCTCATTATATTCCTTATTCGATCCGAGAATGGATTCTACACGATAATAATCTTCCGCAGAGAGATATACTTTTCTGTAATGTACTCTTCCTGAGGACTTGATCTTAACGGTAACCTGAAATTTTTGATAGGTTTCATCTTCGCCCTCTTTTAAGGCATCGGAGATGATCTTTGCGGTTTCTCTGTCGGTAAGCTTGATGTTCTCTGCTCTCATCTCCACGAATTCAGCGTATTCAAGATAATAATTAGCACCGAAAAGATCATCAAGCACATATGTTTCGCGGGTCGTAACCACGGAAACGTATTCTATATCATCTGCCTCGGGAAGATAGGATGCAAAGGCATTGCTTGTCACGCCGAGGGAGAAGCTATAAACGCCTGTCACAACCGCGAGGGCAAGGAATGCAAGAATACCACCGCGATTTTTAACTCCTCTGCCTGCAGAGCCCTTGTCATGGATTGCAAAGGCAATCACGGAGATCAGCGTAAGTATAAGACCAACGTGTCCCATTTCCTCAAAGTCGAAAAGAAAGGCTACTGCATATGTGAGGGGAACCATGGCAATGAGTATAGACGATACGTGACGCCACAGGTGTTTTCCATACTTGTGGGTGATGGTTTCGCTGCCGCGCTTTTTGAAAAGGGTTATACCCAAAATCATAAGTACTACACAAGCCACCGCCGTATATACGTAATTCCAAGGAGTTTGCTGCGCCAAAAATCCACCGAAAAGAATCGAATAGTGGATATTCATATTGCTGTTGAAGAACGGTATAATATGGCCTGCTACCAAAGCAGAGTTCTGGGACTCAAGAGCCGTTAAGAACGCTGTAGTCACCGTTCTCGGAACTACCATAAGTATAACGGTAACTATTGCACCGAAGATCGGAACTCCTGTGACTGATATTGCCACAAGAGATACTCCGATGCCGAATACTGCGGCAAGGATCAGGGCAAGAAGCTCAAGGAAGAAGGTTGCAAAGTCGATAACGTACGCTTTACCCATAGCCGGAATGGTTACAAGAAGATAAAGAGCCACCGAAACCGCCAAAGTCATAAGAAAGACGGTCATTACTGCAAGAGAGCCGGAAACTGCCATAGCATCTCTTTTTACAGGGATAGTTTCAAAGAAGTCAGACTCGTTTCTCTTGTAAAGATAAGAAAATGCAACAAAGGTCAGGATGGGAACGAAAACGGTAGAAATAAAGCCCGAAAGGGTAACTATATCGAAAAGCGACATAATAGAAACTTCTACCGCCCTGCCCATTTCTATTGATGAAAGATACGAGGAGAGGGTGACAAATCCGTTTATTACGGATACGATAGATGAGAAGACAAGGATAAAGATAGAGCCACTTTTGATCTTTCTCAAAGTGTCCTTATAGAATCCTTCATGAAAAAGACTGCGTTTCATTTTTTCTCACCTCCTACGATTTTTTCGGAAAGGGTGTTTACACCGTGGGATTCAAGCTTATAGGTAAATGCCTCCTCAAGAGTAAGGGGCAGAATTTCAAGCAAGATAGGATTCATGGCTTTTAGGCGACGCAAAACATCGTCACGATTGCCTTTAACTATCATCTGTGCTACGCTACCGTGCTTTGTAAAGCTGATGAGGTCAAATCCTGCAAAGGTTTCGCGCTCAAAGGGCTTTGGCAGAGCGATCTGGATCTTAGTTCCAACTGCCTCAAGGTCTGCAACGTCGCTCTCAAGCACGAGACCACCCTTATCAAGAACTGCAAGAGAATCACAAACGTCCTCAAGCTCCTTTAATGAGTGAGATGAAATGATAACGGTGATTCCCCGCTCCTTTACCTCGTTTTTGAGAAGGCGCTTTATGTATCCACGCTTGAAGGGATCAAGACCATCAAAGGTTTCGTCAAAGAAGATGTAGTCTGCCTCAAGAGATAGGGCAAGAATAGTCGAAGCCTGACGGCGCATACCCTTTGAAAAGGTGCTAAACCTTTGTTTCATATCAAGCTCAAGGCTCTTTGCAAGGGCAGATAGCTTTTCCCGATTCAATGGGCGATCATAGAGTTCCTCGTACCTTTTTGCCATATCAAGAATGGACTGATTTGGAGGAAGGTAAAGATCATCAGGAACAAAGGCGATAAGCTTTTTTACCTCCGGATTATCGAATACTGCTTGTCCATCATAGGTGACCTCGCCACCCTCGGGCTTAAAGATACCCGCCATAGTTCGAAGCAGCGTGGACTTACCTGCTCCATTGACGCCTACAAGGCCGTATACCGTTCCTGACGGGATCTCAAAGCTGACCTTGTCCAGCGCGCGAAAATCGCCGTAACATTTAATTATCGAGTCGATTTTAATCATAGCGTTACTCCTTTACTAGAATTTTATGTGTGCGGGGAGACCGTTTTCGTAAACGGGAGTCACCTCACCGCAAATCAGGGGAAGAAGATAGGATATACATTCATCCCTGACACCGTTCATAGCTTCGTTAATATAGTCAAGTGGAACACTTCTTACAGCGTTTGCAATTTCTGCGATGTCGGCACTGTCGTAATAAACAGAATATTCTGCCTCGTCTTTTCTATTAATTGTCATCATTTGAGCCGTTTTGCCTGATATAGCGCAATCTACTGCAGCAGAGCCTACGCCTACGGATTCTCTGATGTCCGTAAGAGATGAGAGGTGAGCTGCGCAGCGCTGTGGAAGATTAAGCTCGATGGAGCGAGCCTTGCAACCCAGGCGATCTTTGATAAGGTTCTCAAGCACCTTTCCTGCTCCCGAGAGTGCCTTATGTCCGAAGGCATCCACTGCATGGGCGCTGGCGCCAACGTATTCACCGTCGGGAAGCTTGATTCCCTCGGAGATGGCAACCAGCACGGCAGGATTCTTCTCCATGGCTGCCCTGACGTCTAAAATGAATTTTTCGGGATCAAAGGCTACCTCGGGAAGATAGATCAGATCCGGGCCGTCACCGGTGATGCAAGGCAAGGCGGAGGCGGCAGTAAGCCAACCTGCATCTCTGCCCATGATCTCAACAATTGTAACTGCTTTTACGGTATAAACGTTTACGTCGCGGCGGATCTCCTTTACCGTGGTTGCCACGTATTTTGCTGCAGAGCCGAATCCCGGAGTGTGATCTGTGGCAGCGAGATCGTTATCCACAGTTTTGGGAACACCGATAATTCGCATCTCATAATCATGCTCCGCCATAAAGCGTGAAAGCTTCAGCACAGTATCCATAGAGTCGTTTCCACCGATGTAGAAGAAGTATCTTATATCGTATTTTTTGAAAAGTTCAAGGAGCTTTTCGTAGGTTTCCATATCCTCATCAGGAGATTTCAACTTTTTTCTGCAAGAGCCCAGTGCTGCTGCAGGTGTTAGCTCTAAGAGGGATAGACTCGCCTCGTCGGAGCATACTGCAGAAAGATCAATTATTCTCTCCGACAAAAATCCTTCAATTCCGTTTCTCATGCCGTATATTTTTCCGATCTTGTCAGAATGCTTTATCGCACCGCGGATAACACCTGCCAAGGTTGCATTAATTGCGGCAGTCGGTCCACCTGACTGACCTACGATAGCGTTGCCGGTTAAGATTTTCATAGTATTCTCCTCCAAAGCTTTTATTTGATTATACTATTATTTTTTACTTTTGTCAAGTAGTGACAGATCAAGATGAGATATTGCTCCCCTGACGTATGCTTCCTTGTCAAAACGGTAGTCAAGAAAATAGGCGTGCTCCGATAGATCCAGTGCTAAAACAGGTGTGGTTTTTATTCGGTCCTCCCTGGTTTTGTGGAAAATATCGGGCATACCGCGCTCCGTCAGTGAGATGAATATAAATCCATGATCTACGCTCATTGCAAGAAGATGTATCTCGTATAAAAACGCCTCGGTGGAGGAGTAGTACTTTTTGAGATATGGCTCGGGGCGCTGGCACTCGCAAAAGGACGAAAAATAAAGCTTGTGGGCAAGGTATTCCCGATAGTTGGGAATGATCTCCCTTCTGTCTTTTTGGGAAAGGCGCAGCTTTTCAAGCTCGGCGAGGCTCTTCCCTTTTATTTCCGGTATGCTTTTTTCGGCTATTGAATGGCGCAAGCGCAGGGTTCTCATGTACTCTCGGTGAGATATGATGTTTTCTTCTGTCAGAAAGGTTCTTAAGGGATTCATATGAAATTCTCCAAAAAAGTTTTTAATATGTATGACTTTTAATATATATGACAGAGAGAAAAGAAAAATGCCCCCATTCGGGGGGGCATAATAAATGCAAGTAATTTTATCATTTGGTGAGCTGATGCTCTGTGAACGTATAATGGGTGCTGCAGAAGCGACATATCGCGGTAAGCTCACGGGGTTTGCCCTCTGCTTCCTGCTCGTCAAGCATGGTGAGTATCTCCTTTTGACCGAGGCTCTTGATCTTCTTCTCCATACGGCTTCTTGAGCAATCGCACTTATAGGACACCTCAAGGGTATCGAAGATATCAAAGGGAATATCACGCATTGCTATCTCTGCAATCTCCTCGTTGGTCTTACCCTGCTCGAAATAACGAGAGATATTCACAAGATCAGCGGCGTTACGCTCAATGAGATCAACGGTTTCTTCATCAGGGAAAGGCATGAGCTGTACCAAAACTCCGCCTGCTGCAAGACAGGAATAATCCGTATCTACAAGCACGCCGAGGGAAAGCACCGTGGGGATCTGCTCGCTCAATGCAAAATAGGTAGCAATATCCTCTGCGATCTCACCGCTGACAAGTGCGCTTGTGCCTATCTGTGGATCTGCCTGTCCTACGTCCTTGATAACGGAGATAGTTCCCGCACCTACTGCTGCGCCTACGTCAAGCTTTCCGTTTGCCTTCTTCGGGGGATTTACCATAGGATTTGCGATATATCCCTTAACGTTTCCAAAGTAGTCGCCCACTGCAATGATGCTGCCTGCCTCACCGTCACCCATAATGCTGAAGGTTACGGTATTGCCATCCTCGGGAAGCATAGTTCCAACCATGGATGCGGCAGTAATAGTTCTGCCGAGGGCTGCTGTGGCAGTTGGAGTGGTTTTATGGAAATTGATCATATCATCAACCATTTTTCTGGAATTAATAACTAAAATTCGGGCAGAGCCATCTCTCGTCATGCCGCGAAGAATAGTTGATGTTGGTATATTCTTTTTTTCGCTCATTTTTATTTCCTCACTTTTTGCATCTCGCTACCACGTAGATCCTCTCCGATTCATCGGTGGCGGCTGTAAAATTATAATCGGAATACGCTCCCAAAAATTCAAGACCGTTTGCCGAAAGGCTGTTCTTTATTGAACGGAGAGTATACATTCTCTCCTGCTGATGCTCGTCGTAGCGCTGATAAAGTCCATCCTCGTCCTCTTCAAAGAGGGTTATATAAAAGTCACATTTCTGTGTTTTTTCGTTGTAATAGTTCTGCCAGATGCAGACTGCGCCCTCTTCCTCCATAACGTAGGAATTATCGGCGTAGATATTCTCAAACTTGTATTTTCCGTTAACGTCGAAAATGAAAAGTCCGTCGGGCGCAAGATAATTATGCACGAGATCGAAGCATTTGTCAAGATCTTTTTTCGTTGTCAGGTGATTTATGGAGTCGAGGCAGGATATGGCAACGTCTACCGTGCCGTAAAGCTCAAACTCTCTCATGTCCTGACATAGCCAAAGAACAGAATCGATCCCCTGTCTCTCCGCCTCATCTCTTGCGACGTCCAGCATCTCGGGAGAATAATCAACACCCGTCATATCTCTGCCGCGAGAGGCTAGCTCCAAGGTCATCTTACCCGTTCCGCAGCCAAGGTCAAGCCAAAGATCCGGTGGGATAACTCCCTTTTCTTTAACTATTTTTTCAATGAAGTCTGCCCAGAGGGCATAATCTATCTCTGCGTTTATTTTATCATAAAACGGTGCTAAAAGATCGTAGATCATATCATACCTCCAAATCTTTCTTCTATCTCGTCAGCTCGCAGGCGATCTATTGCATAAGCATCGCGCAGCAGCTCCGGAGGAATATATTCATCATATTTATCAAATACAGGAAACTCACTGTCACCGATAAGCTCCGACGTATCAATGCCATCTCTGGCAATTATCTCTGCCAGGCGATAAGGAAGCTCTGCTCCCCTGCCCTCAGATGCTTTGAATGTGATATAGTGACACATCTCGCTCTGAATATCGGCAATGCCAAGCTCTCCTGCATATCTCTTAAGAAGTCTGCGCAAAGTTCTGAAGGATCTGGTGCCGAGCCATGGGAAAAGACAGTAGCTCTGTCCGCCAAGGAATACTACCAAGTTTTCATCAAGATGGGCATTCTTTGCAAGATGGCGCGCCTTTTCAAGGCGCACTTTTGCATTTTCTCCAAGGAACTTATACTCTTTTCCATTGAACAGCACCTCTCTCATCTTGAGAAGCAGCTTTGTATGGATCTCGCCACTGTCACCGGGCCAGGATATTTCCATTTTTCCCTCAACTGGTTTTACGAAAATCAAGCGACGGCTCACGTCTACTTCAAGTGTTTCCCAGACTCTGCCAGCAAGTGCAAATCTCTCACCAACGGGTGGTGGGGTTGTTATAGTTCCGATCTCCTCGCTGCCGGATCTTACGGTATAGTCCTCGCTATCCTTGAAAACAGCGTAGAATTTATACGAATTGATTATTCTCTCCCCTGCAAGACCGATTATAAGTCCTCGCTCCTCGGTCATCTCGATATACTCCTGATTTATCATGGAAACAAGAAGCGCGCGATAGGTTTCCTTTCCTAGGGTCGAGATGGGTGGCAATGAAAGCACTCGCTCTGCCAATGCCTTAGGAGTTTGCTCACCTTTTGATGCAAGAATACTTAAAGTTTGGTGGAATGCAAGGCTGAGGGGCATTTTTTTAGCGTAGGGAGGCTCGATAAATCGCTCCTCGGAGTAAAGGTCGACTATTGCGATGCCCCGGAGAAGCTCCCATGGAATAAGTTGGGGTAAGGGGGCGTTTGGCAAAGGGGTTTCCTCACGGTAGACCATTATCATCTCGGGTGGATTTCCTCGTCTGCCCGATCTTCCAAGTCTTTGAAGAAAGCTTGACACCGTTGTAGGTGCACCCATCTGGGATACACGATCAAGCTTTCCAATGTCTATTCCAAGCTCCATAGTAACCGTGGCGCAGGTAACCGCCCTCGTTATGGATTCATCCTTCATTCGCAGCTCTGCATCCTCACGAAGCGAGGCGGAAAGATTTCCGTGGTGGATAAGGAATATATCGTCATCACCTCGGTTTCTGGCTATCTGGCGCAGTGTTGCGGTAACGTATTCCGTTTCTTCTCTTGAATTAGAGAAAACAAGCGCTTTTCTGCCGTCTACTGCATCGTAGAGAAATTCGTAGCCTGCATCAAGCCTTGCAACGCTTCCCCTGTCCATAAGCTCTCCCTCGTAGGGAGTCTGCACCTCATTTGGATCCTGAATATAGAAATGCTCCATTGCAAGTCGCCATTTTAGGGGGAGGCGCGGTGGTATGGGAGCAACGGTATTTCTGCCGGTGCCGGAGCCAAGCCAATCAGCAGTCATTTGCAGGTCGCCAACGGTGGCGCTGAGTCCTATACGTCTTGGATGGTAGCCGATGAGCGAGGCTATTCTCGAGAGAAGACATATGACCTGATTACCTCTGTCCTGACCGATGAGGGAATGTACCTCGTCGATAACCACGTAGCGCAAAGCACCGAAAATTCTCGGTATATCGTTTGATCGCTTCATTACCATGGACTCAAGGGATTCGGGAGTGATCTGTAAAATTCCCGAGGGGTTCTTCAGCAGCGCGCTCTTATGCCCTGCCCCAACGTCGCCATGCCAATGGGTGACCGTTACACCCGTCATGTCAAGAAGCTCCTCAAGTCTTCCAAACTGATCGTTTATCAGGGATTTCAGGGGAGCGATATAAAGAACGGAAACTGATGACACAGTGTCCTGATCACCGTAAATTTCCGATAAGATAGGAAAGAATGCCGCTTCCGTTTTACCCGAGGCTGTAGCAGATGAGATAAGTAGGTTATCGTTGGTTTCAAAAATAACCCTTGCCGCATCAAGCTGAACGTCGCGAAGCTCGCTCCATCCACGGGAATAAATGTATTCTTTTATAAAATCCGCAAAATGGGAAAATACTCTGTCCGCCTCTGTCATAGGCTCTCTCCTTTCTTTTTTCTGCTTGAAATTATATTTCGATATCGAACAAACTTACTTTATTTGCATTTGTTTTTTGTGGGGGTGGGGGTTCACTTTCCGAGTCATGTCCCGGGGTGAAGGACAGCTTACCCACAAGGCTCTCAAAGGTTGCTTCCTTGTTGTCGCGAAGGATATTAAGCAAAGTAAGGTAATCCCTTATTATCTCTCTTGGGGTGATCATCTCGTCTGCCCCCGTTCTCGAAAGAGCCTCTACCATAAATCTCTCCGTTTGCTCATCGGAAAGCAATGGCGACGTTAGTCCTTCCTTCTCTGAATATAGCTTCGTCAGTCGGCGTACCAATGCCAAAAGCTCGTTATCGGAAAGACGACGAAGCCTGATCACGGGTGAGGAAAGATTCTGATATCCAAGGTCTGCATATCTGGAATCCTCAAGTCTTGATTTGAGTGCCTCGTAGCTGAAAAGTCCGCGCCTCGTATCCTCGAGAAATTTTGGAGTTCCACCAAAGATAACGCCAAGGGATGGTGCTTTTCCCTGCAAGGTGTCGTTGAATATTGATAAAAGCTTTTCGTAATTCGCCTCGCGGGATATTCTGTTGGGGATCTTATAGAGGTTCACACATTCGTCGATAAAGAGAACAAGTCCCGCATATCCGAGCTTTGTGGAAAGAGATGATATAAGCTTTATGAAGCTATACCAGTTATCATCGTTAATTACCGTGCTGACGGAAAAGCCGAGAGCTGTTTTTGCCTCGGTTTTATTGGCAAATTCTCCGCGAAGCCACCTGATACAAGCACCGCGCCTCTCGGAATTATCGTCAATAGTTGAAAGATAGTACTCCGACAGAACTCTCGCAAAATCAAAGCCGTGGGCATCATCCTCAAGGCTGGATACGGATGCATGGATTCTCTTTTTCAGTTCAATGGCAAATTCTCCGGAATCGGGATCCATACCCTCTGACACAAGGTCGTTTTTCAATTTTACATAGTATTTTGTGAGAATAGAGCCGAGGGCGCCACCGTCGGGACTTGCCTTTGTAGCAAGATTGGTTATCAATTCTCGATAGGTCGCAAGAGCTGCTCCGTTGCCGCCTGAAAGTCTGCGCTCGGGGCTAAGATCTGCATCGGCGGTTATAAATCCGCGATCAAGGGCATAGCCGCGAAGAAGCTGGATAAGAAAGCTTTTACCGCTACCGTATCTACCAATAATAAATCTGCAGGCAGAGCCTCCCTCTGAAACGTCATCGAGGTTATCGAGAAGCGAATTTATCTCCTCTGTTCTGCCAATGGCAATGTAAGGCGCGCCGCTTCTGGGAACAACGCCTGCGCTGAGAGAGGAAATCAGGGTGTTCAGTATTCTCTTTGGAATTTTTATTTCTTTGTTTTCGTAAGCCACAGCTTTACCTCCTCAGTATAATCGTCAATAATTCTGTAGTACTCGTCATCTGCTTCTATTATTACGTCACCGAAGTTTTCTGCAAACGCCTCGTTTATCTCGTTTACCATCTCTGATATTTCAAGATCGTATACAGAAACTCTGCCCTGTATTATCTCATCAATCAATAATATTTCTTCATTTGACAAGTTGTAATCATCTTTATCATCTTGCGCGGACTCGGGGATTTCGATCTTGTTATCGGGCATTGCCGGCTCGGGTGCGGTGCTGACTATTTCCGGTACTTCGGGAGCAAGGTTTTCTTCATCAAGGTCTGCCTCACCCACAAGTCTTGCAGTAGTTTGCCATGATGCGCGCTCTATCTCGTCTGCGCCCAGAGTGGATATTTCCGCCTTTGGTGCATCGTACTGTGCCTCGTATTCGGGAAGATTTTCTGCCCTACTCTTTGACTGATGCTGACTTACCAGATAGTCAAAATATCCGTCGATCATCCGTTTATATTCATCGGGCAGACCCCTGATGGCAAGTCGGCTCTTAACGCCAAGATGTGCGCGAAGTTTATTTTCAGTATAGCGCACCGCCTCGGTCACCACTGTGCGAAGCTTTACGTCCTTTGAAAGAGGTGTGTACTCAATTTTCAGTCTGCACTTCACCGCATGAGTGCAAAGAGATCTTGGAAATGCATCTCGCTCCACTACCGTGGTTTTATTTCGGTCGTAAATTGGGTTTTCAGAGTTCATAAGCGCGGAAATTACGCGGCTCATAGCTCCCAGCATGAATTTAGTATATATTTCCTTGTTTTCTGCAGTTCTATAACGGCAACGGCGAAAATCGTAGTCAGAAAGATATGCTATCATAGCATCCGTGCCAAAATCTCCCGCATCGCCCATTGATGAAAGATAAAATTCCTTGAAGGAGGATGCGCTTATTACGTCGAAGATAAATTCCGACACGTATTCCATGGGGCAAGGTATCCCATGTACAAGGCAATAGTCCTGTATCCACGTTGCAAAGCTTGAATCTATCTTTGGCAGGTCCTCTCGGTACTCTCTCCAAAGGGTGCAAAGCATACGGAGCCCCTCCTCGGGCGGAACCTTGTCCGGGAGATTAAGGATCTCATAAACGAAAAGGTAGAGATAGGAATAATCACTCTTTATAAACTTCCCTCTCCTTACCATATCTCGCCAGTAGAAATAGTAATGCTTCTGTGGCAGAGTCAGCTGCGAATACTGCGGCAAGTACGAATAATATGCTGCAAAATCGCATTTTTCGGTCTTATAATCATAGTACACTATGGCGGCTTTTCTGAAATTGCCGTAGAAATCGTATTTATCTACAAACTTCTTTATAGTAACCCTCTTAATAAGTCCTTCCGCCATCTCATAGCTGCGCTCCTCCATTTTTCCTGCGGAAAGGTCTGATTCGGTTATGGTGAGCTTACGATTATTTGTATCACTTGCAGCATCGCCGGGAATGGTATGCTCTTTTGGAGTGGTCGTGGTATTAAAGGGAGTCATTTTCTTCTTTTTCGGCATGATACGCCCAAGATCCCAAAAGGCATCGAGATCATCGTATTTTCCCATTTTTCCACCTCCCCAAAAGCTTTTTTATCAACTATAAATTATATCATACTTTTCGTTGGTTGTCAATACTCATTGGAAAATATAAAAAGGCGAGGGTTTCCCCTCGCTTTTTTGTTGAAAATGATCTTTATGGAATTTTTGTTAATTCGTTTCAAGTTGATCTATGTCAAAGGACAAAGCAACACACACATATAACAAATATTATTTCTGCAATTCCTTGCCTGAGCAACCCTTTTAGGGATGATTCCCGTGGCATATCTTCAGAAAAAACTTTTTCCCGCCTAAGATATACAATGATTTTTACGGTGGCATCTATAATATTATACCCCAAAAGAGGATATGGTAAATAAGGGAATATATTAACCTGAAATAGTTCATCTACAAAGATGGCAAGAAACGGGGCTAACACATAAACAACGGCAATCATCACCAATGAAAATGTATAATATTTGAAAAGCTTTTTCATAAATGTTACTCCTTTTCATTTGCTTTGCGTGAACGAAAATTTTCACTTTTATATATACTCTAAAAATTCGCTTTTTTCTGAAATTTTTGCAAAAAATTTTGTTTTTGCTTAAAAATGTTCTCTTTGCGACTTTCTTGTACTAATTATACCATATTGCTATTTACTTTGCAATAGGCGTATGTTTTTTTGCATTTTTTTACATTTATTTGATAAAATCTCATTATTTGAGCAGATTTTGTTACTGCGCGCTTAAATATAAAGTAGGTTGTATTAAAAATATTTTTGAAAGGTGTTGACAAGCGAGAAATTTTGTGGTAAGATATTTGCATTGGAACACGTCTTATAGGATCGATATGCACAGAGAGCCGTTGTTTGCTGAGAAACGGAGATATTCCCTATGAGGTACCATCCATGCGCTGATCTCGTCAAGAAAAGACGGTTTTGCGGAAATTTAATATTAATGAGTAAAACGCTCGGGTGGAACCGTGCGGGACAGATAGTCCTCACCCCGAAGGCAAAAATTTTAGACTGCCTTTGTGGTTGAGGGATTTTTTTATTCTCAGCCATAGGCAAAACGAAAGGAAGAAACGAAAATGGCAAGAATTCACTTCTCAAGCGGCGAGTCCTTTGAATTTGACTCTCCCGTGTCCGTCTATGAGGCGGCATCCTCTCTCGGCATTATCTCAAGAGAGGTTATCACAGCAAAGGTTAACGGCAATCTTTGCGAGCTTTCAACAAAAATTGATTCCGATGCGGAAGTAACACTCCTTACTTTCAAGGATCCCGAGGGCAAGCAGGTATTCAGACACACTGCAGCTCACGTTATGGCGCAGGCAGTTAAAAGACTTTATCCCGAAACAAAGCAGACTATCGGTCCTGCTACTGAAAACGGTTATTTCCAGGACTTTGATGCTCCTGTTTCCTTCACTCCCGACATTCTAAAGAACATTGAGGCAGAGATGAAGAAGATCGTTAAGGAAAATCTCCTTATTGAGCGCTCTGTTCTTTCCAAGGATGAGGCTATCAAGCTTATGACAGAGCTTAACGAGCCCTACAAGGTAGAGAGAATTGAGGAGCTTCCCGAGGATGCAGAGATCTCCATTTACAAGCAGGGCGAATACATTGACCTTTGCTCCGGCCCACATCTTCACTCCACAGGCGCTATTAAGGCTTTCAAGCTCACACAGTGCACAGGCGCGTACTACAAAGGCGACCAGAACAACAAGATGCTCCAGAGAGTTTACGGTATTGCTTATCCCAATAAGGATGAGATGAACGAGTATCTCCGCCAGCAGGAGGAGGCTCTCAAGCGCGACCACAATAAACTCGGACGTGAGCTTGAATACTTCACAACAGTTGATTCTATCGGTCAGGGTCTTCCTATTCTCCTTCCCAAGGGTGCAAGAACTATTCAGCTCCTTCAGAGATGGATTGAGGACGAGGAACAGAAGAGAGGCTACCTCCTTACAAAGACTCCTCTCATGGCAAAGCGCGATCTTTACAGAATCTCCGGTCACTGGGATCACTACCTTGACGGTATGTTCATCCTCGGCGATCCTTATGATGAAACAAAGGAATGCTTCGCGCTCCGTCCCATGACTTGTCCATTCCAGTATCAAGTATATCTTAACAAGAAGCGTTCTTACAGAGAGCTTCCCATGCGTCTTGGCGAAACCTCTACTCTCTTCAGAAATGAGGACTCCGGCGAGATGCACGGACTTATCAGAGTAAGACAGTTCACTATCTCCGAGGGTCACCTTGTTCTCCGCCCCGATCAGCTGGCTGAAGAATTTGCAGGATGCCTTGATCTTGCAAAGCATTGCCTTGAAACTCTCGGTCTTTGGGAAGACTGCTCATTCAGATTCTCCCAGTGGGATCCTGCAAGAACAGACAAGTACGAGGGTACTCCCGAGCAGTGGAACGAAGCACAGTCCATCATGGAAGAGCTTCTTGACAAGTACCTCGGCCGCGAGAACTACGTTATCGGTATAGACGAGGCTGCATTCTATGGCCCCAAGCTCGACATTCAGTGCAAGAACGTTTTCGGTAAGGAAGACACTATCGTTACAATTCAGATCGATATGCTCCTTGCAAAGAAGTTCGGCATGGAATATACAGACCGCGACAACCAGATGAAGACACCTTACATCATTCACAGAACTTCTATGGGATGCTATGAGAGAACTCTTGCGCTTCTTATTGAGAAGTATGCAGGTGCGCTTCCACTCTGGATGTCACCCACACAGGTAACTGTTATCCCCGTTGTCGGTGATTTTGCTGACTACGGCGCAGAGGTTACTAATATGCTTAAAAACCTCGGCATCCGTGCAGAGCTTGACGACAGAAATGAAAAGCTCGGCTACAGAATCCGCGAGGCACAGCTCTCAAAGGTTCCCTACATGGTAGTAGTAGGCGAGGACGAGATGAATAACCGTACCGTTACTGTAAGAGCCCGCGTTGAGGGCGAGGGCGGCAAGTTCACACTTGACGAGTTCATCGCAAAGCTCCAGCACGAGATCGAAACAAAGAAACACTGATAAAGGCAAATTCATAAAAAAGGTTTTCATAAATGAAAAAAGCTGCAAAACACTTTCGTGGATACGTAAAGGAAACTATCCTTTCACCACTATTCAAGCTTTGCGAGGCTTTACTTGAGCTGATAGTACCATTGATTATAGCAAATATAATCGACGTGGGTATTGCTAATTCTGATATGGGGCACATTAGAACGATGTGCCTCGTATTGGTTATGCTGGGTATTGTCGGTCTGGCACTTTCCCTGACGGCACAGTACTTCGCGGCAAAATCAGCAGTAGGCTTCACCACTTCCTTAAAGAAGACGCTTTATTCCCATCTGCAGACGCTATCCTACCGTGATATAGACACGCTGGGAACATCAGCAATAATCACGAGAATGACCACCGACGCATTAAGGGTGCAATCGGGAATCAACCTGACTTTGCGACTTCTGCTCCGCTCGCCATTCGTAGTGTTCGGCGCTATGATAATGGCATTCGTTGTTGATGGCAAATCCGGCGTAAGCTTTGCCGTTACCATTCCGGTGCTTTCAGTTGTAGTTTTCGGGATTATGGCAATTACTACACCTATGCATGGTAAGGTGCAGGCAGGCGTTGATAAGATACTTTCAAAAACGAGAGAAAACCTGAGCGGTGCGAGAGTCGTTCGTGCATTCGCTATGGAAGACAGAGAAAGCGAAAGCTTCAGGGAGGACAACGAGGCACTTACCGTGGCTCAAAAAAAGGTTGGCCACATTTCTGCCCTACTAAATCCCCTGACTTACATAATTATCAACATCGGGATACTTTGCCTCATCTATACGGGTGCTATCAGAGTAGAGTCCGGTGAGCTTACCCAAGGTGAGGTTATCGCGCTCTATAACTATATGTCGCAGATACTTGTAGAGCTTGTAAAGCTTGCAAATCTCATCGTTACTATCTCAAAGGCGCTGGCTTCGCTGAAGAGAATCAATGCAGTGCTTGACACGGAAACTACCCAGCATTTCGGAACTGCCGACAAAGAAGATGAGGGCTCCGATACCATCTTTGAGATGAGGGGCGCTTCCCTTCGCTATCCTCAGGCTGCGGAGGACTCCGTTTCTGCAGTGGATCTGGCTGTCAAGCCGGGTGAAACCGTTGGAATCATCGGTGGAACGGGATCGGGAAAGACTTCGCTTATCAATATGATACCCCGTCTTTACGATGCTACGGAAGGTGAGGTCCTTCTCTTTGGCAAGGATATTCGCGAATATAAAAAAGAATTTCTGTCAAGAAATATCAGCGTCGTTCCTCAAAAAGCAGTCTTACTTTCAGGAACAATCAGAGATAATCTTACCTGGCGCAAAAGCGACGCTACCGACCAGGAGCTAATGTTGGCAATAGAAAAGGCGCAGGCCCTTGAGGTTGTGATGCAAAAGGGTGGACTCGACGGAAAAATCGAGGCAGACGGCAAAAATCTCTCCGGTGGGCAACGCCAGAGACTAACAATTGCCAGAGCCTTGGTTGGAGATCCCAAGATCGTTATTCTTGATGACTCCGCATCGGCTCTTGACTTTGCGACCGATGCAAAACTGCGCTCCGCGCTTTCCTCTCTTAAAAACAAAACAACTCTATTCATCGTTTCGCAGAGAGCTGCCTCCGTTATTGATGCAGACCAGATCGTTGTTATGGATGACGGCAAGGTTTGCGGCATTGGCAAGCACAGCGATCTTATCCGAACCAATCAGGTTTATCGCGAGATATATGAATCCCAGTTTGAGGAGGTGAAGGCTGATGAAGCATAAAGATCTCACCTCAAAGCTGAATAGATTCTTCAAAGGGGAAAAATCGAAGTTCACCCTTGACGTTCCCACCCTGAAAAAGGTGCTTGGATACATCGGTAGATACAGACTTCTGCTCCCCGTTTCCATTCTTTTAGCGCTGATCTCCGTTGCCTTGACACTTTATACGCCGATACTCATTGGTAATGCCATTGACGCTATTGTCGGCAAAAACAACGTGGATATTGGCGCAGTCACCTCAAATCTTTCCATAGCACTTGTGCTGATTTTGGCTACTGCCCTTTCAAATTGGCTCATGAACGCTATAAATAACCGTATCTCCTACCACGTTCTTCGCGACGTTCGTAACGAGGCATTTGGCAGAATCGGACATCTTCCCCTTTCCTTTATTGATAAAACGCCACACGGAGATATCGTAAACAGAATCATTAACGATACCGATAGATTTGCCGAGGGACTTCTCTTGGCTTTCACTCAGGTATTTACGGGTACACTTACTATTTTAGGCACACTCATTTTCATGCTTGTGCTGAAATGGGAGATCGCTATTGCGGTTGTGGTGCTGACTCCTCTTTCCATCCTCATAGCAAAGTACATTGGTAAGGAAACCTACCATATGCACACGGAAAAATCCATTACCGAGGCAGAGGGGGCATCATTTATCAATGAATCCATCGGCAACCAGAAGCTGCTCCGCGCTTTCGGGCGTGAGGAATATGCAAAGGAACGCTTCAACGAGATCGGTGACAGACTTGAGCGTTGCTCTCTGCGCGCTATATTCTTCTCCTCCCTGACCAACCCCACCACAAGATTCGTCAATAGCATGATCTATGCGGCGGTGGCTCTCATTGGAGCTTTTACCGTTATGAAGACGGCAGGTACGGAAGGAGTTTTCACCGTTGGACAGTTCTCCGTTCTTCTCTCCTATACTAATCAGTACACCAAGCCCTTTAACGAGATCTCCGGTATTTTCGCGGAGTTCCAGAGCGCGCTGGCATCTGCAAAAAGAGTCTTTGACCTTATGGAAGAACCCATGGAAACCCCTGATGCTACGGACGCTACATTCCTTGACGACACTCAGGGAAAGGTGGAATTCAACCACGTTTCATTCTCCTATGATAAGAACACAAAGCTCATCGAGGACATGAATATCTCTGCCACATCAGGACAGCGCATTGCAATCGTCGGCCCAACTGGTTGCGGAAAGACAACTCTTATTAACCTTTTGATGCGTTTTTACGACGTTGACGGCGGCGAGATCAAAATCGACGGCACAAACGTCAAGAGCGTAAAGCGAAAGAGCCTTCGTAAATGCTACGGCATGGTGCTGCAGGACACGTGGCTCCGCAATGATACCGTAAGAGCAAATATCGCTTTCGGAAATCCTGACGCCACTGACGATGAGATCATTGAAGCAGCAAAAAAGGCACACGCCCACGGATTTATCAAGCGACTTGAAAACGGCTATGACACCGTGATCGGTGAGGGCGGCGAAGGACTCTCCCAGGGTCAAAAGCAGCTGATCTGTATCGCAAGAGTTATGCTGAACATACCACCAATACTGATCCTCGACGAGGCGACCTCATCAATAGACACCAGAACCGAAATGAAAATTCAAAAGGCTCTCGCAACAATGATGAGAGGCAGAACGAGCTTTATAGTAGCGCATAGGCTTTCCACTGTAAGAGAGGCCGATCTGATTCTCGTTATGAAAGACGGCAGGATCATCGAGCAAGGAACTCACAAAGAGCTTCTCTCCCGGGGCGGTTTTTACTACGAGCTATACAACAGTCAGTTTGCACACTGATCTTTCAGACCGACAAATAAATGTCGGTCTGTTTTTTTATAAAGTACTTGATTTGATAATAAGTTTGTGATAAAATGTATATGTAAGTAACAAAAAGGCGGTAAAAACTATGAATAATAACAATCATAGCAAACTGTATCGTTTGATAGTTAACGAGCTTGAGGAGTCGCCAAAAACAAGGGATAGGCTCATCTCCGGAGTGCTTAAGGCACATGGAGTTTACAGCGGCAAAAATCAAGGTTTTGACAATAAAGCAGGTTTAGTTCGAGGCAGAGTTGGTGTTATAATCAATGATATGCTCTCTGCAAAGCTGATAGGCGAGAACGAATATGGAGAGTATTACCTAGTTTATGATAAACCCGTGATCATCAGGATCGAAAAATGCGAGCGCGAGATCCTACTTGCACTGACAACCGGTCCAAAAACCAAAAGAGAGATACGCGATCACCTGAAGCGCGCCTTTCAAACTGAAAAGACCGCCACCATGAAGGATGACGATCTGCTCTCTACCTATATGGGAAATATACTGAAAAAGCTTCTTGGTCTTGGTGCAATCAAGATCGGGGACGCGGGATATTACCTCAGCGAAAAGATCAGCGCAAAATCTACGGATATTAACGAAATGCTGACTTTACGAGATGAATTTCTCTTCCGTTTACACTCAAAGGGAGGCGAATTTTTTGAGCATTTCTTCTTAACTCTCACAACCAAGTATTATCAGAAACAAGGTAAGGTGATCCTCGAAAGCTACGTTACTGGTGGCAGCGATGACGGTGGCATAGATGGTGTTATTAAGACAGAGGACGCTCTTGGATTCCGCGAGATCACCATGATCCAGACTAAAAATAGAATCCAACTGACAAACGAAAACACCGTTCGCGGGTTCTACGGCGCAGTTTGCGCAAGGGGTGGCACTCGCGGTATTTTTGCAACGGTTTCCGACTTCTATAGCACTGCAAAATCATTCCTTGACTCCATTGATAATTGCATCGGCATCTGCGGTAATGACATATTCGAAATGGCTATAAAAGCCTCGTATGGTATTAAAAAATCGGGGCAGAAACTTTATATTGACGAAAAGCTGTTGCCCAAGCCATAACGGAACGTAATTTTTTGAAAGGCAAAAATATGGATTTTTCTAAATTTGGATATAAACCGAAAAGCAGCTGCGAGAGCTGTGAATTTTATCAGTACGACGATTATACAGATGCATATTACTGCACCCTGAATCTCGATGAAGATGAAATGGCAAGCTTCCTCAGAGGCAATACACAATCCTGTCCCTATTATAGGTATTATGATGAATATAAGTCCGTTCACAAGCAAATTTAAGATGAGAAAGTTAGATCTTCGGAATGAGAGTACACTTCGTACCCTTTCGAAATTCTTGTTTGCCGCCTACGTGATCTTCTTTTTGTGGGTGGTTATCTTCAAATGCAATTGGATCGATACACTTAAAGTTACATACGGCGTTTGGAAAGATAAATCCTTTACCGACAGATTGCTGAATACCAGCGAATTTGATAGTATGAAGTATTTTATTTCCATCGGTGACATTCTCTCAAGACCCGTGTTAGAGCCATTTTTCAACTTGGTAATTTTTGCACCTATAGGGCTTTACATCACTTATTTTCAAAAGAGACAGCGCATAATTAATACATTTTTCCTCTGTTTTGCGGCATCGTTTTTGATGGAATCAATACAGATCTTCACACTTATTGGTGGTTTTTCTTATTTTGATCTCGTTTTAAATACACTTGGTGGCGTGATTGGATTTTTCATTTTAAAACTGATCAACAAAAAGAAGTTTACTAAAGCGCTGAACGTTGCCACGATATCATTTCTTTCGGTATTTGCGCCCATCGCAGTGTTTGCAGTTGTGAACACCATCGCCAATATCGGATTCTATATCGACGTTTTACTGCGGAGAATTTGATAATTAAAAGTCTATATTGTTGATAACTCCCCCTCATAATTTGATGAGGGGGAGTACATTTTTCGCTCTTTTTGTAACTTATAGTTTGCAATTTTCGGTGTTTGCATTGTTTTGTGCATTGTATTAAGACATGGGTGTTAAAACAAATTTATGTATTGTTTTTAAAAAAGAAAATGGCCTGCAGTTTTTTGCAGGACCCGATGTATAGGATGCATAAGACTTGTGGGTATAGGAGAAAACCACTT
>JAZNPB010000089.1:0-5617 GCA_045589435.1 Eubacteriales bacterium | reverse complement strand
CTTCAATTCTGCTTAGCCACTGATTAAAATTACCATTCAGTGTGTGTTCTAATTTTGCCATAATCAAAATATCCCCTTATTATACTTAATCATTGCATAGAAGCTGAGAACAAGACCAACGACAATTCCCACAACCGTGATAACACAGCCGATTATCAGCCATAGTTCCGTTGCCGTTGACTCCGAGATCCAAAACAAAATCCCGGATATAACTAATGCAATTCCAATAATCAGCGTTCCAAGTCCTACGAGCTTACCGAAGGGCTTTCTGTCCTCTTCGGTTACACGCTGTCTGTGATACCAATGGAGAGAAGAGATATTGCCCTTCATATTCATAATGCCTAATACGATCAGTATAACGCCTAATATGCCAGGTACAAAGAAATTATCCATACGAAACCTCCTGTTACTTGATAAAGAAAACTGCAATTGCACAGGCAAAAACGAACACTGCGCAGCCAAGACTGAAATATGCAGTCTTGCGGCTTGTGTTCCACTGCATATAGGTCTGACAAAGCAGATTTACACCCATCAGAGGAATGCACAGATTGATTGCCTGTGTCCATATATCAAATATTTGTAATACTGCCAGCGTTACAACTGCAAGGCTAACGATAACCGAAAATACGGTAATCACCTTATGTAACATCGGTGTATCTTTCCATTTTGTTTTCATACTGCTACACCATCCTCTCGTAGCTATCCAAGCACTTTGCTTTTGCTCGGTTTGTTTTCATCATACATTACGGTTACTTCCGAATTCAAAGCCGGAGGCGTATCGCAGGCTTTGATCCACTTTCTCTTTGTATATTCCTGACCGTTCACGGAATATTTTACGGTAATGATATGCGGAAAGGTTGCACCGTCAAGAGCGTGCATACGCACCGGCTTTGTGTTGACCTTCAGCCACCATTGTTTTTTAACGGACACAACTGTGCCGATTGTTTTCTTTTCCATAGCAAATCCCCCTGCAATCAGAAGTTAAAATGTACCACTAAGCCGACGATAACAAGAAACACTCCAGCAAGTCTAATAGCCAGTAAGTTTTTCTTTGTAGGTTCCATGTTCTTCGTACCGACAGGATGGATGATCCACAACAAGCCGCAAAGCCACCATCCAATACTCGAAAGAATCCAATGATGGAATATTGTATTCAGAATGTTAAACACAAGGATTATTCCGCACGACAGTAATAATTGACTCTTATATGTAAGTTTCATGGATACACCTCCTATGCATTGTTCCGAATCCAATCCCTTAAAATACTATGCCATCCTCCCAGGCAGCAAGCTCTGCTTTAGTCACCCTGGCCTTAAAGACCTTTCCTTCAAGCAAAGTGGAGTTCGGACAGCTGGGTTTCAACTTTTCATTGGTTTTGCCCATTCCACTGCCACCTGACGTAGCAAATGGAATAATCGTCTTGCCGCTCAAGTCGTAGCTTTCCAAAAAGGTGTTGATGATCGTGGGCGCCACGTACCACCAAATGGGAAAGCCTACAAAGATCACGTCATATTCATCCATATTATCACGGAGCTCAGCAATTTCCGGACGGGAATTGGGGTCCCTCATTTCAACAGAGCTGCGTGAATTCTTGTTCATCCAATTCAGATCCGCCTTCGTATATGGGATTTTAGGCTCAATTGCGTAAATGTCTGCTCCGATAGCCTCGGAAAGCGACTCTGCAACCTTTGCGGTCACACCGCTTGCAGAGAAGTATGCCACTAATTTTCTGCTCATCATCTTTACCTCTTCCCTATTGTTTCTCAACAAACTCCGACGCTCTATAGAAAACGTCCTGATAATACTTCAGCACCGTTTTCCCTTCTTCGTCATCAATTTCAAATACCATACCGATGTTCTCGTTTGTCAACGTGAGTACTATTGTTGTGTTATCCTTGACTTCCCACGTTCCCTGCTTATCCTTATACGAACCAGTTCCATCCGCATTTAGCAGAACAACTATAGTTTTATAGGTTGTTTCTCCGTCCATTACCGAGGACACCTGGTTAGCCTTCCACTCACCAACAAACTCGCTGTTGGTGTTAGAATCGCCATTGTTCTTACTGCAGGCACCCATTATCAGGCATACAACAATCGCGATTACAACCAACGCTATATTTCTCTTCATGTTACCTCTCCTAAGCCACTTCAATTTTTTACGGTTTCCAGAGTCCGTCCTTAATCAAAAGTTCCCAATTAGCAGTCAACACGGTAACCGTCTTCTGAAATTTTATCCGTCGTTCTTTACGGACAATGTATCCTATATCAATCATTTTCCGAAGTGTATCAATGATAGGCTCTTGCGGAACGCTATTATACCTTGCAACAGCTTCCACCGTTCCCCAGAAAGTTGGGATAATGCTATCTATAGTCGACACGTGGGCCATATTAGAAACTATCATCTTGGCATATTCCCTAAACTTCGTTTCCTCCTTCGGATAAAGCCGCAGGTCCGTTGCCACAGCCTCCAGCTGTCGGCTCATGGAATCACGGATTCCGCATAGAACAGCCTTCTTTTTCTTCTTCTCTGTCAGATACTTCACCACAGACTGAAAATGACCGTCGCCGGTGAAAATCAGATATGTACGAACCTTGCGGTTCTCGTCAGCAGCCCGATAGATATAATCGAGCATAACAAAGTCCGTCATATCCTTTTTCTTATTGCGGAAAGTGTTACCGGTTTCAATGATGTTGTTGGTAATGCACCGGATCTTCCCCACTTCTTCTGTTAAGGAAGGATTGGAGAAATCACCGAATACCCAAATATCTGACAGTTCATAATCAAGCTTTACATCTTCAATCCACCTAACCGGATCCGGTGTCAATCCAAAGCGCGTCTTGTAGGAGTAAAACCAATATTCATAGTCCACAAAGGCTACTGCCTTTTTCTTTTTGCCAAACAAATTATATTCCTCTTTCTTAGACACACGGTTCTGTAACCTTATAAATCAAGTGCGTTTTCATTCAGCAGGAACTCATACAAACCAAGATGTAAAATTCCGTCTTCGTCGTTCCATGGTTTTTGAGAGGTCTTGCTTACAATGATCTTCTTGAAAAAATCATTGGTATTCTTGAGAGGTCTGAGTTCAGTATCCATCTTGGTTGGATCGCTAACGTTCAGCGCAGACTGGACATAGTATTTCTTAGAGCCAACATTTACAACAAAATCGATCTCACACTGTTTTTTGACCTTTTTACCTTCCCTGCGCTCTACGATCTCAACAACACCAACATCAACGGAGTAACCACGTCGCAGCAGCTCATTGTAAATAACGTTCTCCATGATATGAGTCTCTTCTTGCTGCCTGAAATTCAATTGCGCGTTCCTAAGGCCAACATCGGTACAGTAATACTTAGAGGGGTACTCAAAATACTTCTTTCCCTTTACGTCAAAGCGTTTGGCGTTGCTGAAAAGGAACGATTCAATCAGATAATTAAGATAGTTTGCAATGGTGGTGCTTGACACCTTGATTCCCTTAACGGTCTGCAAGGTGTTAGCAATCTTATTTGCATTGGTAAGAGATCCAATGGAGGAACACAGATCATCTGCCAATTCTTCAAGTACATCCGGTAGAGTAATATCATATCGCTCTACAATATCCTTAAAATAAACTTCGCTAAACAAGCCACGCAGATAATTTGCCTTTTCCGCATCGTTCTTCTTGGACAACACAAGAGGCATACCGCCATACAGAGCATAATCTTCATACGCCTCGGACTTATCTCCGCCGACAAAGTCATAATATTCCTTGAAAGACAGCGGGAACACCTTCAATTCGTCTCCTCTACCGCGAAAAGCAGTCATAACATCCTTGGTGAGCATCTTGGAATTACTTCCGGTAACGTAGATGTCCACATTGCGAAGACGCATAAGTCCATTCAGTACATTGTACAACCGAATGTTCTCCGGGTTTTTAAGCTCATCCTTGGTAATGGCATACTGAACCTCATCTATCAGAATGTAATATTGCTCCTTATTAACAATCTTTGATCTGAGATATTGAGATAGCATGTCAGGATCGCGATACTGCACAAAAGTGTCATCATCAAGAGCGACCGTAATAATCTGCTCCTCCTTGACACCGCTGGCAAGTAAGTAGTCGTAGAACAGATTGAAGAGTAAATAGCTCTTTCCGCATCGTCTTATGCCGGTAATCACCTTAATAAGCCCGTTCTCTTTTTTATCAATCAGTTGGTTAAGGTAAAAGTCTCTTTTAATTACAGTGTCCATTATAATCCTCCGTTTACTAAAAAGTTGAGTGTGTTGTCCCCGAACTTTCAAGTGTATTATAGCACATCTTTGCCTGGAATGCAATACTCTCACTTAAAAGTTACGGGACTTTTCACAAAAGTTTCACACCAATATTCTTCCCGAACATCTCCATAACACTCATGACAGATTGGCAAAATCAATGCATTTTGCCGAAATGACATTTGATTCCCTTTAGTTGTACGATTTTTGTCAGAAAACATGAGGTGTACCTCATCGAAAAGTTCATATTTTTGCGGTACAATATAGATATCAGAATTTTCGTCACGAAAGGACAAATGCAAAATGATAAAGATCGTAAATGGAAATTTTCAAAAGCATGGGCTATCCTTCTCCCCGCCGGAAGGATACTACTATGAGAGCAATCCGGAAACAATCCACGAGGATGGTATCGTTTTTGTAAGCGAGGACGGGTCGAAGACCCTGAATTTTGATTTTCTCATCTGTCGTTACAAGTCATGTAACTCTCTTGATCATCTTTTCGAGAGAGACTTTCTTGGATACATCAATTTCAACAGACTGACAGCAATCACCCCGATATTATTCAACGGGTTGCTCGGACATCACGTACTTTACAAGGGGAGCGACTCGCCGGACGAGCCGACCACACAATACTATGAAATCCATTTTGATCTCGGTGAATGTGAAGACGGTAATTTACTCTTCGCGCTCCGAGTCAATGACTTTGATGGAGACATCGTGAGTTACGTTCAGTCAGAAGAGTTTCAACGGATCCTTGCTGGCATATCAAAAACAGATGAATAAGCAAAAGGCGCCGCATTTCTGCGACGCCTTTCAACTTATGTTTCCCCTGAATTCACATTCCCATCGCTGGCCTCTGCTTCAATGCTACGTCTTAAATCAAACAACGCTTTCATTAAGAGTATGCCTACAATCAAATAAATGATTATCATACCAATAGAGATCACCGTTACAAGCTCGGGCAAACATTTTGCCAAATACCCAACAATGATAACTGCGGTCAGCATAACAGTCTGCAAGGTGCGATATCTGAGCAGCTTGGCATCCAATTCGTCATCAGCGGATTGATACTTGGTAGCAATAGACGCCAAATTAGTGAGAAGCTGAAAGTGAAAATAGATATTGACGACACCGATTATTATATCGACAACTTGGAACATACCATCAAGATCAATAGATCCCCAACTTGCAAGCCAAGATGCGATATGCCATACTGTCAAGATCGTCACCAACGTTCTCAACAGATTAAGCTCTCGTTCCTCATCGCATAGATAATTGATAGCTGAGAGAAAAAGCAGATAGCCAATAAATGACGGGAGAATACTTACGGTATTGATATTAAAATCAAAATAGATGAAGAAATAT
>JAZNPB010000088.1:0-1587 GCA_045589435.1 Eubacteriales bacterium | reverse complement strand
CGTAATAGAGAACATAATCCTCCGAAAAATTATCCATAGGTCTTAGCGTTTCTAAGATTTCCAAACGGTATCCATTTAGATACTTTTCCGCTTCCATTGGATTTTCGATTTCTGTTGCCGCACTTGCCGCCTTGATATACTCCACTGGAAAAATTCTATTCTCTGTATCGAATGGCTTCTTCATTTTCTCTGCTCGAACTTTGCCAAGAGCAAACCGAAGGTTTCTCTCGCTTTCGTTCCAGGCATCAATCAATGCAGAGCCGGAGTCCTCGCTGTTTTTGGGAGGTGATAGGGTAAGCTTACTCAGCATTTCCTGCGCCCTTTTTACTAAAAAACGGTTGCAAAGCTCTGCAAATCGTTCTTCGGTAATGGGAAGCGGAGTATTTTCACTTATCCCATCCAAAGACGGCAACTGCGATATTAAATAATATTCAGCCATAATTATTCCTTCGCCTCTTTCAAAAGCTCGGTAACCTTAGGACTAAGATAATTTGAAAGCATATCCACAACCGCCTCTGCCGAATAATCGTAATATGCGCTACCGTTATTTACGGCAATGCGGAAACCACCGTCAAAATTATCATTTGCTTTCAGAGTGATGCCCTTCAGCATTTTTTCTTTAAGAACTGCCAGTAAGGTTTCTTCCAACTTATTGAGGTCTTGAGTATTCAAAATCACTGCAATATCTTCTGCATCCGGCTTTTTAGCCCAGCTTTCAACAATGCTAATAATCAGCCCTGCGAATGCATCTGATGAATATACAGCGTTAACATTTTCACCAACAATTGCTTTAAGCTCTCTCGTTACACTTTCTCTGAAAGAAATAAGCAGATTGCGCCCCGCCTGACGAATAGCATCCTCGCTTGATTTCACCATACGCTCATTTTCTTTTTTAGCTTCTTGCAGAATTCTTTTCGCTTCCGCCTTAGCGCTCAAAATTATTTTTTCAGCCTCATCATTTGCAGCTTTTAATATAGCCTGTGCCTCTGATTCTGCAGCTTCTACACCGTCTTTTTTGATTTGGTCAATAAGTTCTTTAAGTTGTATTTCCATTATGTTCTCCCCTTTATGATATAAATAAAACCATTCAAACAGATTTAATTTTACAAAGAATATTACTTTAGCTTTCCAAGCTTCGCCGTATTTGCAATAACGATCAGCGTAGTTCCTGCATCAAGCTCCTGCTCGGGATTGATATTCACGTTGACCTTCTCGCCCTTCTTAATGGCGGCGATGTTAAAGCCGTATTTTTTGCGGAGATTCAATTCGATCAAGTTCTTTCCGCACCACTCGTCTTTTACGTCGATCTCAACCATAGACACATCCTTTGACAAAGAGATCATATCAATAAAGCCGGAGCTGAGTAGGTTCTTGGCGAGGCGGATGCCTGATTCGTTTTCAGGGAAAACCACCTGATCCGCGCCTACACGAAGCAATATCTTTTGATGCATCTCGTTGGCGCATTTCGCGATAACGTTCTTAACGCCTGCCTCCTTGCAAAGCGTGACCGCCATCACGCTCGCCTCAAGATTGCTCGCCATACAAACGATCACGGTATCAATGTTGCCGATGCCAAGACGGGAGATC
>JAZNPB010000087.1:0-2150 GCA_045589435.1 Eubacteriales bacterium | reverse complement strand
CATCTTGTGAGTATCGTCACGCTTCTTGCAAGCACCGCCTGTGCCGTTAAGAGCGTCGAGGATTTCACCGGCAAGTCTTTCTCTCATTGTCTTCTCGTTTCTCTCTCTGGAGTATCTTGTTATCCATCTGAGACCCAGTGTCTGACGTCTCTCAGGTCTAACCTCCATAGGCACCTGGTATGTGGAACCGCCCACACGGCGAGCCTTTACTTCCAATACAGGCATTACATTTTCAAGCGCAGCCTGGAACACGTCAAGTGCGTTCTCGCCAACCTTAGCTTCTACTGCGGAAAATGCGTCATAAACAATTTTCTGGGCTACGCCCTTTTTGCCGTCGTACATAACGTTATTGATAAGCTTTGTTACAAGCTTGGAATTGTACAAAGGATCCGGCAAAACATCTCTTTTGGATATACGACCTCTTCTCGGCACTGTACTTCCCTCCTTCATTAATAATTATGAAATCATAGGTACTCAAAAGCATTCTTCTGTAAGCACACGGAGGTCACCATAAACATTAAATTCATAGGAAACTCGCCATGCGACTTAATTTGCTTTATACCTTTTTGTAAGAACCGAATTACTTCTTCTTCGGTCTCTTTGCGCCGTACTTGGAACGGCTCTGGTTACGGTTTGCAACGCCCTGTGCGTCGAGTGTACCACGAATGATGTGATAACGCACACCGGGGAGGTCACGAACTCTTCCGCCTCGGATAAGAACTACCGAGTGCTCCTGAAGGTTGTGTCCGATACCGGGAATGTAGGTGGTTGCGTCCATACCGTTGGTAAGTCTTACTCTTGCGATCTTACGAAGCGCGGAGTTAGGCTTCTTAGGGCTGGTTGTGGATACCTTTGTGCAAACGCCTCTCTTCTGGGGAGACGACTGGTCTGTAGGAACGTTGTTCAAAGAATTGAATCCCTTTTGAAGAACGGGAGCCTTAGACTTATAAACCTTATCCTGACGACCCTGTCTTACGAGCTGGTTAAACGTTGGCATTCTACCTGTTTTCCTCCTTCTTTCAGAATTTAATGTTTATTTGTTAACCGTCCTACTTGCTTTCAAACGATTACAGTCTATTATATCATTTTTCTTTTTATTTGTCAAGTCGCATAATTGCAACCCCTAATTTTCTACCTTTTGCACAATATTTTTCGTTTTAAGAGACTTTTTTTGAGCAACTTTATGAATTATCAACAAATTTTAAGTGTTTTATTCAAAAAATCAGAAGCCCTCGGGAGCTAAATCCCAAGGGCTTTCGTTTATTTAAGCTTTTACGCCTTAAGTCTTGCTTCAAGAGCTGCAAGCTCGTCGTACATAGCGTTAGGAACTCTGTCGCCAACCTGAGCGTAGAACTCCTTGATATTAGCGATATCCTCAAGCCAAGAAGCCTTGTCAACGCTGAGAAGCTCACGGATAGTGTCAACGGTGATGCCCTCAAGTCCCTCGATGTTGATAACCTCAGCGTGAGGAAGGTAACCGATAGCAGTGATGTCAGCCTCAACCTTGCCCTCACAACGAGCGAGGATCCACATAAGAACTCTCATATTATCGCCAAATCCGGGCCAGATGAAGTTGCCTTCGTCATCGGTTCTGAACCAGTTAACGTGGAATATCTTAGGAGGATTGGGGATAAGAGTACCCATCTTGAGCCAGTGTGCCCAGTAGTCGCCCATATCGTAGCCAACGAAGGGTCTCATAGCCATAGGATCGCGACGAACTACGCCGACAGCGCCTGCTGCCGCAGCGGTAGTCTCGGAAGCCATGATAGAACCAACGAAAGCACCGTTCTGCCAGCTTGTGGACTGGTAAACGAGAGGAGCGGTCTTAGCTCTGCGTCCGCCGAATACGATAGCGGATACGGGAACGCCCGCGGGATTATTGAATTCCTTGGAGAGGCAAGGACAATTGATAGCGGAAGCGGTGAAGCGGCTGTTGGGATGAGCGCCACAGGTGGACTTATCCTTCTTGTCGTACTTTGTGCAATCCCAAACGTTACCCTTCCAGTCGATAGCGTTGTGAGGAGGATTCTTGTCAAGTCCTTCCCACCAAACGGTGTTGTTGTCAAGGTTATGAACAACGTTGGTGAAGATAGTATCTCTCTTGGTGGTGTAAAGAGCATTGGGGTTGGAGTTCTCGTTGGTACCGGGAG
>JAZNPB010000086.1:0-3219 GCA_045589435.1 Eubacteriales bacterium | reverse complement strand
CGCCAGATAGACGAGTTTGCTGGCTTCAGATCCTTCATGAACTCCTTCTGATACTTGCTACCTACATACTTCATCGAGTTTTTGGCAAAGGTAGTAAAACTTTTCTTGTCTTTTACCGCCCACAGTATCAACAATACTTTTACGTTGAGCCTACCTTGCGGCTCACCTGCAAACTCTAGGGGGGGAGTCTTTTATAAATAATTCTCAACCTTCACACGACTGTCTTGTATTCCATTTCTTGTCGTTCTATTCTCTTCTTTCATAACTGAAAGAAGCAAAGGTTCCGCCACAGAACAAAATCAGTCGAAACACCCTTCTGCTTAGGAGTTGGTAAACCAACATCCTTCGTTTGGTTGTTTCTTGGCGCTACGCTCTTCTCGTTTGTGATTAGGCGCTCCGGAAACGCTCGGTATTGCGTTTTGGGCAATATAACGGCATACCTCGCTACGTCCTCGCTTTCTCCTAATCACAAACGGAGCTACGCTGTGATTTTGACAGTGGCGGGAGTCTTTTTAAAATTACCTATGCTGGTGTAATGCTTGTTATATAAATGCTTTCCTTGACAAGTAAGCTGTGGGTCACAGATGTTCTGATAAGAATAAGGGCTCAACGTAAAAAGTTGAGGGGTAAAAAATAAATGTTTATTTTTGCTGTCAATAAAATTCAAAGACTATGCAAAAAGACGGCTACTCCCTTCTGCTTCCCACCGGCACACTTGATTATTTTGATGTTGTCAATGTACATGAGGATTCTACTCAAATAGTAATATACCTTGAAGAAAAGAATATCGTCCCTGTGGAGTATTCCGGCAAAGATACCGAGAGTAAAGGATTCTTTGAGCCAAAGGTTGTTCAGGACTTTCCCATTCGTGGTAAACAGGTATTTCTAAATGTCCGCCGCAGACGGTGGATAGTAAAACCGGAGGGCAGGTATATATCCCGTGACTGGCATTTGGTTGCCTCCGGCACATCCATGACGCGTGAATTCGCGTCTTTTTTAAAAGAGATATGTGGATAGTCTTCCAGTAAGCTGCAAGACTATAGGCACTCTTTACGGTGTGGACGGCGAGAAACTGGAACGTCAGTACCGTGACCATCTGAGCGGGTATCATGAGTGGTAGCAGCTGCTGCATGCATCGGAATGGATTCTCTTTGAGAAAAACATAGGCGCATACGTGGGATTGGATGAGGTGTGCCTCTCGCGTGGAGAGCTCTACACGGTTCTCATCAACAAGGAAAGAAAAGGCGGCAAGGGCTCAATTATAGCAATAATAAAGGGTACGCGCACAGAGGATGTATGCAGGGTGCTGTTGCAACTCTCACGCAGGCGCCGCTTCCAGGTAAGGGAGATAACTCTTGACATGGCTGCCAATATGGCTAAGATAGCCTCTGCTTGTTTTCCTGCAGCAAGGCAGGTCATTGACCGTTTCCATGTACAGCAACTGGCCTTTGAAGCGTTGCAGGATATGCGCATCAAGGCAAGGTGGGAAGCGTTGGACGAAGAAAACAGGGAGATACTTAAGGCAAAGGTACAGGGAAGGACCTATCAGCCGACTATCGGCTCACCTGCAAAAGTTGGGGGGCTATGCAAAAAGTTTAGTCAATCTATAAAAGAAGAACTTTAAGTCGGTAACACCTCTAAGCTGTGCTCTGAACGCCTTGATTTTAGCATTAAAACTTTCAGCAAAAGCATTTGTTGAACGATTGACGAAGTAGTTGAGTATTTCCTCGTAATGTTCGTATATTGTTCCGGCAATTGTATTGAATGACACAAAGCCACTATTATCAACCTTGTCGTACCAACGTGCCAATTGAAGCCTTGCCTGATTCTTTGTAAATCTGCGTGAGAATATCATTCTTAAGGAATGTGTGAGCGAGTAAGCCTCTTTCAAGTCCGGATATTGTGCAAAAAGAATTGCAGCCCTCTCTTTTTGTGATTTGCTCCATTTTTCAGGTGATTTAAACAGCAAATATCGGCTTCGTGCAAGCAATTGCTTCTTGGTATCACCATTAGGAAAGACGAACGGATGATATTCCTTGCCGCTCCATTTTGCATTTTCCTTGGCATCGGTTTCTTCCTGTATTGCATCCCAACGGTGCTTTATGCGCAGTTCTTGTACTGCTTCGCAAGCTTCTTTTTGAACGTGAAAACGGTCAATAACCTTTATTGCGGAGGGGAAGCAACGTGTTACGATGCGGTTCATACTATTTGACATATCAAGCGTAACCTCCTTTACCAACCGCCTGTGCTTTTCGGGTATCCTGTTGATTATTGCAATGATATCATCAGACTTGACGCCTTCTATCATTGCAACAAGAGTACCTTTCTTGGCTCTGGCATCGGGGTTGGATATTATGGTGTAGAGTTCTCCATTACTCATCGAGGTCTCATCTATGCAAAGGCGAGGACCTATGTTCTTGGCAAAAAGCAACCATTTGTCGGCATGCTCTTTTGCGCTCCACGATTCGTAATCGCTCAGATGATGTTTATAAGAACGCTCTATCTCATCGCCGTTTATATGGCATAACGGTTCAAGCGAACGGGCCGATTGGGGATATGTCTCCAGGTAATGCTTTTAAAAAAGCCGCAAACTCCATTGAGTAGCGGGTACCTTTGTAAGTGGTGTCATAGCTGTTGGTAAAATACTCGTCAGTGGTGTGGTCGTACCATTTGCGACGACGTACCTTAAAATTGACACGCTTGTCGCGAAGAGGAAAGTCTCGCACTGTTACTGCATCAAGAAAACCCTTGGATTCAATCTTATGGCCTTGGCGTTCTACAGGAAGGTTGTCAAACTCATCAAGTGAAATCTCGACATCGCTATCATTGCTGGTGATACCTGTAATCTTGAAGTTTTCAATGAAACCTGATGGCAATATCAAACGGGCTAATTCCAGTAGTATTTTTTCGTCCTGCATAGTACTTTATTTTAACTATGCGAAGATAATATTTTTATATCATCCCCCCAACTTTTGCAGGTGAGCCCTAATAATTCCTGCTTTAAGTGCTATAAATAGCACAATAAGGGTTGTTCTATTGAACTTCCCTTACCCTCTTCGTGATTCGCCTGGAATCACTCTGTGACTCGCTTGGGGCTCGAACCCAAGACCCCATCCTTAAAAGGGATGTGCTCTACCTGCTGAGCTAGCGAGTCTACCTAATTGCCGTTAAGCGAGTGCAAAGATAGGGATATTTTCCGTAATGACAAAATTTTTGCAC
>JAZNPB010000085.1:0-2736 GCA_045589435.1 Eubacteriales bacterium | reverse complement strand
TCCTTGGCTCACAGAACGACATGGCTACGATCCGACTTACTGCCGGTACTGTCGTCACGCACGAGAGGTGCATCGTCGTCAACGTTGCCGCTCGGCTTGTTGCTGCAGGACACGAGCGAAATCAAGAGCGTAATAGATACGATCAACGCAAGAATTCCAAATATTTGTTTTTTCATAGTTGCCTCCTTACTTATTAAGAAAAATGGATCGTTATAACCGGATCACTTTCGAGCGGCGCAAAAATCGTCCCGGGATCCTGCGAAAACACCTCGGTAGAATCCTGCTGTGTTTTGACCGCTCCGTTCTGCGTCACACGGGATGAAGATTCCATCGTGACCGACGCGATATCGTCGGAAGTAAAGGTCGCCTCGGTGACGCCCAGCGCCCCTACCGCCGCCATCGTATAGTCGTGCCATTCCAGATAGCGGTCAAATGAAAATCTGACTTCTTTATCACCCGAAAGACTTCCGACAACGTTGGGCTTAACCGTACCTTCCGTTCCGCTTACATAGAAGGTAAGCTGCCCCTGCGACTCGCATTTGAGAACGGTCTTACCACCTGTATCGGACGTTTTTTGGTATCCGCCCATGCTGTAAATGAGACTTTTGACTGCAGCAAGCCCCGGCGTGTTTTCAAGATTCTTTTCGACCGGTGAAAGATCGACCGCCTCAAAATCGAGCCAAAGCGTACCGGTGTACGTGCCCTCCATACCGCCGCTGCTGTTTTGGAGCGTTCCGCTGAGCTCGCAGCTCATCATGTTGCCGGAAATGCCCCAGAACGTGCAGTAATAAGTGCGGTAATTCTTGTTTTTGTCAAACTTTATCTTCCATGTGTTTTCCATGTCCTTGCTCTCGGCGAGATCTGCGGCACGGCGGCTGCACGCCGAATAGAAATCGTTGATGATCGCAAGGTTTTCCTCCAGAAGCTCCAGATACGCGTCGAAACGTTTGCTGCCGTCAAGCCAGCTGTCCGCCACAACAGCTGTGTTGGCGAGCTGTCCGAGCAAAGGGACCTCGCTTATGAGACCTTTGGCGCCTTTTGCGACGCGCCCGATCCGTCCGCCTGCTTTTAAAGCGGTCTCGAGTCCTTTCTTGGCAGCATTCTGCGCCGCCTCTTTTTTTGCGGAAAACGCCGCTGAACCGAGATCATCGTGCACGACGTATTCATAGTAATCGCCGACGCTGAATATCGTGCCGGGGATCGGCAGATATGAAAGCAGTCCCGAAACTACCTGATCTCCCCAATACAGCTTGGCGTCGGTCTGTACACGCTCCGCGATTTTTTTAACGAGCGCGACGCGCTCCGGCGTGAGATCTTTCTCTTCAAGCGTCTGCCGTATTACGGCATTCAATTCTTCCATCGTAAGCCCGACTTCGCCGACGAGTTCACCGTTAAAAGTAACGTCGCCGAGTTTCAGCTCAACAGGATAGCTCTTTTGGCTATGATCCGCCTTTTGCGTGATGCGGCTGTAATCGATACCGACGATCTCAGCGCCGGATGCCGCTCCAGCTGCCGCTGATACGGGAAAAGCAAAAGTCAAAGGGAATACCGTAAATACAAGCGCGAGCAATGCCGCGAGAGATTTTCTTACCTTTTTCATTACCGCGCCTCCTTATCTATCGCATCAAGCATAGCACGCTTGATCTCTATGAGTTTCTCGTTTTTGGGGAAAATAGCCGTCGCTTCGTCGATATATTCTCCTGCGAGTATGAAATCCTCCGAATAAATTGCGCAAATAGCGGCGTTCTGCCACACGAGTTCGTCAAACGGATCGACTCTGAGCGCCTGCTTCGCGTAATAGAGTGCCGACGTATAATCGGCCTCCTTTACACATTCCGATGATTTACTTATAAGAGACTCGCTGTCATACATGGTCCTGTCCCGTTCAGCCCCTGTCAGAACCGGAGCGTAAACGGAATAAATCGACTCCTCGACTTCGCGCAGAGTATCCCTAAGTTCATACAGCTTATTGACTTCCATCTTTTTCAGATAGTAAAAATCCAGCCCTTCTTCCGGGAACGTCGGCATGATCGACGCCCACGCATAGGATTCGATCGCCTCTTCTTTTTTTCCTTGCACTTCATACAGCAAGCCCTCAAAATACGTCGGATACGGCGAAGAGCAATTGATTTCGGCAATCGTATCAAAGCCGCTGTATCTGCTGCCGGAAGTGAAGGAATCGAGCGTGTCACCCTCGCCCTTTAACCAGAGAATATATTCCACGGCGTAGCGGAACGCGCTGACCGAAGCCCCGGCGAAGGAATAATAGTATTCGCTGTTGACCGGAAGCCCCATTTCCGACGTTTTATCGCCGCGCGTTTTGATCTCTTTCATAACGTTGATAAACTCAGAATAAGAAGATCCGTCGCCGACGATGGGATCATCTTTGACGTTGTCGGACGACGTTTGCTCCCCTCCGGATAACGACCGGAAATCGCAGGAGCAAAGCGATAAAGTCATAAGTACCGCTAACGCCAAAGACAGAAATCTTTTTAGCAATGAATATCCCTCCTCTCGACCAACGGGCATTGAAAAATGAATTGCTTAGTTTTCGGGTTCGTATCTTACAAGGATTGTCAGTTTACCGATATTGTATTGCCGATTTTGATAGCGTCGCCGGTTTTATCTCTGATATTCTTCGCCATCTCGCCTGACTTATCAAAAAATGCCATAATTAAAAGACATCCTTATTTTATTTTCAGCTTTGTCCCACAATGGGGGCAATACAGCGAGTCG
>JAZNPB010000084.1:0-5517 GCA_045589435.1 Eubacteriales bacterium | reverse complement strand
AGGATACTGCGCATTAAGTTCCATTTCATCACTCCTTCACTGTAAATACATACGAGAAGCCGTAAGCGTTCGCCTCATCGCCAAATGTTTCTTCATTTGAAAGAGAGACGGACATTGTTTTTTCATTTGTGCGATACCTTGCATGGATCGTAACGGTATCGCTTGTCATCTGAGTCACGGTCAATTTCACTTCGCTGTTGGGGCTGTCAAGCTCTGTGCCTACACCAAAGCTAACCCATTCACCCGATACGGTGTTTGACAGCATCCTACCACCGGAAAAGCCGTGAACTATGTATTGATACGTTAGCTTCATATCAGTTAAATTTGATCCTCGGATTGAGCTCCTGGGGCGACTTCCAATCAATTCCGTAGTCCTTCTTCAGGATCTCCTTTTTCAGACCGGGATACATATAGGCATTACCGCGAGTCATCTCTCCACCCATTCTTTCAAGGATCTTTGCTTCAAGCTCGTCCTTGATTGCCTGATATTCGGGTGTATCCTCAACAGGATCGTACTTGTAGTTTCTTTTGGTTTCCATTATCGCTTCCTCCTAATCGATCTCATCATCTTTTATGACTTTCTTTTTGCGATCAATCAAATCGCAGTGGTCTGCTTCGTAACCAAGATCGGAAACGGTTTCACCCGTTTCCTTTTCGTGATCATAGTAGTCTGCGTACTGCGTATACAGCTCTTTGTCGGGCTCAACACCGTACCCTACGCGCAAACAAAGCATTACCTTTCTTGCTGCGGGCAGACAACCTCTGAGAGCGCTTTTCTCAAGCAGGTGCCAGATGTATGTTGGATCCTTATCTTTATCCGACAGGAGCATCGTAATCGCTTCTGTGTACCACGCCTCGGGATTGTAGCTTGCTCCCGAACAATGGAAGAGCTCTTGAGCCCTGCGAAGATCCTTTTCTACTGCGTATCCGTGGAAATAGCAAAGACCGAGAAGATATCTGCTTGCAAGGAAATAGTAATCTATGGGGTCATTGTTGCAGGTTTCCGTTTCTGCCGTATATCCTACGAGCTCCACGACTTTTTCATAGTTCTTTTCTGTTCCGTATCCGTGATAGCAGCAGTGAGCAAGATAGAACTTGATGATATGACTGTCTGGATACTGCCGGGCAAGCCTTTCTGCAAGGTTGAAAATCGCATCAAATTCGCCTTTAACCTCATGGTAGAATAGCATTGCAATTTCGATCCCGCCCTTTGCTGCCCGATCGAAATAGTACAGCACTTTTTCAAAATCAAGCTCGGCTCCACGACCGCTGAAATTCGCCCTTCCCAAAAGGAAGCACACAAATTCGTCCTTATCCTCGATGCTCTCCAATATCTCGATCATTTCGATGAGCAATGCTTCATTCGTGATACAGTATCCGACGTTTTCTATTTCGGAGGAGTATTCCTTCAAGAATAACACCGTCGCAATGGCATAAACGTCTTTACATTCTGTTGCCGCCTTGATCGTGTACTCAAAGGCTTTTCTTTTGCCGATTGAGCCACTCTTGATATCTTCGGTGCTCCATCCGTACTTTTTACAAAGACCTGATGCTATCCCAAGAATTGTATCACCAACGGTGTATTGATTATAAATCGAAAAGCCGATGATATTGTTTTTTATATCATCCTTCACGGTAATCAACCTCTCAACTTTTCAAGTATGTCGTAGTATTTTTCAGTGAAACTATATTGAATATACGGAATGTACGGCTCATGTTTTTGAAGGATTTCAAGCGCGAGCTGTGGGTGCTCCTTCACGATCTCATCCGCAAGCGGTGCAACGGCGAGATGAAAATCCTTGTTTAGCGAGCGTTCGAAGAAGCTGAGCGCCTTTTCGGTGTTTGCAAGGCAGTCCTGCTCAGTTTCTGCTTTTTGGGCTGCGTAATTATAATAAAGACCGAGGAAGTAGTATCCAAGACCCTTTTCCTCTTTTTTACATCCGTCAAGCAGCTCTGCAAAATGAGCATGATCATCAACTTTATCGTAATACTGAATGGCAAGCACCGCCTGTGCAATGATATCCCCCTTTTCCGCCTCGGCACGAAGCGTTTCGATGATATTTTCTTCGTAGAAGCGCTCCTTGGTATTTGTTCCGCCTTCGTATTCGTCGCGCTCCTCCCACCTTTTGTAATATACCTTACGTTCGTTCTCGGGAACGCCGTTCACAAGGTCATAGTATTCTGCAAGGTGGCGAGTCGTGTGCGACGTCGGTGGTGCGATATAACTCATAGGATCGTTATACGGACGTCCGAGCGTCAAGAACCAAATAATACTAAGTTCAACGTTTCTACGAAGGTCGGAAGGATCGTTGTCACCAAGCTCTCTCGGGATCTTGGCATTGGAATACGCCGCCTTGTATTGACCGAGCCTTTCAAGAATGACTGTCTTCTTTACCGAATCGAGCTTGATCTTCTTGTTTTCAAGCTTTTCGACGATTCTTTCGATTCCTTGATCGGCGTAGCCGTTCAATCTCTGTTTTAAATAAATGTTCAGCGCGCGGTCAAGATCGATCTCCGTGCCGTAGCCCATCTCGTAGCAAAGCCCAAGCTCATAGCATTCTTCATCTGCCGCATCAAGAATCTTGAAGGCGGTATCGTACTCCCCGGTCTTGATAAGATGAGAAGCAAATCTTATGGCATTGCTGTTGCTCTCCTTTACGCTTTCAAGACACTCATCATAGAACTGATCGTAGGTTATCCACTCAACGCGCAAGGTTGCCGGTCCGTTTTCACCGCCGGATGCATATCTCCAATAGGTATCGTAGCATTTGCTCTCGATTGCCTCGCCTTTTTTGAGGACAAAGGAGTTGGTGATCGTCTCGCGGTCGCGCGAGAAGGTATAAGACTTTGAGTAAATGCTGAACGTATGCTCACAGGAGATCTCGTTCTCGGAAACTTCTTTGACAGTCAAAAGAATGTCCGTCGGAGTGAATCCAAAGGCAAACGTTTCAAAATTCTTGCTATCCGTAAAAAGCTGATAGTACTCCCTTACAGCCTCCTTATAATAGTTGCCGGAGCTTATGTAAGAATAGTTATATTTTAATACAATGGGATATTTCATATCTTTCTCCTAATCTCTGCCGATACCACTCATAAAGAAGTATCTTGTAGATTTTTGTTCATCCTTTTCAATACTACCAAGACCCTCTTTATAAATTCTTGCAAGAGCAAGCATTGCAGGGATGTTTCCGTGCTCGGCACACATTGTGTAGTAAAGCACCGCTGCGTTTTCGTCCATCTCGGTGCCGAGCGCATTTTCGTAGCATTCGGCAAGATAGTAGGGAGCGAGATAATCGTCACCTAATTCAGTAGCCTTTGCAAAATAATTAAACGCCATATCGCAATTTAGATTTACGGGATATCCTTGCTTATATGCGATGCCGATGTAAACCATGGCCCTGGTGTTACCAAGCTCGGCGGCTTTTTTGTAGTATTCAAATTCGGCTTTGTGATATCCCAAAGGCAAGAGAGTCACGTCAAGCTTGGAGAAATTGTAGTACGGTTCACCGCCTTCGGGAATAGCGAGCTTAGCAAGCTCTATGTAGGCCTCAGCATATCCGTTATCGCCCGCCTTTTCAAAGTAAAGCTTCGCTTCATCAACATTGCCGTTCTTTTTCTGCTGCATAGCATATTCAAATTCTGCTGACATATCTTTATCCTCCAATGGGTTAATGTGAAAAGCTTAATCAGTCTTTCTCTTGGATTTAATCCTTTCAGTAAGCGGATCATCTACGTTAAGATCATTTGACGGAGATGGGAAGGTGTTGATCGTCTTATTATTGATCACACCAATGCCGGAATCCGCATCGTATTCGTTGCCACACTTTTGGCATACGAATCTCGGTGGCTTAATGCCCATGGGATCTGCGCTCTGCTCTGCGAGGATCACTTCCATCGCTCCGCATTTCGAACAACGAAATTTTTTCTCTGTCATAATTCATCACCTGTCAAGAATGGGCCTGGACGCCCGCATCATCATCAAAATAGTAATCCTCAAGCCAAGCACGAGCATCCTTATTGCCAAGCTCGTCAGCGCCTTTCATCCATGCAATTGCTTCGTTGATATCTGCCTCGACTCCGTCGCCGACTTCATATGCAAGCCCCACGAGATACATCGCGTTCGAGTCGCCCTTTTCAGCCTTTTCGAGTAAACTCTTGAATTCATTCTTATCCATGATCGTTCCTCCATTAAAAAGTGGTTTTGAACCTTCGCGCCGTGTAACTCTGTTACACTTATATTATACTGTTTTCAATTTTTCCTTTGGTCGCTGTAGGAGCGACATTTCTAAACCAGCTCTACGATATCACCGATGTTGCAGCCAAAATACTCGCAAATTCTGATCAGAACGGACATTGACACTTCTTCATCTCTGCGCAGCTTTGTCATCGTATTTGGCGCCAGTTCGATGGCTTTTCTCAAATCGCCCTTGCTCATTTTATGGTCGATGAGCAGCTTCCAAAGCTTGTTATAACTTAATTTTCGTTCCATGAAACTCCACCTATTTGTATTGTAGGCCGAGAGAATCAGCCGTTGTTTTATTATATCACCATCGCAAGCGGGCATCAATCAATTGTAGCAAACTTTCATTTTCAGAGATTGACTTTCGCACATTCTTGCGACCTCATTCGTGCTTTAAAAGTCAGAACCCGAAAGACCTGACCAAAAAGCGCTCGTTAAAATCTCGTAAATTTCAATATGTATTCATAGCCCCCATCCATCGACATGGGGCGGTAATAATTCTGTTTGCCTTTTTCTACCGTAAGCTCCTTGATAAGCGTTCCGTCATCACGGTTAAAAGACACGATAACCTTATCTTCTTCCACCTTATCAATTCTTAAATTGGCGAAGTGCGGTTTTAATGTTTTGCCTTCAATAAGTGGTAGCTTATACGTGCCTTTTCTCTTTGTTCTGTGACCGACAGACCAGAAATACTCAATGATTTTCAGTTTCATAGTTAGTCCCCCTTCTGCTCCAAAAGAGCCTCATCCATCGTCAGATCATCGAACACATTATCCCTGAATTCCTTCTTGCAATTATTGCACTGAAGGATATCGGGCGCAATGTCGATCATAACACCGGGACCGTACTTTTTCACAGCACCGCTTCCGTCCAGACGGGTTACGTTTTCACTTCCGCAATACGGGCATTTTACTTTCACAGCCATAACGTGCCTCCTTAAGTGTATATCTGCATGATTCTCACGTCGGAGAAATCCTGCGCCTTCAGCTTATCTTTGTCAATATAGAAGCACAGGAAGCCTTCGTCGGTGAAATTGATGCAAACATCATCCGTTTCCATCGAATCAAGCTGGAAAAGCATCTGCCAGCCGTCGATGCACTCATACCAAAAGCCGTTATCTATGGAAGGCTCACCGAGAAGCAGGTGTGTTTCGCTGTCATCCGCAAGGAATCCCGCCTCGACGCATTCGAATTACATCTTCATTTCTCTGAAGGACAAATCTTCGCCGTCCTCATCAACGTATCTGATGGCGTGGAGGTCATCGTCACTTTCGTGAT
>JAZNPB010000083.1:0-18262 GCA_045589435.1 Eubacteriales bacterium | reverse complement strand
GATACCCTAACCGCCTTTTCGGCGGTTTCGTCGTGTTATCCTGTTACGACCATCAGCATTTCAAAAATCGTGGGGTCAGTACCGAAACCAACCCCAAACCATACGGGCTCGGCTCGGAAACCAAGCCCGATATGGTGGGAGTTTGCAAACCCGGATTACTTGCGGATTTGCTTGTAGTCGAGAGCATAGGACTTACCCTCAACGATACGGTGGCAGATTTCCATCATATACTGACGCATATACTTGTGGTTCGCACAAGAAACCGTCAGAGCCTTGCGGTTCTTACGGCTGTATACGCTCATAAGGAAATTGACATCGTGGGATACCGCCTTGTACTCCTCGCCAATCATAGCGGTGACGATAGCCTGGACGGTTTTGAGGATGTTCGTCTTGCTGGTCGGGGTCTTGCCCATATCAATCTGACGGGCAATATCGCTCATAGCGTAGCTGTCATTGACCGCTTTGGGGTCGATACCCAGGTCAACCGCTTTCTGAGCAGTCATAAGGAAATTGAGCTTTTCGACCATAGCCGCCCACTGGGGGTCTTTGCCGATACCGCCCGGGGGGAGCTTCAGATAGGCAGCGGAAAGGCTTTCCGCCCAGACCTCGATATTCTCACGCTCCCCGGTTCCACGGGTGACGTTAAAGACATATTTATGCTTAGGCACGTTTGTGACAAGCTTTGCAGGTTTATTTTTCATAAATACTCCTTATTTTTGCGAGGCTGAGGCGCAGCAGATTTTTAATACAAAAAGGTGTAATTACACTACTCGGCGAGAGAACGCTTAAATCGGCTTAAAATCGCTTGTGAAAGAGCTTCTTTATGTCTATGGCAAGCTGCCTCATAAGAGAGGGCGGTTTCAGACTTACAAGCACGGGGCGACACTCTCCACACCCCTCGCACAGCTCCGGCTCCTCAGAGAACTCTGCGTTATCGAGCTTATATTCGGGAATGCCGAGGATCTTACGGGAACATTCTTTGCAATATTCAGCCATTTTAATTGAGCCTCCTCAGATAGTCAACCGCCTCGGAGATCTTTTTCGAGGCATATTCTGCTTCCTCCACTGTGTTTTCAAAAGAGAAGGAAATACGCACGGCGGAACGGGCGCGCGCTTCATCACCGAACATAGCCATAATGACGTGGCTCGGCTCATTTCTGCCGTTTGAACAGGCGGCTCCGGCTGAGATCATTATTCCCTCCTGAGATAATAGCAGACCGAGAGCGTGAGCGTCAACCCCGTCGAACGAAATATTCAGGATATGGGGCAGATGGGGCTTGTCAAAGGGCGTATTCCACTTATGACCGGGAATTTTTGAAAGCATATATCGCATTTTGTCTGACAAATTTGAAAGTTTGACAGTATTTTCGAGCATGTGCGCCGTCTGCCATTCGAGAGCCGCTGCCATAGCGCAGATGGCGGGGACGTTTTCGGTGCCGCTTCTCAAGCCTCGCTCCTGACCTCCGCCGCGAATGAGGGGGACGATGGGGGCGTTTCGGTAAATGAGAAATGCGGCGCCGGGAACGCCTCCGAATTTTATTCCGTCAGCTATGAGGTAATTGCAGCCGAGCTCTTTGAAGTCAACCGGCACGTGACCGACGGAGGCGGTGGCGTCGCAGATAAGCATTGAGTCTCCGGTTAGTTCTGCCGGAAAGAATATCTCGCCGGTTTCGTTATTTGAGTGCATAAGCGCAACAGCGTCTATGGGCCAGACAAACGCGCGGTCGTCAAAAGGGAATGCGCAGGCGTTTCGCAACACGGCGTGATGCTCAAACGGAGAGGGATTGACGCCATAGCCCTTTTTTACCAAGGAATAAGACACAAGCGCCGCCGCCTCTGTTGCAGTTGAGGTGAAAACTATCTCATAGGGCTCACAGCGCATAATGCCTGCGATTTTTTCTCTCGCTTCCTCCAATGCCTGCCGAGCCGCCTGACCCGCGGCGTGCTCTGAGCTTGGGTTGCCGAAGGGGGCGGTACGATAGGCTTCAAGAGCGCAGCCAAGTGCGGGGTGCATGGCGGCGGTATCGAGATATATTGTTTTATCCATTACTGTGCCTCCGCAATGCACCGATTCTCAAACTTCTTATAGGCGTCGAGATACCACTCGTCCTTATCGCCGCTGTAGGTCAGCTCGTAGTACATTCCGTCGGGCAGGGAAGTGGAGAGAAGGAACTTCCAATTCTGAAGTGTCTTGCACTGCCAGACGATATACACGCTGACCTCCGGCACTGCGTCGGTCTTATCCAAGTGCTCAAGCACATAGTTCTTTACGATTTCGATTGCTTTTGTTTGCATTATTAGTGATCCTCCTATGTTATCTTATAAAATCTCCTCCACATAGCACCAAGACTGAGGTGGGCGCTTGAGGATCGAATACTCGTCAGTATCAAAGTCAGCGTCGCAATCATCCTCCAAGTTATAGCCGTTTCCTTTATAGAGGAATTGACACCCGGTGCATTTTCCCTCGTTGCAGCAGCCGCCGGACGGTCTGATAAAATCCCTCAGCTCTTTCGGCTTGTCATAGATTACAAGGTTGGAGATGTGCCAGCCGTAGAGTGGCCTTCCATTTCCGTATTCTTCAAGTTCAGTTGGTGATAACTGAAAACTCGCAAAGTGGATTTCCGTTGCAGGATACCCTCCGGGGCTTTTTCTCATGTATCTCGGTCGCTCGCGTACAGAGCCAAAATGCGCGTATTCGCTTATTTCGTTGCAGAAAAACTCACCAATGACCTTGCCTCGCCCATCAAAACCGTGAAAGTACTGTTTGCCCATAATATCCGTGGAAAACCGCGCGTTCATAGTTTCGTAGATATAGCACTTAAAAGGCGTTTCGAGCTTCGGGCGTGTTTTGCGAATCTCTACAGTCTTTGCACCGCGAGCGATCAGCTCACACCATTTAGGTTTAATGCTTATCATTACAGATTTGCTCATTTGCGCCCCTCCAATGCTTTCTCTGCTTCTTCGCGGGTGAGGAATACCATTTTGCCGAAGTCGGACCACGGCGTAAAAATATGCATCTCATCCGGCTCGTCGCTGATCCCGCTTACCCAAAAACCTTTGCTTCCGGCTTCGGAGATTTGCTCATCTTCAATAATGTAGCTTCCGTAGGAGTCCATATCCTCTAAGACCGCATAAACCGTATCGCCTACCTTGCAGGGCAGTATAACAAGGCGTCCCTCGGCTTCGGCTTTATTAAGCTTGTCCCAATGTTCGAGCGACTTCCCAAAGAGCGTTACATCTGGAATAACCACATTGTCGCGCTTTACCCGACGAAAAAGTGCTCCAACTTCCTCCGGCGACAAACCCGTATCTTCGTAGGCGGCAAGCTTATCAAGCGCTTCCGCCCATCTGAGGTCTGTCGGCTGTGATACCGAGCCGTCGCCGTTGCGGATCGTTAATCTATCCATTGTTGTTACCCCTTCCAATTCATGACCGCCGTAATAACGCGGACGAGAATTTTCATAATTTTCTCGTTGTCGCGCCGTTCGTGAGCAAAGTTATAGCTGTATAGTGCAGCGTCCTTTTGTCCTCGGTCGTAGCACTGCTCCATAAACTCCATCGAAAAGAAGTCTTCCTCGTCTGCAATATTGCCGTACTCGTCTAACTCATACTCAAATCGGCTTTTTATCTCGTCGTTTACTGCGTAGGTGCTGTCGCTGTGGTGTAACAGTCGCGCCGTAAGGTCGATATAGTGTAGCTTGTCTTCAAAGGTATAATCCTTATGCGTACCCTTCGTATATTCTGCGAAGCTCTTTGCAACAAGCTCCTCCAAATTTTCCGGCACATTATCAATGTCAATTTTCAATTCTCTCGGCAAGTTGATTATCATGCGTTATCCTCCTTCGGCTCGTACCGACTACAGTTCCCAAAACAGAATAGATATCCGTGCTTAAACTGTCCGCACACGGGCTCTGGTTCGTCGTACTCGCAATAGCTTTTAACATATTTGCAAAGAGGCTTATCCTTAAAAACTTCATCAAAGTTTGGCATTGTTGTCCTCCCTTAGATCAGCACCACAATTCGGGCAGAAATTGAATCCCTCTGTGTCGTTGTCCACGATGTTCCAACTTACTTCACAAAACGGACAAACGATAGCGTCCCGGTCGTAAATATGTTCAAACTTAAAGCTTTCGGGATAACCTACCCATTCGCCACGCTTCCGCTCTACCACATCGGCGGCGGGTATTCGCAAAACGTCTACGACAAATAGCTCACCCTTGCACCAACTGTCACCATCAGTTGCAAAATCACAAGCGGCACAATCTCTTGTACAACTGTGTCGCTCTCTGAGCAACGCATCGCGGGGTATGTAATCAGTCGCCATCTTCTTCCTCCTTGAAAAGCTCGTCGAGGTCGATGGTCTCGCCGGGCTTGAAAATCTCCCCAATGTTGCTAATCATAAGCCCGCCGTTGCTTGTGCGACAAGAAGTTCCACCATTGCCTTTGCCTATCTTGTAAACTTTTCCATACTTACGCAGCAGTCGCAGGAGCGTCATTTCCTCGTCGGTAAAACGAGGTTTTTTCTGAATGAGTGAGGGATTGTTGATGATTGCTTCAAGAGCCTCTTCGTTATCGCACCATTGCCATTCCTCCTCAAACTTAAATTCTCTTATGCCATTATGAATGCGGTAGGTTGGATTATAACCATTAATCTTAAATTCCTCGTCCTCTTCAAGTCCGAGAACTTCTGCCAGTCTCGATCTGTTAGTCATTGTTTTCCTCCTTGTTTGCCGCCCACGAGGGGCGGCATTTATTCTGATTAACTCTTATTAAATTGTGAAGCCGGGCGAAACGCCAGCCGTGCTGCTGGCGTTGCCGCCGTACGCGTAGCCGTCCGAGTTGACAGAACAGAAGTTGTTCGAGTTGCCCGCAGCAGCGGAGCGCTCCCAATACCACGCAGTATCACCGTCTCTGAGTTTTACTCTATTCCGCGCATTCTTGAAATACGCAAGCTGAGTGTCTTCCGGCTCTTCGCCTGCCCATACCATTTTGCCGAAAATCTGACTTTCCGACGGGAGCCAGAGCTTATCCATCGTTTCAACACGCTTGCCGTCAACGATCTGCACGACTTTCGTCGGCACGATAACCGCCTGCAGATCGTCCGGCAAAAGGCCAAATACGACGGCGTTGAGATAAGCGCGCATTTTGCACGCCGCCCAGCCGCCTTTGTTTGTCCACGTATCGTTCATCTTTGCGGTCTGCGACAGACAGTTGCGGAAAATGAAATGCCACTTGCCGCACTCGTCCTGCGTGGCGACGATCTCGTGCTGTTCACCGTTTTTGAGGGTGATGAGGATGATGTCGCCCTCCTGCAGTATCTCGTCGAGACTGCCCTGCTGTGAGGCGAGGGAAAGGGTAGCCCAGTCTGCCTCAAATTCAAAATAGCGCTTGATGTTCATCGTTGATTTATCCTTTCTATATTCTTAGTTTTTCTTTCTTCTCCGCTGGCGCAGAAGAAATCGTCGTCAGGCGGGTCGGTGGAGAGGTAAGGATCGTCACTTACTGTAAAGGGGCACATAAAATCTTCCGGATCGTCAGCATAATACCGTCCATTTTCCCGGTGAGGCTTGTGAACGCAGTCTTTGCAGCGAACCACCTTAACATAGCCGGCAGCGATTATTTTCTCCGCCAATTTCTCGGCCGACTGTTCTTCGACGTAACCGTAATTTTCATCGAGCAGTTCAGTCAGTTCTTCCATTTTCGTCCTCCTTCCATTTTTTGAGCTGAAGTACCATACAACCGGCATATTCCGGTCTTCCGATAAAATAGATTTCTCGCTTTGCGCACTCCTGCTCCATTTCGTGTAAAATTTCGCCATAGGTTTTGCCTTTATATTCAGATTGTTCCAATATCTGCGCACAATTTGGGCATATTTGCGCCACTGCGCCGTAATTAGTTTCTATTATGGGACGGCGGGGACCTTCAAAAAAGCTGCCGCAGCAAGGGCATATTGCTCCATAAGATTTAAATGGGTTAACACGCAACATAGCAATATCAGAAACATCAACAGGATAGATCGCCATATTATTTTCTTCCATTTTTATTGCCTCCTATTCCTCTTTGACGGTTGAGCTCTGCAGAGCTTCGTCCGCCCGCCACATATAAAATGCGTCTATGGCGATTTTTCGCGCTTTTTCAATATCTTGCTTATCCACCCATACCTTGACCCAGATATTGTTACTGTCGTGACCCGGGTATTGCCGGATAAAGCGCCTGTCTGAAATATCCGGCTCACGATGACAATGATCCGTGCTATAATTATCGCTCGATATAGGGGTAACTCTCCAGCCGCTTTTAAGACGTTCAAAAGAAAAGCAATATACAAACCATATTTTCTCTACCTGCGAGCCAACATCGTCGAAGCACTCCAACTCTTCCGCACGATAGCTGTCATCCACGCCTTTGTTTCGCAAAGCGCAATACTTTTCGGCAAGCTCCCTTGTTGTACAATAGCCATTTACTGTGTAATCGGAATAATACCCCGATACTACGGCGTATATGACCTTAGACATTGTTTTCCTCCTCTCACGCGAACAGCGGGACGATTTTCTCATGCGCTGTGTTCTGCTTTTTCAGCTCTTCTGCGGCGGCGTCACGGGCGGCGAGGACGGATTTCGCGCTCTCGCGCCCCTTCCGGCTTCCCATCCGGCTTGTATATATCTGAGTGGTCTGAATAGCTGAATGACCGAGCTGACCCTGAAGCTCCTCTATGCTCTGTCCCGCGTTCAGGCAGATTCGGGAGCCGATTTTTCTCAGATCGTGCGCCCGCACGTCCGATACGCCGGTTATTGCCTCCACAACTCGCTCTATCTTTTCGGTAATGCCGGTGGTGGAAAACCCGTGCCATTTCTCGGCGTTTTTCTTTTCGGAAATTTTGCCCTTCTCTTTGACGGAGGTATTTCCGAAGAGAAAATCATCGTCGCTGAGAAAGCCGGAGCGAAGCCCCGATTTAAGATAGAGGGTTATCGCCTGTTCGGAAAGCTCCGTGAGGTCGACCTCTCTGTATTTTCTGCCCTTGCCTGAGCGGACTGTCAGAATATGATCCCGGAAATCAAGGTCGGAGAGGCGAAGCTCCGCAAGCTCTGAGCAGCGGAGCTTTTCATTGAGAAGAATCATAAGCATAGCGTAGGTCATAGCCCACGACGGCTTATAATGCGAGGTCGGCGGCTCGTTCTTATAGAGCAGCTTGACCTGTTCATCCGTCAGAGCGATAGGATAGGGGCGTTCCGGAATTTTCGGGAGCAGGGTTTTATCTATGGGATTTTCTCCGAAGCGGTAGGTGGGAGGGAAGGAGCGGTGGCAGGCGGCATTGAAGAAAGTCTCGAGCGAGATAAGATACTGCTTTATCGTAGCAGGGGAGAGCCCATCCTCAAAAAGCTTCGTTTTCCACGCCATTACCGCGCAGAACTCGTCCGGCTGTTCTGTTGCGCCGACAAACTCGGTAAAGTAGCCGATGATATTTCGGTAGTTTCGGAGGGTTTTCGGCGAGAGGTTTTCCATAGCGAGGCGGCGGAAATATTCTTTCCCGGCACCGGAAAGCTTTTCATACAGCGTCATAGCGCTTTTGCTCCTTTCTTAGAGTCAATCAGGATAAGCTGTGAGGTTCCACGCGTTTCCGAGCTCATAATAAAGTCCGTATTTCGTGAATATGCTTCTGAGCTCCTCTTCGATGTTTTCTGCGCTTCCGTAATTCAGAATATCATAGACAGCTCCCTCGAAGCTCATGCTGAGATACGGTCCTGCGTATTCAAAGTAATCTTTCGGGTCTATGTCTTCCAGCACGATGAGATTATCAGGGTCATTATAGTAATAATGCCCGCAGCCGTCGTCAGTGGAAAATGCCTTGCCGTTAAAATATATTCTTACGTCTATCCACAGGTCGTTATCAAGCAGAAACTGCCTGATCTCCTTTGCGAGCTGTTCGATCTGCTCACTTGTAATGCTCTTTGCCATAGGGTTATTCTCCTTTTGACTTTTCGAGAACTTCAAGGATCTCCTTCGCCCAGTCGAGGAAATCCGCTCGTTCAGTCGTCGCATAGCTGTTATGGTCGATGCTGAATACATAGCGGCAGGGGAAGGAGGCGGGCTTTTCGAGACATTCAATATCAGCGTAGGCACAGAAGCGGCACCAATCGGCGACCGTAGTGAAATCTGCCTCATCCTTAAGATCGCAGACAAAAAGCGACGTTTCATAGAGACCCATGCAGTCGGGGCAGACTTCCTTGACTACAAGACTCCGGTATTTCTGCTCTAAGCCGGGCTTCTTCAGCTCGTTTTCATAGTGCTCGCAAAAAGCTTTTTCAGTAAACTCCTTACCGTCCTCGGCAATGTACACTGTATATGGGTGCTGGATAGTTCTATACGCTGTTCTTGTTTTCATTTTTTATTTTTCCTCCTTTAATCTCACGCGCCGAGAAGCGGCGTGCTCTTGGCGGGAGATATTACATAGTATTCGGGGTTGTTCATTACCTTTTCATAGCTCTCTTTTCCCTCAAACTCGTCTATGACTGTTCTTTCCTCAGCCTCCATATCCGAATAACGCTTTTTTCCGTAGGAGGGAGGGAGCCACGATTTCCGGCGGGAAGCGAAGATGTTCAGGCGGTCAAGAAGTATCTGAGCGTCGGGGTGGAACTTTATATGGCAGGTGCCCTTTTTGTAAAACGTGGCGTCGAAATAGGAGAACTCTACCGTTGTGCGCTGGCGCTCCTCGGCAAGCCTTGCTACGCTGTCGGGATCTATGCGGCAGATAGCTCCCTCGCCGTCCAGATACGCAAGGGCGCGCTCGATGTCGCTTATTTTGCTTGCAAAATAATAAGCTTCAAGCTTTTTTGTTCCGTCCCAGCAGGCGTAGAAGCCGTTTATCGGAAGAATGACCTTGCTGTTTACCTTGTGCGCCTTGTTCGTTGCCCAGCCGTTATAGTAGTGAACGTTCTTCTCACACTCCGGATACCAGCTATGCTTTGCGGAAAGCTCGTCAAAGAGCTTCAGAATGCTCTCTTCAACGCCGTGGGAAAGCTGTACGGAGATCTCGGCGATAACTCGCTTGACGTTGTATCGGGTAAAGTCATAGTCCTTAAGCTCGTCTATCTTATTACTGTATTCTCCACGCATAGCCTGTGTCATTCGGCTTGTCAGCTCAGGGCGCTCCATCATATTCGACCAGTATTTATATCTGAGAGAGCGGAGGAAGCTGTTTATTTCGTCTGTTCCTGCGCTCGAAGCCTTATGACCGGCTATCTCGAGCTGGATAATGGGCTTTGCGTAATCGCCCGAGCCGTTCATGATATACGGTGCAAGCTCGTTATACTCACGCATAAGGGTCAAGCCGATTTTGCTTTCGTAGTCGAAGGAGGCGACCATAGCGTCTATCCAGTCGCCGCTTACGATGGCTTTAGGCTCTGAGCTGAGCTGCTCGCGCTGTTCTTCCGCCTTTTTGAGCCCGTCAAGGATAAACGAGCTGTTCTTTGCGGCGGGAATATTGAAGTACACGATCGCTGCCTCAACGTCGGTTTTCCTCTCCGCTCTGGCGAAGCCCTTGGAAACGAATCTGACCGATGCTCCGTACTCGTCCATAAGCCCGGCGAGAAGCCTGCGCCTGTTCGTATATGGGTTCTTTATCGTCTCTGCGTTCAGAAGGCAGACGATCTGACCGCCGCCGTTTCTCTGCAATGAAACAGCTTTGAGAAGATGTTCGTCGCCATTTGAGAAGGGCGGGTTCATAATAATGAGGTCGTAGTGCTTTATTGAATTGAAGGTGAGAAAATCGTCGTGAACCACGTGGTAGCCCTTGCCGGTGAGAATATGGCGAAGATTTTCATCGACCTCGATACAGTCAACCCGCTTCATTATCTCCGAGGGGCGCTTATAGTCCTTATGACTTTTCCAGACCTTGGAGGAGGCGCAGCGGCAGGCAAAGTCCGCGAGGTCGCCTTTACCGGCGGACGGCTCGAGAATGGTCTGCACGTTTTTCCAATCCACAAGCGCCGACATCTGACCGGCAAGAGAGGACGGGGTGGGGTAAAACTCGTTGTTCACAGAAGCCGGAAGATATTTTATGTTCTTTTCGGTCACCGCTTTTTCAAAAATGCTCTTGTGTTCTGCGTACCACTCCGCAAAAATCTTTTTGCCCTCTGCGACAGTGCGGCAGTGCTTGATGGTGACAGCGCGCTTAAAGGCGCCATCACTGTCCGGATCATAATAGCTGACCTCGATAGGCTCTTTCTTGTACCATGAGTCTACCGGAATAATCGAGCCGTCAAGAGCGATGTTCTGCTGAATTTCTCCGACCGGCAGCCCGCCGTCAAATATTTTGATACTGCGGCGATAGTATTGACGAGATGGAATAAACGTCTTTTTCTCCTCGTAATAAAACATGCTATCATTCCTCCTTTGCATTTTCTGAATTTTCAAACCAGATTTTGAACGAAATCGACGTGCAGTTGGGGTGAGTGAAGCGGTAAGAGACTATCCAGCGCTCTATATCGCAAAGGCGGAGCGACTGATAATGCGTTGAGTAGTTTGTCTCGCCGCCCTTGTCAAAAAAGCAGCGGAACGAGACCGTATATTTTTTATTGTGCATATTTATGACCATTCCTTTCGCAAATGCCACAGACACAAAATGACCATAAAAGGAATGGTCATAAAGCGCCATGTTTTTCAGTTGCCGCTTGCGGCGAGAAAAACGGCTTGGATTTCAATAAAGTTGAAACTTGTTTCAACCTTTCTCCTCGTGTTTTGATTATTATAATAGCCTTGTCAAATGGGTTTTGGCGGGGGGTGAAGCTGTTGTAAAAGCACTTTTTTGTCATTGCGAGGCTCCGCAAGGAGCCGTGGCAATCCGTTTCCCCTCGCATAAATGGTATTACGGATTCCCACGCCAGTGTGCGCACCGGCTCGGAATGACACAGTACGGGTTTCTCACGGCGGGTCTTTTTATGATGCCGCGCTGTTCGGATTTCGGAAACCGAACGGCGATTATTTTTTCTTTCCCGTTTTCCAACGGCGGAATACGTCGAGGGCAAGCTTTTCATCTCTGCGCATAAGCTCCTGCAAAAAGAACCTTGCCACGTCCGCGCGGTCCCTATCTGTCGGGGGTATATTGAAAATTGCGTCCTCTATCTGTTCATCCGTCAGAAGTCCCACCATTTCAAGAACTTCGTCCATCGTGTGCCTGGCTTCCTCTTCCTCCCGGCGCTTTTTCTCGGCGTAAAAGTCAACGACCTTTGAATTTACCTCGACGCTGACTATTCTGCCTCCGGCGGTGAACTCTTCAAGCCAATCCGCAAGCTTTTCAATTTCGCCGAGCTCCTCCGGCGGATTTTCAAGCTCTTTGCCGTTATGCTCGTCGTGTGTTCTGTGCCATCTGCCGAAAGAGCGAATATGCTCTATAAGCCCGCCGTCGTGATCTCCGAGGTCATAGCGCCCTTCGTAAAACTTAGCTTCGCCGGTCTCCTCGTCGTTCCACAATACAACAAAATCAGTCTTGTCATAACCGCTGTGGGCGGGGTGGAGATCATCAAAATGCTTCAGAATTATCTCCGCTGCGGCGACCGAGAAGATATTATCTGCGCCGTGGGAAAAGCTGTAGAGATACGGGCTTTCCGAAGAGCCGATTTTGACCTTCGGCTGACCTTCGATTACCGGGTGTTCTGCGGCGACGCTCTCGCAAAAATGGCGCCCTTCGCTGATCTTTCGCAAAGACTCCTCTCTTGCGGCGAGCCGTTCCGCCTGCTCCTTTGCCCGCATAGCGTTCTGGGCGGCGAGCTTCTGCCCCTCGACGGCTTTCAAATCCTCGGCTTTCGGCTGCCCGGGATCTTTCATTTTACTCCACTCGGCTTCCTGCTCGGGCGTGGGCTTACGGTAGCTCTTGCCGGTCATAACGCCCTTCAGGGCGACGTATCTCGCGTATTTATAAAGCGGGTGTTCAGCGGTGAGGGTGGTGTGATCGTCGTCGAAATAATCCGAATAGGGGTCGCTGTTATTTTTTACGGTGAAATACTCGCGGGGGAGACTGTTGCAGCCCTTGACCGAAAAGCTGACGCTGTTCTCGTCAAACCAGAAGATGCAGGGAATAAGCCTTCCGCCGTCAACCTTGATGCCGTTATAGTAGAACTTCACGCCCTTTTCGGACTCCTTCTGCTTCGGCTCCACGGCGGCGGCGCTCAGGCGCTCGTAAACGGCTCTGTATTGCGAGGCGTGTATTTTGAGAGCTGATACCTGCTCTGTGTCGCCGAATCGTCTCTGAAGCTCTTCCGCTCGCTCCTGCGCCTCGTCAGCCTTCTTCTTGAAGTCCTCCGCAACATAATAGGGATTGACGCCGCTCACGATTTCTATTTTTGCATTTTCGGCATTGTGCTTTTTTGCCTCATAGTTTTTACGGCTATCGCTGCAATAGGACTTAAGCGGCCAGCTTTGAACGCTTGACGCGCTTGAAACGCATATCTCGCCGTTCTTCTTTACCCGGTGGAGGTAAAGCCTGCTTGCGGTGTCAGCGTCAAGGTCGGAAACATAGAAAAGCCCGTTGCTCGTCTTGAAATACGCGCCGCTTATCTGCACGATGTCGCCCGTTCTGATCTCAATATTATTGCTGTCTTTCATAACTCTCTTTCTCCTTATCTCTTGATTAAAATTATTGGGCGCAAGGTTTTGCCCTGCGCCCGTACTTTATGATGCCGACGGTTTTTGCAAACGGAAACCGACTATTATAATTTTTTAATTTCAAAGTCACAGCCGAGATTTTCGGCATACTCGACCGCCTCCTTTAAGGTATCAAAGTCCTTCGGTGAAGCCTCGCCGTCGGTGCCGCTCTTTGGGGTTACTCTGTACAATTCTCGTGCTCCTCCTTCCATTTTCTTTTCTCATATAGTCCGAGAGGGGTAAGAGCGCCATCGTCGCAGAACGCGGCGACCTCGGCAAATTCAACCTCCGGAAGCAGCTCCGATACGATCTCTGCAAACCGGTCCCCGATGCCCTCGTTTGCTTCAACGTAGTCAATGACATTTTCCACAAGCTCACGAAGCCACGAATTTTCAAAACCGCTGAAGGTCTCTTCCAGATAAGCCATAAAGCCGACTTTATCAAAGCCTCTGTACATTTTTTGTTCTCCTTTCAAAAATAAAAGCGCGGGGCTTTACGCCTCGCGCCGGGTGTTCGGTTTTTATACTAATCCCTGATTACAAGCTTTAACCGAGCGCGCAGAAAGGGCAAGCGCGAATTGAAGATTTTGATTAGGGATTAGTATTAGTTTATCGGCTGTTCTATGTCCTCATAAAGATAGAGGATATGCTCGCAATCTGTTCGGGTGCTGTATGAATGATATGCGCCGCTCTTGTCGATGCCGTCGCGCACGTTGAGGTCGTTAAATATGACCTGCGCCGATTTGCGGTAGTCGCGCTCTCCGGTCTCTGCGTTCCGGCTCGCCTCGTCAAGCTCCGCCATCTTCTCATCATCCACGTCGAAAATGCAGAGCGACGTCTGAACGTCGTCATTCTCGTGCTTCGGAAAGTCGATTTTTGCAAGCAATTTGTAGTGTTTATTCTCCACGCTGCGCCTCCTGCTCAGTCAATGTATTCGTACTCGTCCCACATATCGAGGACGGAAAAGGAAAGCCTGATGCCTTCGCCCAGAGAGCTGAAGCAAACGTCGTCAGCCTCGGCGTACAGCTCGGAAAGAATTTTTGTTACCCTCTTATCGTGGGAAGCGAACACCTCCGGAAGTGTAACCAGGACTGTGCCGTGTCTGTTCCTGCGGTCAAACGGCGAATAGGTGTGAGCTATTCCGCTGTCTAATTTGTGAAGCTCCATACACTTTGTACGCATTTCCGCAAGCCGCTGCTCTTTTTCCTTGTTGATCGTCACGCCGCGGAAGCGGTCTATCTCGTCGCACTTGTCCTCAAGCCACGCCGCAAAGTCGCCGCCGTGGTCCTTGATTTCCTTCAGCGTTCTTATATCTCTTATATCATCTGCCATTATGTTCCTCCGTTTTTTATTTCAGTATAGCACCCTGCGGGCAAAAATCAAGCTCGATTTTGCCCGCACCTTATGATGCCGGATAAATTCAGTTTTGGAAACCTTTCTGCTGAATTATTAAAATAAGCATTGACAAACCTTTATGTGGCTGCAATGCTGCTTTCTGAGCTTAGCTTCCTTTTCATCTATCTCGTGATAATCTGCGCTAATAAACTTGTGTTCTTTGCCGTTCTTTATCCAAGTTATGCAATATCCTAACTGCATCTCGTTTTTACCTCCGTTTAGTGGGTGCCCTCGTAACCTGCGGGGTGGGTTTTAATTTAGCTCATTCTTGAAATGATTTCGTCCCTCATCCATTCTATTTGTTTTTGAAGTTTTATAGGGGTGCGTGAACGAAAATTCACGCTTTTCACTAAATCTTCTGACGATTGAGCAAACGCATTTAATAGTTGATAATTTTCCATTTCTGAGATTTCTTTTTTACTAAAATATGACGGAGACCATATATATCTTGCCATTGTGTTATCCTTTCCGCCCTCGTAACCTCTGGGGCTGACTGTTCTCAGTATTCCTCGGCGTACTTCTTCGCAGCTCTCAGGGTCTTAAAGCACTCGATAGTGTCGCCCTCACCGCGGTCTACGCACACTTCGTACCATACAAGGGTGTGTCCGTAAACGTTACCGTCATAATCAACCTTCTTTTCTTCAAAGCGAATTATAGCCAGATCGTTCACGATCTCCACGACCTTGCTGTTCAAAGTCTTTGCCTTTTCCATTTTAGTACGCCTCCTGCTGTTCAAGCCATAGCTCTTCAAGAAGCTTGTCGCGGAACTTGAACTGCTGTTCAGCCTCGACCGCTTCGGTGTTCTGTTCTATATTTTCCATTTCAGCCCTCCGTTATTTTGATTTCCCGCCCGTCCTTGACGATGATGAAGCGATTGCCGCCCATCCATACCACCGGGGCATTGTATCTCTGCTGAAGCTTTTCACTGAGCTTCTGCGCGCTCTCGATTGCCTTTTCTGAGCTGTTCATAGCGTTCAGTCCTCCTTGAACCATCTCTTATACTGCGATTCGGCGCAATAGCCAGCCAAGCCCTCGAAAAGCTCCTTTGAGCGGCTCAGGCGCGCCTTCCACACCTTGTCATCGGGATCGTCTATGTTCAGAATTGCCGCGGCGTTCAGAATTGCCACGGCTTCGTAAAAATCTACGTCAAGCTCCAGAACGTCGGCAAAGTATTCTTTGCCCTCCTCGGTAAGCTCCGCCGGACCGACAAAGGTGATCGCAAGCTCCTCGCACACATCGTCGTAAACGTCAACGCTGATATGTTCTTTAAGCAGATCCTTGACCTTCATTTTTTCCTCCTTATGCTGCGCCCAGGCAAGCGTTTTTGACCTGCGCTCTCAGGCTGTTCGCCGGTTCGTAGATTGCCTCGCCGTTGGAAAATATCGCAGTGCATAGATATTCTTCAAAGTCCCATGCTTTTGCGAAGCGTTCCATCGCCTTGTTTACTTTTCTTACCTCGGCGGCGTATCTTCTCTTCGCCTGTGAAAGATACATATCGAGGTAATAGCGGCAGTCCTCGTTAGTCGCGTACTCGTCGCCGTCCTCGTCAAAACCCGCGTCCTGCGCATATACGCACGCCTCAACATAAAGCTGAACGCCGTAATAATGACCGCCCTCAACGCTGATTTTGAAAAAGTCAAAGTCTCTGTTAAGCCCGTCAAGCTCCTCCTGCATGATCTTACAATCCCAGTAGTCGATTTCCGGATCGTTATTCACATATAGCGGAAACTGCCTCTGCGTTCTGAAATTCGGTGTGCTCATTTTCAAAACCTCCAATTATTATTTTGTCTCCCGACAACTTATGATGCCGTCAAGATTTAGAAATGGAAACCGGCACGAAAGATTTTATTTCGTGCCGTATTCTTCTGGACTGTTCAATGTCATATTTCCATATTTGCGAACTCGCGCATTTCCGCGGTCAAGTTCTCCGGGTCATAAGCGTATTTTTTCAGCCATTCACCAAAGCAAAACTCAAGATAGCGCCGAAAATTATCCATGTTCTCCGGCTTATTTGCAATCGTCTTTATATGTTCGCAAAACTGCTGTGCTACTTTGTGATATTTGCCGACAAGCTCTTTTTTCTCTGGCATTTTTACGCCCTCCTCTTCAATTTGTTCTATGCCTTACTGCCAGAACGAGAGCGTCGCCGTCGTCGCTCTCATAGTACAAGGGCGAAATGCTGTTCTTCGGAAGATGCGCCCTGCCGTTCGGCAGCGCCTGCAGCATATCGAGAAGATACTGCGGATTGCAATACCAGCCGGGAAGGGGCTCGATCGGCTTCGTTTTCCAGTCCTTGCCGTACATAGCCTTCAGCTCGGCGATTTTTGCCTTGACCTCTGAAACGCTCGGAAGCGCGACGATCTCGCCGTCTCTTGCATCGCCTATTGCACGCTCGGTGTCAAGGTCGCTTTTCGTCTCCGGTATGCTCTCCGGCTTGCTGTTCAGGCGGACGAAGCGATAGCCGTCACATATCGTCCACTTGTTACCGTCCTTAAAAGCTCCGTGAAACTCCTCCCTGCGGGCAAAGCTGCACGCCGATTTATAAATGCGCTTGATTGCCGCAAGGGAAGAAGAGGCGACGCCGTTCTGCTTATCCATCTCCTCGCGGCACTCAAGAATAAGCTGCGCGCCGTTGGCGTAAAAGGGGAGCAGCTCGGAATTTGCCCACGCGCTCGGATTCTTGATTATCTCGTCTGTAATGCCCTCTGTCGGCCCACCGTTGACCTCGTGCATTCTGAGCATTCCGACGATCAGTTCATATCTCTTTTCTGCTGTCATGTCCTGTTCTCCTTTTTTGATTTTGATTATTTTATCTGCGCTGTCAAATAGGTTTTGGCGGGGGGTGTGAAGCTGTTGTAAAAGCACTTTTTTGTCATTGCGAGGCTCCGCAAGGAGCCGTGGCAATCCGTTTCCCCTCGCATAAATGGTATTACGGATTCCCACGCCGGTGTGCGCACCGGCTCGGAATGACACAGTACGGTTTTCTTGCGGCGGGACATTTTATGATGCCGGTGTTTTTGGCTTTTGGAAACCTCTGTACAGAAAATTTAACCCTCCGCCTTGCTGAAATACTCTTTTCTCGCCTCGGCGTAAGCTCTGCGCTGTCCTTCATTGAAGCCCAGCTCGTCAAAGTATAGCTCGCGTTCGTTTTCTTCGTCGCCGTGGTACTCGATAAAGCCGAAGCACCTGAGCACGTCATAATCAGCCTGCCAGTTATAAATATATTCGTGATTCCACATTTCAGCCAAAAAAGCCCGCTTCCAATAATCGAAGCTGTTCTTCAGCTTTTCTTTTTCCGCCTCGAGCTGTTCTGCAAGCTCGGCATGATGGCGTACAAAAAGCTCGTCCTCCGCGCTGTAATAGGAAAAAGAAACCGGATCAAAAATCGGGAAGTGCTTCAGCCTTTCTTCTCGCTCTGCGTCCTTTTCTTTGCCCCGCGATATATAAAAAATGCTCTCACGCTCGCGCCGCATACCGTAGTAATTATGAAGAAAATACGACTTGCGTTTATACTCGTCGTAATCCTTGACTTTTCCTTTTATCTCCGCCTCGGTAAAAAGACTGCTGTTCAGCTCCTTAATATAGAGATCCTCCAGCTCCGTCGGCTTTTTACCGTGATGATGAAGTTCATAATCGTTTGCGTGATAGATATGTCTGCCCTCGGCAAAAACGACGGCGCTGTAGCCGAAGCCGCCGGGGAAGTCGATAAAATATACGCTGTGATCCTTGATCCGCATTGTTTCAAGCGCGATTTTCCGCGCCTCAGCCTCCGCCAGGTTCTCAATATCTTCTATGTTCCAGTTTGTTTTGGCTGCGCTGTTCATGGTATTACCTCCATATTGAATTTTTGTTTTAGTGTTCAGTGAAGCGGCGGAAGAAAAGCCCTCCGCCGCTCGGGCCCAGCACTAACGCCCTTGTTATGCCGCGCTCTCCGCCTCCTTGTCTATCTGCTCGGCGTAAAGGCTCAGAAGCGTTTTCTTTGCCTCCTCGTACTTACTGAGCGCGTTTTCCTCGGCTTTCTTGCCGCGCCTTGCGCAAGGCTCTACAAGCATTTTGCGCCCGCTGAACGCCGTGTAGCCCTCCGAAGTGAAGCCGTTTCTGCTCTCGCGCTTGACGGGGCAAACGCTGACGTAATAGCCGCGCTGTTCGTTCTTATAGGTGAAGTAGTTCATACCGCCCATGCTGTAATAAAGCTCGACCTTCAGATAGTTCTTTTCTCCCTTTGCCTTGAT
>JAZNPB010000082.1:0-5804 GCA_045589435.1 Eubacteriales bacterium | reverse complement strand
TGTGCCTCCTTTTCTGTCAGCACAACAACATACCACAGAAGCGAGAGGAAGTCCAGCACTTTTCCGAAAATAAATCCAACTTTTTTCGTCGGGCGTTTTCTTTGATTACAGCGTATCACTTTTTGATCTGTGAAGGACTTGAAAAATTCTCTGTTTTATGCTATAATGGTTACAGCAAAAATCCACCTCGGGTTGGAGCTTGCGGCTCGTGCGAGGTGGCGGTAGAAGTATAGGATTTAAGGTCTGACCACAATCTTGACCATTTACAGGTCTGGACTACGTGGGAATTATGGACTTTGTGGCACGAAAAAGCACGGTTTTCGGACTAAAAAGCACCGAAAAAGCGTGAAAATCACGCAAAAAATCGGTATTGTTTTGTTTGGGACGTCGATGCCGCAGGTTCGAATCCTGTCACTCCGACCACATGAAAATAATCCGAACATTCTCTTACTTGGAGAAGCGTTCGGATTATTTGTTTTATTTGAGTATCCCAACTTTAATAGTAAGAAATGAAAATAGCCACCGATAAGAAAAATTGTCGGTGGCTTTTCTAATGCACGATAGAGTATTTGGTAACAGTAATTATTTTCACTTAAACGCCGGAGCGTGGGTCTCGCCCGTTGCAAAAGCGTTGGGTCCGGGATCGGACATAGAAAAATACATTTTTGCTGCCTTGGTCGTGCCGAAGTCGCGGTTAGAGCCGGTCTGTTGTACCTTATTGAAGGCATCGCGGAACATCTGATTGTGGGCTTCTTCACGGTTGAGGAGAAAATCAATGGTCTCTCTGACCTTTTTGTCCTCAATCTGGCGGTAGAGATACTCATAAACCACCTTGGCTCTCTGCTCGGACGCGATATTGGAGAGCAGGTCTGCGCACAGGTCGCCCGTGACGGTGACGTAATCTCCCGTCCATGAATATCCCGAAGAATTAATAAGCCCGGGATTCAGTCCGAGCAGAACGTGCGTCTGCACCTCTCCTGCCTGCACCTTGGTGGCATCCACGTCATGACCGTTAAGAAGATTGATAGTCTGTGCCACCATCTCCATATGACCAAGCTCCTCTGCGGCGATATCAAGAAAGAGATCCTTGATTTCGGGATCCTTGATCCTGAAGCTCTGCGACATATACTGCATTGCCGCCTTGAGCTCACCGTTACCGCCGCCAAGCTGTTCCTGAAGCAGTACGGCGTACTGCGAGTTCGGTCTTTCGACCTCTACGGGATGGAATAATTGTTTTTCATGTTTGAACATAGCAAATTTAACCTCCGTTTATGGATTTAATACTATTATTTCCCATTATGCGAAGGCGTATACTGCTATATTCTTTTATCATCCGTCGCGGGATTGTCGATCAGCTCGCCGTCTTCAGTGAAACGTGAGCCGTGGCAGGGGCAGTCCCAGGTGTGTTCGGCTTTGTTGTATTTGAGGGCGCAACCGAGGTGTGGACATCGGGGCGCGGTGGGTGTAAGAAGTCCGATTGCAGACTCAAAAGCATTTACCGCAAGCTGTGGATGAAGAACCGTGCGTGAGGGGTCGAAAACGTCAGCATAAGGGTTGGGCTTTCCTTGAACGAGATCGCAGAGAATATCTGCGGCGACCATGGCGTTGGTCATGCCCCATTTGTTAAATCCCGTTGCAACGAAGACGTCGGGCGTGGGTTTTGAATATTGACCGATATAAGGGATATCATCAAGCGTCATACAATCCTGCGTCGCCCACTTGCCGACAATCTCGGCATTTTTGTAATACTTACGGGCAAAATCTTCAAGCTCCTGCCAACAACCGCCTTGCTTGCCAGTTCGGTGTCCGCCACCGCCGAGGAGCAGAAGATCGCCGTAACTTCGGAAGGACAGTCCCGTGTCCGATTCATCCACATACATTCCTTCTACTTTTTTGGCGTTTTTGAGTGCAAGAACGTAGGAACGATGCTGATAGAGTTTGAGATAGTACAAGCCATGTTTATTGAGCATCGGAAAATGAGTTGCAATAATCAGTTTTTTGTAGGTGATTTCACCGTGATTGGTGATTGCCTTGTGCGGCATCAGTTCCACGACTTTAGTATGCTCGTAGATTGGCAGATCTTTTGCAATTGTATAGAGAAATTTCAACGGGTGGAACTGCGCTTGATCTCTTACGCGCACCGCCCCTGCGACCGTAAACGGAAGCTCGCAGGCATCCAAGGACTCGGCTTTCATACCGAGACGCCCCAAGGCGGCGACCTCTTTTTCAATCTTCTTGCGGTCACCCATAGAATATACGTAGTTATCCAGCGTTTCATAGTCGCAATCGATCTTTTCACAAAGCCGAGCATATTCTTTGATTGCTTTGTTTTGTGCGTCAATGTAAAGGCGTGTTTTATCCTCACCAAAGCGTTTGATCATTTTGTCGTAGATCAAACCGTGCCCCAAAGTGATCTTCGCCGTGGTGTTTTTTGTGATACCACCGCTGATCTCATTCGCCTCGACCAGTATACAATCCACGCCCGCATTTTTTAGCTTATAGGCGCATAAAATCCCCGTGATCCCGCCTCCGATGATCAAAATGTCGGTGTTTTTATTGCTACTCAAAGCATCAAAATGCACACGCTTTGCAGTATCTTCCCAAATAGAATCCATACTCATCACTTGCCGTTTACCAGAGAATCCACGTAGTGACGCATCTCATCTCTGCTTTTTACCGCGTGTGTTCCTGCGATGATCTGTTGCTTTTGTTCCTCGCTGAGCGTTCCGAACTTCTGCATAGCTTCGGGATTCATCGCAAGCGCCATAGCAAAGCCAACCGGCATTTCGTCTTTCGTCATCTTTTTACCTCCGATTTGTGATATGAATAGTATTTGTGATTTTCGGGTCTTACATACCTGTCAAAATCTCGTATAGATCACTTCGGAAATGCCGAAAATAAAAGAGATAACGGAGGTGAAGATATGAGCAATCGATTGGCAAAGGAAACAAGCCCCTATTTACTTCAACACAAGGATAATCCCGTGGAGTGGTATCCTTGGTGCGACGAGGCGTTTGAACTCGCGGCAAGGGAGGACAAGCCCATATTTTTAAGTATCGGATACAGTGCGTGCCATTGGTGTCACGTGCTTGCTCACGAGAGCTTTGAGGACGAAGAAATGGCCGAGATTTTGAATAAATATTTTATATCCATCAAGGTTGATAAAGAGGAGCGTCCCGACATTGACAGTGTCTATATGGCGGTCTGTCAAGCCTTCACGGGAAGCGGCGGCTGGCCCACCAGCATCTTTATGACGGCAGATCAGAAGCCGTTTTTCGCTGGAACTTATTTTCCCAAAACCTCACGGGGCGGTATGATAGGCTTTCGGGAGCTACTGCTCGCCATACACGAAAAATGGGTATCCGACCGCGATATGCTCTTGAGGGATTCGGAGAAAATTATTGAGCATCTGAACAGCTCGGAGAGCGTGTCGGATATAGCGGATATTGATCTAACACACTTGGCAGTGTCGCAATATGAGCGCATCTATGACGCAAAACACGGCGGATTCGGACGAGCGCCGAAGTTTCCGACACCGCACAATCTGCTCTTTTTGCTCGATTACTACGAGCGTTACAAAACAGCCTCGTGTCTGAACATGGCGGAGCAAACCCTCTTGCAGATGTATCGCGGTGGAATGTTCGATCACATCGGATTTGGATTCTGCCGCTATTCCACCGACAAAAAGTTTCTTGCTCCGCATTTCGAGAAAATGCTGTACGACAACGCGCTCCTGATACTCGCCTATTGTAAGGCGTACACGGTAACAAAAAAGGCATTATATCTTGAGATCGCAGAAAAAACGGCAAGCTATATTCTCCTTGAAATGACCTCCCCCGAAGGCGGATTTTACAGCTCGCAGGACGCCGACAGCGAGGGTGAAGAAGGAAAATATTATCTGTTTACGCCCGACGAGATCACAAAGATTCTTGGCACAGAGGACGGAACGCGCTTCAACCGTCATTTTGATATAACGGACGCAGGCAATTTTGAGGGCAAGAATATCCCGAATCTCTTAAAAAGCGATCCTTCCAATAACAGCTTTGAATCTTTTCTTCCCATGCTTTATGACTACCGAAAAAAGCGATATTCACTTCACCGCGACGAAAAGATCTTAACGTCGTGGAACAGCCTGATGATCGCCGCTATGTGTGAGCTGTATCTTGTCAGCGGGAAGGAAATATATCTTTCTGCCGCACAAAACTCAGATAGCTTTATGCAGAAATGTCTGTGTGATGGTGATGCGCTCTATGTCAGCTTTTATATGAAAAAACGGGGCGTAAAAGGCTTTATCGATGATTACTCCGCGTATGTTTTTGCCCAACTTTCGCTGTATCGCGCCACTTTGGATAGTGAACATTTGAATAGGGCAAAGCGCTTATGCGATAAGGTCATATCGGATTTCGGAGATAATACGGGCGGATTTTATCTGTATGGCAAAGATCACGAGGAGCTGATTTTGCGTCCAAAAGAAACCTACGACGGCGCGATCCCAAGCGGTAATTCGCTGATGGCGTATAATCTTGTTCGCCTGTCTCTTATTACAGACGAGGAGAAATACAAAATCGAAGCGGAACGGCAGCTTGATTTTCTCGCGCAAAGCGCAGCACAATATCCCACAAACCACGCTATGTTTTTGAGAGTGCTTTTGGAGCACGACAAGCCGCCAATGAAAGTAACGGTCGTTTCCGATCAACATACAGACAACAGAGGCTTGCCTCTTGCATTTCCACCTGATGCGATCGTCATTTTTTTAGATGCCCCCACAAAAGAATATCCGCTCAAAAACGGCAAGACCACTTATTACGTCTGCCGAGGTCAAAGCTGCCTACCGCCAACCAACGACTTGAATGAATTGATTTGAATTTGCGAACACTAAATAGAGGAAAGGAGTGATTAATATGTCTGAAAATAAAGATACGAAAAAAGAACAAGAGCCTAAAGATAAAAAGCCTCTTACTAAGCCCGGAGATATCAAGGGTAAGATCGAGGTTCCCGACACTTGTGAACGCAGAGACGGTCCCGGAGGAAACTGAAGCGGATATAAATAAAAAATAACCTCGGCAAGGAAACTCCCTGCCGAGGCTTTCTCAATTACGTTATATTACGCCGCTCCCGCTTTCCTCTTTGCTTTTTCTTCCTTCTCCAACCGTTCTTTTTCCTCATACTCCTCACGCCACTTTTGAAACTTCGTCATCTCCTCCTCATTGTCGAAAAATTCGGTGATGATCGGCGTATACATACGCACGATCTTCAGAATCTCGTATTCGGGGACTTGTGAGCGACAGCGGTATCCGCCTACCTTGTTATCAAGGCAAAACCGCGCCATACACAAAAACCATTTCCATTTACTTATCTTACCCAATAACTCATCCCCTTTCCGCATCGTCACGGCGGCGAGGTGAAGGCATTGCACCAACCTCTCGTCTGCGCTCTTCAAGAATCCGCACAATTGCGTCTTCCATCTGCTTGGTGCTATAATTCGGAGGAAAGAAACGGGCGATCCTCTCGTAGCTGAATTTGACCGTCTCTTTCTGATTGGCTTTCGGCTTTGCCATAATATCCTCAATGGTATCTGCCGTCAGCTTGCCCTCGCTGTGAAGCCTTCTGAATCTCACCGTCTGCGCGTAGGACGGCGTGGCTTCGTCTCTCTCAAAGATCTCCACGACCTTGTCCTGCAATTCGTGCGGCAGATAGGAAAGCTCTACGGCAGGGGTGAACGCGATTCGTCCGCTATCCACAATATCCATCAGCGGCTTTATGAGGTTGGTCAAGCGAATATAGCGGAAGACTTGGTCGCGGCT
>JAZNPB010000081.1:0-3288 GCA_045589435.1 Eubacteriales bacterium | reverse complement strand
TTGCGTACCGAGGGAAACAACCGTGTGAGTTGTTTTGCGAACGGTGACCGAAGATTTTTGCGAGACGTTACCTCAGATAAAATTCAAAACGTCGAGCAAAAATCAAGAACGATTCCCCGAGGGTCCACCCCTGAGATCTGCACTCGCGTGCCTTCTCTTTTTGGTGGACCCTTTAATGAGGGGAGTCGAACGCAGTGAGCAAAACAACCCTGTGAGTTGTTTTGCGAACGGTGACCGAAGATTTTTGCGAGACGTTACCTCAGATAAAATTCAAAACGTCGAGCAAAAATCAAGAACGATTCCTGATGGACGTCCGAGATCTTAATAAGCCTAAGATACGATCACTACCGTAATTTTTTCTCAAAAGGCTTGACTAAATGAAAAAAACATGATAATATTATTATAATAAAACAAAAATGATAGGAACCAGCTGACTGTAGAGGACATTGGTTCCTTTATGCTTTTCAGAGGAAAATCTTATGGTTAGAAAAAAGAAATTTGCACTTTCAACCACGCAGATCATATTGCTCAGTTTCCTTGTGACTATACTTGTGGGAAGCGGGCTTCTGGCTCTACCGATAAGCTCCGCAAGCGGTAAAGCCGTTCCATATCTCGACGCACTTTTCACGGCAACGACATCGACCTGTGTGACCGGACTTGTCACACTTCCCACAGTATCCACGTGGAGCGTATTCGGTCAGGTAGTCATTTTGCTTCTGATACAGATCGGCGGTCTTGGTATCATTACCATCATGTCAGGTCTGATGCTTCTTCTCAACAGAAAAATGGGCATCAGCGACCGTTTACTCATTCAGGATGCATTTAATCTGAATACTATGTCAGGGCTTGCAAAGTTTGTTAAGAACGTGCTGCTCGGCACGCTTATTATCGAAGGTATCGGTGCGGCTCTCTATATGTTCGTGTTCGTTCCCGAATTTGGAGCAAAAGGCATTTGGATATCGGTATTCAATTCGGTTTCCGCCTTCTGCAATGCAGGTATTGATATTATTGCAGAAAACAGCCTTTGCAATTACGCCACAAATCCCTTGATTAACACCGTAACCTCCGCGCTCATCATTCTCGGCGGTCTCGGTTATATCGTGTGGTGGGACGTGCTCCGTGTTGTTCGAAGCCGATCTCAAAAAAACCGCAGGATATTCAGACATCTGACCTTGCACTCAAAGATCGCGATCACCGTTACCGCATCTCTCATTCTCGCCGGGGCAGTTCTCATATTTATTTTTGAATACACAAACCCGTTGACTATTGGAGACATGTCTCTCTTCGATAAAATTCAAGTGTCATTCTTCCAATCCGTCACCACGAGAACTGCAGGCTTTGCTTCGGTTCCTCAAGAAGATCTGACGAACGCTTCTGCCGCAGTATCGATCCTGCTGATGATCATCGGAGGGTCGCCCGTGGGCACTGCGGGCGGCATGAAAACAGTAACCGTTGCCGTTCTTGCTTGCTCGGCGTTCGCTACCATTCGCAATAAAAACAGCCCTGCTCTGTTCGGCCGTCGAATTTCCGAGGGCTCAATCAAAAAAGCAGTGGCAGTAGCGGTAGCCTTTCTTGCTATATGTGCAGCATCAACCGTGCTTTTGATGGCAACGAGCAACGCATCCGCTCTTGATGCGATCTATGAAACGGTCAGCGCGACCGCAACCGTCGGTCTTTCAAGGAATCTTACGGCAACGCTGAACACCTTTGGAAAGCTCATTATCATCGTGACCATGTATTTCGGCAGAGTCGGCCCTATCTCACTTGCAGTAGCGCTTGGCAGTAAAAACGAAAGTCAGAACGTCATTTCCGAGCCGACGGAAGATATAAGTATAGGATAAGGAGAAAAGCAATGAAAGCAAAGAAAACATACGCAGTCTTCGGACTTGGAAGATACGGCACGGCCGTAGCAAAAGAGCTTGTAGAGCACGGCATGGAGGTCATTGCCGTCGATACTGATGAAAGGATCGTCAACGATGCGGCGGCATATCTGCCCGTGTGCAAGTGTGCCGACGTGACCGACGCGGGGGTCATATCCCGTCTTGGGATCGGCAATATCGGTACCGTTATCGTTTGTATGGCAGGCAATCTTGAGGCAAGCGTAATGGCGATCACACTTTGCAAGGAGGCAGGCGCTCGAACCGTTATTGCAAAGTGTTCCAACGAGATGCACCAAAAGATCTTACTTCGCGTAGGTGCGGATCAGGTGGTCTTTCCCGAAAACGAGTCGGGTATACGTCTTGCTAAAAATCTGCTCAGCTCGGGCTTTATTGATATGATCTCTCTATCTCGCGACGTCTCCATGGTAGAGATCGACGTGAAGGACGAGTGGTGCGGCAAAAATCTGATAGAGCTTAATCTTCGTAAAAAATACGGCTTCAATATCGTCGCTATCAAAAAGGGCGATAAGGTCAACGTAAATATCAATCCGGAGCAAGTGCTTGATGCAGAAAGCTCGCTTATCGTTATCGCAAACACGGCAAAGCTCGGAAAACTAAAGTAAAAGTCTATCGTTGGATTTTAATTTCGTGTTCCTCTTTACTTTTTTAACAAAATAATAAGGGACGGCAACGCCGTCCCTTATTATTTTGGTGGACCCTTTATGAGAGGACTTCCTCATTTTCTCTTTTTAAACAGAGGCTCGTCGCTCGCGCAGAGCGCCGCTCCGATCATCATCAATCCAAGTGCGATAAAATAGGTGTAATGCGGCATATCACGGAAGATGATCAACGAGAGCAGAGTACCGATAAAGGGAGCGATCGCGTAATACGCGCTGGTTCTCGCCGCGCCGAGTCTCCTCTGCGCGTAAACGTAGAGAAATATGCTGAGTCCGTAAGCCACAAAGCCGACTCCAAGAACCGCAAAGAGACTCCAGAGGACAGTTACCCTCTCTCCTATGCAAAGCCCTATTATCACAGAGCCGAGCCCCGAGAATATTCCCTTGAGCAGAACGATCTGCAAGGGATCCTTAGACGAGATCTTGCGCGTGCAGTTATTCTCAAATCCCCAGCAAACGCAGGCAAGAAGAATAAATAGCGAGCCGAATGAAAATCTGAGGCTCGAAATATCCTCTACCGAAAGCAATGCGCAGGAAAGTGTAACGAAGATTATGCCTGCCCACAGGCGCGGGCTGACCTTTTCCTTGAATATCATAAGGGCGATCACGGTCGTGGCAACTATCTCGAAATTGTTGAGCAGAGACGCGTTTGCCGCCGTGGTCGATTTAAGGCCTATCAAAAGGCAGATAGGCGCGGCTATGTCAAGCAGTATCATCGCCAGAGTGTATGG
>JAZNPB010000080.1:0-8437 GCA_045589435.1 Eubacteriales bacterium | reverse complement strand
AGTAATGTGTTTAGTTGAACGATACTAATTGACCGAGGGCTTGAACTGTTGTTTTGCAAGCAAAACTCTAAAGGTTCAGGTTCGCTAATGAATTCCTTGAGCTTCGTTTCTTAACTTCTAATTCGGTTTTCTATGAGCATTGCTCATAACACTGATTAATTAACCGTATTCCTACTTAGCTCAGTCGGTAGAGCGCATGACTGTTAATCATGATGTCGCTGGTTCGAGCCCAGCAGTGGGAGCCAGCACCCTTAGCTCAGTTGGTAGAGCAACTGACTCTTAATCAGTGGGTCCAGGGTTCGAGTCCCTGAGGGTGCACCAATGAAAGTCCAAGTCGCAAGACTTGGATTTTTCTTTTATAATTTTGTGGGACTCGGACTCAAGACCCACATTATAAGTCAGCATTCGGCCGGTAGAGTTGAGATTTGAGATTGTGATATGTAAAGTGGCTCTTGTAAAGGAGCCGAATCTGACTCATAATTTGCCGCTCGGGTCAAGTGTTCGGGATGGGCGGTGGCACAGTGGTGGACTTATGTTACACCTCCAAGCTGGCAATGTTTCAGTGGTCCGGGTTCGAGTCCCGTCTCCCGCACCAAATAAGGAACAGTAGATTGATACAATCGTATCGACCTACTGTTTTCTTTTTATCGTTAAATATTAGCCGAAAGTCCTTGTAAATCAAGGGCTTTTTTGCTTTGGTGGTGCATTTCGGTATTTGCGGTGCCTATATCTTGTTCCCCGGAAGCCTAAAAATGCAGAAAAGCACTACTCCCCCTCAAGGTGTAGTGCCTTCCTATCGTTAAAAGACCGCTATTCGTTAAATTGCCGTATTCTGTTTACTCCGCAATATATTCAAGAGTTCCGCTTAAGTTGCCCGTAGAATGTGCCGAGCGTATATGGTATGTAATTTTTATAGCATTATCAACAGGCTTAATAAGCAATCCGTAGCACAGCCATTTACACTCATTTGGGCGAAGATTGCTTACATCAAATTCGTAATAATCACGTCCGTTTGAGGTTGCGATAAATTCTTTTAATTCAAGTGCATAATCTTTTTCCGATTTTTCTGGATACCCTAATCCATTTGCTGTTAATATAGGAGTTCTTATCGCATGCTGCCCAGGATTATACGGGGCTGCCTCAATGGTAATAACGCCATCTTCGTCTAAGCAAAACAACTCACAAATAATTCCGACATCATTGTCGTCATCATCATCTCTGCAAATGATTCCTTGGATTCCTTCGTATTCACTCCAGATTAAGTTCTCGTTAGGCTCAACGACTTCTCCAGTCTCAACCTTTAAAACCACACTTATATTTTCATCTTGCAGTGTAGAAACATTTTGGATGGCAACGGGAATAAATAGCATATTATCAAAGGTTTTTAAGTATCCAGAGCGAACTTCTAAAAGAGTTAGAATTCGAGAAAGTTGACGTAATTTCTTATATTTTTCTTTTTCCTCATCCGTCCCCATCAGTTTGGGGGAAGAATTCAATGGATTATAACCCGATGTCACATACCTCAAATTTCCTAAGTAGAAGAAATCCTCGGGCACATCGACTTTCAGCCACTCACTAATGAGTTTGGCATCAGATTGAACATCTTTCCACTCAGCTGGAGTTTCTATATTCTGAAACATTTTTGATACAGCATCGAGTGCGGTATTTTTTATGGAAACACTTATAGATTCAGAAGAAGCTGAAGTATCAGATTCGCTTGATGTTGTGGGTGATATTAAGGGAAGTTTCAAATCTTTGATTTGTGCAAATAATACCTTAGCTTCCTCTAATAGTTCTTCGTTATGCAGACGGTACCCCTCTCGTTGGGATAGATTAATAGGGGCAAGGGTTTCTTTAACCATATGCTCGGAAAAATCATAGATGCCAAGAATATGCGTTGCTTCACCTGCTTTGGAGCGGGGTTTAGCATTTTTTAAATCTCTAATATTTGCAAAAATGATTTTTCTAACATAATTCCGAACCTCTTTTTCTTTTTTGCCCTCCAAGGAATATCCCGTAATTCTGTTGTGAGCAATATCAAAAGGGTATGCGTCTCCGAAATCAGTATTGCAAAGGCAAATAACACGCTCCCAACCGAGAATTCTTACGGCATATCCAAGTTCTAAAAGCACGTTAGGGTTAGGACTCTTTTTGTTCTCTTTTGTATCGCTTGTGAAGCAAAGACTTACATCCGCGATAAAGAGGTCACAATCATCGATTTTAGAGAACAAGGTCGTTACAATATTAGGGGAACCGGTTGTATTTTTGGTTGCCTCGTCTCTTTCGGCTTCAATGGCTTCGGATTCTTCTGCAAGGTCTATAGCTTCGTCAATGCAATCTCGTATAAAATTTCTTGTTTTATTTCCAGGCAAATCAGATTGCCACGAATAGAATATTTTAAATTTGCTCATATCACACCTCCATCCATTTTTTAATTATATCACATTTTTAATGTTTTTTCAATGATTTAACTCAAAAAGAGCCGACCATTGTAGCCGACTCTTCGTAAAAAGCTATTCATTACATCATCACCGTCTCCTCGCTACCATTGCGGAAGGTGAACACAAGCCGTCCGTCATTGTAAACGGTGATGTGGTCAACGATAGCGTGAAAACGGCTGTCACTCCATTCGGTGTCAAGGACATCATACTCTCCGATTTCAAAAAGGAATCCGCTGAGCACATCCGCTTTGTATTCTTTTTCGGCTCTCTGTCTTGTAAGAGCCGTATAACGCTTCTGCAAGGCTTGGTAGCGTTCGGTAAGGCTCTCATAGGTTTTCGTGTATTCCTTTTGGTCAAGAGCCGTTATCGCATTTGTAGCTATGGTATTTTCTATCATATGCGCCACGATTTCAAGCTCTTCGGTTATCTTTAGCAATTCAGCATCAATTTCGGTGTGGTCGATGAGTGCCGCCCTTATAAGCCTTCCGTCCTCAAACAAGGCTTCTCGGTTTTTCAAAAGTAGACTCAATGCCACGATGGTATATTCCATGAGAGCATCCTCGGTAAGGTGGGGCGTGGCGCATTTCTCATCACCCTTGAATTTGTGGTTACATTGCCAAATCACACGGCGGTATTGGCTGTTGGAGTGCCATACCTTGGGGCCGAACTGCTCTCCGCAATCGCCGCAGAATACCTTGCCTGAAAACGGACTTTGACAAGTTGTACGCTTATTTGCCTCTTTGCGCCTACGGAATTCACCTTGTACGATTGCCCATTCGGTTGGGTCGATAATAGCAGGATGGCTGTTTTCTACGTAGTATTGCGGAACTTCACCCTCGTTGATTTTCATCGTTTTTGTAAGGTAGTCGGTGGTGAAACGCTTCTGGAGCCGAGCATCACCTTTGTACTTTTCATTCGTAAGAATACTCTCCACGGTGCTGATTTGCCACGTTCTCTTTCTGCCCGGTGTGGGGATACCCTTTTCGGTGAGGTGCTTTGCGATGTAACAAGGGGTCTTGCCGTCAATGAACATTCGGTATATCATCCTTACGATTTCTGCCTCCTCGGGTACGATTTCAGGCAGACCGTTTACGCCTTTGCGGTAGCCGAGGAACTGCTTGTAAGGGAGGCTAACCTTGCCATCCGCAAACTGTTTGCGCTTACCCCAAGTGATGTTCTCGGAAATTGACCTTGACTCCTCTTGTGCAAGAGAGGACATTATCGTAAGCAGAAGCTCACCCTTGGAGTCGAAAGTCCATATATTTTCCTTTTCAAAGAAAACCTCAACTCCGTGTGCTTTGAGCGTTCTTATGGTTGTAAGGCTGTCAACGGTGTTACGAGCAAATCTGCTCACTGACTTCGTAAGTATCAAGCTTATCTTCCCGGCAAGAGCATCTGCTATCATTTCGTTGAAGCCGTCACGCTTTTTGGTGTTTGTTCCCGAGATGCCTTCATCGGTATAAACCTTGACAAAATCCCACTCAGGGTTGCCTTTTATGTATTGTGTGTAATAATCCACCTGCGCCGTATAGGAGGTTACCTGTTCCTCGCTATCGGTAGAAACACGAGCGTAGCCTGCTACCTTGCGCCTTGTGTTTGCTTGGGTGGATTTTCTTGTATGTTGAGATATTGTAGCGGGGATAACGGTTACGTTTTTTGCCGCCATAGGTATTCCTCCTTTATTTTTTTGAATGTTGCGCCAACGCTTGCTGACGAGCCTTTTCTTTCATCTCTTCCGTCCAGCTCTCTCGACGGGAGCGGTCTTGCCATCGTTTAACGGTTTGTGAGCCATTCTTAAAGCAAAATATCAAGGTGTTGTCCTTTTCGGCTCTAATAGCCGTTAAATCACCGAGAGGGGTATCTGCGGTTAATTCGTAAAGGACACTTTCAGGGATTGCTTTTGAATCGGCACAAGCCTTTTTGCCGTGGATGTTGTATGTGGAGCATATCCACACGATGCCCGTTGCCGTGGTTTTGCGCTTATAGTGCTTTCCGCAGTTTGCGCATACGATAAGCCTTGTAAAAGGATAGGTTACGGTGCTTGGCTTTTTGCCTGAATAGTGTTCGGCTCGTCTTGCGAGTTCCTCTTGCACCGCTTCAAAGGTGGCAAGGTCGATAATAGCTTCGTGCGTATTAACGGCGTGGTATTGCGGATACTCTCCGTTGTTTTGCATTTTACGCTTGGTGAGGTGATTCTCGCGGTAGGTTTTCTGTAATATGAGGTTGCCTGTGTAATTGTAGTTTCTCAAAATCTTGAGGACTCCTTCAATGCGCCACGGCTTTCCGGTTCTTGTGAGAATACCATCCTCGTTAAGACCTTTCATAATGGCGGTAGCTCCCAAGCCGTCAAGGTATTCTCGAAAGATTCGTTTTACGATTTCCGCTTCCTCGGGGACTACTGCGAACTGTCCGTTCTGAAAACGGTAGCCAAGGATAAAACCGCTCCAAGGCTTGCCGTTTTCAAAATTCTTACGTATGCGCCATTTCATATTCTCGCTAACCGAAAGGCTTTCCTCTTGAGCATAGGATGCGAGGATTGTAAGCATCAACTCTCCGTCGGCACTCATCGTGTGGATATTCTGCTCTTCGAAGAAAACATCCACACCGAGCGCCTTTAATTCTCGCACCGTTTCAAGGAGCGTTACCGTATTTCTTGCGAAACGGCTGATCGATTTGGTAATGACCATTTGTACGGTGCCTTTACGGCATTCGGCAAGTAGTCGTTGAAAATTCTCACGGTTGTCCTTTGTTCCGGTAAGAGCCGCATCGGCATACACGCCTGCGTATTCCCAACCGTGCTTTTGAATGTAGTCGCTGTAGTAACTGACTTGCGCCGATAAAGAGTGAAGCATAGCATCCTTGCCGCTTGAGACTCTGCAATATGCTGCCACTCGTTTTTTCTTGGGTGCGTCTGCGGCAAAACGCACTTGCTCAATTTTTCTTGTCATAGAGCCTCCTTTGTATCATTTATAAGGTACTATATATATCACTCTAAACGCCCTGAAAGTCAAGCGATTTCTGCGAATATACTGCACGAAGATAAGCCGTATTTTTTGTTTAATACGTCAATGGCTTTTTTGTAGTCGGAAGGGGTTAAAAGTCCTTGTTTTACAAGCTTTTCAATAAGTCCCACCGAGGTATGGTACAGCATAAGACTTGTGGGGTCATACGGATTTTGCTCTGCGGGCGATAAGGTAACACGCTCGGCAGCAGTATTTGCGACGGTTGTTTCCATAGCTTTCAAACTCCTTTCCGCACTCCTCGCAAACGAGGGTGTAATATGCTTTTTTATTGATTTCTTCAGTATGGGAATTCCACCAATCCATACGGCACTTATCCGAGCAGAACTTCTTTTCTCTTCTTCCCGTGGGTTGCGCCACGAATGCACCGCAAGTTTTGCAACGGCGGGCGTTTGGGATATCAGGGTGGCGACGAATATGAGAACGGACGGTGTTTATCGAAAGATTAAGTGCGATGGAAATATCCCCGGCGGACTTGCCTTCCATACGAAGGTTATCGATTGCAATTTTTTCTTGCGGTTTCATATAAATATCTCCTTTCCTGTGATAGAGGGAGAGCAACCGAAATGGCTACTCTCCCGGTTGTGGAATTATGCCTTGACCTTAAGGAGCTTTACGGCTTCGGGCAGAACGAGTTTGGCATCAATACGCTCGGAGGTTATGTATGCAACCTGTCCGTTGTCAGCGTAACGCTCGACAAGACGCTTGGTGCTACGCTTGCCACGTTCACCAATCCAGAAGTAGGAGAAGTCTCCGTACATTGCCGCAATGCCACCGCCCTCAACACGGTCGAGGTGGTCGCAGATGTAGTAAGGACATCCCATAAGAAGCTCAGGGTCTCCGTCCTTCAAAGGGTCATCGAATCCGGGATGACCGCGATAAAGACGCTGAAGTCTCAATTTGCACACCGCATCCTGAGAAAGGACGAGAACGGCATTTTTGCGATAAGGCTCCTTGACCGAGTGAATAAGATTGATGATGTCGTCAAAATCGATATAGTCGGCTTTGGCGGTTTCAGCACCTACTTCTGCCTGATGAAGAATGCCGAGAGGCTTGCCGTTTCCGTCACCGCTAAAGAATGCTCTCTCTTCAGCTTCGGATATGCTTTCTACGAACATCTGACGGATGTAATCTTCTACATCAAAGTCAGCATCCTCAAGCATTTCATCGGAAACGATAACCTTATGCGCAAGCTTGTACGCATCAAGGACGATTTCACCGTACACAGGCTCGGTAAACTGCACAGGCTCTCCTTCAGGCACCCAAGTGGCTTTGCCATTGGAAACAATGGTGGGGATTTTCATACGCTTGTTGGTTTTAATAACCGTACCGAGCTTACGAAGAAGGCTCTTTTCGGTAAGAGCGCGTACAATCTTCTTTTCAAAAGTGTCAGGGATAAGATATCCGCCCGAGCCGTCGCTACCCTTTTTGAGGGCATTACTGGGCATACCCGTGTGAAGCATGTCCCTAAATGCACGGGCATAAGCCTCGTCGGTTTTAAGTGCCTCTGCGGTGGGATCTTCCTTGATACCGAGAGCCTCTTTTCTCAAGGTTTCAAGTCTGTCGAGATAATCGTTGATGGTTTTGGTGTTGTTCATAATAGTTACTCCTTTTTTGTATTAATTTTTGTGACCCGCTCTTGCACGGAGCAAACGCTCCATAACATCATCCTGCGGAGTGGGGCCACCAAACTCCACAGAACAATTTTCCTTCACGACTTGGTAGATCTGATACCAAGCAGTGTTGGCTTGCTTCATATACTCACGGCTCATCGTGACATAGGGCGAAGATGTAACAGTGCCTGTTGGCTTTTTAGCAAGAAAGCCGAACTCGGATACCGCTTCTTCGCACTGTATCCAACGTGCAACGGACATCGCATATGCCTCGATTTGCTGTGTGGGGACGAGCTTGTCGCAATTACGCTCGTGAAGCCATTCCCAAGTTTCTTTGAAAATATCCTCGGCGCAGGTGGTGCGACCATCCTTCTGCTTTGCCTTCAGATATTCTTTTACGGGAGGCATATCGCAACCTTCAAGGTTAGAAACACCATCACCGAAGTCAAGGACGGTCAGTTTTCTGCCGCCCGGATTGCCATTGGCGATTTTTTCCGCGATACCTTTAGGTTTTCTGCCGGCACCGGGGCGAGAACCGCCACGATTAGTTCCGTCTTTTGACATAATAATTACTCCTTTTTTGTTTGATTTTTTGGTTTTTTGTGTTTGAAATCGCCGAAAATTTGTGTGAGAGCCCCAGCCCGCTGTCCGCCCTTCAGGCGTAGGGATATAGACCCCCCAATAGGTCATCACGTGGACATAGTGCGCCTGATTTCCCACAATGCATTTCTATCGGTGATTCCTTTTTGCAAAAGCTCTTGGCTGAACTTGTAAAGCTCGTCCACGACCTTTCCGATGTCACTATGCTTGACACCACTGACACGCTTAACTGTCATCTTTTCTGGCATATACCACAGATAAATCGTGGCAGTTTTGCGATTGCTCGTTGTGTAAGTGCCGCTGATTTCAACATCGAAGCCGTTGCCGAAATCACGGTAGATACAACGCTCCCCGTCAACGTACATAATCTTGTACTCGGGGCCGAGGCTCTTGCAAAGTGCGTTTTGTTTTACATCACATCTGCTCATATAAGTTTTTCCTCCTTTCTTGTTTTTTGTCCTTTTTGTCACGCGTCCCATAAGCGTATAAATTCAAACGCATATCATCATAGGAATAATAACAGCAGTAATTTAACGATTATTATTTCTATATATTTCTACGTTTTTACGCTATAGGGACAAAGGACAAAAAGGACATAATTCGTATTTCATGATGCGTTTTGATGGACGCAGGGGTTAACGAGATATATTTGTCCCGTCGGTCTGCTTTTGACGAACTTGGCATCATCACCTTTGGGGGCAATGTAGCCGTATTCGGTGAGGTGGTCGAGGATAGGCTGAAGCTCTTCGGCTGTTTTGAAGCT
>JAZNPB010000079.1:0-4239 GCA_045589435.1 Eubacteriales bacterium | reverse complement strand
TGCATACTGCAAAATTAAGGAGATAAATTATGCAAGGCTTTAACACAGAAATGATCGAAAAGGCGAAAGCTGCAAAATCCGCAGAGGAACTTCTCGAGCTTGCAAAGGCAGGCGGTGTTAAAATGACCGCAGACGAGGCGGTTACCTACTTCGCACAGCTTAACCCTAATGGCAGCGAGCTTGACGATGACGAACTTGTCAACGTGTCGGGTGGATGCAATAATTCTTCCGGTAAAGAAGATAACGACGATTACGAAGACAAAAACCAGTGGCTGATTTTTTCAAAAATATAATGCGTAAAGCGCACTGTTTTGTATTTATTTAAGGAACTATGAATTACATTTTAAATCCCAATATTGCTCTGCGCTCGTGGTGGCGTGCGCCCTATGCTTATTATGTAAAGGGACAAGCCAGTGCGCAGAAGCTGACAAAAGATGAATTTGAATTGCTCTCACTTTGTGATGGGCAAACTGATATTAATGATAGCGAGCTTTTGCAAAAGCTCGTTAACATGACAATGATTTCTCCCTGCGAAAAAGGGGAAAAAGCTCTCGACCCTTGGCAGAAGATGGTTTGCGACAACCGTTATTTTCCTGCAATGAACTTGATGATAACGGGCAAGTGCAACTATAATTGTCTGCATTGCTTCAACGCATCGGACAATTCACCCTTGATGGCTGAATTTTCCCTTGAAGAAGCCGAGAAGCTTCTCGACGAAGCGCAGATGTGCGGCATCAACGCTTTTACAATTACAGGCGGCGAGCCTATGTGCCACAAGGACTTTTTGCCTATCATTGAGGGTATCTACAAGCGCGGAATGTTCGTTGAGGAGCTGAACACCAACGGCTTTTACATAAATCAAGCTATGCTTGACCGAATGAAAGAGATTGGATGCAATCCGCTTGTAAAGATTTCCTTTGACGGTCTTGGTCATCACGATTGGCTAAGAAACCGCAAGGGGGCTGAGGAAGATGCTCTTCGTGCTATAAATCTCTGCGTGGAAAACGGCTTCCGTGTAAAAGCGCAGACTAACGTACATCGAAAAAATATCGAATCTATTCTCGCAACAGCTCGTCTGCTTGACGAAATGGGCGTTAAGGAAATGAGAATCATTCGCACTACAGAGGTTCCTCGTTGGAATGAGAACGCAAAAGGCGCAACCCTCGACCTTGACGAGTATTTTGATAAGATGCTCGACTTCGTGAGGGGGTATATCTCCGAAGAGCACAAGATGACCATTGATATTTGGCAGTTTATGACCATCTTCCCGAGAACAAAGAGTTTCGGACTCCGTGCGGTTGCCTGCTGCGAGGGCGATTATAGGCCTACACGTCCCGTATGCCCCGGAAACCGTGGTATGATTGCCGTGGCTGCAAATGGAAACGTATTCCCGTGCTTGCAAATGTCGGGCTACTACGAGGCAAGAAATGATATTCTTGGTAACGTAAAACAGTCGGGACTCAGACCCATCCTGCAGATGGGCAAATACCTTGCAGAGGTCTGCACAACTGTTGGCGAGCTTGCCGAAAAGAATGAAGAATGTCGAAATTGTCCCTATTTCAAGCATTGCGCCGCCGGATGCCGTGCGGTTGCTCTGACTCTGACAGGTGATAAAATGGGCGTCGATCTTTCCAAGTGCTTGTTTTATAAAAAAGGTTATTACGAAAAGGTCGTACATACAATGGGCGATTGGCGAAACAATACGCCGATTAACGTGTAAGATTACAAATATGAATCAAGGAAGAACAGGAAGTAACGGTAAAAAGAGCCGTGAAATTTACAGCAATCTTTTCGCAGCACTAATGGATTTGGAAAGCGGCAAGATCGTTACGTTGTGTGTCGATGAAACTGTTGCAAAGTATATTGTTGCACAGAATGACAAGTTTGAATTTAGTAGCGGTGGACCCTACAAAACCGGTTTTTCTATGCTGACAAAGGAGAGCAATACTGAAGTATATAATATTCTCAATAATGCAATCAAGGAAATGAAGGCAGATGGTACTCTTGACAGCCTTATTGCAAATGAACTGAAGGCTTACATCGAAACCGATCCTGCACCCAAGGACTTGCCTCACTTTGACGGAGCAAAAACCATCAAGGTCGGAATTACCGGTGATATTCCTCCTATGGACTTTGTAGCCGCTAACGGCAAGGCAGCAGGCTTCAATATTGCACTTCTTGCCGAAATTGCAAATCGTGCACAGGTAAACATTGAGCTTGTTCAGATTGAAGCAGGTGCAAGACCTATGGCACTTTCCTCCGGCAAGGTGGATGCTGTTTTCTGGACACTGAGCGTTACTTGCAATACATGTGGTGAAACGATCTATGAAAAAATTGATGGAACACTTGCAACCGAAACTTATTGTTCCGCCAATAATACACGTATAAAGCTCAAATCCGACAAGTAATCTTGACACCGACTCGCAGGGGATGTGTACGCATCCCCTGTGATAAAGCAAATGTCAATGAAATTTCGTGGGAAACGCCAATAATTGAAAGTTATTCGTTATCAAAAGCTTGTAGCGCAAAGCTAAAATCCAAAAAAACATTTGTGATCGAACTGAAAGAGGTGAAAATAATGTATACCACAGAGAACAACCAAAGAAACGAGATTAACCAATACATAGCAGGAATCCCTTGCGAAAAGATTATTTATCAATATGGGCGGTGACGGAAAGGAATCCGCCACCGCCCGTTTTCTCACGAGAAATTTCCATTATCTTTGTAACACGAAATAACACAGCACGTCCGGCAGTAATACCTGACGTGCATTTTCGTCATAAATTGTTTCCAATTTGAGGCAAAAAAGTTGTTGTGCAACCCTTGACTTTTTGACCAAAAACGATTATTACTTAATTGTAGAGTGTACATTCTCTATCCCTACGGTTTTACCCTAAGGCAGGTACGAAAATTGCTTCGCAACCGAAAAAATTTTCAAAATTTTTTCAAAAGTGCACTGAAACGAGCACAAAGTGCTATGAAAACGACATAAAACGTACTCATTCCGCAAGATATCCGGCTCTAATCGCATCTAAGCCGTTCTAAACGCATATAAACGGCTCTGGCCGATTTGACAAGAGGAAAAATTTAGGGTAAAATTATAGTACAACTGAATATTGTTTCCCGAGGTTATCTTATTTTCCCCCGCATCTTATTTATTTGAGCGCAATTGATCGCTCATCCTTTTCGTGTCGCTTAGTCGATACCATACATACTACTTAACGGGTCTTGTCCTAATCTATAACCAATTAGGGCTTACTTGTTATGCGTATGTAAGGTATCGACTTTTTTGTTTTGTTTTTGTTACCTCGAATGAGGTTCAAAATATACTTGTTTTATATTTATGAAGGAGGAATTCAAATGAAGAACTATGAACACAGGAAATGTAAAGAGTAATCAAAGATTGAAGCATTGAGCAAATGATTACCCGAGGTTTTGACCAAAGCGAGGATGCTGACAGTCAAAACAAAACAATGTGATCGAAAGAAACCGGTCGCAGCAAAGCCCTTCGCTTGGCGATCCCAGGAGTGGATCAAATGCGATATACAGCAGACGAAACCTGGTCTGCTGTGAACAGAAGCAGGCGGCAGACAGAGCTGAGACAGATCGCTGGATGGTCTGACTGTCAAACTGACAGCCGATGCTCTAAGGTTGCAGATGAATCATGTGTGTACCAAAAAGAAATTTTGGCACAGAAAAAGAGTTCCGTAATCGGTGGACGGAGAATTTTCCTGACGAAAATGCATTACCACCGGCGGCAAGGGTATCTGCCGAAGATCGTGACGAAAATATGTGAGATGCCCACGACGTTTGAGAGTTCCGTCGTTAAATAAAATTGCTCAGACGGAGCGTGACCGTCTCCTTTATGGAAATTTCGCGCAGCGAACTGTTTCCGGGATTTAATCGTTGCAAAGCAAAATGAAAATCCCCGCTGATCAGGTCTATCGTACCTGAACCGGATCACCGGCACTCGGCGCAGCGTCAGCAAAGAACTCTATGTTAGTGTCTTTTGCACCTCTTGGATGCAAGGGGATACGCTCGGCAAGTCGGAGATGATGATCCTTTCAAAATCTCTGATGAAGCCAAGTACTAACCTCTGTTCCCAATCGAATATCGCCAAAACTCTCTTTTCGATATGACAAATGATTATCTCTTCGAAATGAATATGACATTCTTTTCGAAATGAGGATTTGCACCTGCGTGGTAAAACCATTCGGCTCTCTGCAAGTTGTCATTCGC
>JAZNPB010000078.1:0-3614 GCA_045589435.1 Eubacteriales bacterium | reverse complement strand
AGTTTATCAGAGTTAATTCATAGTGTCAGTATTGCACTTCGGTGCATTATTGGCACTTTTTTGTTTTCAGGCCATTATTTTGGGCATAAACCGTCAGTCTTTCGGGATTGGCGGTTTTTGTTATATATTAAAGCGGGATTACCGCAAAAACAGAAAGGAGCATGTACTATGCAAAGATGTGAAGACAGTTACTACGTCACATTCAGTTCCTACCTTGGGCTCTTAGATTTTCATCAGGAGCAGGCAAAGGGAAGTCAGTGGACCAGATGCCGCGTTAATTCGCTTGGTGTTGAGGCGCTTGACGAAGCTTCGCCCCTCTATGGAAGTCTCGGCGCTTTCGCCGCAGGAACAACCACCGAAGCCGTCGAAGACACGGCAAAAAATCTCGGGCTTGCGATTCGAGTAAATGGAGAGCTTTATCCTGTCAGAATGACAGCGTATAAGAGCTTGCTCGACCGAGCCAAAATCGGGGGAACGGCACTCCCTAAATTACCGAGGCCTATTCTTGCCGAAACTCTTAACGCCTGTCTTCAGCTTTATACCTCGGATGCGCTTGTATTGATCAGAGACGAAAAGGTATCTGCCGTTCACTCCGGTGACGTGGTAGATTACTCAATCCTTCCGATTGATGCACTCATCGAGACGCTGAAGAAAAAATTGGACGAGCGCTTTCCCGGCAACGTTTTCGAGACGGGATACGCAGACCATTCGATGACAGGCGCATCGTGGAAAATGCCAAATCAGAAGGATGACTTGATTGGTACCTATGCTAAGACTATCGCGGCAATGGGGCAGTCAAGACTCGCGGATAAGCTTGTACCGGGCATACGTTTTATGACCTCAGATACAGGCATTGCCTCTGCAAAGGTATCTGCAATTCTGTTTGGTACCCAGCATCCGATCCATATTGGCGGCTGTATTGCGGTAGACCACAGGCACGGAAAAACAGTTTCCGATTTCGACACAGAGCTTGATCAGCTTTTTGCTCAGTTTGGAAAGAGCATGAAGCAGCTTGAAAAGCTTCTTACAATCAAGCTTGACTATCCCATCAATGCGATGACTCGCGTTTGCAAGAAACTCAGTATGCCGAAAAAGGCAGCAGTGGAGGCAATTGCGATGTTCAAAATGAGTTGTGGAGAAACAGCGACCGCACACGACGTATTTATGGCGATGCAGGAGATCCCGTACAATCTCAAGCTCGAAGGCACTCCCGAAAGTAAAATGCTTGCTGTTGAGGAAAATATGGCAAGAGCTCTTACGCTGAACTGGAGAGAGTACGATCTCGCAACCGAGGTGAATTACTGATGGCAGCTCCGATTCTATTATGTGATACTGCCGGTATGAGTAACGAAAGATGGCTTGAATGCAGAGCGCACGGACCGAAGGGGAATATTCCTTATACGGTTGGTGGCAGCGATGTAGCGGCTATTTTCGGAGTCTCACCTTGGGTTACTCCGCTTGAACTGTGGAGAATAAAAAAGGGCTTAATGAAAACACCGCCCAAACTCAATCCGGATACGCTCGAAATGGGACATATGCTGGAACCAATCGCAGCACATTGGTATGCTAAGAAAACCGGGAATACGGTTATCAACGATACGAATATGTATCAGCACGCCGATTTTCCGTTTGCCCTTGCAGACTTTGACCGACGCTTCATCAGAGCATCTGACGGAGAGAAGGGAATTCTCGAATGTAAGAGCTGTTCGTGGCGTGTGGCAAGAGAATGGGATGATGGACATTATCCTTACAACTATGAGCTTCAGCTTCGGTTTTATCTGGCAGTTGCCGACGTGAATCACGGTGCATTTGCTGCTGTTTGGGGTAATAACCCGGACAATGATTTTGCGATGCCTACCTTGGAACGCGATAAGGTGCTGGAAGATATGATATTTGGACGGCTTGAAGAGTGGATTTGGAGTTTGGAGAACGATAAGCCTCCTACAATGGCTGACGTGGAGCCCTCACTTGCGCTTAAGTCGCTTGCCAAGATCTATCCTCAAAGCGATCCTTCAAAGCCTACAATTGAATTCCCGTTGAAGTACGAAGCAAAACTTCGCCGTATGATCGCGTTGCAGAGCGAGATTGGCGACCATCAAGAAGAAGTAAAAAAATTAACAAAGGAGTTAGAGGCACTATCAGTGCGATTTGCCGAAATGATGATGGACCACGAGCATGGCGTTCTTGAAACGACCAGTGATAAGCTCCTCATCGATTTCGTTACTAAAACATCAAGGCGAACGGATACGGATGCTCTTAAGAAGAACCATCCTACAGTTTACGAGGACGTAATGAAAACGTCTCTCAGCAGAAAACTGAAAGTTTCCGCTGCGCCGCTGTAAAAGGAGTCATTTATGGATAAAAAAGATATGAAACTTGCTACTCATAAAGGATTTGAATCCTTTTGGGCACAGGCAATGATGTACAATATCGTTTTAAAAGAACGGTATGAGCCCGACACCTATATTTGCTCACCTTTAAGGGCTGATACGAAGAAGGGTGTAGATATGAACGTCAGTGCTGTGCGTGCCTATATGAGCTATGCAATTATGGAAATGGGACTTTCCGCAACGGCACCGCACGCGTTTTTGCCCATGGTACTCGATGATGACGTACCGGAGGAACGTGAGGTTGCCCTGCAATTCGGACTTGTTCTGCTAAAAAAATGCGAAAGGCTTTTCGTATGCGGCAGCCACCTTAGTCCCGGAATGCTTGGAGAGATTACCCACGCTTTCAAGCTTGGAAAGGAGATCAGAGTGTTCAACAGAGGCGTTTGGGGCGTAGTGAAGGAAATAGCTGAGAAAGAAGGCTATAATCTTGACTTGCTCGTGTATGACGCTTCTCATCGATATCTTTCGTTATCTGCATCGGAAATCATTCCGCATGACGATGACGGGGAAGGAGACGAAGATGCTTTGTGAATTCCAACGGCTCATTTATCCCAACTCTCCACAATTGGTATTGCCCGGAACCTATACCGTGGCAAGCTACATACCCTGTGAGCGTGTCTTAGACACCTCTGGCAAACCCATAACGCAGATCAAAGCGGTAGGCTATTGCTTACCGCTTTCGGAGAAGATCCGTTACGACATGCAAGGGCAGTGGACAAAAAACAGCAAGTTCGGTCTTCAGTTTGAGGTCGAAAACTATACCGAGGTAATCGAGCCCTCGCGCGAGGGAATCATCGGCTACCTTTCATCGGGACAAATCAAAGGAATTGGTCCCAAAACAGCAGAACGTATCTATGACGTTTTTGGCGATGATGCGCTTGAGATTCTTGATAAGGATCCAAGGAAGCTTTTGTCGATTTCCGGTATTACCGAGAGCAAGCTTGAAAAGATTTGCGAGTCTTATATGCTTAACCGTGGAGCAAGAGATGTGATTGCATTTCTGTCACCCTACGGCATTACTGCAAACAAGGCGATACGGTTTTATAAGGAATACGGCAACAAGGCTATCGAGACAGTAAAGGATCATCCTTACAAGCTTTGTGAGATCTCCGGTATTGGCTTCTTAACGGCAGATAAAATCGCTCTCAGTATGGGAATGCACCCGTTGGATCCCAGAAGAGTAGACGAAGGTCTTATTTTCACGCTCGTTGATGCTGAAGGACG
>JAZNPB010000077.1:0-32661 GCA_045589435.1 Eubacteriales bacterium | reverse complement strand
TTGAGACTGTATACGAAAAGCCTTTCTCAACAGGTGACAGGGCAAAGGTTAAGTGCTACGGTGCTAATGACGTTTCCGAAGGCGTTGCTATTATGAGAAAGGAAAACGTTGGCGTTTCCATTACAGGTAACTCAACCAACCCCACCCGTTTCCAGCATCCCGTTGCAGGTACCTATAAGAAGTGGGCTATCGAGAACGGTGTTAAGTACTTCTCTGTTGCGTCGGGCGGCGGTACAGGCCGTACACTCCACCCCGATAACATGGCAGCAGGCCCCGCTTCCTACGGTATGACAGATACAATGGGACGTATGCACGGCGACGCACAGTTCGCAGGTTCGTCCTCAGTTCCCGCTCACGTAGAGATGATGGGTCTCATCGGCGCAGGTAACAACCCCATGGTTGGTATGACCGTTGCAGTAGCAGTAGCTATCGAAGAAGCTTCCAAATAATTTTTTGTGGGCATATTTTGGTGCTAACCGCCGTTTTTCGACAAGCTCGCAATAGGTTTCTATTGCTTCGGTCGCAAGAACGACGCTTATCCCTCAAAATCTGTACACTCAAAAAACAATTTGAACCGCAAGCAATTTGCAATTCTGCTTTGATTTATACTAGATAATTTGATATTTCTTTTGGTTTGCTCAAAAACAAAATTTTTGAATTATCCTTTGTAAAAATCCTAACAGCACAAAAACATAATAAAAAGAGTTAGACACATCATTTTGGAGAAATCCTCAGTGATGTGTCTAGTTTTTTATATACATTTTATAAGAAATTTGAAAGGATTTTTACAATGAAAAAGCTGAAGATGACAAGCACGACTTTAACCTTTGAAGAAGGCTGCAACAAGTACCTCGAGAACTGCCGACAGAGGAATCTCCGGCAGGGAACTATCAACCACTATAAACAGAGCTACACCCAATTCTATAAATTCTTCGACCCTAATATGCCCATAGAAGATATAACCGAAAACACCTATAAAGATTACGTCCTTCACCTAAAATCCACGTTGAATAACGACATCAGCATAAACTCTTACCTTCGCGACCTCATTACAACGCTACATTTCTTTATGAACGAAGGCTATATTCCTCATTTCAAGATGCAAGCAATAAAGGTAGACAAAGGCCATATAGAAACCTACACAGAGGATGAACTAAAACTACTCCTGAAAAAGCCCAACCTCAAGAAATGCTCCTTTACCGAATACCAATGCTGGGTAATAACAAACTTCCTTTTCAGCACGGGAGTCGGGCAGAGAAGTCTGATGCACATCCAAATTAAAGACCTGGATTTCGATAACAACGTCGTCTACGTAAATGTCACAAAGAACAGAAAGCCCCTAATAGTCCCACTCAACCACACAATGGTAAATATTATAAAAGAGTATCTAAAATTTAGGCAGAATAAGACAAAAGATGACTTTCTGTTCTGTAATTCCTACGGTCAACAGCTTGTAAAAAGCACTTGTTATCATATGTTATACGAATACAACAAACGCCGTGGAGTCGAAACTACCGGCATCCACCGCAACCGCCACACCTTTGTAAAACAATGGATTACAAACGGCGGAAACGTGGTCTCGCTCTCAAAGTTGTTGGGGCATTCCAGTCTAGATATCACCCAAAAGTATATCAACCTCCTAGTCAGCGACATTGCTCACCAAGTCGACGAATTCAACGTCCTGAATAAGTTCTACAGTAGGGAACATATTACGATGAAAAAGGCAAAAATATAGCAAGTTACACATAAATATCTTAAAATCTATTGAATTATTAAATATTTTGTGATATAATTTAAGGGCCAAACCAATTTAATATCCGTAACGATGTGTAGAATGCTTTTTTAAAAACGGGTGTACTATACCTTTTTGCTATTCTTATGAGTTTTGAATTTGATAAAATGCAAGTTCCTTATCCTCATAAGAATATGTGTTCTATACGTGTTACATAGGGATTGGTTTGGCGACTATCGGAGTTTGCGTTTTTCGGTGCGATGACTTCGGTTGTCGCACATTTTTGATTTTAAAGGAATTTGATTTCAAAAAACACACCAGAGAAAAAATTAATTAAAAGGAGAAAAAACAAATGAAAAAACAACATTCTTATAGTCTGCTTACTGTTTTATTAGTCATTTTGGCCTTTTCATTGTTTTCATGCATCGAAGAACCCGTAGATCCAAAAGAATGTGATCACGAATTTAGTGACTGGTATATAACAGTCAATGGCTCTTGTGCAAAGGGCGGAGAAGCAAGAATAGAACAGAGACACTGCCCTATTTGCGATAGTTATGAAGAAAGAACTTCGTATATTAAACATAATGTGGTTACTACCAATGGTGTGGATCCGTCATGTATTAACGGCGGCTGGACCGAAGGTTCTCATTGTTCTACCTGCGGCGAGGTGTTTAAAGAACAAAAATATATTGATCCTATAGGACATACAAAAGTTATTGATGGATACATCGAGCCTACTTGTACTACCGACGGCTCAACAGGAACATGTTATTGTTCTACTTGCGGCGAAGTTTTAATGCCCGAAGAAATCATACCTGGAGGACACACTTCTGTAATTGATGCTGCTGTTGAACCCACGTGTACAACTACTGGTTTAACCTCGGGATCGCATTGTTCTGTTTGTGGTGAGGTTATTGTAAAGCAAGAGGTTGTTCCCATGATTGACCACAATATAGTTGTTGATCAAGCTGTAGCCTCCACTTGTACTGCTACCGGATTGACTGAAGGGTCTCATTGTTCTGTAGGCGGCGAAATCGTTAAAGCGCAAGAAATTATTCCTTCGCTCGGTCATGATGTGGTTATCGATGAAGGATATCCACCTACATGTACAACCACTGGCATAAAGGAAGGCTCTCATTGCGCTGTTTGCAATGAAATTATAGTTGCACAAACAGTTCTAAGCATGATTGACCATGATTATGTTGATTATACATGCTCAATGTGTGGAGATGTATTAAAGCAGACATCTAATTCGTACTTTACATTTAAGCTGTTACCAGATGATACATACGAGATTACGGGTATTATGTCTAATTCACATTTGAGTGATATTGTTATACCTAAAACATACAATGGCAAGGCCGTAACTTCTATCGGTGATTCGGCATTTAACCAATACTTTAGCCTTGTAAGCATTGTGATCTCTGATAATATAACAAGTATTGGAGATTGTGCATTTTATTATTGTTCTAAACTCACCAGCATTACTATTGGAAATAGTGTCTCAAGTATTGGTTATGGAGCTTTCCTCGGATGTGACAACCTTGCAGATGTAAAAATATCCGATATTTCAACATGGTGTAACATTTCATTTGAACATACAACCTCCAATCCTTTAGTCCGTGCACAAAATTTATATCTCAATGGTAATTTGGTAGTAGATCTTATTATCCCCAATAACGCTACTGTTATAAACGACCGCGCTTTTTATAATTACGATAATCTTGTTAGCGTGGTAATACCGGATAGCGTTACTTCTATTGGTTTTGATGCGTTCGCTTATTGCGATAGCCTCGAGAGCGTGGTGATACCTGATAGCGTTACTTCTATTGTTAATTCTGCGTTCGAAAGTTGTTATAGCCTCGAGAGCGTGGTGATACCTGATAGCGTTACTTCTATTGGAAGTTCTGCATTTTATAACACCACAATTTATAAAGATGAAAATAATTGGATAGATGGCGTTCTTTATATAGGAAAGCATCTAATTGATGCAAAGGATACTATTGCGGGCGAATATGTAATAAGGAACGATACTATCACTATTGCGGGCGAAGCGTTTTCTGATTGCGTTAACCTTACCAGAATAACGATTCCAGACAGCGTTGTTTCTATCGGTTCTAGCGCATTCTACGGATGCACTATGCTTAATGAAATCACTATTCCTAATAGCGTTACTAGTATAGGATGGGGAGCATTTTATGATTGCACTAACCTTTCAAGCGTTATAATCGGCAATGGTGTTACTACAATAGGTACTTATGCATTCAAAAATTGCCCTATAACCAGTGCTGAAATTCCTACATCGGCAATATCTAGCATGCCTAAAAAATCAATACAAAACGTTATTATAATATCTGGTACTTCTATTCCATCTAACGCATTCTATGGTTGCACAAGTCTTGAAAAAGTTGCCATTCCAGATAATGTGACTAGTATTGGCGAAAATGCATTCTATGGTTGCACAAGTCTTACAAAAGTTACCATTCCGGATAGTGTAAATAGCATTGGAAAAAATGCATTCTACGGTTGTTCTATATTCAGTGCTACGATGCCTACATCAGCAATATCTAGCATACCAAAGATTTCATTACAGTATGTCGCAATTACATCTGGTACTTATATTGAAGACTATGCATTCTATGATTGCAATAGTCTCACCAACGTGACGATTCCAAACAGTGTCGCAACTATTGGTAATTATGCATTTAAAGGATGCGAAAACTTGCGTAATATCACTATCTCCAATAGCATTACCGATATTGGAACTGATGCATTTGATGGCTGCGAAGCATTGTATGCAGTAAACATATCCGATATGTCTTCATGGTTTAATATTTCATTTGACAGCAGTTCTTCAAATCCTTTAAGCTATGCAAAAAATCTTTATCTTAATGACGAGCTAATTACAGAACTCATTATTCCTAATGATATTTCCATTGTCAAAAAATATGCATTCTACGATTTTGAATCTCTTAATAGCGTGATTGTTCACAATAATATCACAAATATGGGAGCGGATGCATTTTATGGTTGCGAAAATCTTTCCTACGTAAAAATATCCGATCTTTCAGCATGGTGTAGTATTATATTTGAAAATTTCAATTCAAACCCTTTATTCTATGCAAAAAAACTGTATCTGAATACAAACTTAATTACAGATCTTGTTATTCCAGATGATGTCATTAATATTAACGAATACGTATTTTATGGTTGTGAAAGTTTATCTAGCATTAGTATGTACGATGATATCACTAGTATAGGATCTCAAGCTTTTTACGGATGTTCTAATCTTACAGATATCTCTGTACCAGCTGACAACTTAAGCGTTGGAATCGATGTATTCACAGGATGTCCGATAAAGAATGCTACAATATCTACATCTGTAATATCGATCTTACCGAAAAACCATATAGAAAATCTTGTTATTACAGCGGGAAATTCCATTGGTGCAAATGCTTTTGAAAATTGCGATTCTCTATCTTGTCTCACTATTGGTAAAAGTGTTAATAGCATAGATAACTATGCGTTTAAAGGGTGTATTAATATTAAAGATATTACCATACTAGGCAACCTCGAAAATATTGGTATAGATTCCTTTATAGAGTGTCCAATAAATACTGCCACACTTCATACATCAGCGATATCGGTGATACCCAAAAACTCATTGAAAACTCTTGTTATTTCAGGCGGTGAGATTATTGGCGATGAAGCACTTTTAGATTGCAAGTGTCTTACCAATGTTACAATTGGCGATAGTGTTAATACTATTGGCGAGAAGGCGTTCTATGGTTGCTCCGGTCTCACCATCATTGGTATTCCCGATAACATTACTTCTATTGGCGATTATGCATTTTGGAATTGCGCCAATTTAAAAGACGTATATATCACAGATATTGAAGCTTGGTTAAATATAGATACGAATAGTTACGGTTCTATTAACTCTTACGGAACGTTGCACATTTTAGATAATACAGGGAATGAAATTACAGATGTTGTAATTCCCGATAGTATTACGTATATACACAATTATGCTTTTGAAAACGCAAAGAATATCACCAGCATTACTATTCATGATAGCGTTATTTCTATTGGTGTAGGTGCGTTCCGTAGTTGCTCTAGCCTCGAGAGCGTGGTGATTGGTGATAGCGTTACTTCTATTGGTAATTCTGCGTTCTATGATTGCGATAGCCTCGAGAGCGTGGTGATACCTGATAGCGTTACTTCTATTGGTTCTTATGCGTTCTATAATTGCTCTAGCCTCGTGAGCGTGGTGATAGGTGATAGCGTTACTTCTATTGGTGATTATGCGTTCCGTGGTTGCGATAGCCTCGTGAGCGTGGTGATAGGTGATAGCGTTACTTCTATTGGTGATTATGCGTTCCGTGATTGCTCTAGCCTCGTGAGCGTGACAATCCCTGATAGCGTTACTTCTATTGGTTATCAGGCGTTCTATGATTGCTCTAGCCTCGTGAGCGTGGTGATAGGTGATAGCGTTACTTCTATTGGTTCTAATGCGTTCAATGGTTGCTCTAGCCTCGCGAACGTGGTGATAGGTGATAGCGTTACTTCTATTGGTTCTGATGCGTTCCGTAATTGCTCTAGCCTTTACGTAGTATATAATAACAGCGACCTTTTCCTCGAGATAGGAAGCACTAATAACGGATACCTTGCTTATTATGCAAGGATTCTTGTAGATAACGGTGAAACTATCTATAGAGATGACGGATATAACTATACTCTCACAGATGATGGATTCCTCTTCATAGAAAAGGGTTCTAAATATGAGCTTATCTCTTATATTGGTGGTGAAGATACTGTAACATTACCGGATAATATAAACGGTAATTCTTATGACCTCTATCGTATGCGTGGTGTAGTTAACGTAATTATCCCCGAAAGCTTTACTACTATAAACGATTCTGCGTTCAATTCTTGCCCTAGCCTCGAGAGCGTGACAATCCCTGATAGCGTTACTTCTATTGGTCGTTCTGCGTTCTATAATTGCGATAGCCTCGTGAGCGTAGTGATACCTGATAGCGTTACTTCTATTGGTCGTTCTGCGTTCTATAATTGCGATAGCCTCGTGAGCGTAGTGATACCTGATAGCGTTACTTCTATTGGTGATTATGCGTTCGCTTATTGCGATAGCCTCGAGAGCGTGGTGATACCTGATAGCGTCGAGTTTATTGATTCTTATGCGTTCTATGATTGCGATAGCCTCGAGAGCGTGACAATCCCTGATAGCGTTACTTCTATTGGTTATCAGGCGTTCTATGATTGCGATAGCCTCGTGAGCGTGACAATACCTGATAGCGTCGAGTTTATTGATTCTTATGCGTTCAATGGTTGCTCTAGCCTCGAGAGCGTGGTGATAGGTGATAGCGTTACTTCTATTGGTTATAAGGCGTTCTATGATTGCGATAGCCTCACCGAGGTTTACTATAACGGAAGCGCGGCAGAGTGGAATAGTATATCTATCGGTAGTTTTAACGACAAACTCAAGAACGCCACACGCTACTACTACAGCGAAGAAGAGCCTTGTGAGGAAGGCAACTTCTGGCACTGGGTTGACGGCGAAGTAGTTATTTGGTGATGCAAGTTTGTTTTTGTAAGTTTATGATGGTGTATATTCTTAAGTTCAATTGAGCAAAAAACAAAAATTTCAAAAGAAAGTGGTGGGCAGAAATGCTCACCACTTGTCATGTGAGCACCGTTTGCATTTGTTTTGAAGACAAGTACCAAATCAGCATTTTGAGAGGACGCGAAGGCAACAAATAGGGCAGACATGTTGAGTTGTTTTGAGTATGAGTTGTTTTGTAGTAACAGGTGTAAAATAAAAGACATAATTAATCAAAATGCACAAATTGTGAACAAGTTTTTTGTGCAAAAAAGAGAATAATTTAAAAATAGTGTAAATTTTGGAAAAAGCTCTTGCAAGGGTGAAAACAATGTGATATAATGATAACGTTCATCGGTTACAATTATATATTAAATATATTTTTCACACAAACGAGTTTGAAAAAATGTCGTTATGAAATATAATCGTGAAGACATAGATACAGTTATCGGTCGCTTTTGTGTGTACAAAATAATAAGATTAATCATTTGAAATGGTGATCCTATCCATTTTCAATGGCTTTTTTGATTTTTTTAGGCCCCTTTGGGTTTTTGTAACACATTTGTAACATTCATTGGTGTAAAATATTGATTGTATGCAACATAAACTTCTTTATTTTGCAAATATTTGATGAAAGTTTAATTCTTTTTGCAGCCTCCGGGCTAATAAAAATGTTATCTTGAAGCTTCGGCTTTAGATATAAAAAACAAACAAAATCTTTGAAAGGAGAACAAAAATGAAAAACAGAAAGGTTATAGTTACAGCTTTCCTTCTCGTAGCAGTTATGCTTCTCGGTGTAGGTTATGCAGCAGTATCCGATACCCTTAACTTCGGCGGTGACGCAACAATTACTGATAGTCAGGCTCAGCATGAGTTCGACGTTGACGTAAGAATCGAAGCAGTTTCCGAAACTAATGGCGGCTACTTTAATTACGTTTCTGACGGTCCTGAAATCAACCTTGAAGACGATCTCGTTGTTGATATCATGGGTTCCGGCGACAACGTACAGGACGTTGTTGACTTCCAGATCTTCAGCCTTACCGACGCTGGTCAGTCTCAAGTTATCTGGTTCAAGGTTGTAAACGACAGTGCTCATGACGCTACTCTTCACGGTTCTACTATTACCGAGAATGGTACACACGACTACTTCGATTCCGAATACGTAATCTACGCAGCAGATGGTAGCACAGTAACAGATACGCTTCCTGCAGGCGGCGAAGTTCTCGTTAAGCTCACTATCACACTTAAGGGAACACCCTCTGATACATATCAGGGTAACTTCTCGTTCGTTATTACTGCAGAGGTTCAGTAATCCGTTGTTGATCAATATTTTTAGTTTGGTCAAAGATTAAATGAGAAAGGAGGGCCAAGATGCCTAACAAAAAGGTTTTATATTCAATATCTCTTGTGACGCTCGCCGCCCTCCTTGTCTCTTTTTTCTTTGGGAACGGTGGCAGAATAGCTGCAGCCGTTCTTATGGCAATCGTATGTATCGTGACAATTATTCTTGTTAAGAAGCGTGGGATTCCTAACTACGTTTATCCCGAGGTTGCGATGCTGATGGGCGTTATTGCGGCAGTTTACGCAATGCTTTATTATATGACCGGTTTGGTATTCGGATTTGCAAAATATAATTTTGGTTCAACTGCTGACGTTATCTTAAAGTACATACTCCCTATCGCAATTATTATAATTGCAAGTGAATTTGTGCGAAATATATTGCTAGCCCAGGAAGATCGCTTTATAGGCTTGTTATCCTATCTATCTGCGGTCGCTGCAGAGGTAATTATTCATTATACACTTGCAGATATTTTCACGTTCAAAAGATTTATGGATATCATGGCGATGGTATTCCTTCCTGCTATTTTATCTAATTTACTATACCATTATCTTTCAAAGCGATATGGCTTCTTGCCAAATATCGCCTTCAGATTAATATTTACTCTTCATCCCTACATAATTCGTTATGCAACAGGTATTCCTGATTCGCTCTTGGCGTTTATCAATCTTTTACTCCCCCTGGCAGTCTATCTATTCATAGACTATCTTTACGAGAAGAAAAAGAGATACGCGCTGGCACAGCACAGTCCGTTAGGCGTTGCGCTTACGGTTATTCTCGTTGCAATGATGACGTGCCTTATTATGCTTGTTTCCAACGTATTCCAGTTTGGTGCGTATGTTATCGCTACTGAGAGTATGACCGGGGAACTTAATAAGGGGGATATCGCCGTTTACGAGCGATATGATGATGGAGAGGTTGTTGAGGTAGGAGACATCATTGTCTTCAAGGAAAGTAACAAGCACGTTGTTCACCGTGTCGTTGACAAGTCCAACATCAACGGAGAGACACGTTACTATACTAAAGGTGATGCCAATAGCGAAATGGACTTAGGTTATATCACCGACGGCGACATCAAGGGAGTTGTCGTATTAAAACTCCCATATTTCGGTTATCCGACTCTATGGCTAAGAGATTTGTTTAAGTAGCCAAAACCAAAAAAAGCACCACAAAAATCATAACATTGTTTACAATCAAGGGTGTTATTCGCTTGTTTTTGCGATGAAGCACACTTGTCAAAATAAAAAAGTTAGCCGCAAAAACTGCGGCGGACAGGAGATAAAAAATGACAGAACGCGAAGTTAAAAGGCGCCAGAAATACAGGGAAAGACGCCAAAGGTGGATAACTATCCACAGTATTGCCCTTGCTCTGGTCGTTGTATCGATCTTTGGAGTTTTATTTGCTCATGATGAGCTTACCAAGGAATCGTTTATAGAATATGCGGAGTCCAGCGAGGTTAAGTACAGTGTTAAGATACCCAAGAATGCTCCTTTCTACAGTGAGTATCTTGAGGAGTTCAAGGAGTTTGCAGATGAGAATGGAGATCTTTGGATCCCTTCAAATTATGCATATCCTACAATGGTAGCAACCGTGGTTAAGATCAATATTGATTATCATCTTGAGGTTTGTGCTCCAGACATCGACTACATTTATACATATCGCATCACCGCTCAGCCGGAGGTTGTTGACGGAGTTACAAAGAGCAAGTTCCCACTTCCCAAGACTACTCTTGAGGAGATGAGCGAGCCTGTCAAGGAAAACTCTAACACCACGCTTGATATTTCCAAGTCTATTGAGATCGATTATCATTACTACGATGAACTTGTTAAGAAGTTCGAAAATCAGCTTGGTATTAGCGATGCTACAGAAAACCTTATCATTACGATGGAGGTTGAGGTTATTGGTACCTCTGAAACACTGTATAGCAATTCCGAGAACACCTGCGTTATCAAGGTTACAATGCCTCTTAACGAGAATGCGTTCGACGTAAATTATTCTACAAGCTCCTCTAGCTGTGGAGACTGTAAGATCCTTGCCGCACATAAGAGCAACGAATATCTTGTTCGAATGCTTGAGGCGGCAATGATACTCGGTTATGTTGCTATTGGACTTCTTGTGCTTCTCATCATTGGTGTTTACGTAACAAGAAACCACGATATTAACTATTACAATAAGATTAGAAGAATCATAAGCAACTATCGCTCTTTCATTCAGAGAGTTGAGGGCGGTTTCGATGCCAGCGGTTATCAGATCGTTGTTATTTCCACCTTCAGAGAAATGCTTGCTATACGTGATACTATCCAATCTCCCGTACTCATGAGTGAGAACACAGATAAGACCAGAGCGCAGTTCTTTATTCCGACCAACACAAAAATTCTGTACCTCTATGAACTTAAGGTAGATAACTACGATAAGCTTTATAGAAAGCATCCCGAGTGGGTTGATGATTCTATCATTGACATAAGTGGCGTTCCTAATACTCCCGTGAATGCAGCTCCTGTATCAGCACCTGTTACAAATAACAATTATTCATCGGTTACGAACGTTCATAATTCTGAAACAAGATACGATCGCCGCGAGGAGAGAAGATCTCGTCAGGCTGATCGCGATGTTGTTCGTAATGAGAATGCGGCAAGACCTGTAGCAACATACGATTCCACAGCAAATCCTGCAGTAGGTAATAATCAGGTTTCCAAAGCTCGCAATGGTTATTATTCCTCTGCAAGCATGCCTGCGTCCTCTTATGCTAATGACCAGCAGAGGTTTGTGACAAAACCAAACTGTTGTTCTCCACGCCGCACAACCATAAACATTATAATCAACAGTTGTGCAAACTCCTGTGGTGAAAAGGTGGTTAACGTAATTACGGGCGGTTGCCAAAACAGATACATTGAAAAGTAAAAACAAATGCTTCCCTGTAAAAAAATGCAGGGAAGCATTAAAAGTAAAACGAAGTTTGCAAATTAATTAATTTTTAGAAAGAGGTGTGAATATGGGAAATGTGCGTCGCGCTTTAGTTGCAATACTTTTAGTATTCGCAACTGTTTTTACAACCATAGGATACGCAGAGGTCAGCGATACACTCTCGTTCTTCGGCCAGGCTGATATTCCAAAACCATGGTACGATCTTTACATTTCAAATATTACGCCTGATAGTAGTGGTGGAGTTGACGTTACGGGATATTACAGCACCTATATGTCTGCTGAGGTCGGTACACCACAAACTGCCACCTTTACCGTCACAGTAGTTAACCAAAGTGACAAGATCTATTGCTACGAGCGAATTATAGAAGGCGAGGAACTTGGTATTGATGGTGTTTACACCGGAGATTCAATTAAACCCTCAGTCAGTGGTATAACCTTCCTCCAAGAGGTCGAACCCGGTGGATCGGTTACTTTTACACTTACTATGACGAATGCGGATAATGAAAAAACGGATAATTATTATTTGAAGTTTAACTTCGTTGAAAAGACAAGCTCTAACATACCTGAAGGTCTTTTCATAACCGCGGTTGATACTAGTAGCACTAAGAACGTAGATAGTAATGAAGTAAACTTTATTGAGTACTCTACGACTATTAACTCAACCATTAACAGGGCGAGAAGTGGTACCGGTACTGTAGTTTATAATGTTACGGTATATAACAATACCAAGTTGACCTACACATACAGAGATTTCTATTATCAGACGAGCCTTGACGGATATAACGGAAACGGATATCTGTCTACTACTAACTCTAGGTCGAAGATCGGTGTAACAGTTTCCCTTGCTAAAGCTACTGCTGATGAAAAGATAGTACGCCCAGGTGAGACCAAGGAATTTACTGTAACCTATGCCGTGGGTTCAAGTATGAATGCAAATACGGACTGGGCTACACGTATAAATCTTCGATTCGGTATTAACGTTGACGGCGAAAGAGAAGCGCTTGACGTTGTTGAAAAGAAGTTCCTTGATATTCTTAACACAAAGACGACCTACGATCAGCTTATCGACGTTATTGATAACAAATATGACGGTCGTCAGGAATGGACCTCTAACTACATTGGAAACGTTGTAGGTTCTAGCAGCGAGGACTCCGTCGCTCTCAATACCTTGTTCGCAGGTCAGCTTCAGATAACAGTTGGAAAAGATCAGATGGATGCTACGGTTCTTGTTAAGCACGAAAACCTTGATGGAAATACCATGACGGGTGACGATTACGTAGCAGTCAACAAGGATGGTATCGGTACTCCGTTCTACGGCTATGGCTGCGAAATGACTCTTTACCTGACTATCGACCCACTGAACAGATCCGGAGCATACGTACCTGTTTATGCAGTTGTATTTACCTGTGACAGAGATGCTGACGGTAACAAAATCAGTGATTGGTACAGAATAGGAAGCACTTATGCCGGTACTGCAAACGTCGTTTCATATGACGGTGGAAACGGCACAGGATCCTTCGTAACTGATAACTGGGTTGCTGATGCTGCAACGTATAAGCTCGTAGATGGATATTCATATAGCATCCAGGGAGAAGCGTTCAACCTTAGAGCTTATTCTCATGCTGTTGCTAACGGTGTTAATATTGAGAATATTGTGACTGCCAGCGACGCTAATGCGGTGAATACACTTAAAACGCTTGCAAATGATGCAAAGCGAATTGTTGATAACCCTGCATATGCTGGTATAGGTATAGACATTGTATTGGAAACTTACGAAAAATATTCGTATCTATACACGATTGATGCAAATGGCAATCACAGCGTCAGAGCCGATCTTACAATCGCTCAGATGTCACCTGCTATCGTGAATCTCTACAACGTAGTAAGCGACGCGCTTATGAAGATGGATGCGATTCAAAAAGAGCAGCAATAAGGATATCAAATCTTAGCTTGTAGAACGCTTTCGTTTTCCCACTATATGTGATGGCGTTTTAACTATTGGCAATTATGCGTCAGCAAATTGCACTCACCTTATGATCATAGAAGTTGATGGAGATAACAATGACTATAAAGCAATTGACGTCAAGATATATCTAAGACTTTGGTAGTTGCAATTAGCGTCGATATTATGCAAAACTTTATTGATATTGTTTTTGTTTATATATTAGAAAGCCCTTGGTTCGTTTTGAGCCAAGGGCTAATTTTGTGCTTAAACGAATTAATCCTTCACAATTCAACAGAAACGCTTTCTGCCATGTATTAACTGCTTGGTAGTTGAAAAATATGCGATTTGTTGATTTGTGGCGGATGAGGATTAATTGCCGTGTATATGAGCAGTCTATTGAGGTGCAGAGGTGTGTTTTTCGAGAAGTGTTTTTTGAAACACATATTTGAAACATATAATTGTTAATATTTGCTTCTATGTATTGCTTTTTTTGGTTGTATGTGGTAAAATATAAATTGTTGTATTAAGGATACAAAATTTCTTTTATGAAGAGGGGTATTATTATGAACAAGATCACAAGAAGTAGCTTGGCTTTGATTATGGTATTGGTAATGCTTTTTGCGTTCGTGCCAACATTGCAGATTACTACAAGCGCTGCTTCGTCTGCATCTGATGTATCATACGTATATGACAGTACAGACAAGTATATTTACAACTGGGGTGAGCGCGGCGAAGTTGCTACGTTCCTTTCTCCAAATGCGGAGGATTTCTACACCGGTAGCAATACTTATGCGTCGCTGTCCAGCTATTCAGGCGGCACTAGCACGTCTACAGCTCCTAACAGTGCTTTGTATAAGGCTTTACAGAGTCTTATGAAAGATTCGCATAGTCACCAGACGAGCTACAACGAAACAAAGAATCTTTACAAATATACAGACTGCCAGAATAGCGGAGGAAAGATTTCGTCATTCTATTCAGGCAAAGGTATCGGTCCTTCATGGGATGGCGGATGGAACCGCGAGCATACATGGCCTAACAGTAAGGGACTCGGTGGTAATGATGAAAATGATATTATGATGCTTCGTCCTACCTCCACCAGTGAAAACTCTTCCCGTGGTAACACGGCTTACGGTAAGAGCAGTGGATATTACAATCCCAACAGTGAGTCAGGCGGGGCATACGATCTTCGCGGTGACGTTGCTCGTATTTTCCTCTACGTATACGTACGTTGGGGTAACGTTAACGGAAACGGTAGTTATTCTACCTGGGGTACACGTGGCGTAATGGAAAGCCTTGACGTGTTGCTTGAATGGATGGAAGCGGATCCCGTTGATACCTGGGAGCTTGGCAGAAACGATTCTGTTGAGTCGATCACGGGTACCCGTAACGTTTTTGTAGACTATCCTGAATTTGCATTCCTTCTCTTTGGTGAGGATATTCCTGCAGATATGGAAACCCCTTCCGGTGGAGCAGAGAATGGCAAGTGCGATCATAATAACTTTGGCTCCGGTGTTGTAATAGCTGCTACTTGCACAACAAAAGGATATACAATATTCACTTGCAAGACTGCCGGATGCGGTTACAGTTATCAGGCAAATGCAACTCCTGCAAAGGGACACAGCTATAGCTCTGGCATTTGCACATCTTGTGGCGAGGCAGAGCCTGTGGCTCCAGTCAGACCGGAGTATGCTAAAGAGATCGCTACCGGTAAGGCATATAAACTTGGAATTTTCTCAACAGACAAGAATGCAGAGTACTACTTTACAGGCTCAATGAACGGTTATTACGGCTCTACTGATACCGACTACACAAAGGGTGTTGACGTTTATGCTGAAAGCGTTTCCGGAGGATATCGTTTATACTTCAATAACGCTAGCGGTCAGAAGCAGTACATAAACCTTGTAGTTAGTGGAACACACCGTAACTTTACATACAGCAGCACTGCAACCTCTACTTTTACTTGGGATGAGCAAAAACATGCATTTTACACTAATCTTAGTGGTGATGACTGCTATATCGGAACTTACGGCTCTTACGTGACTATGGGTGTTCTGCAGTCTTCCAAGATGCAGAGTACAGACTATATCGCTCGTCTTTATGACATGGGAACCTCTTCCGGTGGTGGCGATACATCCTGTCAGCATAATTATGCGTCGGCTGTGACTGCGCCTACCTGTACAAAAGACGGTTTCACCACCTACACCTGCACACTTTGCAATGATACGTATACGGGAAATAAGGTTATTGCAACCGGACATAACTATTCAGGCAATAAGTGTACTGCGTGCGGCGCGACCAAGCCTTCTGAATCAAGCCTTACAATCAGCTTTGCTGATACTGCAAACCGTACTGAATTCACAAAAACAGTTCAGGTCTGGGAGCAGAACGGAATTAAGGTTACGAACAATAAAGCAGGTTCTAACGTTGATGTAGCAGATTACAAAGATCCCGCACGTTTCTATAAAGGATCCGACGTTATTATTTCTTGCCCTGATATGATCAAAATGGAAATCGATTGCACGGGTCTTGAATCGAAATACGTTGGCGGTTGGCTGAATGTTACCGGTGCTACGGTTACTAACAATGGCGGCATAGTTACCGTTGTATTTGATTCTCCTATTGATGAATTTACTTACACCAATCTTTCAGCGCAGTCTCGCGCAAAGAGCATTACTATATACGTTGAGTCCGGTAGTGGATGTGCGCATACCAATACGAGCGTCGAGGGAGCGATCGAAGCTACCTGCACGAAAGATGGACACAGTGGTACGACTGTTTGTCTTGATTGTAATGAGATTATCGATAATGGCAGAGTTATCCCAACCGAGGGGCATAGCTATGATGAATGGCGCGTTATCATCTCATCTAGTTGCACACGCGCAGGAATGGAAAGAAGAGATTGCGATGATTGCATAAGCTATGAAACCCGAGAGATCGATCCTCTCGGACATGAAGACGATGATGGCGATGGTATCTGTGATACTTGCTTTGAAACAGCAGCGAATGATGATCCTTCAGGCGACGCAAACACCGGTAAGGGTACTTTCATGGATACAATCATGAAGCTTATCGAAAACATTATAAATGCTATCAATGATTTTATTAAATCTATTTTCTCAAAATGAAAATGAGATAATCTGATCTGGAAAACCAAAATAAAAAGGACACACCGTTTTGGAAACGCATCCTCGGTGTGTCTTGCTTTTTGTCAGCTTTAATCTTAAAGCTTTATTCTTCCTAATCGTCAAGCTCAAAGCTATAAAAATCACCGTCAACCAGCGTAAGTATTCCCACCTGGTCAACCTCAAGTGCATTATAGTAATCTTCGTTAACGAAGATATCGTGCCGCTTTTCGTATTCGTCAAGAAATACTACAAGATATTCTTGCACGGATTTCGGCTCTCTTGTACCAACCAAGCGAGATCTGCAAGCCATATCTACTATTTTTGCTCTGATGTGCATTTCTTGTGGCTCGTAGTTATCTATATCGGTTATATCATTTTGGGGCGATTTGTATGATTTATCCTGCTTTTTCAACTTTTCTTCAAAGTGGTTAAGCACAAATAACATAACGAAGAATCCCACGATTAACATCGATCCCAGTATAATGGCAACGATTTCAATGAATTCCATATTGACCTCCGAATTGCTTTTTTCTTTATTATACCATAATCCACCGTTAAAGTAAAGTAAATTTTACAAAATAATTGACATTATTGCTTAAATATGGTACAATGTAACTAAAGTAAATTGCGAGGTAATTAAAATGCTCTCATTCGAAAGTGATTATATAATTGGTGCTCACGAAAAGGTGCTTAAGTCGCTTATTGATACTAATTCTGAAATGCTTTCCGGATACGGAAATGACGTACATACTGAAAATGCAAAAAAACTTATTCTTGAAGTTTGTCAGTCGCCTGAATCCGAGGTGTTTTTCCTTACGGGAGGCACACAGGCTAACAAAACTGTTATTGCCACGATGTTAAAGCCATTTGAGGGGGTTATAGCTCCCAAGACTGGGCATATCAGCTTGCACGAGGTAGGCGCTATTGAATATACGGGGCATAAGGTAATTGAGCTTTTTGGGGAAAACGGAAAGATTTCTGCTGATACGGTTGCTGATTACCTGGAAACGTTTCTTGGAGATGAAAATAACGGAATGATGGTTGTTCCCGGAATGATTTACATTTCTCATCCTACGGAGTATGGTACTCTTTACACGAAAAAAGAGCTTACTGATCTTCGTCGAGTTGCAGATAAGTATGGTCTAAAACTATTTCTCGATGGCGCCAGACTAGGCTATGGCCTTATGAGCCGTAATACAGACGTAACGCTGCCTGATATTGCAAAACTATGCCATGTATTTTATATTGGAGGAACAAAAGTTGGTGCGCTTTGTGGAGAGGCGATCGTTTTCGCAAAAGGGAATACTCCGGAGAGGTTTCACAGTTTGACAAAGCAGCATGGCGCTATGCTTGCAAAAGGAAGGCTTCTAGGAGTGCAATTTGAGACCTTGTTTACCGATGGACTCTATTTTGAGATCAGCAAAAATGCTATTGATAGGGCAGAGGAGATGAAGGCGTTGTTTGCAGGACGAGGATATAAATTATTTATTGATTCTCCAACAAATCAGCAGTTTATTATTCTTACAAATGAGCAGATGGAAAGAATAAGTAAAAAATGTCGCTTCTGTTTTTGGGAGCGCATAGACGCTGACAGGTGCGCTGTAAGATTCGCAACCTCATTTGCTACGACTAAGGATGATATTGCTGCACTTTCAGAGATAATATGATTTTAACAAAATAAACATCTTTCGGCGGTTGCTTTTTGCGACCGCCTTTCTATTAAATATTTTAAAAAACTATTGCAAAAATTGCTCGTTTGTGATAGAATGTATAAGTAAAAGTTTGCGCATTTTTAGTGAAAGGAGGAAAAACTGTGAAAAAGATATGTGAAAACACAGTAGAGTATCAGAGATTTTGTAATTGTCAAGCATCGGAAAATGATAGTGTATGCAGTGATAAATACGAGATATTCTACGTGAAATCAGGTGATGGGTGCTTGATTTGCGAGGGAACTTGTGTAACTTTCACTTCGGGAGCCTTCTTCGTTATTAAACCGCTGACACTATATAGCCTTAAAGTTAATGACAGTGAAAATAACGAAATATATCATTTTTCATTTGCAAAAAGCGGTGTAAGTGTTTCTGTTTTTCAATTTGTAGAGGCACTTTTTCCGTCGAACGAATGCTGTGCATCAATTACGGAAGTATGTTCTGACGAGATTTCCCGCATTTTATCAGGACTTGCGTTTCTCGATAATCTTTCGGGGGAAGCGCGAGAACAGTATCTTTCTGCTATTATCGTACAAATACTAGTTTTACTTTCCTCCGCGAAAACTAAGATCTCATATTCAAACTCTGATGATTTTACACTTCAGGTGGCTGATTATATTTCCGATGAGCTGGAAAACAATAGGGTTCTTTCACTTGATGAAATTGCAAAAGCCTTTTTGGTAAGCAAATTTTATCTCTGCCGAGCTTTTAAGAGTCATAACGGCATTTCTATCCATTCCTACATTAATCGTAAGCGCATAATGAAAGCAAAACAATATATGGACGAGGGAATGAGTGCAAAAGACGCATCAGCGGCAGTAGGATATGCAGATTATTCCGCCTTTTACAGGGCATATGTAAAGGTCGCAGGGAAATCACCGACCCAAAAGAGAGGAGAATGAAATGTCATACGAAATACTTGATAAGATAAATTCTCCCGAGGACTTAAAAGTCTTACCAAAGTCAGATCTTTCTGCACTTTCAGCGGAAATAAGAGAATTTTTAGTTGAAATAACCGAGAAAAACGGCGGTCACCTAGCATCAAATCTAGGTGTAGTTGAGCTGACGCTGGCAATTCATCGCGTTTTCAGCTCACCAAAGGATCACGTTGTTTTTGACGTAGGTCATCAATGCTACGTTCATAAAATGATAACAGGTCGCCGCGATATGTTTGACGATCTTCGAAAGCCAGGTGGACTTTCCGGTTTTCCATCTATCAAAGAGAGTGAGCACGATGCTTTTGGAACGGGGCATAGCTCTACGTCAATTTCAGCATCGATAGGCCTTGCAGCTGCGGACAAGCTTCAAGGAAATGATGCGTACACTGTTTGCGTTATAGGTGATGGGGCTTTCACAGGCGGCATGGTACACGAGGCGCTTAACAACGTTACGCCTGATCTGCCACTGATAATCATACTTAATGAGAATGGAATGGCAATATCCAAAAACAGAGGACTTTTTGCTGATTTTATTTCTCATAAGCTCTCATCCGAAAAGAGCAGATCGAAGAAGGAGAAGGCGGTTGCATTTCTTAAGGGAATACCTTTTGTGGGCGAGACGGTAGCAGCGCTTTCCGGTCGACTTGGTGAAAAATTCAAAGACGTTTTCTATTCGCCCAGCTATTTTGAAAAACTTGGAATTGAATATATCGGCGTCATAGACGGGCATGATATAGATGCTCTCGAATCGGCAATGAGAGTCGCAAAACTGGAAAGAAAACCAACCATAATTCACATAAAAACAACGAAAGGCAAGGGAAAAGGAGAGGCAGAAAATTCCCCTAGCAAATATCATAGCGTTCAAAAGGCTAATTTGGAAAGTACTTTTGGTAAAGCTTTTATTGAGGAGCTTATCCACATTGCCAAGGAAGATAAAACCGTTTGTGCTATCACCCCTGCTATGGCTGTGGGAACGGAATTTTACCGTTTCGGAGAGGTGTATCCTGAAAGATACTTTGATACAGGAATTGCCGAAGCACACGCGCTTACGTTTAGTGCGGCGCTTGCAAAATCGGGAATGAAGCCGTTCGTTGCTACGTATTCTACGTTTTTGCAAAGAGGTTACGATAATCTTATACATGATATAGCTATTCAAGATTTACCCGTGAAGGTAATTGTGGACAGAGCAGGTCTTGCAGTGGGTGATGGAGCAACTCACCATGGTATTTTCGACGTTTCATATCTTTCTGCCATTCCAGGCATGAGTGTGTTTGCGCCCTTGACCTATAAATCATTAAAAGAAGTCACAAAGATTGCTTATAGATCGGATTCTCCCGTTGCTATTCGATATTCTTCGAGCTGTGAGTCTGACAGACAAAAGGAAAAGTTCTTTTATAAGGCTCGCGCTGTTAACATTGGCATCTTTGCAGATTTTGACTTTGCGTCTGGTGCAGATTACGTGTTTGTTACTTATGGAAAAATATTAGACAATGTAATTTCTGCCGCTGAATATCTCCGAAGAAAAGGTCTTTCTGTGGGAATAGTAGTTACAGAAATAATTAAACCGTACGACTTCATTACTGACACGCTGATGACCCTTTCGGGCAAAGCGCAGCGTATTCTTTACGTTGAGGAGGGAATCGAAAACGGTGGCGCAGCAGTTCTTACAATGAATAATCTTATGAAAGCCGGTTTTGATTTCAGTGCGACTGAATATCGCATTGCTGCGATTGATGATGATTTCGTTTCACCGCCAGAAATCTGCGACATTTATGAGTACGCAGGACTTTCAACAAAAAAACTTGTGGAGAAGATGATCTTATGAGTAAAGATTTTGCTTCCACAAAAGCACCATATTATATTGAAAAAATGAAAGATGCCTTGGCCGGCAGAGAGCTTTTTGCTCATGTTATTACCTTTGGCTGTCAACAGAACGAGGCAGATAGCGAGAAAATTCTCGGCACTCTCTTATCCATGGGATACAAAAAATGTGAAGATCCAATGGATGCCGATATAGTGATCGTTAATACGTGCGCTATACGCGAGCACGCAGAGATGAAAGCGCTGTCGTTGCTGGGGTCTTTCAAGGCCAAGAAGAAAAATAACCCTGATTTTATTCTAGGTATCTGCGGTTGCATGGCTAACGAGCCACATATTGCAGAAAAGCTTAAAACCGATTTTCATTACGTCAGCTTTACGGTTGAGCCGGGAAGATACGAGCTTATTCCGGAGCTATTATGTAAAGCTTATATTGATAAAAAGCGGTCATTTTTATACGGCACGGAGCTTCCTGATATAGTTGAAGATATTCCTCATCACAGGATTTCGCCTCACCGTGCTTGGGTTTCTATTATGTACGGATGCAATAATTTTTGCACGTATTGCATAGTTCCATACGTTAGGGGCAGGGAACGGAGCAGATGTAGCGCAAATATACTTTCCGAATGTGCCGAGCTCGTTTCGTCAGGGATAAAGGAGATAACACTTCTTGGGCAAAATGTAAATTCTTATAGATCTGATATGACTTTTCCGGAACTTCTTGAAAAAATAGCAGAGATCGAGGGAGATTTCATTATCAGGTTTATGACCAGCCATCCGAAGGATACGTCAGATGAGCTTATTGCGGTTATGGCAAAACATAAATCAAAGATCGCTCCGTTTTTCCACCTGCCGCTTCAGTCTGGATCGGATTCGGTGCTAAAAAGAATGAATCGCACTTATACCAGAGAGCAGTATTTGAAAACAGCTAAAAAACTGCAGCAGGAAATTCCCGGCATTGCCCTTTCTACCGACGTTATCGTTGGATTCCCGGGCGAGAGTGAGGAAGATTTCCTTGATACTTTGAGTGTTATCAACGAGATCAGGTTTGACAATGTTTATGCCTTTATCTATTCTGAGCGAAAAGGAACAAGGGCTGCGACAATGCCAAATTCGGTTAATAAAGCAGAAAGGCATAAACGTCTCGATAGACTTTTAGAAATTCAGGACAAGATTGCTGCTGAGAAAAATTCTCCGTATGAAAATACCGTCATCAAAGTTCTTGTAGATTCAGCTGATGAACGTTCAGGCGTAAAAGTATATAATGGACGCTCACTTACGGGGAAATTGGTACATTTTACATCTTCGCGAGAGTGTATAGGTGAATTTGCAAACGTAAAAATAACTAAGGCGAATGCTTTCGACCTTATTGGTGAAATTGTAGAATAAAAGAGGAAATAATTATGACAAAGATAATAGAGCTTGCTCACATGCTTGGTCTTGAGATAGCAAAGAGCAGCGAAATGCAAAAGCTTGGCGAAGCGAAGGATGCTTTTGATGCAAATGCAGAGCTCCAAAACAAGATGCGCGAGTACGAAACTGACAGAATTCTTCTGACTCAGGAATATTCAAAGGACGATGCTGACGAAAAGCTTATTGCCGATCTTCATGCAAGAGTAGACGAGCTGGCATCCGAGATTACGTCTGATCCATCATACGTTGCCTTCAGCCACGCTCAGGCAGAGCTTAACGCGCTTATGAATGAGGTTAACGAAGAAATTAAGTTTTGCATAACCGGTGAGCGTACATCTGATTGCACTCACGATTGCTCAACCTGCAAGGGATGTCATTGATCGATTTAACAAAAAACGGAGGTAACAGCTAAAATGGCAGTTACAGATGTAAAGATATTACAAAACAGAAAAGAGCTTCAGACTGCAACACCTATGATGAAGCAGTATCTTGACGTAAAAAATAAATATGAGGATTATATCGTTCTTTATCGTCTTGGTGACTTTTATGAATGCTTTTTTGAGGATGCGGTAACCGCTTCAAGGGAGCTTGAACTCACTCTTACAGCAAGAGATTGCGGAAATAATTGTCGTGCCGCAATGTGCGGTGTTCCGTACCATAAAGTGGATATTTATCTCGGGAAGTTGGCAGAACGTGGCTTTAAGGTTGCAATTTGTGAGCAGACAGAGGATCCAAAGGCTGCTGAAGGACTTGTAAAAAGAGAAGTTGTAAGAGTAGTAACTCCGGGTACTATTACCGATTCCACATTACTTGATGAAACGCAGAACAATTATCTTTGCGGAATATGTATTGCCAAAGAGAGTATAGGTCTTTCTTTCGTTGACGTTTCAACAGGTGAAATATCTGCCACAAATCTTACTGGCGCAGACAGAGTTTCAAGAGCTAAAAGTGAGCTTGGAGCATATCAGCCTGCCGAAGCAATCATAAACCGCGTTGGTGATGAATATACCGAGCTTAAGTCCTTTATGCAGGACAAATTCAGAACAATCATAACTGATAATGCAAAAAGACTTTACGAATACGATAGATGCCGTGATAACGTTAACAGAGCTTTTGGCGACGATGCAGGCAAACTGAATACTCCCGAGCTTATAGTATCCGTTGGCGTGGTTTTATCATATATCGAGGAAACGCAGAAGATTCCTGACGCAAATACAAAAGAGATAAGGGTTTACTCAAAGGAAGAATATCTAGAGCTTGATTTTAACACGAGAAGAAATCTTGAGCTTGTGGAATCCATGAGAAATAAGGAAAAACGTGGATCGCTGCTCTGGGTGCTTGATAAAACCAGAACGTCCATGGGTGCAAGACTTCTTCGTTCATGGATACTACGTCCGCTTATTGATCCTGTTGCTATTGGCAATCGCCAGAACGCAGTAGCGGAGATCATGAAAAACAAGCGCGCCGCTGATGAACTATCAGAGCTGCTCAGCACTGTTTTGGATCTCGAGCGCCCTGTAGCAAAGGCAATATACGGATCTGCAAATGCTCGTGAATTGAGAAACATTTGCAACAGCATGCTAGCACTGCCTAGAATTAAATCTGTAATATCTGCTTTTGGTGGTAATACATTCAATTCGATAGTCAAAAACTTTGATACACTTGATGATATATGCGAGCTTCTTGATCGCGCGATCGTCGATAATCCATCGCTTCAGGTTCGTGAGGGCGGAATTATCAAAGATGGATATGATGCAGACGTAGATTATTACCGATCTATCCTCTCAAACGGGGAGGCAATAATGAAAAGCATCGAGGAGCGCGAGCGCGAGGCAACAGGCATCAAGACTCTTAAGGTGTCTAAAAATAACGTTTTCGGATACTTTATCGAAGTTACCAAATCCTTCATCTCCGAGGTTCCCGATAGGTTTATCAGAAAGCAGACTCTGACTAATTGCGAGCGTTATATCACCGAGGAACTGAAGAACATGGAAACGGAGATTTTCAATGCCGGTGACAGACTCGTTGTGCTTGAATACGATATTTTCCAAGGGCTACGCCAGGTAATAGCTGACAATAGCGAGCGTATCAGAAAAACCGCAGCTCTCATCTCGGAGATCGACGTTTATCGCACATTCGCAGAGGTTGCCAGCAAGAACTCTTATACTTGTCCTGATGTAGATCTTTCTACAGACATAATTATCAAGGACGGACGCCATCCGGTAGTTGAAAAATTCGTTAGTGACAGTTATTTTGTTCCCAATGATACTACTCTTGATATTGCCTCTAACAAGGTCATGATAATCACAGGCCCTAATATGGCAGGTAAGTCTACATATATGCGACAGGTTGCGATAATAACTCTCATGGCGCAGATAGGATCTTTTGTTCCTGCCAGAAGCGCAAAAATTGGCGTTGTGGATAAAATATTTACAAGAGTAGGTGCATCAGATGACCTGGCATCAGGTCAATCAACCTTCATGCTTGAGATGAATGAGGTTGCAACGATCCTCAAAAATGCGACCAAGCGATCCCTTATCATTTACGACGAAGTTGGACGAGGAACAAGTACCTTTGACGGAATGGCGATCGCACGTGCCGTAGTTGAATACACATACTCAAAGAAGATTGGAGCGAAAACTTTGTTTGCAACTCATTATCATGAGCTTGTGGATATGGAAGAACAGTTCCCGGGTATCGTGAATTATAATATCGCGGCTAAAAAACGCGGGGACTCAATTACGTTCCTAAGGAAAATCGTGCGCGGCGGAACTGATGATTCCTACGGTATCGAGGTTGCAAAGCTTGCAGGTGTTCCAAATGAGGTAGTAAAGCGCGCCAGAGAAATTCTTTCTGAAATTGAGTCCGGTAAGGAAAGAATAGTTATAAAGAAAGAAAAAGAAGATGATACTTTTGACATCTTCTCAAATATAGAGGCTTCAAAGGATAATGAGGTTGGAGACAGACTTCGTGCAATCGATCTTAACACTCTCACACCTATTGAGGCGATGAATCTCCTCTTTGAGCTGAAATCAATACTCAAAGATTAAGAGAAAGGAATTAAAATGGGAAAAATCAACGTACTTGATTTTGAAATAGCAAACCTGATAGCTGCAGGAGAGGTTGTTGAAAGACCGTCATCTGTCATGAAGGAACTTATAGAAAATTCAGTAGACTCCGGTGCAACAGAAATCGTTGCAGAGATCAAGCGTGGAGGTGTGGCTCTTATTCGCGTGTCTGATAATGGCTGTGGAATAGATAAGGACGATCTTCCCGTGGCCCTAAAGCGACACGCTACAAGTAAAATCAAAAGCAAAGAAGATCTTGACGGAATTATAACACTTGGCTTCCGCGGAGAAGCTCTTGCGGCAATATCATCAGTTTCTATGGTTACTATAATTACAAAGACCAAGGATGCTGACGTTGGACACATGCTTACCAGTGAGGGAGGCAAGGTAACCGACGTTTCCGAGGTTGGAGCAGCTGACGGTACTACTGTCGTAGTTGAGAATCTTTTTTACAACGTTCCGGCAAGACGCAAATTCCTCAAAAAAGACTCGACCGAGGCAATGAACGTTGCAGCACTCGTAGAGAAAGTTGCGCTTTCACGCCCCGATATTTCAATCCAACTTTTGATTGATGGTGAGGAGCGGTTTAAGACGCCGGGAAACGGTGAGCTGCTCGATACCATTTACGCTGTTTTTGGCAAGGAGTTTTCTAAAAAGCTTATTAAAGCTGACGGCGTTGCAAACGGTATCACCGTTACGGGCTACATCGGAAGAAGTGACAACACAAGAAAAAACCGAAACCTCCAGAACGTTTTTATTAACGGAAGGTACGTAAAAAGCCTTACAGCAATGGCAGCGATAGAAAAGGCATACACCTCATATATTGCACCGGAAGCATTTCCCGTGTGCGTACTTTTCCTTGATATGAATCCACAACTTGTTGACGTAAACGTACATCCTGCAAAGCTTGAGGTAAAGTTTGCAAACGAGCAACCTGTGTTTGAGGCGGTATACTATACGGTAAAACGCGCGATCGAGGAATATGAATACAGACCCGAGATGCAGCTTGGAAGACAGCCTAAAAATGATAGAAATCCTCTTGGAGCATTTGTTCCAATAGGCGCTGATACCAAGGGAGAGCAGATCAGGTTTGGCACAAATGATATAAAGACGGAAAAGGTAAAAATGCCGGAGCGTCAAAGAGAATACGTAGGAAACAGAATAGATTTTTCAAAATATGGAATAAACATCGATAAGCCTGTTAAGGTTTCGAGTGGTGCGACAGAGCAGATAAAAAGATCGGTTTCCGATGAGATATCACCAAAGAAATCTCTTGATATTCTCAAAACGTATAGTGAAGCCGAACCGACAAAGGAATATAATCCTGCCCCCGCAAAATCGTCAGACGAAGCTTCGCGACATGAAGAGCTTTCTGTTGATAGCTCCGAATACCGTATTATTGGCGAGGCTTTTGATTGCTACGTAATGGTGGAATATGACAGTGCACTTTTAGTGATAGATAAGCATGCAGCACACGAAAGAATTATTTTTGAGGATTTAAAACGGAGCAGAGAGAACGACGGTAGAGTTGCATCACAGTCGCTGCTTCTGCCCGTAACGGTTATTCTCACAGCAGACGAGCAGTCGGTTGCAGAGGAATACAAGCATGAGATCGAATCAATAGGCTTTGAGATCGAGCTGCAATCCGGGCATCTTAATATCACAGCAATTCCTGATGCTATCAGTGTTCAAAATGCAGAGGCTCTGATGACGGAGATGCTTGATGATATTATCAAAGGCAAGGGAAATCCCGAGTTGACAGAAAAACTTCGCCGCGAGAGAGCGTTGTATCAGATCGCATGCAAGGCGGCAATAAAAGGCGGCAGATCCTATGATGCATCGATTATCGATTGGCTTGTTGGCAGAGTACTTGCGCTTCCGGACGTAATCGTTTGTCCACATGGCAGACCTATCGCATTCAGATTAACTAAGGCGGAGCTTGACCGTCAGTTTGACCGTATTAAATAACAGAACGAAAGGCTAAATATTAATGGCAAAATTCACTTTATTAAAACAAGAGGGAAAAGCGCGCCGCGGAAGATTTGAAACCGTACACGGCATCATCGAAACTCCCGTATTTATGAACGTTGGAACTTCCGCTGCAATTAAAGGCGGAATTTCCACTCGCGACCTTGAGGAGGTTAACTGTCAGGTAGAGCTTTCCAATACTTATCATCTCCACATACGCCCCGGTGACGATCTTATTTATCGCATGGGTGGACTTCATAAATTCTTTAAATGGTCACGTCCGGTGCTTACTGACTCCGGTGGATTCCAGGTGTTCTCGTTGGCAAAGCTCCGAAAGATCACCGAAGAGGGGGTTACGTTCAATTCTCATATGGACGGAAAACGCATTTTTATGGGACCTGAGGAATCTATGAGAATTCAATCTCACCTTGGATCAACTATTGCAATGGCGTTTGACGAATGCGTAGAAAACCCTGCGCCATATAATTACGTTAAGGCATCTCACGAGAGAACTATACGTTGGCTCAAGCGTTGCAGAGATGAAATGGACAGGCTTAACGCAGATGAGGGAACTGTAAATAAAAATCAGCTTCTCTTTGGAATTAACCAAGGTGGAACTTACGAGGATCTTCGCATAGAAAATATGAAAGCTATTCGCGAGATCGAATGTGACGGATATGCTATTGGCGGTCTTGCCGTTGGTGAAAGTGCGGATGTTATGTATCACATTATTGAAACGGTTGAACCCTATATGCCTGAGGATAAACCACGCTACCTTATGGGGGTAGGAACTCCGCAGAACATCGTTGAATCGGTATATCGCGGCGTCGATTTCTTTGATTGTGTTATGCCCAGCCGTAATGCGCGACACGGAAATCTGTTTACTTGGAAGGGTAAGATGAATCTTCTTAATGAAAAGTATGCAGAAGATCCAAGACCTATTGCAGAGGAATGTAGATGTCCTGCCTGCCGTGAATATTCTAGATCATATATAAGACATCTTTTTAAAGCTCGAGAGGCTCTTGGTATGCGACTTGCAGTTTTGCATAATCTCTATTTCTACAATGAGCTTATGCAGAAGATCAGAGATGCACTTGATGAGGGCAGATACGAGGAGTTTTACCACGAATATAAAGATCTTTTGGCAGAACGCCGCAAGGATTGAGGTGACAAATATGTTATTCGATAAGATATTTCTTTCAATTTATAAGAAGGCACTTATTAAACGCCTTGACGACAACGGAAGTGTATTCTATTTTGATTATACAGACTTTGAGGGACTGAAAAAAGAGCATCACACCTTTGTTTCTAGAACCGGTGCAAAACTTGATGGAGGATTTTACTATTACGATAATCCAAAGTCTGACAAGCTTATAGTTTTTGATCACGGTATGGGCGTTGGTCATAGACCTTATATGCGCGAAATCGAAACCATTTGTAAGGCAGGCTACGTACTATATTCTTACGACCACGAGGGAACAAGAAACTCCGAGGGAGAAGCTATCAGAGGGCTCAGCGGCTCTTTACATGATCTTGATTGCGCGCTTTCTGCAATCAAGGATACTGCATATTTTGCAGGCAGGGAGATCATTGTTATAGGTCACAGCTGGGGAGGATTTTCCACCAAGAATATAGTTGCATTCCATCCCGAGGTTAGTAAGATAGTTGCACTTGCAGGACTTTCGTCTGTTGAAACAACGATAAACGGAATGGTTCCTAAGATGTTCAAATCTGCACGCCGTGCAATTATTGAATATGAAAACAGCATGAATCCCGGTTATGCTGTTGTAAATGCAGAAGATTCTATCAAAAACAGCAGTGTTAAAGCGCTTATTTGCCAATCTGAAGACGATCCGATAGTTGTGGCAAAAGACCATCACTATCCATTGGTGGAAGCTCTTGGGGATCGTGAGAATATTCGCTTTATAACTGTAAATGAGCGAGGACATAATCCTAATTTCACAAAGGAAGCTGTAAAGGCAAAGGATGCTTTCTTTGCTGAAAAAGAAAAGCTGGAAAAGAAAGGCAAGCTCAAAACCGAAGAAGAAAAGAAGGAGCTCATCTCCCGTCACGATTTTTGGAAGATGACCGAACAAGATATGGATCTTTGGAATGAGATTTTTGCATTCATCGAAGCGTAATTCATAAATACTAAAAACATAATTTATGGGCTGCCACAAACTCCGGAATTTCGGAATCAGGGGCAGCCCTAAATTATTGATTTATTTTTTGTTAAACGTTATTGTTGCATATTCGCTGTTAATCTCATCAACAGTGAAGGTGTATATGAGGGTATTGCCGTTATCATCCGTAATAGTAGGAAGAGTGTCACCCACAACGTAGGTATATGTGTCATTTTCACTTAAGACAAATTCGATAAGATTGTCTTTCGTTCCGTAGTCGTCGGTATAAGACGTGTTGTTGTTATAAATATCACGGAATATTTCTCCTTCATATTCTTCATCATAGAGAGTAGAGTTAACGTGATATACTACTATTCCATCGCGTGCAAAGTATCCACCGCCGATCTCAGGGTTATTAAGACCATTTGAAGTATAGTAAACTATGATATAATACTCCTGATATGCGCCAAGTTTTTCATCAAAGCTGTTGGCAAGGATTATTGTATCGCCGTTTTTTGAGAAATCTTCGAGAGTGAGAGTGACGCTTTCGTCGGTTACAACTAATCTTGATTCAGTAAGCCAACCGAAATTAAATTTAGTAAACGCATTGTGATCTCCGGGGAGAGAATCCATAATATCGCATCCACCCATAGGATCTTCAATTCCGGCGGTATCGTAGTAATCATCTGCGCCGAGAATGTGACCAAACTCATGGATGAAAGTATACGTATTCATTGCGTTCACATCATCAAAGTCGGCTCCATTGCCTGACTCATGCAAGAATTGATAAGAAGCCCAGAGATAATCGTTGGCAGAAACTCCATCATACTCGTAATAATATCCCTCGTCATCTGTGTATACGTTCCAGTATCTGTATGCCCAGAAGAAGTCTTCTTCACTTATCTCAAGTGTGTTGATAAGAACAACAGCATCAATTATACTGTTTCCGTCAGAGTCGAATAAAGAGAGATCCATCCTGCTCTCAAGGTATGCAAGAGCTTCATTCATGATCAGCTGATCTCCGATGAATATTTCATCACCAAAATAATCAGTAGTTGCGTTTGCATAGTAAGTGCTGGGATGTGATGGGCGGAACCAAAAATCAAGAACAGTGATATCGAGTGTAAGCTGTCCGTAACTTGAAATATAGTAATAATCATAAACGGAGTAGTAGTCGCAATCCCCGTTTTTAGAGAAGGCGTTTTTAATAGCGTCGGTTGTATATCCTCGACTCTCGGCGGTAACGTCGCTGAAGTCTACAGGTATCACCAAAACTCCAGGAGAACCCTTGGTAGGACATCCGTCTAGGTAGTATCCCTGATCCGTAACGTCTTTTACGTTAGTCGCCTTGGTAAAGTCAATATCGTAAACTCCATCGTTATCTTCAGGCAGATTTCCGGATCCGGTGCCCGGCGTAACATCGTCTGCGTCGCTATCCGTACTTTTGTAAACGTATACGTCAATGAGGTATCCGTAATCCGCGTCGTAGTAATAATAGGAAATGTCGATATAGTAATCACCATTCTGATAGGTGTACCAATCATCTCCGTACTCGTCCTCGTAGCTTTCGATGAAGGTGTATTTTGAAAACGCATTTTTATATTCTGCAAATTCAGCCGGCGTATTTCCTACGGTATAGAAATTAATTCCTACCTCACCGTCAATTTCATAGGATTCAACGTAATATTCGTTATTTGCGACGTAGGGGATTACAAATCCGCAAAAATCTGAAAACATTTTGCTCTCGCCAAGAGTGAATGCGGTGTTAACGTAGCTCTCGCCACTGTCGCCTCCACTTGAATCTGTTGGCTTGTAAACGTAAACGTCAACTAAGTAGCAAAGCTCGTCCGGAAGATAGTATCGTGAAATATCAATATAGAATTCGCCCTTTTGGTATGTATACCATGTGTCACCGTAAATATCCTGATAAGATTCCACAAAGGTATAACTAGCAAATGATTCTCTGTATTTTGCAAAATCATCGGCAGTATTGCCGTATGCATAAAAGTTGATACCTACCTCACCGTCCATTGCATAAGCCTCAACGTAATACTCATCGTTTGCTATGAAAGGAATAACAAATCCCGAAAATTTAGTGAATGTTTCTTTCTCAGAATCGGTAAAGCTCGTATACTTATAGTTTTTATTTTCACCTTGGGAGTCATTTTCGCTTCCGCCCGTGGTGTTGTCATCTTGGTTGCCGTCATTGGAAACATTCTTTTTTACATATGCCAGAAGTTCTATGCAGCTGTCTCCCTGACTACTTACGTAATAAGAGATTTCATAAAACACGCCATTGTTTTCGTAATAGTACCAAACGTGTCCAACATTGTCTTTGCGCGATCCTGAATAGGTAAAATCAGAGAAAAGCTTTTGATATTCAGAAAATTCTTCTTTCGAATTTCCGTAAGCGGTGAATTTTACGCCTGCTTCAGTGCTGTAGGTGTGTTTTGATAGATAATACTCATTGTTTGCGACAAATGGGATCGACGCGCCTATCTGCTCCTCAATGAGAACTTTTTCCGCTGGGGTGAAATCAACGTAAGTTTTATCTTCTTTTTGATTACCGCCTATAATGCCTTCAATTTCCGGTAATATTTGATCTATGATATCACAGGAAGAAAAAGAGAGCAGGGCAGCAGTTATTGCAAGAATTATAATAAATAATTTTTTCATGCTAAACTCCTTTTATAGTTTTGACTTATTATAACACAAATTTCAATAAATGACAAGATAAATTGCGAAAAATATATGTGCTTTCATGGTGAATAACCAACTCTTTCGCGTTAGATTTTATAGGTAAACAAAATATTGCAAAAAAACTTAAAAACTTTTTCAAAACCTATTGACAAACGAATAAAAAAGTAGTATAATACTATTCGTTCGCGGGAGTGGCGGAATCGGCAGACGCGCACGTTTGAGGGGCGTGTGTATTCCTAC
>JAZNPB010000076.1:0-3175 GCA_045589435.1 Eubacteriales bacterium | reverse complement strand
TTGAGTATACTTACACAGGTAAGCTGGTGATTGAGAAGCGAAGCAGAACGATCTCGGCAGACGGACTTGCCGGTGAGGTGTTTGGCGCGAATGTTAACCTTTATTCTATCCCTGCATACCAGGGTGACGGAACGGCGATGTACCGTCTTATTAACTCGTCAAATTCAGTAGTGAGGGATTGGCAAGCATCTTCCGGCTTTATGAATCTTCCCACAGGCACTTACGGCATTGGTTTTTACGTTGCCGAGGGTGAAAATTATCTTGCAAGTAACACGGTATCGATTTCGGCAAACCTCAGCGTTACAGCTCCTGCCGGTGGAGATTTCAAAACAATGAAATACATTCTGCAAACGCATACAAAGGATAAGGCGGGTGCAGGCGGCGAAGCGGGAAATATTCAAGTAAGACTGAAATATATTGACGGTTCGTGGGCAAATAAGGTTACGATACCGGATACATGGTTCAGAAATGAAACGTCTACAGCTGAGCTCAAGCGCATATATACGGAACCGTGGACGGTAGTAGCGCTTGAATATTCTCATGCCGGAAACGTTGTAGGCACTTGGATAGGCGATGATTTTGCAATTTGGACTGAAATTGACGGAGCTAAAAAGTACGTAATGACCTATGACGATCACAGTGGCGATTTTGAGGTTGGGAAAAACGCTCCCATTCAGTTCAATGTTGCGAATTATTTTAAGCGCAAGATCACGAGTGTGGGTGACTTTTCTAACCCGGTTTCTCTGTCACTTAACGGGAATAACGGCGTTTATTCTTATGTTTATGACGGAAAAGTTATCGACCAGTATGCTTCGTGGACAAACAGTGGGTACTATAACTGTTATAATCATCCAAACGCCCCCACATTGACATTCTCCTGCTCAACACCCGAGGTGAACGGACACAACTATGCACAGTATTTCAGAAGCGGCATCAACTCCTTGACCATTGATCGTGATGCACTTTATAAGGCAATGATCCGTGACGGTCTGACCTCTGTTACGGCAACCGCAACGCTGACCTTTGATACGACCTCCACGGCAATCGGTAACGTGTGGACGAAGACATTTACCATTACCTTGCCCGAGGCAATGGCAGTTTCGGAAGGAATGGAAAATTACTCTGTCGGAACAGATGCAAACGTATCCGTAAAAACCGAGGAGGATAACGATTACGTTACCGTCGTCGTAGGTCTTAATGAGAATCCCGGTATTTGGGCAATCAAAAATACTATTTCCTTTGATACTTCTAAGCTCAGCCTTGAACAGATTACAGCGGGAACGCTTGCCTCTGCATACGAAATTGCAAGCAGCACGGCAGACGGTAAATATACAATCCTCGCATATCGCGACAGTGTAAAAGAAAGCTATCAAACGGGAAGCTTGGTTGTTCTGACCTTCAAAAAGCTCACCGATACCGTGGATATGCAAACGGCACTCACCGTTCAGCCCGGTCAAATGATCAATGATCAAGCAGAAACACCCGAGGTGGATACTGCCTTTGAGATCGGCGACTTTACTTCGGTTCCGCCTACCGATGATCACGAATATCTGACGGATGACGGCGAAATCGTTGATGCCATTTATGAGGCACTTTCCGCCCGAAAAACCGATGTTTTGACTTTGCATTATGCTACAACAAAGTTGATTTCCATCGACGATATTTCCTCGTGGTTCCACGCAGCAAGCGATAAACTTGATTCGTATGCTCGTTTCGGTGTTCAAAGATATACTGCAACCGCGCAGAAATACACCAAGGAAGATGTTTATTATTACACCTTAACCTACACGGTTGAGTATTACACCACGGATGCAGAGGAAGATGCTTTTGAAGAGAAGCTTGACGAAATCATAGCAGGATTGAATCTTGCCGGCAAGACCGATCTTGAAAAGATTCTCACGATTTACGGATACGTTTGCGACAACGTAACCTATGATGAAGCAGCGGAGCATTGCTTTACTGCATATGGCGCACTGGTCGATGGAAAAGCAGTATGTCAAGGCTATGCCCTGCTTCTGATGCGCATGCTGGATGCCGCTTCCATTGAATCCGAAGTTGTATTCGGTGTTTCCGAAGGTGTTAACCATATGTGGAATATCGTAAAGCTTGACGGGGAGTATTTCTTGCTCGACGCAACTTGGGATAGTACCGATAACAGAGCGTGCTATTTCTGGTTCCTTAAAGGAATCGATGCGTTTGAAAAGCATACACCCGACGGTTCTTATCCGATTGGCACATCTCGTGATGATCACGCTGATGCACTCGATGTTTGTCATTTGATGGCAGATCCGACCTGCGCAGCTCCCGCAACCTGTACCGAATGCGGCACAACTGTGGGCGAGGCTCTTGGACATAAAGATGATAACCGTGACCATATTTGTGATCGCAATTGTGGAAATGTGACTCTGGGTGAGCATTCCGACAGCGCAACCGATGACAATCACGTTTGCGATTATGGCTGCGGAGCGGTTCTTGAGGAGTGCTCGGGCGCAACGAGTGATAACAATTATACTTGTGTCATTTGTGGCAGAGAGGATGTAAAGGCATCGTCTACAGATGCAATAAACAAAGCAAAAAAAGAGCTTGAAGATGCGATTGATGCGCTTGAAGCGGCTAACACGGCTTTGCAGAGCGCCATCAATACCAACAGCGGCGATATCGCAAGCCTTGCGACCGACCTTGCAAGCAAGTACAACTCTCTTAACACGCTTATCGGTACACTTCCCGATGGAGTAACAAGTATAAAGGACTACGTTGATAGCGTCAATACAGCTCTCGCAAGCGCGGATGCAACAATGCAGGTGGCTATAGACAAGGTGACTTCTGATCTTGCACAGGCAAAGACCGAGTTGCAGAATACTATCAACACAAACGAAGCCGATATAGAAGATAAGGTGGCTAAGCTCGACGAAGCTTACAAGGCGGCTGATACCCTTATCAACTCCGAGATTGCAACCCTCAAATCTGAGGACAGTGCAATCAAGCAAAGCGTTACCGACCTTGAAAATGCGATGGACGAAGCAGATGCGGCTCTTGACGAAGCAATCAAAGCAGTTCAAAAGAATCTCGAAGATGCACAAAATGCTCTTAACGAGGCAATCGCAAGCGGTGACACCGCACTGAGCGACAGAATTACCGCATTGAACGATGCTCTTACTTCTGCTCAGGCAACTCT
>JAZNPB010000075.1:0-12243 GCA_045589435.1 Eubacteriales bacterium | reverse complement strand
GGCGGACAGCACATATTTGCTTTGTTTCATACGCTCGTCCACACCCATACGTGAGAATGCTGCTTTGGAATGCTCCGCAAAATATCTGCCGATGGTAATGGCGTTTTGCATAACCTCCTCGGAAACGATAAGCGCATCATTTACCGAAAGAAAATCATAGCAACGCATCACCGAAGCTCGGCATAGAATGCCTGCTATTCGTAGAACACCGCCTACAAGTTTTCCTGCCCAATCGGCAATGTCCGCATACTCGGTTTTCAGCTTACCTTCCACCTCGTTGGAGAAGGCTTCAAGCAACGCTTCGGCTTCTGCGGAAAGCGTTATCATTTCAGGGATTGCCGATTGCTCGTCTTCCAAGAGATTCTTTATAAGCCGCTCGTATGAAGAAGTTGCTTCTTGCGGAATAGGTGTGGTGTGGAATCGGCGTCTGCCTACAAGAGATGTGGGCATACAGTAAAGAAATCTTGCTGTAAGACCTCTTCCTCGGAAAGTGCCGTTTTGCATAACCTCGGAAAGCACATTCGGTTGAACCGTAAGCAGTATTGTCAGCGCAGGGTTCATAATACTTTCGCTGTTTCTGCCGACGCGGTCAACACGGATTGAGTCACCTGAATAGCCTTTGAGCATAACGTCGATGTTGACGTTTTTGCTGTAAATGCCCGAGAGCATATCGAAGATGCCACCTTCGGCGGATATAATGGCGGCTTTTCCGTTACCGTCGGCAAGCACCGAATTGAGCTTTTCGGTGGTAATGTCATCCACATATAAGCGAAGGGGTGTTCTTTCCTTATAGGAAGCAATCTGCCGAGCCAGTTGCTCAAGCTCACCGCTGTCGGCTTTGCCCTTGGCGGCTTTGTCTTCTAAGGCTCGTTGCCGTTTTTCAAGAATGCGCTTATTCATCTTACTCGCCTCAAGCTCGGCGGCATTTCTGCTGTTGTATTCAGCTTCATACTCGTTAAGCGGTTTCGTCATAAGATTGATGATAGGCGATTTTCTTTCGGAAGGCTCTGCAACGATGACCGTAAAGAGATTTAACGGCTCTGACCAATCAGCTTTGGCTTTTATGCGGTATTTGCCTTGTAGGCATAGTGCCATAACCGCAAGTGCGGCACAGGCGCTCATATCCACCGGAGTTTGTGTGCTTTCGGCAACGGCAAGAGCGTAGTCCCTTATGGTCTGCGGTAATGCTTCCGTGGGAAAAGAGGGGAGATTGCGCTGTTCAAAGGGGATCGGCTCTTCCCATTGCGGTGAAGTGTACTCGTCGGGAGATATATATCCCGGTTGCGATTGTACCTTTTTATAAAAACCTTGTGCGCTACGCCATATTTGTGAAAGCTCGGTATCATCAAGCGGTGGGTTGCATTGTCCGGCGCTATCAAGAAATTTTCGATAGCTCTCCTCGTTATCACCGTAGCGTTTGAGGAGCTTGCCCGCGATTTTTGACATCGTACTGTTCCTTCTGCCTTCGGGGATAGCGTCAAGCTCCGCAAACATCTGCTCGGATTCCATATCTTCCATAAACCTCGTAAGTGTTGATGCGCCTTGGTAAATAGTGACCTCGGAATTGGGATTGCCGTAAAAGAACCTTGCAGCATCCAAGGCATTATCATCGAACATCGGGAATGCGTTTTGTACCTTTTTCATTAGTCCCGCGTATGCGAGTGCATCCGTAATAGGTTCTATGGCAAGGAATACGTGAAATCGAGGTCTTGCTGTTTTGCCGCCTTTCGGTTTCATATGGTTACGGCTTGTGACGATAACGCAGGGGATATTCGGAAATATATGCGGTATATCCTTGGGAGCAATCCATTCATTGGGATTTTCGGAATGATCATTGTCACAATCCAATGAAGCCACAACTGCTCTTACGAAATTGTCCTTACTGCGGTAAGCATCCTTAAATTCCGCAAGCACGTGGTCATTCGCCACAAGTTTGCGGATATCGTCTTCGGTGCTTGCCGTTGCCGTATGCGGATAGGTGCAGTTTTTAGCATTACCGCAACAATCTGCATAGTGGATGGCAAGTCCAAAGGTAGTGTTTTCAGGCATCGCTATCACCGCCCTTGGATTTTGTGCGAAGCCATGCTTTGAAACCGTCAACAGGAATGAGAATTCTTGTGCCGATGCGGATTGTAGGAAAGCCGGGCGTTTTCACAAGCTCGTAGGCTTTTGGAAGGCTGATACCCATTTGTGCAGATAACTCCTGCACACTGATAGTTGTTTTTTCCATACTTGTTTTCCTCCTTTTTATAGATTTGTGTTTGTGTCCGCCTCATTGCGGTCTTGAGGCGCTACCCTCAAGAGTCCGGTTGCCCCTTGTGCTCCGACTTTTGTCATCTTGGCACGATGAGGTACTAATCTCCGAAATGGACGGAATTTGGTTTTCAAGGAACAGAAAATACAAAATTTTACGCTTTTCTCTTGTATTTGTCTCAATTATACGCTATAATGTAATCGAAGTCTAAATTTGTTCGATTACATCATTGATTACATAGGAGGTGCATTATGCCTTACGATGGATTTGGAAACTGGGTTGACTCAAAAACTGATTTAACAACCGATATGCTCGGTTTTGGTGAGATTGGCGGTGTAGGTCAGCTTGTGTATAAGCTGTTCCGTTTTGAGAAATATGAAGTTCGATATGTGGAGGATGGTAGAATATTGGCGTGTCCTATATGCCGTCCCGGTTGTGAGGTCAAATTTAATGACAGCAATAGTATGACAGGGGCATCACTACTTGCCGATCTTTACAATCTTGCAAAAAAAATAAACGACCCCTCCGAAGAGAAGCCGTTTGTTGAATTGATTATAGATTGGTGCAATCGTGTGGCGCATCCATATTTCGTAGATGAGCTTTCAGCCCTAATGGCGGACAAGCAATTTGACTTTGCCCATGATTATTCTATTATTGAAAAGGATGGAATTTTTGATGTAAAGCAATTTATGCACGACCTTGGCAAGTTCTATCAAGTGGCGTCTTATGCCTTTGCCCTTGATATGATTATGAAGGGGTATGATGATACGGTCTTTAATCTTGCCGAGGATGGTAGATATTTTGAGGGTGTTCCTTTTCTTGAAAAATATAAAGGGGAGCTGCCCGAAACGGACTGTGAAAAAGATTATACGCCTATAACTCCCGCCGAGCTTCTTAAAGAAATGAAAAAAACGAGCACTCCTATCCCAATGAACTCGCAAGAAGAAGGCTTTGCACGTGTGCCGTTTGATGATTATGAGGAGCTTCGTGATAAGCTGATAGATATGATACCCGATTTCCGTTTGCGCCTGAAGGTCAGCCATAAGAGCAACCGCGTTGTCCTTGCAGCCGACATCCACTCGGTATTTGACATTGCTTGGTATACACTTGCGAAAAAAGTTTGCGAAGATGCACAACCGCTAATAAAGCAAGATTTAGAGCAGCTTGTCATTTTGGAAAACCCCGTTCTGCGACTTTGTCCCATCTGCGGTCAAGCATTTGTGTGTAAAGGTAAAGGCAGCAGAAGAAAATATTGCGGAAGTCCCGAGTGTAATAAACGCCGTGTGGCGCAAAATGTTCAGAACCACCGCAAAAAGAAGAAAATCGCCGCATTGCAGACAAAGGGCGCGGCGGCCGAATAAAGAAAATAGGCACCGAACGAGAAAAAACGCTCTATCGGTGCCTGTTCTTTTTTAGCAAACTCCGAAAGTATTAAAATCTTCTTGAACAAGATAAAATTATCGTCAAGTACATCAACTTCTTGCGAAAGTTGGCTAAATTTTATTCAAATTATCTATAAAATCTATTGTAATTTATATAATTATGTGTTATAATGAAAATTGCAAGAACTTATTCTTGCACGATAAACAGAAAAATTATGATTTTGAATGTTTAAGTCTTTCAAAAAGAGGGAGAGCATCAGCAATGAAAATCAGTTACAATAAGCTTTGGAAAGTACTCGTGGATAAGAAGATGAGTAAGGCGGATCTTAGACGAGCAACAGAGATGGCTTCCAATACGATGACAAGCCTAAGACGTGACAAAAAAGTTTCACTCGACGTCTTGCTTCGTATCTGTGAGGTTCTCGATTGTGACATTGGTGATATAATGAGCGTTTATAAAGAGGAACAGAACGCATAACATAAGGACGAAAAAAGCCGTCCTTTGAAGCAATAATCTACTTCAGCAGACGGCGTGAAATTATGAATTGGTATCGGTAGGATCGGAGTCGCTATCGGATATGTTCTCAAGTGCGTATTCCAAGCACTGGACAACGATTTTATTCATAGAAGTGTTGTATTTTCCTGCAAGCATCTCGAGCTGTTCAACGATGTGTACGGGAATACGGAACGTTTTGTTTACTGATTCAAAGCCTTTTTCAAATTCTAACATAATTGCACCTCACTATATACACTATTATGCACTAAAAATCGCTAAAAATAAATAAGCAAAATATATTCACTTATTCTTGCAAAGCGATTGCAAGTGCATAGATATTATTGTATATTAAAATGTCGCTGTAAAAGCGACCACAATAGGCGAAAAATGTTAGATAATTAGACTAGAAATAATAGAATCTGATAAAAAGCGGAGGGACGAATAATGGCTGATAAGAAATATAGCGTTATTTTAGAAAAGGTGGGCAATCAGCCCTTGATGACTACCAAGATATTATGTGGAGAGTTAGGGCTTGGACTTGCTAAGGCTAAAGGTATAGTGGATAAGGTTCCGTCTACCATTGCGACCGATCTTGAAAGCGCAAAGGCTCTTGAACTGAAGAAAAAGCTTGAAGAGGCTGGAAATACTGTGTCTATCCCCGGCTTGAAGATTGAAGCCGAGCCCACTGCTAAAAAGAATGTGAAGTCGTCAGCGGTATCATCGGACGACGCCTTTGCTGCTATCTTTGGCGGTAGCACAACACCGAAGACTACTACTGTCAAAAAGCAAAGCACATCAGGTGCGACACCTAAAGCAACGACTACAACAAAAACAACCGTGGAAAAGGCGGAGCCTAAGAAAACTACGAGCAAAGCCCCGGCAGCCTCAAGCGATTCCTTTGACTCACTTTTTGGCGGCGCTGCTCCCAAAAAAGAGACAAAAACGCAGCCTAAAGCATCTGTGGCGAAGACTATGTGCAAGGAATACAGCAATGGTAGCTACGAAGGCGAGATGAAGGACGGTGAGCCCCACGGATTCGGCACGTACCGTTGGAATGACGGCGACATTTACACAGGTGAGTACGTAAACGGTGTTCGTCATGGAAAGGGCAAGCTCGTTTTCGCAAGCGGTAACTATTACGACGGCGAATGGCAAAATGGCCAGCGCCACGGCAAAGGCAAATGGACCTATGCCGATGGCAGATATTATACCGGTGTCTGGGAAAACGGTGAAAGTGTCAGCTCTACCAGCATTGTATATCCTTCTGCATCTAAAGCCACGCCGAAAGCCACTAAAAGCAAGAGCCGAATTCAATATGAGCATAGCTATTACGAAGGCGAAACGAAGGACGACGAGCCGCACGGCAAGGGTGTGTACGTTTGGGATAACGGAACGAGATACGAGGGCGATTTCTTTGAAGGAAACATAACAGGAAACGGCGTTTGTTATTATGCGAACGGCAATCGCTTCGATGGGTGTTGGAAGAACGGCATAAAGAATGGCGAAGGTGCGCTCTATGAATATGACGCGACAAAAAAATGTATTCGCTATAAATACGTAGGTTTGTGGACCAATGGTAAGCGTGAGGGAATTTTTGAGCGTTATGTTTATGACGAGGGCAATACATATAATCTATCCTCTTACATTATCTATAAAAATGACGAGGAAAAGAGAAGATATATAGCGCGTGCGATGCAGGATAAAGGAATTACCACAAAGGAAGACGTGCTGCGTTATCATAAGGAGCAGACATCGCCTAAGGCGAAGACTGCCACATCATCTGCTTCGACCAAATCATCAAGCTCAAACACCCAAAAGACGGTAAAAGGAGATGTGCCGATCGGAACCATTATACCGACTAAAACGGATATTGATAATTACTATGGTCCGTATTCAATTACAGGGGCAGGCAAAGTGCCTGACGGAGAGGGTAAACTATACGAATATGATAATCCGCTCGGTGAATGCACCTATGAGCACGTAGGCGAATGGCGTGACGGTAAAAGACACGGGATTTTTGAACGCAACAAAAATACAGGAGATTGGGAAAACCTTGAGCTGTATTCCTTTGACGTGTATCATTACGGAAAGCTGATAGACAGATATTACCTTTCGGATTTAGAAGACGAGGGGATATATACCAAAGCACAGTTTGAAGATTATTACGATAACGTTCGCAGACAAAGAGCGAAAGCCGCTTCCGAAAGCCGATCGTCCTCTGCGTCATCTGCCGAAGATTCAAGCAACACGAGCACCAATACAAGCTACAACGCGGGAGATGACGAGCCCGAAACCGAGCTTGAAAGACAGCTCAGAGCTAATAACGAGAAGTGGAAGAGGCGTAACGAGTCGATCGATAGGTTTAATAATAGCTTTTTGGGTAAGGTGCTCGACTTTTTGGGAGGTAGCAGCTCTAGCGGAATTTCAACTCCCGCGCCCAAGCAAAGCGACATAGAACGTAGAGAACGTGAAGAAAAGCAAAGACGTGAACAATACGAGCGACAGCAGGAGATAAACAAAAAATACTGGGATGAAAACAAGTGATTATTTCCACAATATCCCTTACAGGAACCCGATGAATGATTACCTATGAGGATTATAGGAGACTAAACTATGAAATTAAAAATCATTGATTATTTCTGGGCAGTCGGGCACAGGACGAAAAGAAAGGGCTCTTACAAGATTCCCCTTGCCGAAGGCGAGTTGCGTGAAATTAACTATGCGCAGTAAGGGCTGGACACAGCTGATGCCGAGCGAGGTTCAAAACGCAAGAATGGGCAATAAGCTCGGGAAGAAGCACGCAAGAATTGATCCGCAGTATACCAAGGAGCTTGAAGAGATGACAGGACGGGATTTCTCTAAAGAGGACGTTCGTTCCATTATGAACCTTCCCACCGTCATTCGCATTGCAAATGCTCTTTACGGCAGAAATTATTCTGTCAGAAAAAACAAGATTAAATAAAACTGCGATAACCAATATGCCATTGAACGTTACTACGATTGGCTAAAAGAACAAAAAGATTGAAAAATATAAAAAAGCGAGGAAATTATAATGGATATTATTAATGGGGTTAGAGAACTTTGTAAGGGCGAAAACGGTTTTGTAAATATGTTTGACAAGGCAAAAAGCGGCGGTAAGCTTGGACAACTCACTGGCGGCGACCGAGAGGCTGACCTTTTTGAAACGCTTCTTTACGGCAGCGCAAGAGAGACTCTCGTCGAAATGATAAACGATGCCTACAATTTCAAGCAATATGCGGTAGAGGCACACGGCTTGCTTGTGGAAGACGGTCTTGATGCTATGGATGCCAAGAGAGCGCTTGAGATATTCTTTATAGCATTTGGCTTCCCCGGATACAGAACTATGGGAGCACAGGAAACCATCGTTGACGAGAGCGGAAACTCTAAAACTGTGTATGAGGGTGAGGTAAAGAACGGCAAGCCTCACGGATGCGGTTCGCGCAACTTCTATTACGAAGGAAAATGGTCTGCTCTTGACGAATGTGTATGGATTGACGGTATAATGATTGGCTATGATTATGCCAAAGAGCTCGAATTCGGCGCATTTGAAGATCAGAAAATTGGCTTTGTTATTAACGATCGTTTTGTAGGAAATATAAGAATCATCGCAAGTGACGGCGAGGAATTCGACGACGGCGGTACAAAGTTTACCGTTTAAAATCACACATTACTTATGCTTTAAGGAGTTATTATGAGCAATTTAAAATGCTTGAAAAAGGCAAATGAGGGTGAAACCGAGGCTATGCGCATTGGTGAGAACCTCTATAATTTGCAGGATGCGACCGAGGATGAGGTAGCGGCAGGTACGCTTTGCCTTAACAAATGGTATGTAGAGCGCAAATATAAAACTCAGGTATGCGAACCCGGTCGTTCAAGTCCTTATTACGATATGAGAAGCGAAATGCAGGAACTCTCTTTTGAAGAATTGATCTTCAATGACGGAGACTGCATTGGAGCATACCACGACGAGCTGGTTTTCCTGTTCGACGATGAAAAAACTCATTATCATCAAAAGTATCTTGGTGAAATGAAGATCAGCTACGACCAAGGAATCGATTTCTACGACTATTACTATCTGCACATCAGATGATGCAGTGAAAGGAGCAGACTATGTTTGATGCTGTGAAGGTTAAAAATGATTGTGTAAACTGGATACGAGAGTTCTTCCGTGAGAACGGTCCCGACTGTAATGCCGTTCTCGGTATTTCGGGCGGTAAGGACAGCTCTATCGCTGCAGCCTTGTGTGTTGAGGCACTCGGCAAAGACCGTGTGATCGGCGTGCTAATGCCCAACGGAGAGCAAGCGGATATTGATATGTCCTATAAGCTGGTAAATCATCTCGGCATCAAGCATTACGTAGTAAATATTCAAGATGCGATACAGGGGCTTAAAGGTGCGATTCCTATGGAGCTGACCGAACAGAGCCGTATCAATATGCCCCCGAGAATAAGAATGACGACACTTTACGCTGTTTCGCAATGCTGTAACGGCCGTGTGGTAAACACCTGCAATCTCAGTGAGGATTGGGTGGGTTATTCCACGCGCTACGGCGATTCGGTCGGGGATTTCAGTCCCTTGTCTCGTCTTACCGTTCAAGAGGTCTTGGCAATCGGTCGAATTCTTGATCTGCCCTCTGAGCTTGTCGAGAAGGTTCCTGCCGACGGCTTGTGCGGAAAAACCGACGAAGACAATCTCGGCTTTACCTATGCGGAGCTTGACCGATATATCCGCACAGGTGAAATCGAAGATCAGAAGAAGAAAGAGCGTATTGATTATTTACACAAAAAGAATTTGTTTAAGCTGAAGCTGATGCCGGTGTTTGAGCCGGATATCCCTTCGGCATTGAAATTGTAAACCGGGAGGGATACATAAAATGAAAAAACTAACGAAAATAACGTCATTGCTGCTTTCCATAGTCATGCTTATGTCAACCTTTGTGGGTTGCGGTTTGTTTGGCGGCGGTAATGACGAGCCGGAGGATGTGTTTGATCCACCGTATCTTGAGAATTACTATTTGAACAAGCACGAGCCGGTCATGAAAGCGGGCGGTATAGATGTATACAAATACGAAAACGCCAAATCCTATAGCTTATCCATGGGCGGCAACAGATATAACGGCGGTGTCGTGCTGAGACACTTTGTAGGCCCGCTGGAATATTTCGATGTCGAATTCCCTTTGGAGAAACAATACGATTACTTCTCCTTTGTGTTGGGCGGCGAATCTTGTGTGATCATGAAATACGCCAACGGCGAAGAATATTACGCCTCCACGGAATTTGCAATGGACGGTTCGTATCCAACCTTGGTGGGCCAAGCAAGAGAGCTGAAGGTAGCTCTGCAGGTCCTTGTTGACGGCAAGCTGGTAGATGAGTTCGTGGTATCCTGCTACGACGTGGTCAAACGGTTTACTTATGATGTAAAAGGCGCACAGAACATTGAAGTGAAGGCCGTTACGGGCGATGACGGCTTCAGCATTACTATGGCGGAGATCACCGTTTGGAACGGAGAACCTCACGAAACCGGCTATGTTCCCGCACCTGCAGGAAATGAACCGGTGCAGCTGATCAAGGATCTGAAGCCTTATTTGATTCCCAGCACCTCAAGTGCTGTGTATTACCCCAACGGCGGTGAATCCTCCGATGGCAGAAATTACATCAATATGAGTTCCGTTCGATATGAAAACGCTATCGCTACTTACATATCGCAAGGACTTATGACCGATGATGAAGAAGATATTTACTTCGACCTTGAAGGCAAATACAACTATCTTACCTTCACCGCAGGTGTGGCAGACAGAACCTCCAACAACAGTGATGGCTCGGCATGGCTGACTGTCTTTGCCGATGGCAAGATCGTGCACGAAGAGGTTTACTCCTCCCACGAGCTTCCGAGAAGGACAACGGTCAATGTCGAGGGCTGTCATCAGCTCAAATTTGCATGGCTCACCGATGAAGGAAACCTGGAATACGGTGATTCGACGGGTAATTTCTTCGGTATTGCCGACGCTTACGTTGCAACTACCAAGGAAGCCCTGGATAATATTTCAGGTTCGTCTCAGAATTTCCCCGACAGACCGGTCAAGATGGTATCCGAGCTTGGCGCGTTTGGAATTTCCAGTAGTGTAGAGCAAGCCGTGTTTGACGGCTCCAGCAGCTTCACAACCTTCTCCATGGGCGGCGTGAAGTATAGCGAAGGCATTATTCTCCTTGCATCCCACAGTATTGCGGAAACCAGACCTGCGTGTGTTTCCTTCAACTTGGGCGGCAAATACGATACGATTTCCTTCACCGCAGGTCATATTGCCAACAGCGACGTTTACAAGAACGATCAGATCGAGATTTACGCCGACGGTGTTTTGATCAAGACCATCGAGGTGGATTGTACCATGCTGCCTCAGGAATATGTGGTGGATGTGACGGGCTGTCAGCATCTTGAATTTATATCGGGTAAGGCAACCAACGGCAGTATGTACCGCCCTGCATTGGGCATTGTCAATCTGATCGCTTATCCCGATGGATATGTGGAAACCGATCTCTTCCCCGGGAGAAATCCCGCAGATTACGGTAAAACTTGTGATCTGATTGAAACCTTCGGCTTCTACGATGTACACAGCGGCGGACGCATGGATATCGACTATGGCGCTGTGGATGTAGAGGACGGCTATTACGACGGCTCGACCAAGAAAAACTATTTCATGATCGGCGACGAAAAGATTTACAGCGGTGTGCTGCTGCGTACCAGCGTGCACTTAAGCTTTGATTCGGATATGGTGGATGCTACCATTGTTTTTAGTGCACTCGGTTGGACGGCTTTAGGTATTTTGGCGTCAGATGAGGCCCACGAATCCGCCTTTGCTTTGGCAAACCTAACAGATAGCGGCTACACCTCGGTTACCTTCACCGTTGCCATGCAAGAGGAGGTTAGTAGCATCATCGCCGAGGATGAAACGGTACTGAAGATCGGTGCGGACGACGAATGTGTGAAAGAGATTACGCTTTCCAAGGATATGAAGCCCACCACTTATACCGTGGAACTTGGTGAAGATTGCAGAAGACTTTTGTTCTTCCTTGAATGCACCATTGAGGACGATGCTTCGCACACCTATGCGATCTACGATATTACGCTGAATAAATAAGGAGGCAGCACATGAGGTATTTGACTTGGGATGAAGTAAAAAGCCTTGACAAATTCTTGGTCGAGGACAATGACGATGCCGTAGGCATCGAGATCCATACCGGATTCTGTGATCTATCAGCGGACAACTGCTACGGCAAGCCGGAAACAGTAAAGGCTTATTCTCTGGAGGAACTTGCCGGCGGTGATTTTATCCAGATGGGAACAAAAACCCTGCGTGCAGTGGTGAGCAATCGTCTTTATTGGACGGATAGTCAGAATTGGGTTGAAAATTCGGGCACGGATGCTACCTATATCGGTGCCCGCCGGGGGAACGGATACGAATATGAGCGGGCGATACTGACCTTCAAGGATACGCTGGAACGGCTGCCGGACGAGGAAGTGATTTCCCTGAAACGCTTCCTGGTCAGGGACAACAAACGGGTCAAAGCGGTGCGCATCATGCCCGGGTATATGGGCATCGGCGGATCCAATACATCCGGTTTTTCCTCGGATAGTGAGCGGATTCGGGATTACCCTCTGGAATATCTGAAAAACAACGAATTTATATGGGTCCAGGGCGTTTCTGTCCGGGCGCTGGTGGATGACGTGCTGTATTTCTGCCGCCAGGGCGCTGACGGAAACAGCAAGGTGTTCACCCTGAATTATAGAGAACGGGATACCATTTTTCATGGTGAGGGTGTCGCCTATGATACGATCGAAGCAACAGAAGTTGTATTGCTACTTAAGTAAGAGAAAGTGAGGAATAACAATATGGCTTGGAGAAGTTACTATGTTAACTGTGAAAAAATATATGGCATAGACGAAGAAGAAAAAGACGTTTGCATTATGTACGACTTAAATATCCCACCCCACGGCGGCATCCGAGAGGAATGGACAACCAGGGGAATGAAGAACGGTACGTCCAAGATTTTATTTGTGGAGTATCGCAAGGAGGACGACGATCCCGACGGTGT
>JAZNPB010000074.1:0-8358 GCA_045589435.1 Eubacteriales bacterium | reverse complement strand
AATGCAAGAACAAGAAAAGGTCCCGCAAAGACCATCGCAAATAAGAAGAAGTAAGGAGTGAACCGAAATGGCAGCAGTAAAAAGGGTTGTTAAAAAGCGTCGTGAGCGCAAGAACGTCGAAAAAGGCGTAGCTCATATCCGCTCTACCTTCAATAATACTATCGTTACTATTACAGACGTACACGGAAATGCAATTTCTTGGGGCACTGCAGGCGAGATGGGCTTTAAGGGTTCTAAGAAATCTACCCCTTATGCAGCGCAGACAGCAGCAGAGCACGCTGCAAAGCTTGCAGTTGACCACGGTATGAAGACTGTAGAGGTTCTCGTTAGAGGTCCCGGAGCAGGCCGTGAGTCCGCAATTCGTGCACTTGCAACAGCAGGTCTCGAAATCACTATGATCAAGGACGTTACACCTATTCCTCACAACGGTTGTCGTCCACCCAAGCGCAGACGCGTTTAATTCAAGGGAGGTAAAAGTAAAATGGCAAGATATACAGGTCCTAACTGTAAGATGTGCCGCCGTGAAGGTTGCAAGCTCTATCTCAAGGGCGAGCGTTGCACAAACGGAAAGTGCGCATTTGACCACAGAAGCACCGCTCCCGGTCAGCACGGCGCGGCTCGCAAGAAGGTCGGAGAATACGGCAAGCAGCTTCGTGAGAAGCAGAAGGCAAGACGTTACTACGGCGTGCTTGAAGGTCAGTTCAAGCACTACTATGAGTTGGCTGAAAAGATGGAAGGTATCGTAGGTGAAAACCTCCTCATCCTTCTTGAAAGAAGACTCGACAACGTAGTTTACAGAATGGGTATGGCAGCATCCAGAAAGGAAGCTCGTCAGCTTGTTCTTCACAGTCACTTCACCCTCAATGGTAAGAAGGTTTCTACTCCTTCCATCCTTGTTAAGGCTGGTGACGTTATCGCCGTTAAGGAAACAAGCAAGGAAAGCGTAAAGATCAAGGCTCTCATCGAGAACCTTCCTTCCGTTGTAACACCTAAGTGGCTTGAAAACGACGTTCAGAACGCTCAGGTTAAGGTAGTTTCTCTTCCTGCAAGAGACGATATCGACTTTGAATTCGAAGAGCAGCTTATCGTCGAGCTCTATTCCAAGTAATCCCTCCGATATTTTGCGTAAGAATCTTGAAAAGCTATCATTTTTCATTATTCTTCGCATAGTATCAGTTAGCACATATCGCAATAAAGCGAACATTTATTAACGAAGGAGGTATATTAAAATGATGAACGCAATAGAGAAGTTCAATATAAACGCTACCGAGGTTTCAAATGACGGAAATGAAGCGGTTTTCGTGGCTGAACCCCTCGTAAGAGGCTATGGTATCACCCTTGGAAACTCTCTTCGTAGAGTTCTTCTTTCCACACTTCCCGGTTACGCGGCAACGAGCATTAAGATTGACGGTGTTCTTCATGAAATTTCCGAGTGCAACGGCGTAAAGGAAGACGTTCCTGAAATCGTTCTTAACGTTAAGGGAATCGTTGCAAAGCTAGAATGCTCCGAACCTAAGACAGTAATTATCGACGTTACAGGTCCCTGCAACGTAACAGCCGGCGACATTATGCCCGACGCTGACGTTACTATTCTTAATCCTGAGCATCACATCTGCACAGTAAGCGAGGGTAATCGCTTCTACATGGAAATTACCTTTGACGAGGGTCGCGGTTACGTTCCCTCTGATGTAAATAAGCAGAACTACCTTAATAGCTTGGGCGCTAATCTTGGCGCACCAATCGGTCTTATTTTCGTTGACTCTATATTCACCCCTGTTTACAAGGTTGAGTATAACGTAGAAAATACCCGTGTAGGTAATATTACCGACTATGACAAACTCACAATAAAGGTTCTTACTAACGGAACCATAGGAGCAAAAGAAGCGGTATCCCTCGCCGCCAAGGTTCTCAACGAGCACCTCAAGCTCTTCATCGATATGGCAGACATTTCCGGTCGTGGCGATATCCTTGTAGAGAGCTCAGAAGTTGAAAAAGGAAAAGTACTCGAGATGACCATTGAGGAACTTGATCTGTCTGTTCGTAGCTTCAACTGCTTGAAGCGCGCAGGCATTGATAATGTTGAGGATTTGACAAACCGCACAGAGAGCGATATGATTAAGGTTCGTAACCTTGGTCGTAAATCTCTTGAAGAAGTTATCCAGAAGCTTGCTTCACTGGGTCTTGCTCTTAAGAAAGACGAAGATTAATTTAGGAGGATACAAACATGAGAAAGCTTGGCAGAACTACTGCACAGCGTAAGGCTATGCTTAGAGGCATGGTTACTCTTCTCCTTGAAAACGGCAAGATTGAAACTACCTACACAAGAGCACAGGAAGTTTCCGCTAAGGTTGACGAGATGATCACTCTCGGTAAGAAGGGTGACCTCGCTGCATACCGTGCGGCTCTTGCTTACATCACCAAGGAAGATGTAGCGAAGAAACTGTTCACCGAAATCGCGCCTGCTTATGCAAACGTAAACGGTGGTTATACACAGGTTTATAAGATGGGTCCTCGCCGTGGTGACGGCGCAGAGGTTGCTATCGTTAAGCTCACACCCGTAAAGGTTGAGGCTGAAGCGTAAGCTTGACCATCTAAGGAATATAATAGAAAACTCCCGAGGAAAATCTCGGGAGTTTTTATTTTTGGTAAAAATGGTAAAATATAAAGACCATCACGGTAAAACTGCTTGATTTGTGGTAGTATTTTCAAAAGTAACCAGATCTTGATCGTTGAATTGCTCCTCGCTATATGGTATAATTTCACCACAAGGCAAAAAGCTTTGTCCCAAAAACGGCTCACGAGTTTTTGGAAATTAACCCGAAAGGAGCAATTCAATGAATAATAAAAGAAAAATAATGACGGTGGCGATACTTGTCGCACTGATGCTTTCAACCTCTCCGGTGAAGGCATATGCAAGTGAAGCTGATAGAGAAGTGTCGAAAATTGCCACTGCCACTGATATCGCAGTGGAAGAGGCCGTCAGAGATAACAGAACTGCAATAACCAGCGAAGATCATTACCACAACGGTATTCGAAACGTAAGAGAAAAGTATCTATCCACCGTTATGAACAAAAGCGTTTGGAGCCATGAAAGGCTGAACGTATCGGTTAGCGGCAAGGCGCTTAACGTCATGGGATTAACGATAAATAAGGTAGATTACATACCATTCAGGGCGGCGGCAAACGCTCTCGGTATTTCCTATACTTATGATAGCAAAACAAGAACGTCTATTATGCACAGTCAGTCAATAGTAATGTCTGCAACAGAGGGATGTTACTCGGTTTACGCCAATGACAGGCCCCTGTTCGCATCCTCTCCTGTAGTTATAATGAGTGACGGAAGGATGTATATTCCTGCAGCAGCTTTTGCAAAGGCAACCGGCCTTACGGTAAGCAAAACCGGAAAGAATATTGCCTTAAACGGTACTTTCAAAGCCCTGACTCCCTCGTCAAAGTATTATAGGGAGGATGAGGTTCTTTGGTTAGCAAGGATCATTCATGCGGAAAGCTCAGGCGAATCTCTCCTTGGGAAGATCGCAGTAGGAAACGTCGTTCTTAATCGAACAAAACACCCTTCTTATCCTAACACGATATACGGCGTTATTTTTGACAGAAAATATGGTGTGCAGTTCAGCCCCGTTCTCTATGGAACCATTTATAATACCCCCTCCTACGAGTCCACTCTTGCAGCAAAGATCTGCCTTGAGGGCTTTGATATTTCCGAGGGCGCATTATTCTTTTTGCATCCTGAAATATCGAGTTCTTCGTGGATACCCACATCAAGGAGGTATTTATATTCTGTAGGATCACACGATTTTTACGCGTAAATTTTGGTGAATGCTTTGTTACGGCTTCAGTACTCGCCTCGGAGTAGGTAACTACACCGTTGGCTCCGTTTCTCGCCGTGCCGCGCCTTCCCGCAAAATTTAAGGCGTAAAAACCAGTTTAGCGGCTCTATCCACCGTAACCGAAAGCGTAAATTTTGGTGAATGCTTTGTTACGGGCTTCAGTACTCGTCTCGGAGTAGGTAACTACATCGTCGGCTCCTACTTTGGCTGTGCCTCCCCTTTTGATAAAATTCAAGGAGTGAGAGGTGATAGCAACTACTTTATTACGTAAAGCAAAAATAAATGAAACAAATTGTTTCTTTCCTCTTGAAAAAATCTGAAATATAGTGTATAATATATCCGTTCTTAATTTTTCAACTCGAAAGGAAACTCATATGTTTTACAGAATGAAAGTTGCGGGCGTTGAGCGTGATTTGAAGCTTTGCCCTATTGGAGAAAATCTTAATATTGGCGCATTCATCCTTTTTGGTGACGTGGAGCTTACAGAAAGATGTGCAGAGGAGCTTTATAAGAGAGCCCCCGATCATGACGTTATGCTTACCGCAGAGAGCAAGGGAATTCCCCTTATTCATGCAATGTGTCGCCTTTCCGGCAAGAATCGCTACGTGCTTGCAAGAAAATCTGTTAAGCTTTACATGAGCGACGTTTTGGTTTGCGAAACAAAGTCCATAACCACAGGTCATGTTCAGACACTCTACATCGACGGTGCTGACGCTGAATACATGAAGGGTAAGAAGGTTCTTATCGTTGATGACGTTATCTCAACAGGCGGATCTCTCGCTTCTCTTGAAAATCTCGTTCGTCAGGCAGGCGGCGAGGTTGTAGGAAAAATGACCATTCTTGCAGAGGGTGACGCTATAGGCAGAGAAGATATCACCTATCTTGAAGAGCTTCCTCTCTTTGACGGAAATGGCAATCCAATCAGATAATTTAATACTTCATTTTTAAGAGGCTGCACACGCAGCCTCTTTTTGCTGAATTTATACTTTCTAAAAAAGGGAAAAACAAAAATGCTAGAGAAAACTCGCATTTTTGACAACTATTATTAGCAAAAAGCCGCATTTTTGTCAAGAATAGCATAAAATATGTTTTAACGCTGTCGCTTTGGGTAATACTAAAATCATATCAAACCTAGGGGGAAATATGAGAGGCAGTAAGGTTGAAATATGCGGAATCGACACGTCGGTGCTTAAAACTTTAAGCGAGGCGGAGAAACGCAGATTGTTGATATTGACAAAGAGCGACAACGGAGAGCAACGAGCGGCAGCGAGGGAGGAGTTGATACTTGGAAACTTGCGGCTTGTGCTATCTGTAATAGCCAGATTCACACCTAAAAAGGAAACGGGTGACGATCTGTTTCAGGTGGGGTGCATAGGGCTTATCAAGGCAATCGACAATTTTAATTTGGATCTGGAAGTGCGTTTTTCCACTTATGCGGTACCGATGATAATCGGAGAGATCAGGCGGTATCAGAGGGATAACAACTATCTTCGCGTATCTCGCAGTGTCAGAGATCTTGCGTATCGTGCATTGCAGGTTAAGGATGAGATCTCTCTCAATCAAAAGCGAGAGGCAACCCTACGGGAGATCGCAGCAGCTCTCGAGGTGACGGAGCGTGAGCTTGGCGAGGCGATGGAGGCGATAATCGAGCCTGTGTCAATTTTTGACTCGGTTTTTGGAGAGGGTGACGATGCGGTATATCTCATAGATAAGCTATCGGACGAGGAGGACAACGATACGGTATGGGTGGATAACATCTGCCTCGCTGAGGCAATAAAAAAACTGTCAAAACGAGAGAAGTCTATAATAGATAAGAGGTTTTATAAGGGGCAAACTCAAATGGAGATTGCCGACGAGATAGGCATAAGTCAGGCTCAGGTATCGCGACTGGAGAAGGCAGCAGTTGAAAAACTACGGAAGTTTATGAATTGAACACTTTCTGTTATCAAAACAAAAATCCTGCCACGTTGGCAGGATTTTTTGTGCTATTTGTAAACTATACTTTGTTTTTTTGAGTGTATTTGCGGTTATTTTATCATAAGCTCGGATACAAGCTGGCAAAATTCTGCCGTATCATCAAGTGGCACACCTGCAATAAGACAGCTTTCAGCAAAGAGCAGTTTGCCGTATTTTTCAAGAGTTTCCTTGTCGGTTTCATAGAGTGATCTCAGCTTATCTGCCACAGGGTGCGAAAGGTTGATTTCCATAACGAGATTTGCTTTTGGTGTGTCCTCTGCGCCCGGCATTTTACTGAGGGTCTTCTCCATTCCAAGGGTAAGCTCGCCCTCACTTGAAAGACATGCTGGATGCTTTTTCAGGGCAGTGGTGAATCTTACATCGTTAACCTTTCCGACAGCCTCTTTAATGAAGGTAAGCATCTCTCGGCTATTGTCGTTCTCGGCTTTTGCTCGCTCCTTTTCCTCGTTCGACCCAAGATCCAGTGCTTCTGCTGTAACGTTCTTAAATTCCTTGTCATCGTATTTTCCGAGGATCTTCAGTACGAATTCGTCAACCTCATCCGTGAGGTAAAGCACCTCAAATCCTGCCTCGCGCACAGCGTCTACTTGCGGCAAAAGTTCGATTCTTTCCATATTCTCGCCAGTAGCATAGTAGATAGCCTTTTGCTCGTCTTTCATGGAACTTGTGTATTCGTGGAGAGTAACGTATTTCTTGCCATTTGATGACTTAAAGAGGAGTAGATCCTTCAGCACATCCTTGTGAATTCCAAAATCGGTGTAAACGCCAAACTTAAGCTGCAGTCCAAAAGCATCAAACAGCTTTTCATACTTACTTCTCTCGGTGTTCAGCATTTTTTCAAGCTCATTTTTGATCTTTTTCTCGATAGCTTTTGAAATTATCTTCAGCTGTCTGTCATGCTGTAGCATCTCACGGGAGATATTCAGGGAAAGATCTGCAGAGTCAACAAGTCCGCGAACGAATCCAAAGTAATCAGGCAAAAGCTCTGGGCATCTTTCCATGATCATAACCCCGGAGGAATAAAGCTCAAGCCCCTTTTCATATTCCTTTGTATAGTAATTGTAGGGTGCATGCTGGGGGAAAAACATAAGAGCGATGAATTCTGCTGTGCCTTCTGATTTTTGGGTAATTACCTTTGCAGGCGCCTCAAAATCATAAAATTTTTCGCGGTAGAAGCTTCTGTATTCTTCATCACCAACCTCGCTTGATGGACGCTTCCAGATAGGCACCATACTGTTGAGAGTTTCCACCTCAGTGTAGCTTTCTACCTCATCGCCCCCATCCGCCTTTCTTTCTCTAGTCACAGGCATTCTTATGGGATATCTGATGTAATCGGAATATTTTTTTACAAGGGAACGTATTCTGTACTCCTCAAGGAAATCGGAGTATTTTTCGTCCTCAGTGTCAACTTTTATTTGCAAAATGATGGTAGTTCCATGGCTTTCGAGATCGAACTCCTCAATGGTATATCCGTCAACTCCGGAGGATTCCCAAACGTGTCCTGTATCACTTCCGTAAGGCTTTGAATAAACGGTGATATTATCAGCCACCATAAATGCAGAGTAAAATCCTACTCCGAATTGCCCGATTATATCCACCTCGTCGGCAGTGTTCCCATTAGCTTTGAAGTCAAAAGATCCACTCTTTGCAATGGTGCCAAGGTTGTTTTCAAGCTCCTCCGCGCTCATTCCGCAACCGTTGTCGCTAATGGTAAGAGTACCGGCCAATCTGTCAGCGGAAATGGTAATTTTGTAGTCGCCTCTCGCCTGAGTGATGCTGTCATCTGTCAAGGAGCGAAAATATAGCTTGTCGAGAGCATCGCTTGCGTTTGATATCAGCTCGCGGAGAAATATCTCCTTGTGGGTGTAAATGGAGTTGATCATCATGTCAAGCAGCTTTTTTGACTCGGTTTTGAATTGTTTTTTCTTCATTATTATATATACTCCTTTGCTGGATATTTTCTCTCTAAATTAGCACTCGCAAGTATTGAGTGCTAAAATATTATATCACCCACCCACAAAAAAGTCAATACAATACCTCTTGTTTTTTTGTAAACAACTTGTAAACCTTGCGTTTTAGTGCAATATGCACAAAAGTCTTGATAATAATTCAGTAAATATTCACAAAGTATAAAAAAACGATAAAATCTAAAAAAACTTTTAAAAAAGGCTTGACTTTTCAGAAAATGTGTAGTATAATGTATAAGCTGACTTCGAGGGAACACCTTTCGGAGCGGCACTTGATCATTGAAAATTGAACAACGAAGAAATTTGAATTAAGCACTAAATTGTGCAATTCTCGTTAATGAAAAACACATTGAGAAACTCAAAAAAGTAAGAAGAAGCTAAGATAAATAGCTCTGAAAAAGGTTTTGAGTCCTGGGGCAGTAGCTTTGGGATTTAAGATACAATTTTTTAGAGAGTTTGATCCTGGCTCAGGATTAACGCTGGCGGCGTGCATAACACATTCAAGTCGAACGGAGTATAGAAATATACTTAGTGGCGGACGGGTGAGTAACGCGTGAGCAATCTAC
>JAZNPB010000073.1:0-5755 GCA_045589435.1 Eubacteriales bacterium | reverse complement strand
CTTTTGCCAATTACTGTTTAAGCAATCGGAAGCGTTATTGTAAAGGTTAACTTGTGATTCGAATATTCGTGAGTAAGAGTGCCGTTCATTGCTTCGATATGGCTCTTGCAAATATACAAGCCAAGTCCGACATTTTCCTCTCCTTCGTTACCCGAATAATACGGATGGAACACATCCTTATCTCCAAATCCCTTTCCATTGTCTGTAACAGTAATGATACATTTATCAAATTTACGATAGACTTTAAGCCAAATATTACTGCATTCGGCGTGTTCAATGGCGTTCAAAATAAGATTATGAAGCACCGATTTTAATGCGTCGGGTTTTGCAAAAGCAAGAGCACGCTTTGCCGAAATTGTCATTACAATTCCGTTTGCTTCTGCATCGGGGACAAGCTCGGCATACTTCGCATTCAGAATTTCATCAATTGATACGGTCACGGGTGTTTCCGCAATATACTTCCGCTTGGCATAATCAGCAACCGCAGAAAGATTATCATACAGATCCGATACTTTCGCTTCGATGATATCAATGGTTTTAAGCTGGTCACCCCGTTCTTGCTTTTGACGTAATGCGGACAGATAAACACGAGCGGAGGAAAGCGGCTTCTTCATATCGTGAGAAATGAACTGCAATATTCTTTCGCGTTCTTCGATAATAGTCTGCATATTCTTCGTCTGAAGCGCTACCTCTGCCTCAAGATTAGATGTCAATTGACGGTTGCGGCGTTCGGACAGGATGAATTCACGGAATCCTATCACCAGAATTACGCCAAGCATCATCAAAGACATCCACATCAAAGGACTGTAACGTATGTTCACGCTTTCGCTGAACAAGAACATTACATAAAAGACGAGAACCGATGCCAGAGCGTTGTTAACACAAAGCTTTATCTGCTTTCCGCGCAATATTTCGATTACCGAAAATACAATAACAGTCAGAATTACAAAAGAGCCGATGATTTGATAGGCAAGTGTAATTGCATTCGCCTTTTCAACGTTTACAAGCGGAACAGCAAACGCAAGTCCTGTATAAATAAGCGATAATGCAGCGGAGACGTACTTTACCGGGATTTTCGCAAACATCTTCGGCAACGTCAGGCTTGCTCCGAGCAAGAATATACCTGCGGCTGCGGATCTTACCGCCATCCAAAAATACGGTGACTCTGTTGCTCCTACAAGTGACATAGACGCATACACGCCTACCATAATACCGAGAGCAAAAACAAGCTGCGGGATAAACGCGGTGGCACGTTTCAAGACACAAACAAACACGAAGATAAAGAAAGTAACAAGAGCCAAGAGCACGGTGATCAATCTGAAATTATTTCCGCCATCGACAATCGCACGTACATCCTCGTCAAGACCGATTATGGGTGTGCCGACGAATCCAACCTGCTTGCCTTCCTCCGCTTCATAGTGGATGGTAATGATGCAACCGTTTTGGATAGGATTTTCATTCCACGCACGATTGGATACGATCAAAGGAATATCAAGATATATTCCTTCGGTGCCATCGGCGTGAACGACCGTCTCATCATAGGCAAGCTCCTGATCGGTAGTTGCATAGCTAACTGAGTCAAATCCGGTCAGAGTTCCCATAGAAGCCTCGTGTTGCACGCGCACAAACACATTGCAGGCGGAAAGCATCGGCGGGAGATACATCGTTAGATGCAATCTTTCATCGTCTCCTATGTACTCAGCATACGGTGCGAGATCCTCCTCCCAAGTCCCGTTCGCCGGGGTGATACCTTCAAGATTGGTAATCACGTACCGCAGAGTACCTTTGGAAGCGAATACTTCGCCGTTATGCTCGTTGCTGATGGCGTTCGACGTTATTTCCGCATATTCGTTTGGATAGTAGTTATATGCGGTCAATCTTTTGACTTCAAACAAATCCGTAACCTTAACGGTGGTTGCCGTATGTGTTTCTGTAATTGGGACTTTGTTTTCTCTGTCATAGCCTACCTGTATTTCGTAAGTTGTATCATGTGAGGGAGCAACTTCGATATTCTTGGCTTCTGCAAGGGGTAAAAACACGGAAATCAGTGTACCGAGTAAAATTGTGATTGCAAAAAATGCGAGTGCTATAGATTTCTTTTTCATTGCTGCTCCTCCTTTGTAAAGCAATAACCTTTTCCAAATTCAGTATGTATCATTTTTATATCTCCGCAGGCATTTGTCAATTTAATGCGAAGTGTCGATATATGTCGTTTGATCGTTGTGGTGTTCAGACTTTTCATTTTCCACACGTTCTCATAAATATCATTGGGTGTGAAATATTGTCCTGCATGAGTGATCAGAAAATACAGGATATTGAATTCCGATGATGTTAGCGGAATTTGTTTATCCTGAAAGAAGCAGGTGCGCTTTGTTGCATTTACGGTGAGGCCGTTTATAGAAGTCGTTGCTTGCTTTATAGGCAAAAGCCTTAAAGCAAGACGCATTTCAAGAAGCTTGGGTGAACAAGGCTTTACAACGTAATCGAGTGCTCCTTGCGTAAATCCTTCCATCATAGATGCCTCGGAGCCAACCTCGGAAAGAATAACAACCGGGGGCAAAATCTCGTTTGAACGAAACAACTGCATACCGTTGCCATCGGGAAGAATCAGATCAAGAATAATTCCGTCAAAATTTCTCCATTTGGCAAGTTCCAGTCCTTCTTTCAACGTTGTGGCTGTGTATATTTCATTTTTTCTCGAAAAATGCGAAACAAGAGCTCTTAGTTCGTCTTTGTTATCTTCTATGATTAGTATTTTTCTGTTCTCGACTGTCATATGAACTCCTTTCGTCAAGTTATAATATGTCTTTTATATGATTATACCACATATATGTAAATAAATCAATAAGATTCGACTCATTGTAACTGGTTACGATTGGTTACGTTTTTTAAGAACACAACATTAAAATGCAAATCTATGTTACAATATGAGAACAAAGAACAAAGTCAACAGCTTTTTTGCAAAATAATCTATTTTTAACAAGGCGGAAGCAAAATGAAAGTCGGCAAAACAAATTTCATTGAACGGTACTTCGGAATACGAGCATCCGGTTCAAATATCAGAACCGAAATACTTGCCGGATTAACTACGTTCTTCGCAATGTCATACATTCTTTTTATCAACCCAAGTGTTCTTGCAAAAGCGGGAATGGAGTGGGGAGCGGTCTTCCTCGCAACTATTATTGCTTCGGTAATAGGTACGTTGGTAATGGGGCTGGTCGCTAATGTCCCTTATGCACAGGCTCCCGGTATGGGAACAGGCGCATTCTTTACATATACCGTTTGCTTCGGACTCGGGTTTACTTGGCAGCAAGCACTTTCCATCGTGTTTATATGCGGAATAATCAATATTCTCATTACCGTAACCAAGGCGCGAAAAATGATTATTCGCTCCATTCCCATAAGCTTGCAGAACGCAATCGGCGGCGGAATCGGTTTATTCGTGGCATACATCGGCTTTTTGAATGTCGGGTTTATTGATTTTTCATCCGGTGTTCCGGCAATCGCAACATTTAACACGCCCGTAATTTGGGTGTTCATGATTGGATTGCTGCTTGCTATTGTTTTGACGCTGATGAATGTTAAGGGAGCTTTGTTTATTGCAATTATCGCAACGACGCTTATAGGAATTCCTTTCGGTGTAACCAATTTTGGAGAAACGGTGAGTCTTTCGGAGGCTTGTCAAGCGTTACCTACCACTTTCCTTGCAATCTTCAGGGAAGGCGGTATTTTGAGTTTGTTTACCGACGTCAGCAAACTTCCACTTACGCTCGTTGTCATATTTGCGTTCAGCATAATGGATACGTTTGATACGATAGGAACGTTTATTGGAACCGGTGTTCGCGCAGGCATCTTCAATATGGAGGACGAGCTGGCAGCCGGAGACGGAAAAGGCTTCAAAACCCGATTTGATAAGGCTCTGTTTGCAGACGCAACGGCTACCTCAATAGGAGCATTGATCGGAACGTCGAACACTACCACTTTCGTTGAAAGTGCTGCCGGAATCGGTGTGGGAGGACGCACGGGCTTTGCATCTGTTATCACGTCGCTCTGCTTTATCCTATCCGCTTTTCTCAGCACCTTCGTCAGTGCCGTACCCGCTGCGGCAACCGCTCCGGTACTCGTGATCGTAGGCATAATGATGGCTTCGTCATTTAAGGATATCAATTGGAGCGAGCTTGACGAAGCAATCCCAGCATTCTTTACCGGAATATTTATGTGCCTGTGTTACAACATCTCTAACGGTATGGCTTTTGGTTTTATCACCTACTGTATCGTTAAGATTTGTCGCAAGAAAATCAAGGAAATACACCCCATTGTTTGGATTTGCACAGTGCTGTTCATTTTGAACTTCATACTGTTCGCATTCATATAATAAAAAAATAAATTTTAAGGAGAAATACAACCATGACCATCGAAAAAACTCTTAACGGAACCGAGCTTACCATCACCCTGATCGGCAGACTTGACACCACCACCGCGCCCCAGCTTGAGGCTGAACTGAAACAAAATATTTCCGGCGTAGAGAAACTCGTGCTTAACTTTGCGGCTCTTGAATACCTTTCTTCCGCAGGTCTCCGCGTTCTTCTCGCAGCACAGAAGGTAATGAATAAGCAGGGCGAGATGATTATCAGAAATGTGAATGAGACGATTGCCGAAATTTTTGAAGTGACCGGTTTCTCCGACATTCTTACCATAGAGTAATTCTATGAGCAAAAAGGATAAAATCGAGGTTCTGGAACAAGCTTTATTCAAGGAAAACGAAAAGAACGCCAACCATTACACGGTAAGGTGCTTGATGTTTGCCGCCGTTGTTACGGTCTTGATATGGATACTGAATCTTCTGGATTTCTTCATCGTTGACGATGCATTGATGAATCTGGTTATGCCGATCAGCATCGTGCTGTTGCTCATACCCTTGCTTCTCGAACGGTTTGCTCATATTCCAAGCAGCATCCTCCGCTACATACTGTTTCTGTTTTTCGTTCTTGTGATTGCAATGATGTCGGTGGCTATGCCCAGAGACTTGGTTTTGGCGTGGGCTTGTCCCGTTATACTTGCCTGTCATTATTACTCACCGAAATTTGCTCGTTTTGCCTTGATAGCAACGCTTATTATGATGCTTGCATCGCTTTACGCCGGAATCGTGTTTGGAGAATGGGACAGAAATATTTTGGGAAATTATATCGAAGAATACGATAATCTTTCCGGAAGACTTGCGTATCTCAGAGGTGAAGGACGCAGTATTTATCTGCATGCATTCGAGTTCTATTATTTGCCGAGAGCAGGCATCTTGTGCGTTGTTTATCTGATATGCAGCACACTTTCAAGGAGAACGAGAGGACTTCTTATCAAACAAGGCAAGGCAGCACGTGAGGCCGAGCGCATCTCCACAGAGCTGAACGTTGCACACCATATCCAAACCTCAATGCTACCGAGCATTTTTCCCGCATTTCCCGAGCACGATGAATTTGACATTTTCGCGAGTATGACTCCCGCAAAAGAGGTTGGAGGCGATTTCTACGATTTCTTTATGGTGGACGAAAGGCATCTTGCACTCGTTATTGCAGACGTATCGGGCAAGGGCGTCCCTGCGGCACTGTTTATGGTGATAGGTAAAACACTGATTAAAGATCACACCACACCGGGCAGAGATCTCGGCGCAATATTCACCAAGGTCAACGAGCTTCTTTGTCAGTCCAATAGTGAGGGCTTGTTTATTACAGCATTTGAGGGTGTACTGGATTAAGTCGGA
>JAZNPB010000072.1:0-104802 GCA_045589435.1 Eubacteriales bacterium | reverse complement strand
TGATATGATAATCATTTTGAAGCGCATTTGCTACATCCTCATAATTCCACCACGACAACCCACCGCCGTGTAGAAGAATAATTGTATCAAGACAATGCTTTCCATATTCTATATACTTCATTTTTACACTCACTTGTAAATACTTATTTATCGGTGAGTTTATTATATCACATAATCCATTGAAAATCAATAATTCTTTTAAGCGAATCAATAATTGAACGATACCCCATAAATTGAACGAAAGAGGTATAAAGTGAACGATTTGTATTTTACGGCTAAAAACAAAAAAGGCTTGCAAAAACAAAAAGATCCCGGCAAGCCTATTACGATAAGACCTATGAAAAAGAGCAAACTATCCCTATTTTGCAATAAAAAAGCCATAATACCGATATTTTTCGTATCAATATTATGGTTTCTTTATGTGAAAGGGCTACGAAAAGGATACAAAATCCTAATGGGTTCATTTTGCAAAATGGGTTCACTTTTTATAGAAAATAGGTTCACTTTTTTAGCAAAAAATGGGTTCAATTTTAACGAATGGGTGCAACTATAGATATAAATTTAGACAACTTTATAAATCTCGTATTTTACATCATTTGGATCAGATCTATCCGTAATTCTGCAATGATAAAACTCACCCGTTTCTTCGTTAGTAAAAATTGATATTGCCTTTCCATTATCTATATCTGTACCGTAAAACTTTAAAGGTTTTCCATCGATAAAAGGGAACGGAATGCCGTAACCAAAATTACGCCACATTCTTTTAGCAACAAGCATTTCCTTGCAGCGTTCGTTTCTCCACTTTGTCAAATACTTGCCCTTTAATTCATCAGGAGATTTCTTTATCACGTTTTCAATAATGTATTGTTCGGTATTGGAACAAACAAATCTTGAATCAATATTACACTTAAATACAAGGTAATAATAATCTGATAAAAACCACTCATGCCCTCTAAAATGTGCTAATTCTGGATGTCCTATTTTCTCTGCGATATCTTTATATAGCTTGATTTGATTTCCGTAGAAAATTTTATAATACAGCTCATTGTAATGCTCAATTCCGACAAGATAACTTGTTTCAAATGGTTTTATGTTTACGTGATAAAAATCATCTATCACTTTTTCAAAGTCATCCACATCTATATCAAAAAAGTTCCAATGAAAACCGGTTGTCGTTTTGTAAAACAATTTTCCACCGGTACTATCCAAGAGTAAATTATCTTTAAGAATATTCTTTGTAATTTTGCTGATTTCCGGATGGCATTCTTTTATGATAATATTTAAGTACATTTCTGCACCGCCATTATGGAATACCTGTTCCAAAATGATAATCGAATCTATTAATTCCAAGTAAAACAGTTTAGAGCCGTAATTTTTGAAATTATATTTGGTCAAAGAATCAATTAAGAGTCGTCCTAACATTTCTTTATCCATAAAATACCTCCAATTAATAAGTCAATTCTATCAAATGCATTATACCACGAATCTTTAATTAATTCAATACTTTTAATCATCCGTAGACTATATTTTCACAATTATACCCACAAATTTAACGGATACCACAAATTTAACGAATACCCACAATTTTAACGAAAAGAAAAAGAGCCCCTCCACCGAAGGTGCAAAAAATCTCGGAAGATAGGCTCTTTTATAAATTACTTTTGGTCTTTTAATGTTCTACAACTTGAAATTAGCATTCGCCTGACGCGTCCGCAAAGGTTGCGATATTTCTTGAAAATTTTTTCGCCTATAGCGTTTGTGTTTAACAACAACTGCAACCAACCTTCTGTTTCGCTACATTCTTTGAGCGCAATTTCAAATTTGGAAATCATATCTGCTTTACTTTGACCGTAATTTGCTTCACGAATATTTGCGTAAACGCTACTTGAGCTTTTGCGTATTTGGAACAAAGTATTGGATGGTGCTTTTATATTTTGTACATCAATTCTATTTCGGTTGCGAGTTGTTCCGAATATATCAATAAATAGTTTTTTGACACAATATCACTTCTTTGAGTGTATTATACCACATTCTAACATCAAAATCAAGGCGAAAGCCTTGTATATCATCAATTCCAGAGGAATTGCATATCATCCGTTTGAAAACGAGATATGCTCGTTTTCAGACGAGTATATCATCATTGCGAAAGAAAATACAGCCTACGGCTGATGATATGCACCTTCGGTGATGATATGCCATTGCTTTCGCAATGGGTAAAAAATACTGCAGAAAACGTATCCTTTTCTGCAGTATTTTTTGGTGTAGTAGCAGGAGAATGTACGAACCCGATTTCTTTGAAAAGGCAGATTCGATCTACCTTTCAGTTTCGGTAATTGTTTCAATTCGAGTTTTCATCACTTCGTTTTGATCATTATAAGAAATCGAGTCCGACCTTTTGTTTTTTATTTGTTTGGAGCGGCTTACACCTACTCCTCTGACTTAAAGCTTGTCTTCGCTTATCATAACACAAGGCGATCTTTTGCCCTTTGCCTTGTTTTTGCTGAAGCACTGCTTATATACGACTCCCGGAGCGAAAGCAGTTTTCTTTTGAACTATGCCACCTTCAAAATCAAGGTTTTCTGCAACGTCAATATAGTCATAAAGCGAGGATTTTGGCTCGGGCTTGATGCTGTGTCCCGTAATAAGATAATCAAAGTCAAGGGCGTCAACCTTTTTTAGTGAATTAAGATAAACCGAAAGCTTTGTTGATTCGGGCAGGAAGAGCCAAGTACCGCCGCAAATACCGTCACTTGCAAAGAACAGCTTCTTTTCGGGGCAGTAAAGTCCTATACTTCCTGCAGTATGACCGGGTATCTCAACAACACGGAGAGTAACACCACCGAGGTAAAACTCCTGTCCTTCGCTTATATCAATAAAGCTCTCCGATACGGGATTTGAAAGATAATCGCTCATCTTGTATCCCTTTGGAATAATGAATCTATAGAAAAATAGAATTTTCTGCACCGAATAAAGCATCCCCCAGCCGATTTTTCTGAAACCCTCGGACTGATGATATTTATACACCTCGAGATCGTCGTGGTGCATATAGCAGGGATTATCAAACTTTGTATTTCCGCCTGCGTGGTCTATGTGACCGTGGGAATTTACCACGTACAGAGGAAGATCGGTAATTGTTCTTACATATTCTGCGAGATTTCCAAAGCCGTATCCCGTATCAAAGAGAAGGGCGTGATGCTCTCCGACTATGAGAAATTTCGCCACAGCCTCGCTTGTAATACCGTAAACGCCGGGGAAAATCTCTTTACTCTTGAAAAACTGCTTCATATTTTACTCCTGTTTTGATAAATCATAAAGCTCGCGGGTCTTATTAACCTTATATTCAAAGCATTCCTCACGAAGGTGGTCTTGCTCCTCTTTTTCATCCTCGCGCTCGGTTCCAAAGCCGTGATAGCCCCTCTCGTATTTTATTATGTCGTGAAGCTTGCCGTGCTTTTTTAAGAGAGTCGCATAATGCTCCCCTTGGGGATGCAAAGGATCTCTTCCGCACACTATGATTACTGCGGGCGAGAGCATTTCGATAGTTTCATCCTTGATTCTTGCTGCTGGAGAGATAAGCTCGCTGTTAATAGGAACTTTGGGCGGGCAGACCTCAAACATCAACCGATACAGCTTGTTTCCTTCGGGAAAATCAATGGGGATCGTACCTGTAAAATCAAGGAAAGGAACCTCTATTACTTGTCCTGCGATTTTTATTCCGTCATACGCCAAAAGTATAGCCGCACCTGCCGTAATGTGACCGCCTGCGCTACCTCCCGATACTACAATACGATCGGGATCGATTGAGAGACTTTCGGCATTTTTCTTCAGCCATCTGACAACATCTGCTACCTCCTCCTGACAATAAGGGAAGCTCTCCTCGTATAGTCTTTTGTAGTTGACGTTTACCACAAAGGCACCAAGCTCCTTTGATAAACGGTCGCAGTATGCGTCATCATCGACGGCATCCATTCCTACCCATCCGCCACCGTGTACCTGAACGAATACGGGCATATTTTCTCGTTTTTCGGGGTGGTAGAAAATTACCTCAACGGGATTTTTGCCATTCCTCTCAATTATGCCTCGCTCTCCGATCACCTTATCGGTCTTATAATGCTCATTTGCTTTTTTAAGCCTTGTAGTAAAAAACCAACGTTTAATTCTCGTAAATGCCATTTGCCTTTACCTCGATTTTCGGCAATTTATCTCCCTTAGTGACAATAAGGGCTCTGCCGTTATATGTTTTAATTACTCTGTCAAAATAGTTTTCCTCGCTTTTGGGGTCTGCGGATCCAAATCCTATAACGTCAGCCATATACTCTTCGGGTATCTCAAGCTGAAGGTCGGCATCAGGATTCAAAATTCCGTTTTCGTCAACGAGGCTGATCTCTGTAATGCCGTCACCCAAATATTCGGTTTTCACCGATACCTCATACGAAGCGGTGATAAGCTTATCCTCGCCCGTTTTTTGAGAGCCCTTATAGCTTATAGCATAAAGCTCGCCCGGCTCGTAGGTAATATCAAAATAAGCTTTGCATTTTTGTGGCTGCCTCTTGCCGAGTGATTCTCCGTTTCTGAAAAGCTCCACCTCGTCTGCGCTTGAATAGACCTCCACAATAATGGGCTTTCCTTCAAAGCCGCGATATTTCCAGCTACGCTTGGCATCCGACCAGCCCCAACGTGTGGGAGATTGCTTCTCTCCATAATGAGCGGGATCTTGGGTGGCAATATAGGGATCGCATCTTTTGCCCCATACGATCTCGCGCCAATAGGAAACGGGGCGGCGGTCACCTATAAGGTCGAAATCTCCGCAGCTTGCTGTACGCCAGGGGTATGGGCCGTAAATGTCGTAATCCACGCCTTCTCCGTATCTCATCTGGCCTACTCCCGCTTCGCCTAAGTAATCCCAAGCAGTCCAGCCGAAATCGCCTATAAGCTGGGGCAAGGACTCACATATCTGCCAGTTATCATATAATTCACCCGCACAGCATTCTGCGCCGAGAATTATTCTTTCTGGATAAAGCTTCGAGTCTAACATATATCGGCTGGTGGCGTAATTATACCCTGCTATATCAAGATAACTGAAGGCTTCCTCGAGAGGCTCAACGATCTCCCTTGACGCCATCAGGCGAGCTGCTGCCTCCTTATCGCCATTCAAAATAGAGTTTATATCAACTCCTGCCTTGGCGGCAAGCTCGGGTATCTTACTCATTATTGCCAGGATGATATTGATGCAATTAGTAACGTATCTTGTAGGGTCGAGGCTTTTTATAAGCTCAGCGACCTTTCTGCCGCGCTGCACCTCTATCATATTGCTCGTTTCCACGATTTCATTGCCGATGGAATAGATAATAACACTGGGGTGATTGTAGCAAAGATCAACCATAGCCACAGCATCCTTTTCCCAAAAGTCTTCAAAATCGAAGGAATAGTCAAAGTCCACCTTGGGTGTAGTCCAGGCATCGCACAGCTCCACCATAACCAGCATACCGATATCGTCACAAGCGTCAAGAACAGTTTTACTTGCAGGAAAATGGGCGCATCTTATAGCATTGTAGCCCGCCTCCTTCAGCCTTTTAATGCGTCTGTATGTAAGGGCCTTATGCTCTATCGCGCCAATGATACCGTGATCGTGGTGGATACATCCGCCACGGAGCTTTATCATTTTGCCATTCAGACGGAATCCTCGCTTGGTATCAAGTGACAAGGTGCGAATGCCAAATCGGGTAGTTTCTCCGTCGCATCCGTCAATATCGGTATGGCATTCGTACATATAAGGGGAATCTATTTCCCAAAGTGTGGGAGAGTCCACCTCAAAGCGTGCGCTTACCGTTTTAGTTTCGTTTGGCATCATAGTAACGGGAAGAGAGAGCTTTTTTTCACCGATTTTATGTGTCAGAGTGATTTTTGCAGTTTTGTTTCTGCTATTTACAAGAGTTGCTTTGACATCAAGAACGGCAACGCACTCGTCGCACTGCAAGGTGGTTATTCTGACCGATGCGGGCTTTACGTATATATCCCCGCCACGGTATATCCAAACGTCACGGTATATTCCTGTTCCCGTATACCAGCGGCTTGAGGGGACGCCGTTTCTGACTAGAACCTTAATGCTGTTTTTGCCCTCGGTCAGATATGGAGAAGCATCAACGAGAAAGGGAGTATAGCCGTTTTTATGCTCATAGGCAAGCGTGCCATTGATAAAGACGGATGTATTTTTATATACACCTTCAAATTCTATAAACGTATTACCGGATAGGTCATCCAAAAAGAATTCCTTGGTGTAATGAACTGTTTTATAGGGGTAGTATCCCGTTGCATTTCCCGTCTTGTTTTCGGGGTCACGCCTCTCTCTTATCATGGCGTCGTGAGGCAGGGTGACGGGATATGACTCAGTCACGGGATTCAGCGTTTTTTCAAGGGCGGTTCCGCCACTGTTATGGAATATCCATCCCTCGTTAAAGTTTTGTTTTTTCATTAATATTTCCTCGAAGATAAAGCCTTAAAAAGCAAAGGTGATATCATACAATGCTAACTCTGCTTTACTTTTTTTGCTTAATTATAAAAAATATTTTCAAGTTCGCTGTAGAAGCGGGTTTTATTCTCCCTTACATGGGCGGATCTCTCTTTCGTAAGCGACGCCGTCCGGGAGAAAGGCGCTGAGGGGGTTATCCTGCTTGAAGGATACGGGATAAAGCTCATTTGGAGCTACTCCCGTTTCTACCCAATCCTTTAATGCAAGCAGTCCTAAATGCTTTTTATCTTTCGGTGTGGCAGGAAGACCGAATACGATATCCTGAACACCGGGACCACCCGTGGTATGTCCCATACCGGGCGCAAGATAGAGGCGGAAGAATGAGTCAACCTCCAAAAGCTCTTTTTTAACCTGCTCGAAATAACGAATTGAGCTTGTGTATGGAATGATGGGGTCTGCAGTTCCGTGAATAAGAAGAAGCTTACCGCCGCGATCACGGAATTTCGAGAGGTCTGTATCTGTCGCATCAAGATGAGGGCTAAGGGCATCGCGCACTCGCTTTGCATCCTTTTGAAAATCAAATTTTGTAAAGTCAAAATCCTTACCGAGGACCCAGCGGAAGATATAGAACAAACCATCTGCAAATCCAGGATGTTCACAACGGTGAGCAAGACCCATAGGACAAGCCTCACTACCCGGAACTATGGTGGGCTCATAGATTTGCTCTCCTGTCACGGGGTCTGCGAGCCCTTGATATATCTTCATAAGTCCTTGGAGCTGCTCGTCGGAGAAGCCACTGCCTTCAAATATATCCTCATTTATTTTAATTTTGTGAGGATGGTACATAAATCCGTCATTCCCCTGACGGCCGCCAATCTCTCCGCATTTATCCAAAATAATTTTAACTATCTTCTCAGCATCCTCGTTTGTGAATTGACCTCCCTCTCCTCGGTTGACCGACAGCCAATCCCAAAGGAATGCAAGGTGAAGATTCACTCTGTCAAAGGCGGGAGCATTGACTAAAATTCCGTCATAATCCTCTGGATATCGTTGCGCCTCCATAAATGCCTGCTGACCGCCCGTTGACGAGCCTGTAAAATAGGAATGCTTCGGCGGTTCTCCATAGTAATCTTCAATAATTCTCTTCGCCGCAAGGGTCATCAGGTGAGTTGCGCGATATCCGAAGTCGCGCCATATTGCCTTATTTCCAATACCGCAGTCAGGCCCCTCAGACGTTCCCATATCGGTGGTTGCCACGGCGAAGCCCATCCTAAGAGGGCCGACCATAACGAAGGGCAAAATCATACCTGCAGCACCTCCGTTGCCGACGCCTACGAAATCTCCGTTCCAACCGTCAGTTGGGAGCCATACCTCAATTCGGATATTACTTCCCTCCTCCGGCTTACAGGTTACTGAAACCTTAATATACTCCGGAGCAGGTCCTATGGGGATACCGGGTATGGAAGCGGGCGCACCCGCTTCCATAAGTTTTGCTTCTGTTACTTCTCCGTCCTGAATTGGAGCGGAAATAAGCTTTTCTATTTTATCTTTCATATTTTTAGCTGATAATTCAAGGTTTTGTGATTAATACTTTCTTGAAAGCTGTGCCTCGCATTCCTCGCGGGTGATCTGACCTGCATTGCACTTTGCCATCAGATCCGCATCCTTATCCTTCAAATTATAGAAGGCGTAAAGCAATACTGCTGCGATTGCAAATCCAACAGAGGGGACAAGGTATCCAAGACTCCAGAGAGCATTAAGCGCGGGTTCCGTCTGGGTAACTCCCTGGGCTGCAAGGTCGGCAAAGCTCTCACCCTGAACCTCCTTCCAGCCACAGAAAGCAAGAATGTAAAGTCCTACGGAACCGGTCACACTGGTCAGCACCTTATTGATGAAGGACTGAAGCGAATAGAAAATACCTGCGCAATCCTTACCAGTTTTATATCTTGTAAATTCGATAGTATCGGGAGCGATATAGGTTCTTACAACAGAAATAAGAGCGTTTGGAATTGCAAGAAGACCTCCGGCAACGATGAAGAACACCACGTTATTGCGGCCGAAGAAGTAAAGGATCAGACCTGCAACAGCAAGAAGCATAAAGATAAATGCAAGAAGATTTCTCTTTCCTACCTTATCTGCTATCTTACCGCAGAAGCCGCTTAAAATAATGCCCGGAACGAAGCCTATGAGCATAACGTAGGTAAATACCATTGAGTCATTGAATATGTAGAAGCCGATAAAGCCTTCAACGGCGGTACGAGTGCAAAAGATAGTGGAAACTATTACTACAAGGAAGTAAATCAAAATGTACTTATTAGTGAATACACAGTTGATCATATCCTTGACGGTGTATTTTTCCTGGGATCCCTCTTGCTCCACGTTCTTCAAGTCGGTATTGTATTCCTTTACCTTTGAAACCATAGGAATCATAAGAATGAGGAAAATAACCGAGCCCCAAATGCCAACGCTTCTGAGAGGAATGCCAACGCTCTCGCTTATAAGAGCAGAAACAACGATAGCCATACCAACAGCGCCAATAACGGTAATAACGCCCTTAACGGTCAGAATGCTGTTACGCTCGGAGGGGCTATCTGTAAGGGTGGTAACCATAGACTGCATAGGAACCTCTGTCAAGGTGCAGGTCAGGTCATACAAGAGATAGGTTACGAAGAACCAAGCAATTTTTACGGAATCTGCACTTTCCTTGGGCATCAGGAAGAAAAGAATGGTTGCCGCGGGGAACGTCCAGAAGAACAGACGGTACCACGGCATATATTTGCCATCTCCTGCCGCCTTCTTAAATATTTTCCACTCAGTGAGCTTAAATTTATCAATGATGAAGCCGAAGAGGACGTCATCAATAGAGTCAATGAACTTAACGATTAAAATTGCAGTGGCAACCGAAGCCGTGCTGACGCCCTGGAACATCAGGAACATAGTCATGTACGTTCCTACTAGGGCTGAACAGAACAGCCTTGCAGTATCGCCGACGTAGTACCAATTTCTCTCGGATCGGCTCATACGCCAATCGGGATGCTTGTTAACTTTCTGTTTTCTCATAGTTATATCTCCTTAACTGATTTTGTTGATAACCGAATGTAATGCTTTGTCGATTTCGGATATTACTTCTTTTGGAACTCTAACCATTTCCATAAGCTCTCTTGCCGTATTGTTTCCAACGACAGTCATAAGCCCCTCCATAGAGTAGCCTCTCTCATCGGCTACTGCCTTCATACCCGCAAAGAGGGGGGCGAGAATTTCTTTTGCCTCACTAGACTGCTTTCTTAAATGATTTAACGAGCAGTCAACAGAGAGTATTGGTGCGAAATCTGCATTGACGGATGGCTTCACCGTAGGAGCGGTAAATCCGGAGGTGGTCAATTTACCGAAAAGCTCGCCCAGCCAGCCAATGCTATCGCCTACCCAATTTGGAACTCTCTCGGATACGCTATTGGTTACTATCCAATCCTCACCCGTTGAAAATCCGTGTCCGCCGAAGGAATAAATATGGCTTTCAAAGGAAACGCCCTTTTCCGCAAGCGCAAGCTGCATCATAAGTGCGTTTTTCACGTCAACCGTTCTGTCATCTCTCGCCGCAACGATGAAGCAAGGCGATGTGTCAGCACTTACGTGCTCGTTTGGCTGGGGCATACCGGGCTGACACATATCGCAAATATCTTTAAGTATAGCGGGATAAACGAGTATTGCTGCCGAAGGCTTGTTTTTAGCCATTGTTGCCGCTGTAGCACAAAGGTGTCCGCCTGCGGAAAAGCCGACTGCGGCTATTTTTTCCGTATCTATGTACCACTCGTCTGCATGGGATTTGATATACTCCATTGCCGCCTCATAGTCCTCAAGAGGATTTGGCCATTTTTTATGCTCACCCGTTGAATAGCGAAGAATAAATGCCTGGTAACCAGCTTTGAGATATGCCGCCGCTACCGGGTCTGCCTCTCTATCCGAGCACATTGCATATCCACCGCCCGGAAGAACGAGGATAGCAGGTCTTTTTGAAAACAGGAACTCACCGCCAGCCTCCTGAATATACGCGGTAAGCCTTACGTTTCTTTCTTCGTTTATCTTAATTTCTATAGTTCTCACAAAACATTCTCCTTATTAAGCTTCAGTGCAAGGTCTATCATTCTCGCGGCACATCTTTCAAGATCCCCCCTTGTAATGGGATAGGTGGCATCGGGATTATTAAGCGCACCTAAAAGATCCTTGTGATGACCTTCTGTTCCCGGCATCATAATGTCGTTTCCTGCCTTGATAGCACCGCTTGCGATCGCGCCGGGATATTTATCGTCGGGCTTATTGATATTACCGCTGACCCAGTCTGACATAACTATTCCCTTGTAGCCCCATTCTCCGCGAAGCAGGGTTTCAAGAAGATCGTATCTGGCTGAGGTATGCTCTCCGTTAAGAAGATTATAAGAGCTCATTATAGTCGCGGGGTCTGATTCGTCAACTACAATGCGGAAGCCTTTTAAGTAAATATCACGCAGTGCGCGCTGACTTACTATGGAATTAGAGTGCATACGGTTGGTTTCTTGGTTGTTGCAGCAGAAATGCTTAATTGACACGCCGCAGCCGGGGTGCTTCTGAACGCCCTTTGTAATGGCTGCCGCCATTTTACCACTGATGAGCGGATCCTCGGAAAAATACTCAAAGTTTCTTCCGCAAAGTGGCAGACGATGAATATTCATAGCGGGAGCAAGCCAGATATGAACTCCAAACCTCTCCATTTCATCTGCAACGATATCACCGCATATCTCACAAGCCTCCTCGCTAAAGCTTTGCGCAAGGGCGGTTGCTATGGGAATGGCTGTGCAGTATTGCTCGTGAATAGTTCCATTTCTCTGAGGGCGCTCCGTGCTAAATCCCAGAAAAGCAATCAATTGTTCAGGGATGAGTTCCAGTATTTGTTCAAAGCTACCAGTATCTAAGGGGTAGACGCCATTTTCGTCCTTACCGTAGATGGGGGTTAAGCGCAATCCCGCAGGACCGTCTGCCATAATCAATGAAACTATTCCCTTATCTGCAAAAATACCCGTTGTTTCACCTGCCGCACCTGCAACGGTGATGCCTGCATTACCGATAACGCTATTGCTTCCAGCACCGCCGTTATAAGCGCCTGTGCAAAGAAGGGCAAGATCGCTGTCTGTCATATTTTTTGCTATATTCAGAGCCTTATTTGAAATAGTCGGATCTTTGGGAATAATTTCTGATATGGAAGAAGCGGAAAGCTTCAATACGGGCGCGTCCTTTGGAATTTCAACCTCTCTCTTTTCGGGCTTCCAATCTACAAAATCGGGTTTGCCGCCAACATTATTTAGTTTTTGAACTACGGCATCACCGTCTAAGTCCACAACTGCGCATACAGAGGTATCACGGCTGGAGCTTCCCACACGAAGCACGTAACTGCCACTCTCAAGAATGGCGCAACAGCTTTCTTCATCAAAGGATGCTATATCCTCCATTTTGAAGCGGAGAGTTACATCTTGGCTTTCGCCCGGCTTAAGCTCCTTGGTTTTGGCAAATGCCGCAAGAACCTGATATGGCTGATCAAGTTTTCCTTCGGGAATCGATACGTAAAGCTGTACTACCTCCTTGCCGAGGCGACTGCCTACGTTAGTCACATTAGATATTACGGTAACTTCGCTTCCCGATATATTTGTTTTCTCTGCTACAATATCAAAATTTGTATAACCAATACCAAAGCCGAATGGGAAAAGAGGGGTCTTACCTACCGAATCAAAATAGCGGTATCCAACGTAAATTCCTTCCTTGTATCTCGTATCATTGGGATCACCGAAATCACCCTCGTGGCAGTAGTCATCCCATTTTGCCCAAGTGGTAGCAAGCTTGCCTGAGGGATAAGACTTTCCTAAAATCACGTCTGCCAGCGCGTCGCCAATAGCCATACCAAGCTGTGACAAAACAAGAATATTGGATACTTCGCCGGCTATCGGAGAGAGATCTACTACACCGCCTACGTTAAGAACAAGCATAAATCTTTTGTACTGCTTCTCCAAACGAAGGATATCGCGGATTTCGGTTTTAGTCAGTTCAAGATTTCCTCCCTCGGGCGCTCGGTCAGAGCCTTCACCGCTTATACGTCCAAGGACGTAGAGAGCCGTATCTCCATCACCGTCAAGGGGCAGATCGTACTCAGGCTCTTGCATAATGGCACCGATGCCAAGCATAATAGCGCTGATACCTTCTGCCTCGATTTTTTTCTTAATTCCTGCGCGAAACGCCTTATTGGCGTCGTTCCACAGAGCATCGTATCCGTCCAACCAGTTTTTGGTGGTAACAGTAAATCCTGCGTTTTCTAGGCCTTCTTCAACGCTTACGTAGTGGCGCACGTTCACGTCACCCGATCCTGTTCCGCCCTTAATGGTCTTTCTTGCGGCGTTACCGTACAGCGCTATCTTTCCGGGGGCATCCAAAGGAAAGCTACCGTCCGTTTTAAGCAAAACCATACATTCAGGGGATATTGCCCTAACCTTTTCAATGTGCTTTATTTCATAAGACTGCATATTTAGTCCTCACTTTTTTATTTGTAAACTTTATTATTTAATCTATCTCATACTCCGCCTAGAAAAGATCCGTGCTTACTCATTTTTCCATCTTTTCCTTAGGCTACTACAAACTTACTCTGGAAATTTCTCTAAAAGCGATAATCCCAGCTGCTGAGGCTTACCGCATACGGTATTCCACAGCCACTCTGCCGCACTTACGCCGTCTGATGTGATCTTATCCGAGCCCATAACGCAATGCTTTGTCAGCTGTGCCGCCTGTTTATCCTTCCCTGCCTCGGGTGTATCGAAAATAAATAGAGATACATTTGGAATGCTCTCATATAGATCCCTGCACATATCGATAAGCTGCTTTTGGAACTTAATGCCGCTTTCTTTGTCAGCATATAGCTTATCTTCTTGTATGTAATTAACAAATTCAGTTAATGCACAATCACGAACGGAGCAGGAATAGGCTATCTTCACTCGGTCGCCGTGGTCCTTCTTCAGCGCACGAAGGCAATCCAGAACATTATTTTCGCTTTGGAGTCGGTCAGCGATCTCCTTCGGTGCTTTCCATACGTTTTCTGCTATGCCGTGCCAGTCGGGATGAAGCATAAGACTGCTATCAACGTAGCTTGTAACGTTCTTGCAATTCGGGAACGTTCTCATTACATCATCGGTAAGAAGGGCTGTTCCCCATCCGCCTGCTGAAAATCCCGTAACAAGGATCTGATCGGGGTCACTGTCCATATGCTTCATAGCTTCAGTGAGTGCTTTGCGATAATTGGTATAGCCGTGATGATGAAGTATTTTCTTCGTTCCGTCAAGGGCGGTGTATGGGAAATCGCCCGTACCGCAATGAAAATCACCTGTTACGTAAGGAATGGCTAACATATTCCAGGTATGGAAGGGGTTGCTTTTATTCTTACTGAGGGTGGGTATGCCTATTCTTGTAGCTAGGTCGGCAACCAAGGCGCCGTCACCAACGGCGTAGAAATTGATTTTATCGGGGTTACCAAAAATGCTGTTTGGACGGGCTGCCATATATTCATTCCAGCTAACACCGCCGCCGAAGAATAAAACTATCAGCTTATTCTCACTTCCCTTGCGGAATGCGGCGCGTGCGGGTACTCCGTCTGCGCTTACACAGCCCTCAAGAGGGATTCCATACCATTTTCCAATTTTAGGGCTGCCTTTAAGCGTTGGAAACTTAAGGAGATTCAGTATTCCTGTAAGGATTTTTGCTTTCATACTCATAATTGTTCACTCCATATTTTCAAAAGTTCTTCTTCGATTGCTCTCTGCGCTATGCGGCACTGCTCTGCCTGCTCGGGAGATTTTGCGCCATTTTTATCCTCTGTTTCGGGATAGTTACATTCAAGGAAGCCGTGGGTGGACTGGGGATAATCAAGAAGCTGTACCTTGACGCCCACCTTTTCGAGGCGCTTTTTATAAGCGTCTGCCTGGGGCTTCAGCGCATCTTCTCCGCAGGTTATTATCAAGGCAGGGGCTACGTTTTTTAGCCTTCTATCCGACAGAAGTCCCGGAGAAACAAGGGGATCATTTATAGGAAGGTTTGGGAAGAAGATATCACCTACGCCACCCATACCGTCACGCATTTCATTATGCTCCTCACCCGCAAAGGTGAAATCCAAGAAGGGATAACAAAGCACTTGACAAGAGAGCTGTACCCCCTCTTCGCTGAGCAGCTGAGCCGCAGAGGCGCAAAGGTGACCGCCTGCAGAATAGCCCATTACGGCAAGCTTTGATATGTCGATGCCGTATTCTTCACTATGCTCTATGAAATGCAGCACCGTATCTCTTACCTCGTATTGTGCATAGGGGAATGGCTTTACGTCGGCTTTGACGTAGTTGATATTCACAACAAGGCAACCAAGGCGGTTTGCCATTTCCCAGCTTTGGGTATCAAGCAGCAACGCATCGCCGCCGACCCAAGCGCCACCGTGAACGTTAAAAATAACGGGAAGGTTATCTCCGCCCTTTTCGGGACGGTAAAGATAGGTCATAACGGGTGGCGAGTAGCTTCTTTCCACCATAACTTTCTCGCCCTTGGGAGAAAATGCAGCTAGGCGGCGCAAGAGCTTTTTACGTCCCCGCTTCACCATAAATTTCATAAATAACAGCTTGATATTCATAAATACCTCCAAAGTATTGGATGTGTACTTTTTTAACATACACAGTACAAATATTATTAAAACTAGATATTTTTTTACGATTATATTGTACCACTACAAAAAATTAAAAAATACCATATATTTTGTGAAGAAAATAGGTTGATTTTAACTTTCGTTTGTGTTATTATATATATTGTACAAATAATTTCCGTCAGGAGAACGAAAAAATGAACCGATATAAGATAGATGAGCTTCATCGACTCGATAGGATCGAGGAGCTGGGAAAGAAATATTATAAAAAATTCGAAAAGAATTTATCATATTCGCAATATCTTTTGCTTACTAAATACATCAAAACAGATCTACCATCGATTGAATATATCAATTCAATGGCATTTGAAAAGGAGTGCAGAAAGATTGAGGAAATTTTTGCGAAGAAGTATAGAAAAACAGGACTACCTGCCAGCGAGTTTATTAAAGAAGACTCTGATATTGAAATAGAAAAGCTACCGCGCTACGTTGATATTCCAAAGCATCATCACGATTTTTTCGAGCTTGTTTACGTTGTCAGGGGAACTTGCTATCACACCGTAGAAGGCGTGCTTCATCGGCAAAATGAAGGTTCATTTACTATCATAAATCCAAGCGTTGACCATCAGCTTTCAGCCTTTGATGACTGCCTTTCTTTAACAGTTAAAATTAAGTCGGAAAAATTCGCGGAATTTAATGTTCCAAATCTTCCCTATTTTATAATTCCCGTATGCTATGAATGCGGAAATGACGAATTTATTCCAAGTACTCTTTTAGAGATTTTCAATCAGCAGAAAAAAAAGCTTCCGTATCACGATGACATGATCTACCTTCTTTTGCAATCGGTTTTTGTTTACTGTATGCAAAACTATTCCGACACGCGGAATATTCTCCTCTCCTTCCCTGCAAAGGACGGAAAGTGGATCGAAATTATCAACTATATGTATGAGAATTATCGCAGTATAACTATGAGAGAGCTTGCAAGGTATTTCGGTTATAGCGAGCCTTATTTTTCAAAGCTTTTCCATAAGGAAACGGGCACGACCTTTACCGAATTATTAAAGGAATTTAGGCTTAAGGAAGCGGCGAAAATACTGCAAGCCAAAAAGATAAAGCTTTCAAACCTCTGCGAGGCGGTAGGCTATGGTGACGTAACCAAGTTTATAAAAGACTTCAAAAAGCAGTATGGAACCACACCTATAAAGTATCAGAAGGGGTTTATTTCCTGATTCATTTTTGGGTTAAGGATTATATTGCGATTATTAAGTCATGACAAGAACTTAAATTTCATATTTAGTATTAAAAAACAGGCAGAATTTTGAAAGCTCTGCCTGTTTTGTTTTGATTGATCATTTTCAGGAGTAAGATCAGCCCATTATTACATCGATTTGGTTGGGCTTATCCTTTGCGAGATGACGCTCGGTTACGTATGCTCCACCGCTTATATCGATGGGCTCACCATTTACGCTTATTGATTTAACTCCGTGGCAAACGCGATCGGGATTTTCCACTCGTATATGGAGATTATATCCTCGGTAGATACGCTCTACGGTATAGCTTTCCCATTCCGATGGAATTGCGGGATCTATGTGAAGTCCTTTAAGAGTGGGTCTTACACCGAGGATGTACTGTGTTGATACAACGTCCATCCAGGCGGCTGTTCCCGTTACCTGAGATACCACGCCCCAGCCGAACTTTTCATTTGCCTTACCAAGAAGGGTTGAGCAATATGCGTATGCCTCCGACTGGTAGTGATCAACGCCGATCTTTTTGATTATACTCTGTGGCATTGCCTGCTTGTAATATTTCCAAGCTACGTCACCTCTGCCAAGGAGCGCCTCTGCCATAATAGCCCAGCAATTTGCCTGAAGGAATACGCCGCCGTTTTCGGAATAGCCTGCGGGCAGACCGTTTACCATTCCTGATTCTGTAGAGGGCCAACCGGGGAATCCGGGTGCATTCAGCATAAGACCGAGGCCTGTATCAAGCTCTCTTTTTGCGCTATCCATAGCCCGGATATTGCGATCTCTGTCGCCTGCGCCTGCAATGACCATCCAGCTTTGGGCATTGAGCCAAATTCGCATATATTTTTCGGTGTGGCTGCCGATGGGCTTTCCGTCATCGTCAAATCCGCGAAGATACCAATCTCCGTCCCAGGAAAGTCTTTCAAGAGCCTCCTTTTGCTGTGCAATACGGGCGTTGAATTTATCTGCGAGGTTGGTTTCGCCGCGAAGCTCGGCAAGCTCTGCCATCTGGCAAAGTGCATAGATAAGCTGCTCGGAAACCATTACGCTCTCACCCTTACCGCGTCTACCGAAGGGACCGAGATGATCGTTCCAGTCGCTGAAAAGGATAAGCGGTAAGCCGTGCTCGCCAAGATGCTTTTCTGTGAAATCTATACCGCGGAGAAGATGCTCCCAAAGGCTTGCGCTACCCTGATGATTTATCATATCGGGGGCAAGGAATGGGATCTCGCGGTCAAGGATAGATAAATCTCCGCTTTCTGCAATAATTGCATAGGCAAGATATACTATCCAAAGGTGGTTATCCGAGCGGGTAATGTCCTGGGCGGGCTTCGCCTCCTCGGGCCACATAATGTGAACGGGGTGACCGTCCTCAAACTGCTGGGATGCTAAATATTCAAGCATTTCGTATGCCCATTCGGGCTTGCGATACGCCTGCGCCAGCATATCCTGGGCGCTATCTCTAAATCCGATACCGCGAACACCTGATGCAGAGGAGCTTATTGATCTGGAATAACGGGCAGTCTGCACACATTGGAGAGGGTTCCAGGTGTTTATCTGGCGCATAGCCTCATCGTCAGGAATATTGCACTGAAGCACCGAAAGATGCTCACGCCACCAAGAAGAAAGCTTTTCAAACTGACGGTCGGCAGCGCCATCTTCGCGAAGTAACGCGAGGGTTAACTTGGTATCCTCTATCGACTTTTCGTAATTTGAAAGCGCCCCCTCGGTAACGCCGAGGAAGAAGCGGATATGCTCTTCCCCACCCACTGAAAGCTCCTTATGTACGTGGAGCGCACCGCAGGGCTCGCCGCCGTGGAGATTTGTGCCGGAGAGCTTGCCACGCTCTACCTCGATAGGATTTCTTTCATCTCTGTAATTGCCGCAGAATACATCGCGGTTGCAGCAGAATGAAGAAACATCGGAATCCGAGGCGAAATAAACCAAGGGAGATTCATTTGCGCGGGGGTGCATCCAGGTCGTATAAGCAAAGGTCACAGCCTGAAGCTCCTCATCGAAAACTGCTCTTGCATTCCACTTTAAGTAGTAGCCAAGAATCGTTTCCTGCTGGAAAAGATATTGAGATAATTCAACGTATGCGAAAATGTCAAAGGAGATATTTTCGCCATTTTCATTTTTGACCTTAAGATCCCAGATAAGAGTATCGGAATCGGGAGCCATAAAGAGCTTTAGGGTGGCAAGAAGTCCGCTTTTTTTAGCCGTGAAGGTAGAATATCCCGGTGCATGGGAAGATTCTCGCATATCCACCGCCGTTTCCGATGGGCGGAAGGCGGGCGACCAAACGCTGCCGTCCTCCATACGGATGTAAATATAAAATCCGGGAGTGTCCTTCGGCAGATTATAGAAGCGGTAGCGGGAGATACGGAATACCATTGGCGAGAGCCACCAGCTCATTCCGCCGCCTGCCTGGGAGACGAAGGCGTGCATTCTGCCGTTAGAAAGATAGTTTATCCAGGGCTCGGGAAGATCAAATCTATCAAACCTGATCTCCCTCTCCCCGTCATAGAATTTATACGGAAGCTTTTCCATAGATAATGTCCTTTTCAGAGTTGATCATACGCCGCGGCTCATAAGCTTCGACAGGTAGTTATCTGTCTTCTGAAGGATATAAGAGGGCGCGCCTTCCATTTCAAGATTACCGTTATTGAGAACGATAACGTGGTCTGCATTGCGGATAGTAGCAAGAGAATGGGCTATGATAACTGTGGTTCTGTTCTTCATAAGAGCATTCATAGCGTCCATAACGTCCTTTTCGCGCTTAACGTCAAGATTGCTTGTTGCCTCGTCGAGAAGGAGATAATCTGCTTTGCTGAGCATTGCTCTTGCAATAGCGATACACTGCTTCTGACCGCCCGAGAAGTTGCCGCCGCTTGCTGATACTACTGTATCAAATCCGTCGGGAAGATCCTTTACGAAATCATATACGTGGGATAGCTTTGCAACCTCGAGAAGCTTCTCGTCGGATACGGGCTCATCCTGACCGTAACAGATATTATCACGGATAGTTCCTGCCATCATAGGGCTGCCCTGCGCAATAAGGCATACCTTTTTACGCCAAGAGTGAAGGCTATAATCGGCAGAATTTTTATCACCGAATTTAAGGCTACCGGATTTGGGATCGTAGAGGCGTGCCATCATCTTAAAGAGGGTGGACTTGCCGGAGCCGTTATTACCTACAACTGCTGTGATCTTATTCTTGGGAATCCTGCAGTTGATATTTCTTACAACCATATTCTCATCGGTATAACCGAAACTTACGTTCTCGAAGGTGATGTCCTCGTTGATTTCGCCTGCGAGAGCCGCGCCTGCCTCTGCATCCTCTTCTTCAAGGTCAAATACCTTGGTAACTCTTGCGAGAGCACCGTTTGCTTCCTTGAAGTCACCTGCATATACGATAAGGTTATTGAAGGACGTACGAATGTTGCCGAAGAGGGAGTTGAATATGATTAAGGCACCGATGGTTATTGTGCCACTCTGAACGAATGCCGCACCAACAAGGAAAGGAACTGCGATACCGAGAATATTAAGAATGGTATCGATTGCGGATGCTATTGCCTGAACGTAGCCGTTTCTAAGATGATATTTGTAAAGTTCCTTAAAGCGAGCATCGCCTTCTTCAAGCTCCTTTTCCTGACAGTTACAGGTCTTGATAAGAGGAAGGTCCTTTGTTCTCTCTACAAGATACGCGGTGCTCTTTGCCATCTTACCCTGATAACGCTGCGCTACAACGAAGCGAAGGAAGGTATAGAAAAGACCGATAAGAATACTTGCGGGAATGAAGACGAGGATGTAGCTTGCCATCTTTACGTTTATGTTAAAGAGCTTTACTACGTAGATAGAGGTGGTTGCAATAAGACCGATAATGGAGATGCTGGTTGTGAAGAACTTGATAGCATAGTCACAGTCCTGAGAAACACGGCTGACAAGAGATTCGCCGCCGTCAGCATCGTAAACGCTCTGTTTTGTAACTATTATTTTACGCCAGAGCTTTTTTCTTAATTTAAGATTGATCTTCTCACCCGCGTAAGACATAAATAACTGTGCAAGGCCGGCAAAAAGAGTAACTACCAATGCAGAGGAAATGTATATCACCATTTCTGTTACGGGAACGTTACCAGAGGCGTCAACTACCTCGCCCGAAAACTCTGCCATATTGAGAGTTAAGAATGATCCGATAAGGGAGAGTGCCAAGGTCAATGCCATAAGGAACCAAGGAAGCTTCATTCCCTTAAATATTTTGAGACATTGGCGAAGAGAAACCTTTTCAATAACGTCGATTTTATTCTTTATGTTTTTCATTATCTGAACACCTCCTTATAGGATTGCTCTTTGACAAGGTTGGCATATACGGGACAACCCGCCATAAGCGCCTCGTGTGTACCTGCTCCCTCAAGCTTACCGTTATGGAGAACGGCGATCTTATCCGCTCTTGCAATGTAGCTCAGCTCGTGAGAGATGATGATAAGAGTCTTGCTCTTGAATTCATTGAAGATCATATTGCTGATAGCCTTTGCCGCATCGGGGTCAAGAGCGCTTGTAGGCTCGTCGAAGATATAGATATCGGAATTACGAAGAAGGGCTCTTGCAATAACGATACGCTGACGCTGTCCGCCCGATACAGAACCCGCCCAGGAAGCAAGCTCGGTATCATATTTTTCGGGAAGGGACTGAATGAAGCTATAAAGACCTACGCGCTTTGCTACGCTGTCTATCTCCGCCTGGGTTACCTCACGCTCTACGCCGTAGCAGAGGGCTTCTCTTAAAGTGCCGCTAAATACGCCCGCATCCTGAACAACGTAGGAGATCTTATTTCTCCAGGCATTGATATCTAAATCCTGAATATTGCGGTGCGAAATTGTTATCCTACCATCGGTAGGCTCATAGAGTCTTTCAAGGAGCTTGATGATGGTTGTTTTACCACTTCCCGAAGGACCTACGATAGCAGTTACCTTATTCTGAGGAATAGTAAGATTTACATTCGAGAGCACTTTTCCGTCTTTTTCGTTATAGGCGAAGGAAAGGTTTTCGATGATAATAGGCCCCTCGGGCACCACTGATGATATATTACCCTTCTTTGCGCGCTTTTTAGCCTCTTTCGCTATGCGATTATTCTCTTTTGTCATCTTAACGTGCTTATAGGTAACGCCCTCGGTAGGAGATTCAAGAAGTCTTGCGTAACGGAATGCGCGTCCCTGGAAGTCCTTAACGAAGCCCCAAACTATAGATACTACCATAAAGCTTGCGCTGATAGTTCCGATATACATTGTGAATCCAAGGAAGGTGGGAACGTCGATATCGCCGTTTCTGAGAAGGAAGCATCCCCAAAGCACGGTGATTACGTTAGCCGCAACAACGGCAAGGGTCTGATATGCGTGAATAACGAAAGCGAGCTTACCGTAGCCTCTACCGTTAATATCGTAGATCTTCTCGGCAGCATCAAGACCGTTCTGCTCCTCAAGCTTTTCAGCGCAGAAGCTCTTGATGAGAGGAAGATTCTTGATTCTCTCGCTGAGGTATCCGGTTAATTCACCGTAATCATCGTAGATTTTCTTACCGAGTCTCATCTGCCATCTGCCGACGATTGCCATATAGATGATATGCATAGGGATAATGATAAGCAGTACCAAAAGAAGCTTTGGGCTATAACTGGATATCTGAAGGGCGCTTACAAGCACCAATACAAGAGCTGTTGGAACAAAGATAAAGAGCTGAGCAATACCCGCGCCCATAGTCTGAGCATCGATCGTTACCAAGCTTAAAAGAGAGCCTGGGTCATTTTCGTCATAATACTTTGTTTTTGAGTTGATCATCAGCTCCCAAGCCGCTCTTCTTGCTACGAGAGTTGCTTTTGCCTCTGCGTGAACAGAGATGATCTTGGTTACAACCGCAAGGGCAAGGGTGCTGAGAAGCATTTCAACAACAGGCCAGAGCTTGGCGGGGTTGAAATCACCGTCAAAGAGATTTGCGGTTGCGTCGGGGATAGCACCTGCGATAACGCTCTGCCCCATTCCGGCTATCATTGCCAGAATTATCAGGTGCCAAGGGAATTTGATGTGCTTTGCGACGTAGAAGAAATCATTTTTCTTCCTCTGACGTCTTTTCTTTTCTTTTGCCATAGTCATTTCCTCCTAGATTTTTTTATTTTTAGTTTTTGACCATGCTAATTTTATCATCCTTGCGGCGCATCTCTCAAGATTTTCTCTTGTGATGGGATGATGCCGTCGGACTTTAAGAGAACCATACATTCGGGAGTTGCTTAACTAACAAATTCTCTGTGTTTTATTTCATTTTCCATTAAACATCTTCGTAAAATTCATATTTGCCGGGGCCCAGTTCGTGTATTTTTCCACTGGGCAAATAAAGGGTTGACGATGATTTTTCAGGGATGAGGCAGGAGTAGTAAAATACTCCGCTTTCTATCCGCCACTCGGATTTGATCAGTCCCGATTTTGACTTATACTCTGCCGATGCCCACTGAAGCGTTCCACCGGGGGTTGGCTTTAAGATGATCTTCTCAAATCCCGGGCAGTCGAAGGTGGGACGTATTCCACCCACGTACTCAAAGAGGAACTGACATACCGCGCCAAAGGAATAGTGGTTAAAGCTATCTCTGAATACGTCAAGTCCGTTCCAGTTTTCAAGCATCGTCGTTGCGCCAAGGGTGATTGGATGAAGCCATCCGGGGAGCGTGGTGCTTTCAAGTATTCTGAATGCTTCCTCTGTCATTCCGTTATCCACGAGGGTTTGGAGAAGATATACGGTAGATAAAAATCCTGTGTTCAGGTGGTAATCTGCCGCCTTAATTTCCCGTTTCAGCTCCTTTATTACAAGTGGCTTTTTCTCGTCGCTTACCATTCCAAGGGCAAGGGCACGGATATATGCCGCCTGATGCCCCGGCTGAATGACGCCCTCGTCGGAGATAAGATATTTATTGTATGCCGCTTTGATCTTCTCAGAAATCTCGCGGTATTTTTTTGCATCATCCTCTTTCCCAAGGATCTGTGCCATATGGGAAAGATTGTCGCAGCTGCGCTTGGTATATGCGGTTGCTACCTCGGGAGTTCCCCGCTTTGCAACGTGAGCTACAAAGTCGTCTTTTGTGCCGCCCTTCATAAATAGTGCTATTACGTCGGGAGGTGGGGGTAAGGGCTCATTCCACTCGCCAAAGTGGAAATTAGTATCATATATGAACTCTCCGTCCTCCTGCTTATGCCAAGGCTTATCCGAGTTATCGGGGTTTTCTTTTTTCATAGAGGAAAGGGAGAAATCGAGCCATTTTTTAGCCGTTTCGTAATGGTCTTCAAGTATGGTTTTATCTCCGTACATAAGATAGAGCTGATAAGGCAGCCACACTGCACTGTCGCCCCATCCTACGCTCTCATCGCCAAGGCTTCCGTTACCAAGAGGGCCTGCGCCCGTGATGGCGGGATTGGTTTTCTGAAGTCTTTTCAGCTCCTCAGGATTATGAGTATAGCAGGTTGAGGGAAAGGTGATTCCAACCTTGCCGCTCTCGTGCTGCTCTAGGCGCTGATCCACAAGCCATTTTTTGAAAAAGTCCTCAACGTTCATAAAATACGCGGCAGTATTCACGTAGATCTGCGCATCACCCGTCCAGGCATTTCGCTCGCGGGTGGGACAATCCACGGGAACATCAAGGAAGTTGCCCTTCTGGCTCCATCTTGCATTTTCTACCAATTTATTTATAAGGGGATTTGAGCATTTGAAGTCGCCAACTTCCTCCATATCCGAGTAAAGGGCGATGGCGGTAAGCTCTATATCATCTATGCCCTCTATAAGGGCGTATCTGAAGCCAAAGTATGTAAAATGAGGGGTGTATTCTTCAACATCACCGCCGCGGCAGATGTAGGTGATCTCTTGAAATTCCTTCATTCCGCCGTCGCAATTCGCGGTGGAAAACACTCCGTTTTTGTCAAGACCTTCACCGTGCTTGATGTGGATTTTTTGTCCGTTTACAGTATTATGTAATGTTATCTTTGCATATCCTGCAATATTTTGCCCAAAATCGGCAACCAGATTTCCTGCGCTGTCTCTGAAAAGTTTACCATCAAATCTTTCTTTTTTTCGGGTAGGTACGGTCAGGGAAATAATCTCTGCTGTAGTGTATTCGGTTTCTTCTGCGGCTTTTATAAAGTTGCCCTCGTCGCGCCTTGCATCATAGGTTTCGCCCTTCTGAAGGTCACATCTTACGATGGGGCCGTCACCTACGTCAAATGACTCGTCAGTTCCGATAAAGTCGCGGCTGCCGTCGGTATATTCAAGCTCTAAAAATCCAAAAAGAGCCAGGCGGTAACCAAAATTATTGTTCCATCTCCACCAGCCGTCACCAACGGTGCTTACCCAAGTGTTTTCACCCTCTGCGAGAAGCTCTGTCACATCATAAGTAGGGGCTTGGATGCGATAGTAGTAGCTTGTAAGTCCGGGGGCAAATTTGTCGGGAGAAACTTGTTTACCGTTTATTTTAGCCTCGAATATTCCGTGAGAGGTGATGGTGAGTCTTGCTATTTTCAGGTCGGCTCTTACATTAAACTTCTTACGGAATACGGGCACTATTCGGTTTTCATCTCCATCCTGCGGATGGCAGATCCATTTAGCTAAATGCTTCATAGCCCTTCCCTACTTTGTATATTTATCCATAAATGCTATAATTCGCTCCTCTGCCGCCTTTGCCTCCTTATCGGTGCGGGCGAGATTCAAGAATCCGTGAGGAAGCTCCTTATTTTCGGGAATGAATACCTCGTTTTCAACGCCAAGAGCGGTAAGCTTATCACCGCAGGCCTGCATATCCTCGGGGAATCCGTCCTTTGGACCTGCATCAAAGAAGCAGGGCTTCATTTTTTCGTTGAAATATTCATAGGCGTTGGATCTTTTCGCCTTCTTTGATCTCATATTTGTAGTCCTGAGGAAATTACCCATCATAGCCTTAAGCGCCCAGTTGAATTTTTCGGTTCTGAAGGGAGCGTCATCTATAATGAGGCATTTTACGTGATCGGGATCGATCTTTGGGTAAATTCCCAAAAGATTTCTGTATTTCTCGTTTGCAAGTAATGCACCGTACTGCCCTGTCAGGATCGCACCTGCGGATGATCCCATTATCACAATGTTAGTCATGTCAAGACCAAGCTCGGCTGAATGCGCGGCGCAATATTCAATAGCCTCTGTAAGCTGCATAAGCTGATCGGGAAAATGTCCTTCGGGAGTCAGAACGTAATCTACGTTTACAAAGTTATAGCCCGCCGAAACAATATCCTCAAAAAAGAAGTTTGAATCATCTCCCACAGCCATAGGGTCGCCAAGGGTCTTACTGCCGCCGAAAAAGCCGCCACCGTGGGTGTAGAATACCGTGGGACGCTTTACACTAGTGTCCTCTGTGGGATAGGTGATATCGAGATAGCTATTCATAAAGCGATCTCCGTATTTGATCTCTGTTACCATCAGGTGTTCGTTTGCTTTAACGCGGCGCTCCGCGGGGCGCATCGGCTCGAAGGAATTAAAGGGCTTGTCACCGTAAAGCTTTTTCTGGATAGACGCTACTATTTTCTCGCAGGACTTAACTGTCAAGGGCAGTAAAGTCAAAAGTTTTGGAACAAATGAATTTTTCTTATCAGCCATATTTTTATCTCCTATGTGTCAAAACGCAAATAATTATTATCATTTTTTGCAATTATTTGAAATATTTATCGCAATACTCGTGGGACTTTTCAAGGTATAGCTTCTGCTTTTTGGGATCTCCCAGCATTCCGTGACCACTGTTTTTGAACTCAATATAATCGTACTTTACCCCGTGCTTTTCTAATGCCTTAAAGAGAGCGAATTTGATATTCGGGGGAACGATCTTATCGTAAGGGCCGTAGGCACAAAGGGTTGGAACGGTGTTTTCTGAAACACAGTACGCGGGGGAAATTGCATCCAAAACTCTGCGATAGGTCTGATCCTTCACCATCTCGGTGGTAACGTCCCTTCCCGACCAAGCCTTTACAGCCGCTACAACACCCTCGGGATCATCCTCGTTTCCTCCCCAATGCTCAAGGTGGAAGCTGGCGGGGCCTGTTTGCTGAAATACGAATTTTACGGGAATCGGGGAGTCGTTTTCGTGGCTGTATGCATAAAGCATTGCAAGGCAGCCGCCTGCGCTCTGACCCGAGGTCGCCATCTGCTTGATATCGTAGCCGCGGGCAAGGCATTTTTCCTTTATTGCTTTAACGCAAGCGTGAATTTCATCATTCATAAGATTGATATTTGATTTTGTTTCCTCGCTCATAAGGGTGTATCCCGCTGAAGCAACTATGTATCCCTTTGATGCGTAGTATTCGCACCAATCTCTTATATCTTCCTTTTTACCGCCTGTAAAGCCGCCGCCGTGGATAAAGAGTATCAACGAGGTTTCTTTATCTTCTCGCAGCTTTTTAGGAATATAGAGATCGTACTTGTTTCTTTCAAGCTCACCGTATTTAAGGTCAGCGATAACCTCGCCTGCATCTTCACTCCACTGACATTTCAAGGATTTTTTATATCTCTTAATCGGGAATGTGATACCTGCAAAAAAGAAGGCTACAAAGGTGACTACAAAAATCAAAACCGAAATAAAGGTCCATAAGTAAATATTCATTTTGCGCCTCCTTAAAATTTCTTTATGATAAGGTGTTTTCCTGCGGCAAAGCCGATGATGGCGGCAGAAAGAATAATAACTATCGCGCCGATCAGCTTGGAATAGGCAAAGCTAACTGCTCCGACTACCGCGGCAAAAAGAAGCATAAGTATTGCCGAGATGACAACCTTTTTTGTTAATAACGCTTTTATCATAAAAGACTCCTTTATTCAAAATATTTGTCGCAGTATTCAAGAGATTTCTCTATAAATTCCACCTGCTTGTCAGCATCCGCCGTCATACCGTGGCCGCTGTTTTCAAAATAGATGAAATCGTACTTGACACCGTATTTTTCAAAGGCCTCAAACAGCTTATATTTCATATTAACGGGAACGACTACGTCATTTGCTCCGTAAGCGCAGAGGGTGGGGACTGTGTTCTCGTTTACAAGGCTTACGGGGGAGATTTCGCTGAGGAAGTTAAGGTAGCTTCCGTCTGCCACCTGATCTTTTGTGATCTCCTTACCTGCCCAGCCCGAAACGGCTGATATTACACCGTCGTATTTCGCCTCTGTTACGGCATCTCCACCCCAATCCTCAATATGAAAGCTGCAAGGACCCGTCTGCTGGAAAACGAATTTCACGGGGATTGGTGAGTCCATACCGTGGGAATAAGCGTAAAGCATAGCAAGATGTCCGCCTGCGCTCTGCCCCGAGGTTGCCATTTGCTTGATATCGTAACCACGGGTGAGGCATTCATCCTTTATTGCCTTTACACAGAGGAAAATTTCTTCATTCATTGTGTTTATGTTAACACTATTGCCCTCTGCCATCAAAGAATAATCCAGAGTAGCGGTTATATAGCCCTGTGCCGCATAATACTTGCACCACATATCCTCGTCTATCTTGCTTCCGCCCGTGAAGCTGCCGCCGTGTAAGAATAATATCAAGGAAGTCTCCTTATCCTCGCGGAGCTTCTTGGGTATGTAAATGTCGTAGCTCGTTCCCTCGCCACCGCCGAATTTCAGGTCGGTCACGATTTCGCCTACGTTCTCGTTCCATTCAACCGCAAGAGAAGATGCGTATTTAACAGAGGGTACGATGATACCGGCTAAAAAGGATACCACAAAGGTGACAATAGATGTTATAATGCACAAAAGCGCCCATAAAAATTTCTTCATAATATCACCTCAGCCTTATCTTACTAATAAATTTCCGAACTTATAGCCTAAAACTGCTGAGAGAACAATGACAAATAGAAGTGTCAGAAGCTTGATAATGAGATTTTTCTTATCCATTTTTTTATGCCTCCTCTTGACAAATCAGGAAAAATTGTGTATAATGCACATATATGAAACAAATGTATCACATTATTTGCAACAATTATACCACATTAAAAAACGAAAATCAATAGATTTTAAGACTTGAGAAACAAAGGAGCGATTTTGTATCACATGAACAAGAAGCAAGAGGCAAATGCCTTCGTAAAGGAATGTATTACTACCGCCCTCATCAAAATGTTGCAGGAGCATAGCTTTGAAAGTATTTCTATCACTAATCTAGTGGAATGCGCGGGAGTTGCCAGAGTGTCCTTTTACAGAAACTTTACGGGCAAGGAGGACGTAATAAAGCAGCACCTCGATTTCCTTATCAGAGAATGGGGGCGTGAATTTGAAAAAACAGGAACTCTCCCCACGTTTACCGAAAGCTTAGTTAAGCACTATTACAAGCACCGCGATTTTTACCTTCTTCTTTATAAACACAATCTCTCCGCAATGATCTACGAGAATATCCGCGAAGCTTTACAGATTGACAGCGTCGAAGAAAGCAGCGAGCGCTTCAGAAGAGCGGTATGGGCGGGAGCAATTTTCGGATGGATAGACGAATGGGCGCGCCGTGGTATGCCCCGGATCTACTAAAACTGCAATTTCAAAATGCCAAGATTTTATGATATTTTGTCAATATACATAGATTACAATCAAAAAGAAAAGTGGTAGAATTTAATTATCAATAATTTTTGAGGAGTTTAATATGGATATCCAAAAAATCAGCGAAGTAATGCAAGGCTACGTGGATAATGGCGAGATGGCGGGGGCTGCCCTGATAATCCGCAAAAATGACGATATAATACTCGACGGCAAATGGGGCTTTGCAGATATTGAAAAAAAGATACCTATTAAGGATAATACTATTTACAGAGTGGCTTCAATGACCAAGTGTATTACTGCCGTAGCAATAATGAAGCTTATGGAGATGGGAAAGATCAAAATTGATGATCCTCTATCAAAATATCTCCCCGAATTTGCTAATATGCGAGTTGTGGCGGACAAAAGATATGAATTTCACGAGGGAATGAGTATGCTCTCTATCCTGCCGAAGCTGCTGTTTTTCAATATGAAAAAGGTAAAAAGCGTTCCTGCAAAGCGGGAAATTACAATTCGCGATCTCCTCAGCCACGCCTCGGGACTCCAGCAGGGGGTTGCGGGTATGATGGCTATGATGAAACATAACGTAAACGACACTCTCGAAAAAAGAATTAAAGAATACAGTAGCTATGCCCTTGATTTTCAGCCCGGGGAGGCAACGGGATATTCCCCCTGCGCGGCATTTGATATTCTCGGATATCTTGTGGGAAAGCTTATGGATATGCCCATAGATCTGGCTTATAAGACGCTTATATTTGATCCGCTTGGCATGACCGATGCCACCTTTAAGCCGAATAGAGAGCAAAGAGGACGAGTTGCAAGAGTTTATAACAAAAATAACGGAAGACTTGTTGACATTACCGGCACCCCGAAGGATATTGACGGTATTATGAAAACAAAAATGGGCTCCGATTATGTTGCGGGAAGCGCAGGATTATATTGCACCCTTTCTGATTACGATAAATTCGGACGTATGCTTGCAAGAGGCGGAGATGGTTTCCTACGTCCCGAATCGGTAGAGCTGATGCACACCGAGGCGCAAAAAAAGCATCTTGAGGCAGAGCCCGGACAGGTTTGGGGGCTAGGTATGAGAATAAGACAGAACGACGGCGTTTGCACCGAGGGCACTTACGGCTGGAGCGGCGCGCCCGGAACTCACTTTTTCATCTCACCAAAGGATAACATTCAGGTAGTTTTCGCAACCCAAAGAATGGATCTCGGCGGCTCCGGCTCTTACATAAGCAGAAAAATAGAAGAGCTTGTATTTTCATAAAAAAAACGGACGCAGAGGAAATCCCCTGCGTCCTATGAGCATTATAATATGTAATCGAGGCTCGTCCTATACTGAATAGGAGTCATACCAACTCTTTTTTTGAAAAGATAATTGAAGTTATTTATATCGTGAATGCCTACATTATGGGCTATTTTGCTCGCCGGCATATCGGTGGTTTTCAGCATAACCTTTGCGTGGTTTATGCGAAGCCATATAAGATAATCGTGGGGCGAAAAGCCCGTGTATCGCTTATATTCCTTGGATAGGTAAAACTTATTAATTTTCGCGACAGATGCTAGGATATCAAGAGAAATATCCTCGCTGTAATGCTCCTCTATATACTTCATAGCCACCTGAACGTGATGAGGCAGATCCTTTTTATGAATCGAGAGATTTGATGAGAGTATAGTGAGATAAAGAAGCATACTGTTTATTGCGTGATGGGCGCGGAGATCCCTATATGGTGTGGGAGAATTATATACGTCAAGAATTTTCTCGATGTATCTGTGAAAGCGTCCGTTAATTTCTTCAAAGAAGACGGGTCTGTCATTTTTATGATACTCATCGCAGTAATACTCCGCCAAGGGGCCATCTATATGAAGAACACCTACTCTCCAATCACTTATAGCTTCATAGTAATGAGGCTTTTTGCAATCGATGATGATTCCCTCCCCTGCCCCCAGACGATGCGTCCTTTCAAGATGCTCTACCTCGCCGACGCCATCATAGGTGTATAAAACAAGGTAGGATCTGAAATTACTGCGCCTGGTATATGAGCCCTTTTTATAATTAAAAATGGTAAAAGATTGCATATAAAGAAGATTTGATTTTGCAAAGTCGCTTATAGGAATAGTGGGAAAGCTCTCCGCACTTCCGGAGATAGAAAAATCGGAGTTTCGCAAGTTTTCCGAGTCGTATTTTCCGCTTTTCAGAGCCTCGTCGGTTACCTGACGCGAGGTTATGGGTCTATCGGTTTTTATATTAAGAAAGCTGATTCCCTCAAACATAGGCATCTCCATTCTTTTTTATTATATTATACCACTGTTTTCAGGAAAAATCAACCCAATATTTTATGATATAGGAGAAGTAATATGACAATTTACGACGTTAAAATAAACGGATATAAAAATCCCATAGGCTACGACCTGGGAGTGCCGACTCTTTCCTGGAAGGTGAAGGACTGCGGAAAAGACAGCGTAAAGCAAAAATGGGTGAGAATTCAAATTTCAGATCTTGCTGACTTTTCCCGTATAGTTTGTGAAAAGGAGGGGGATCTATCTTCCCTTTCGACGCCACTTGACCTTGATATGAAGCCCCGAAGCAGATACTTTGTTAGAATAGAGGTTGAAAGTGACTCGGGCGAGCGGGGTGTCAGCAGTGATGCATTTTTTGAAGCTGCAAGGCTATCGGAACCCTGGAAAGCGTCTTGGATAGGTGTAGAAGATGGGGATACTCACCCCGAGTTTATTAAGCGCTTTTCATCTCGAGGTGAGATAAAGAATGCCCGACTCTATATCACAGGGCTTGGCTTATTTGAAGCATACATAAATGGCGAAAGGGTTGGTGACGACGTTCTTGCTCCATTCATCAATGATTATAAGGAGCATTATCAGTATTGCACATACGACGTTACTGATATGATAAATGAAGAAAACGAGATTTCCGTGCTGCTGGGCGACGGCTGGTACAGAGGACGCTTCGGGCTTTCGCACGCCACTCATTTTGATAGACCATACGCGCTGATTGCAGAGCTTCGCATAGAGTATAAAAACGGCGATGTAGAGACAATTTTAAGCGATGATACTTGGAAATATAGGAAGAGCTTTGTGAACTTTAGCAACATATATGACGGAGAGATCCAAAATTATCTTGTCGATAATTCTTACGAAAAAAGCGCGAAATTGCTAACTTTAGATTACAAATTAACAGCTAGATACTCTTTACCGCTTCACTACATGGAAAAGCTGGATGTAAAGAAAGTCATAAAAACGCCGAAAGGCGAGCTTGTTTTGGACTTCGGGCAAAATCTATCGGGACACGTCGTATTTGACAGCCACTTCCCTCTCGGATGCGAGGTGAGGCTTGACTTTGGTGAGATACTCCAGGACGGCTGCTTCTACAATGATAATTACCGAAGCGCTGAGTCAAAATTTGTTTATACATCGGATGGAAAAAGGCGTACAGTTCGCCCGAGATTTACCTTCTTCGGCTTCAGGTACGTGAGGGTGAGCGGCGTCAGCGAGATAGATAAAAAGGACTTTTTCGCTTATGCAATTTACTCCGAGATGGACGAGATAGGCAAGATACACACCGGTAACAAAAAGATAAATCAGCTGTTTTCAAATTCCCTTTGGGGACTGAAATCCAACTTCCTTGACATGCCCACCGATTGCCCCCAGCGCGACGAAAGGCTTGGCTGGTGCGGTGATGCACAGGTATTCTCTACCACCGCGGGCTTCCATATGGATACACGGGCGTTTTATCACAAATTCCTGCGGGATCTCCGAAGCGACCAAAAAAGGCTGGGCGGCGCGGTTGCGGTATATCTTCCTAACGAATTTCCCGGACTTTCCTGCGGAGTTTGGAGCGATATTGCTACATTTTTGCCGAAGATGCTCTACGACTATTACGGTGACATTTCCGTTCTTCGGGAGCATTTCCCGCTTATGAAGGATTGGGTGGACTACGTTCATAGAAAGGACTGCGAGCGCGGTCAAAAGGATCTCTACGATTTTGGATTCCAATTTGGAGATTGGCTCGCCCTTGACGGCGCTACCGAGCAATCCAGCTTCGGAAGAACGGATAACGGCTTTGTTTGCTCCGCTTATTATTATGCTTCTGCCTCTTACGTTGCAGAGGCGGCAGGGCTTCTTGGATTTGATGATTTCAAAAAAGAGTATAGCGCTCTCGCAGAGAAAATCAAAGGGGCAATTTTATCCGAATACTTCACCGCTACGGGCAGACTTGCCATAGATACTCAAACCGGTTATCTCGTGGCATTGAAATTCGGTATTTTCAAGGATAAGGAGCGACTCATTTCGGGCCTCACCGAAAGATTCAAAAAGGATCTACATAAGATCAAGGGCGGATTTGTCGGCGCGACTATGATGAACTGCGTTCTTGCGGAAAACGGACTTTCAGATATGGCGTACGATCTTCTCTTTTACGAGGGCTTCCCCGGCTGGCTTTATGCTATAAATCTCGGGGCGACTACTATCTGGGAGAGATGGAATAGCGTTCTTCCCGACGGCAAAATCAGCGGCACGGGAATGAATAGCCTAAATCATTATGCTTACGGCAGCGTTGTGGAATTTCTTTATAGATATTCTGCGGGGATCGCTCCTCTATCGCCCGGCTTCAAGAGGGTGAAGATCGCGCCTATTCCCCATGCTCGTCTTGGTTCTTTGCAATGCTCCTACGATAGCGCAAGCGGAAGATACATTTCTGATTGGTCTATAAATAAAGACGGAACTTTAAGCTTCCATATTGAAATTCCCTTTGATTGCGAGGCGGAAATCTGTATGCCTGAAAAAGAGCCTTTCACGGTCCCCGCAGGAATTTATGACTATGTCATAACTACAGAGAAAAACTACCTTGCGCTTTATTCGGAGTTTACTTCCTTTGATAGACTGTTCGGAGATGAGGAGGCAGTTGAGATCCTCAAAAAGCACGTGCCCGATATATATTACTCTACCGACAAAGGCGACGAGGAGGCAATGAGCAAATCTCTCGCTGATTCAATGGTACGTGCCATGCTATTCCGCCAGGATACATCGGGTATTGAAAAAGCTATTTCCGAAATCAAGAAAATCGAGATTAAATAAATGTGAAAAACGGCATAAGGCTACGGTTCCTTGCGCCGATTGATAAGTTTTTAGTATAAAAAATGAAAGCCTTGCTACCGCTTGGATAGCAAGGCTTTTTAGTTTGTTGCGAAAGACTGCGGAAAGGACTCAAAAATCCTAATAAATGCATTCTAACATTATCAAAACATTCGTTTAATTTATCTTTGACCGTTATAGGTTATCGATTTTTCTCTACATCCTGCCAATTCGCATTGGAATTGATCTCGGCGTCATCACCGACAAACACCTTTGCGGCTTCAGCATCATCGTAAAGCTGATAGAGCATCCAAGCCGTCATATATCCATCTGTAAGAGTAAGCATATCTTCGTGCTCTGCGCCCGTGATTCTTGCATAGATTTTGGCTTCGTCACCGCTCATTGCATTGTAAATTTCTTTCAACGATTCAAGAGGACATACTCCGCCAAACTCTTCGTAAATATTCTTCACACCGGCATCATCAGTCTTGCCCGTTCCTGCCGCCATAAAATAGGAAATTGAAATTTTTGACGCATCGTATTCCCACCCCATATTTTTTGCAAGGAAAGGATATGCTGCGCTACCAGTAAACATAGTTTTGTATCTATTGCTGTTTTCAAACTCTGTTACTGCCCTGATTGCGCCTGCACCACCTTGCGAAAATCCTATGATACCGATATTTGTTTGACTGATTTTCATGTAAAACACGCTGTCTTCTCTGTCATTCAAATTCAGAACAAAATCCAAGGTAAGCGAAGTGGACTCTCCCGTACCCGCCTGTCTGTCTTCATTTCCTGCAACGATAAAGCCCCAAGAAGCAAGCCTTGCGAAATACGGCTCATAATTAAGCGCCGCTACGTTGCTTGCATTGGTTATAATGATGAGAGGATACTCTTGCTGTTTGGTTTCAAGCTCTTTCGGATACCATACACGGTATTTACCTATTTTTTTATCGCCTGCATCAAAATCAATGCTTTCAACCTCGGAGCTTCCCAATCCCGCATATTTCTTCTCAAGCGGCGAATCGGACTTGAATTCATTATAATAGTCATCGGCAAGATAGGGCTTTAACGAATCAAAATGATTTTTAATCATTAAGCCAATAAGCAAAATCGCTATTAATACTATCACGCCCACAATAACTGCAAGGACGATTAAAATTGCTTTTAATACTTTACCCATAAATATTCTCCTTACTATTTTACATTTGCAATATTCACTCACTTTCGACCAAACGATGTGGTTGGTTATAATGCTCATGCGAAACAATTGTATCACATTCTATGCATTCTGTCAATATAATTCAAAGGGTAGGAAACAAAATGGCGGAATTGTATCACATAAATAAAAACGCAGAATTGATGCATTTTTATCAATTCTAAACCCAAAAAATATTAAAAGTGGACAGCATAAAACCGTCCGCTTAATTTGGTGCGGATGACGGGATTTGATTCTCGGCGAACTACGCCTGCGGTCATTCGCGGTTCTAACAGCCATTTAGGCTGTTATTCACTACCGCTCCTACTTCAAACCCACCACCCTTATAAACAAAAAACAACCCGAGGCAAGCTCGAGTTGTCTTTTGTTGGTGCGGGTGACAGGACTTGAACCTGCACGGGGGTACCACTAGATCCTAAGTCTAGCGCGTCTGCCAGTTCCGCCACACCCGCATAACAAGTGTTATTTTATCACATAAAGATCAAAATGTCAATAGATAATTTGATTTTTTGGTACACCTTTTATCGCTTTTCTATGACTAAGCATATTTGATATTCGCGAAAAATATTACCGTTTGCTTTTTATGGTCAAATTTTCGTAAAAAAACGACATAGCAATTGACTTATCACATACTTTTGTGTATAATTAGTTTGTAAATGCTTTGCGAGGTTTAAAAGTGGAAAACATAAAGATTATTTCTGAAAATGAAAAAGAAATTAATATGAAAGAATTCTTACTGCAAAATGGATTCACAGCAACTTTGATTAAGAAAGTAAAGTACGGCGGAGTTTCGATCAATGGTAAAATCGTGACAATGCGCGCTGTTGTAAAGCCCGGCGACGAAGTTTTTGTTATATTCCCCGATAGCACAAGTGAAGGAATACCGGCAATTGAAATGCCTCTTGACATTATTTACGAAGACGACTATATGATTGCGGTAAATAAGCCGAGAAATATGCCAACCCATCCTTCAAAGGGAAATTCCCTGCCAACACTAGCAAATGGGATTATGTCATACTTTAATGGAAATCATACATTCAGGTCTATTAACCGACTGGACCGTGATACGTCAGGAATAGTTCTTATGGCAAAAGATGCTTTTTCTGCCGCCGCACTGTCAAAAAGCATGAAAAACGGCGAATTCAAGAAAAAGTACATTGCAAAAATTGACGGTGTACCAAATAATAAATACGGAATTATCGATGCTCCTATCAGGCGAGAGGCAGAAGGTGAGATGAAAAGGATAGTTGCTCCAGATGGCAAACGTGCTGTTACGGAATATAAAATCATCGAGGACGACGGAATCAATTCTTTGGCAGAAGTTATACTTCACACTGGCAGAACGCACCAGATCCGAGTTCATTTTGCTTACATAGGTCATCCTCTGGTTAATGATTTTTTGTACGGTGTTCGCAATGAAAATGATTGTTACAGACTTCACTGCTTTGAACTATCTCTTCCACATCCAAAAACCGGAAAGATCATAACGCTTTCTGCAAAGTGGGATTTCACATTATAATATTTTACCGCCCAAAAGCGCACGCTCCGGGCGGTATTTTTTATTTACACATTTCGACAAGTGTGGCTTCATCAATGACGGTAACGCCGAGTTCATTTGCCTTGGTTAGCTTTGATCCTGCTTCCTCACCTGCCACTACGTAGGAGGTTTTCTTGGATACAGACCCGGATACTTTACCTCCCATTTTTTTAATAACGGCCGACGCCTCATCGCGAGTCATTGTAGGTAACGTACCGGTCAAAACAAAGGTAAGACCTGCAAATTTGTCGCTACGTTTTTCCGACTTTGCATTCGTATCAACTCCCGCTTCCTGCAGTTTTACGATCAACCCTTTTGTGGTTTCTTCGGAGAAAAAGTCGAGCAGTTCTCTTGCTGTAATATCACCAATGTCTGCAATAGACACAAAATCCTCATAGGTTGCAGAGAACAAATTCTCTATCGTTCGCATTTTTCTTGCAATTTCTTCGGCGGCAATCTCGCCAACCTGACGAACGCCCAAAGCATATAATAACTTTTCAAGACCGCGGGATTTTGATGTTTCTATTGCTTTAATAAGCTTTTTTGCGCTCTTATCGCCCATTCGATCAAGATCCGATACATCCTCTACTTTAAGAGCATAAAGATCGGCAATGCCCGCTATTCTACCGCTATTAAGAAGCAGCTCTACCACTTGAGGACCAAGGCCTTCAATATCCATAGCGCCTTTAGATGCAAAATGAGTAATACTTCTTGATAATTGTGCCGGGCAAGTTGGATTAGGACATCTGATTGCTATGCCATCACCTGCATCATCTCGTACAACCTTATGTCCGCAAGACGGACAGAGCTCCGGCATCTCGAATATGGTTTCTGTTCCGTTTCTATACTTATCCACTGCGCGAACGATCTCGGGAATTATCTCGCCTGCTTTACGAACGATCACCGTATCACCAAGCATTATTCCCTTTTCCTGAATGAATCTATAATTGTGAAGTGTTGCTCTTGAAACAGTTGTTCCTGCAAGTCTTACAGGTGCAAGATTTGCAATGGGTGTCAATACTCCAGTTCTTCCAACCTGTATATCAATTGAAATCAGCTTTGTTTCCTTTTCTTCGGGGGGATATTTATATGCAATAGCCCACTTTGGGGTGCTGGTGCCTTCTCCTACAGTCATTCTTTCCTCAATGCTGTTAAGTTTTACAACCGCGCCATCCATATCGTATAGCAAGGCATCTCTGCTTTCACCCAATCTCTCAATATGTTTGCTTATGGCTTCATAACCATTAAGAACTTCCCTTCTCTCAATGGTTGAAAAACCGAGTTCGGCTAAACGGCGAAGACCTTCATCATGAGTTTGTGGAGCTCTCCCATCCATATACGGACTTCCTTCCTGAAGATTAAAAACAAATATATCAAGTCTTCTTTCAGCACAAACTTTGGAATCAAGCTGACGAAGTGATCCTGCCGCAGCGTTTCTGGGATTTGCGAACAATGCCTCTCCGTTATTCTCTCGTTTTTCATTCAAATCATGAAAAACGCTTCTAGGCATATATACCTCGCCACGTACGCAAAGATACGGAATAGGCTCTGAAAGCTTCAAGGGAATAGATTTGACAGTACGAAGATTTTCCGTAACGTCCTCTCCAATAAGACCGTCGCCTCTGGTTGCTCCCTGAACAAACAAACCATCGCGATAAGTGAGAGATACGGAGAGACCATCAATTTTAGGTTCAACAGAATAATCGGGAGAATATCCCAGAACTTCTTCTACTCCCATCAAAAAGCTGCGAAGCTCATCCATCGAAAAAACATCCGTAAGACTGCCCATTTTTACATTATGAGCAAACTTTTCAAATCTATCTAGTGCCTTTCCGCCCACTCTACGGGTAGGAGAATCCGGTGTTTGATATTCAGGATATTGTTCCTCAAGATCTTGCAGCTCGCGAAACATCATATCGTATTCGTAATCCGATATAATGGGAGCATCATTTTCATAGTAAAGCTTGGAATTATATATTATTTCATCTCGAAGACGTTGAATACGTTCTTTTACTTCGTTTCTGTTCATATATTTTCCTTTCGGTACACAAAATGCGTATTTTTTATCTAGTTTATTCTATCATTTTTACCTGAATTTGTCAAGGAAAATCCACTTTTGTATCACAATTTATTTTTGTTTTTCTTTTTTTATAACTTCTCCTATTGACAATCTCGAAAAAGAGTGTATAATTAAGTTATAAATTTCTTTTTTAATGAGGAAGCACTATGAAAACGGTTGGAACCGAAGAAGAAAAGAAGATTGTCACAGATGAAAAAATAGTTACCTTTGACGGCAATAACGGCAATTTTTTCAATGCGAAGAACATTAAATACTTTTTGTACGTCAACTCAGGAGTGTTGCTTACCGCAATAGGTATTCACTTTTTCAAAACTCCAAATGGATTTGCCACGGGTGGAGTGAGTGGTCTGTCACTAATAATGGCAAACGCGCTTCCATTTGATGGTATTTCACAGGGAACGTATATGCTCGTAATCAACGTTCTGCTCCTGATTATCGGTTTTGCTGTTTTGGGCAAAAGTTGCGGAATACTTACCTGCTACTGCTCACTAATGATCTCGTTTATGAATTTATTGTTTGAGAAACTGTTCCCGTATGATAATGCGGCGATATTTCCATTTGACGGCAAGCTTACCGGCGAGCCTTTGCTTGAATTGGTATACGCTGTTCTGCTTACCGGTGTTGGATCTGCCATTCTTTTTAAGTTCAAAGCTTCGTCAGGAGGAACTGATATTATCGCTTTGATATTCAAGAAAAAGACGGAAATAAACGTTGGAACAGCGCTTCTGTTTACAGATATCTTTATTGCTTTGGCAACATTCATCAATTTTAACGGTGAGACTCCAAGATTTGATGCTCAAACAGGTCTTTTCTCTCTTCTTGGCTTATTCGCCAAAATATTCATAATTGATGATATTATTGACTCTATTAACCTCTGCAAATCCTTTACGATCATCACAACCAAGCCAAATGAGATAAACGAATTTATCACAAAAAAACTCGCTCACAGCGCTACGGTTTATAATGCTGAGGGTGCATATACCCATGAGGGCAGAACGGTTATTATGACCGTTTGCCGGCGCTCCGAAGCTATCCGTCTTCGTAAAGCTGTAAACAAAATCGATCCCGGCGCTTTCATGATAATCACCAAAACCAGTGAAATAATGGGTAGAGGGTTCCGAGATAACGTAAATTAAAGCAAAAAAAGCGAGGGCAGATTGTCCTCGCTTTTACTATTTAACAATTGTTATTTGCCCGCTAGTATATTTTCGATAGCGGCAAGCTTTACTGCAAGAACCAGTATCTTACTTGCAAAAGCTACCTCATCATCCGTGGGATAAGTGGGAGCAATACGTAAATTTCTATCTCTTGGATCTATTCCGTAGGGGTAGGTTGCACCAACGGTTGTCAGTGTAACTCCTGCTCCTTTCGCAAGCTCATAAACTCTTTTAGCTGTTCCATCCAAAACGTCAAGAGAAATGAAATATCCTCCCTTAGGTTTTGTCCAGTGTGCAATGCCGAACCCTTCCAGGTCGTTCAAAGCAGAAAGCGCGATTTCAAACTTTCTGCCTATGAATTTCGCTAGAATTTTCATATGTTCCTCGACTGACTGCTTGTTTTTAAAGTAGGTTGTATGCCTGAGCTGATTGAGTTTATCGTATCCAATTGTCTGAACTCCTAGGTACGTTTCTATCTGCTTTAGGTTTCTCTCTGATGCTGCGAACATGGCTACACCACCGCCAGGGAAAGTGATTTTTGACGTAGAAGCATAATAAAATATCCTATCCTCGTGTCCCCATTTTTCAGCTTCCTCAAAAATGTCAAGTATCTCATCCTTGTCTTCGCCAAGATCGTGAACAGCATATGCATTATCCCACATAATTCTAAAGTCGGGAGCTGCGCACTCCATTTTTGCAAGTCGACGAACAGTTTCATCCGAATAACTGTTACCGGTTGGGTTAGAATACTTTGGTACGCACCATATTCCCTTTACCTTTGGATCTCGAACAAGTTCTTCCACCACATCCATATCAGGACCTGTTTCCGTCATATCGACGGAGAGAAGCTCGAATCCAAGATATTCAGTCATCTTGAAGTGACGGTCATATCCCGGCACAACGCATATCCATTTTCTGCCATCCTCCTGACACCATGGACGTTCGGACCCCACTACTCCAAAGAGCATAGCTCTGGCAAGAGTATCATACATAAGCTGGAGCGATGAGTTGCCGCCTACGGTAACGTATTTTTCATCAATCCCGACCATATCAGCAAAAAGCTTTTTCATTTCGGGGATTCCATCCAAAACGCCGTAGTTTCGGCAGTCTACACCGTTAATTGAAAAGCACTTTTCTCTAGGTCGCGCTTCTGAAAGCAATGGCAGACTTATATCAAGTTGATCAGAATTTGGTTTTCCTCTTGACAGATCAAGAGAAAGATTCATTTTGCAATAGCTGTCATATTCTTCTTTTATTCTCTCATACTCGAGTTGCAGCTCTGCTTTGCTCATCTCGCAGTATTCCGTTTTGTTTCTGGTTGTTTCGTTCATAATTACTAATCCTATTTGTTGACGTGTAGATGTTTACTCCTTATTATAGTATATTTTCCTCTGCATTTCAAGTGATTTTCAAAAAAATCTTCAAATCTATCATTACTTTTTGATATTTGACTTGACAAACCAAATATTTTGTTATATAATTAAAAAGTTAAATTATGCTGTTTTGAAAGGACATAATATTATGGCAAAGAATGATAAAAAGTTGGTTACCGAAATCACATCTATGGATGAGGATTTTGCAAAATGGTATACCGACATCGTTAAAAAAGCTGACCTGATTGATTATTCCAGCGTAAAGGGCTGTATGATTATTCGCCCTTACGGTTATGCTATATGGGAAAATATCCAGAAAATTCTTGACACACGCTTCAAAGAGCTGGGACATGAAAACGTATATATGCCTATGTTCATTCCTGAATCTCTCTTACAGAAAGAAAAAGATCACGTTGCAGGATTTGCACCCGAGGTTGCTTGGGTTACTCACGGTGGCGAGGAAAAACTCACCGAGCGCCTTTGCGTTCGTCCTACCTCCGAAACTCTTTTCTGTGAGCATTATGCAAACGTAATCAGATCCTACAGAGATCTTCCTAAACTTTATAACCAGTGGTGCTCCGTTGTTCGTTGGGAAAAAACAACACGTCCATTCCTCAGATCCCGTGAATTCCTCTGGCAGGAGGGTCATACTATGCATGCTACTGCAGAGGAGGCTCGTAACGAAACTGTGCAGATGCTCAATGTATATGCAGATTTCCACGAAAAAGATCTTGCTATTCCCGTGATTAAAGGCGTAAAGACTCCTTCCGATAAATTTGCAGGTGCGGAGGACACATACTGCATCGAGGCTCTCATGCACGACGGTAAGGCACTTCAAGCTGCCACATCTCACTACTTCGGTGATGGTTTCGCACGTGCTTTCGATATCACATTCACCTCCAAGGATAATAAGCTCGAGTATCCCCATCAGACATCCTGGGGTTGTACCACAAGAATGATCGGTGGTATCATCATGACTCACGGAGATGACAATGGTCTTGTTCTTCCTCCCGCAGTTGCACCTATTCAGGTTGTTATTATCCCCGTTGCTTTCCACAAGGAAGGCGTTCTTGAAAAAGCACAGGAGCTTAAGGATAGACTTGCAAAGATCGGTGTTCGCGTAAAGCTCGATGACAGCGATCAATCTCCCGGATGGAAGTATTCCGAATATGAGATGAAGGGCGTTCCACTTCGCGTTGAGATTGGCCCAAGAGATATTGAAGGCGGCCAGTTCGTAGTTGTAACAAGACATAACCGCGAAAAGACATTTGCCGCGATTGATAATCTTGAAGAAGTAATCACCTCAAAGCTTGTAGAAGTACGCGACGGTATTTATGAAAAGGCTCTCGCTAACCGCGAAAGACGCACATACGAGTGCAAAAATATTGATGAGGTCAATGCTGCTCTCCTTGCAGGCGACGGCTTTGTAAAAGCTATGTGGTGCGGCGAGGAAGAATGTGAAGATAAAGTTAAGGAGCTTACAGGCGTAGGTTCTCGTTGCATTCCCTTCGACCAGGAGTCGATCTCTGACAAATGTGTTTGCTGTGGCAGAGCTGCAAAGAAGTTGGTTTACTGGGGCAAGGCATATTAATTCTGCAACATCATATCATAGAACAGTGAAAGGAGGAATGAAATGACTACTGACGGAAGAAATTATTCAACCATCAAAGTAAGCGGTGGAACTACCGTAAAAATCGAACATCGAGATTTTATTCCCTCTGTTACTGTTTTGGCGAAAGAATATGCGATTCACGGTTATCCTGATCGATACGCTGTATTTACAGAATATCAAGCAAATACAGCAATTACAAAAACAAAACTTAAAAAGAACGAGCTTGAACACGGAATATTCATTTCCTTGATCCTCCGTCCATCACTGTTCCCTACTCAAGTGGCTTCTCTTGGACCTCTTTCCATAGTAGCACTGACACAAGCGCTTGAAGCTTATACCTCAAACAAACTGGAAATATCCTGGGTTAGTGATTTGTTCTGTGACGGAGTAAAGATCGGTGGTACACAGATCGAAGGAAAACTTAAGGACGCTAGTTCATATGAATACATAATAGTCACCTTTGCAGCAAGGACCGACGAAAAAACTTTCCCTCCACGTCTTAAGGATTCCGTAAAACAAGTATTTGAAAAAGACCGATTAAGCATTGGTATGATGATGGCAAAGACTGTGCTCGATAAGTTCTTTTCACTGTACTCCGGAATAAAGACCTCTGATAAATACCAAAAATACTATTTTAACAAATTCGGACTCAAGGATGCTAAGGTAAAATACCTTGATGGCGACAAGCTGCGTTTTGCAACAGTGACGGGCATTGATAAAGAAACATTAGCCCTTATCATAAAGAATAAACAAGGTGATGAAATACGCATTTTTAAGCCATCTTCGGTAATAATTCCGGGCAGAATCAATTTTACATCTAAAATCAAAAAAGAAAAAGCAAAAACGCGAAAAGCGTGAATTAATAAAAGCTACGGGTAATATATTAGTAACGATCAAACAAAAACATTTTTCAGAATGGAATCTTTTCATGAAAAAATCCAGTATCTGTGATGCTATCAAGTCTGTTTTTGGATTGCTGCTTAATATACTACCCGTAGTTTTTTGGTTATGCGTAATATATAGCTTTGATGAAAAAATGGGAGCAAGTATCACTATCCTTGCTATGATAATACATGAGTTTGGACACGTGATTTGTATATTTTGCTTTACAAAAAGGTGGCAAATACCGAGAGGTTCCTTCAACGGACTTCGCATAACTAAACAAAAATTAAACTCTTATCCAAAAGAAATACTACAATATGCTTCCGGCATAATCTCTAATCTTATCGCCGCTCTTTGCATGGTTCCATACGTAAACAAGCTTGGGGATTATGCAACGCTCTTTATCACGATCAATCTTGCAACTGCCCTATCAAACTTTCTGCCCATCGACGGATATGACGGATATAAGATTTTTGAACTTATTATAGAATATTTCGATTTTGGTATAGTGGCCCACTGTATGCTTGAGTTTTTGTCGTTTACATTCATATTGACAATGTGTATTACTTCCCTGTTCCTTGTTTACACCTTTGATAATGGCTATTGGTTCATGTTAATATTTCTGTTTGCGACCGTAAATAAGCTGCAAAAATGGCAAAATGCATACAATGAAAGACCGAAAACTGACAAAAAGTTTCATAAGTTATTATAAAAACACAAAAGAAATAATATGTAAAAATACATTTTTCGCGCATAATAGTTATTTTTTTATAAAAAATATTAAAAAACTATTGCAAATCTCTTTCGTATTTGCTATAATTAACCCTATCAGGTGCTTTTTTATTAGCGCATGAGAATAAGAGTTTTTTACTCGATAAGAAAGGATTTGAGATTTTAAGAAAATGGCAAAGCTCATTGAGTTGAAAGGAATCTCGAAGTCGTATGATGGAGAAAAAGTTATTAATTCCATGAATCTCTATATAAGAGATGGTGAATTTATTACGTTTCTCGGCCCATCCGGCTGTGGAAAAACTACCACACTGCGAATCATTGGCGGTTTTGAGACTGCTGACGAAGGTCAGCTTTATTTTGACGGGGTGGAAATCAGTGACGTCCCCGCTTATAAAAGGCATATAAACACGGTATTCCAAAAATATGCCCTGTTCCCTCATCTTAATGTTTATGAAAACATAGCTTTTCCGCTTCGATTGAAGAAAAAACCGGAAGAAGAAATTAAAAACAGAGTTACCGAAATGTTGAAGATGGTTGCACTGTCTGGATTCGAGAACAAGAGTGTCAGCACACTCTCCGGTGGACAGCAGCAAAGAGTTGCTATTGCAAGAGCGCTTGTATCCCATCCGAAGGTATTGCTCCTTGACGAACCGTTAGGTGCGCTTGACTTAAAGCTTCGTAAGGATATGCAAAACGAGCTTAAAACCATACAGCAAGCTGTTGGAATTACTTTCATTTACGTAACACACGACCAGGAAGAGGCACTTTCCATGTCCGACACTATCGTGGTTATTGCTGACGGTGAGATACAGCAGATCGGAACTCCTACAGATATATATAACGAACCTAAAAACGCATTTGTTGCCGACTTTATCGGAGAGAGTAATATCATTGATGGTATTATGCTTGAAGATAAAAAGGTTCGCTTCTCATCTCATACCTTTGACTGCGTTGACGGAGGATTTAATCCTAACGAGCCTGTTGACGTAGTTGTTAGACCCGAGGACGTTGACGTAGTTCCTGTAGAAAACGGTATGCTGACCGGTAAGGTAAGCAGCGTTACATTCAAGGGAGTTCACTACGAAATAATCGTGGATATCAAGGGCTTTAAGTGGATGATCCAATCAACTGATTACGTTGCTCCCGATGCAACGATCGGTCTTTTCATTGAGCCCGAAGCAATTCACATAATGAAAAAATCAAAATATTCCGGTATGTTCGGCGACTATTCTTCGTTCTCTGACGAAATTGATCAGCTGTCTGACGCTGATGCTGCAGAGGAGTTCTAAAATGAAGAAAAAACGTTCGATCATGCATTCAATATCGGCGGCTCCTCATATTTTATGGGCAATACTCTTTATTGTTCTGCCGCTAATTATAGTTATTTTTTATGCATTTACGGACGAAAACGGATCTTTTACCTTTGATAATATTCTTTTCTTGAAGAATTACGCAAGCATCTTTCTGCTTTCAGTAGAATTGTCCGTAATTGCAACATTTATTTGCTTGCTCGTAGGCTATCCTATGGCATATATTATGGCAAAAGCCAAACCGGAGCACCAGAAGATATTAGTCATGCTTCTCATGCTCCCTATGTGGACAAACCTCCTTATAAGAACCTACTCGATTATGGCTATTCTTGATGACGGCGGTCTTCTCAACTTCCTTCTTCAGAAGTTTAACATAATAGATGCCCCTATCCACATTGTCGGTACGCAGGGCGCGGTTGTATTTGGAATGGTTTACGACTTTTTGCCCTACATGGTTCTCCCAATATACACTTGTATATCTAAAATTGACAAGCATATGTGGGAAGCCGCAAGCGACCTTGGATGCAACACCTTCCAAGTTATTACTAAGGTTATATTCCCGCTCTCTATGTCAGGCGTGGTATCCGGTGTTACAATGGTTCTCGTACCGTCTATCAGCACATTCTATATCTCCCAGAAGCTTGGTGGAGGTACCTTTGAGCTTATCGGTGATACCATTGAAAGACAGTTCGTTACCGGTGCGTATAACGTAGGCGGTGCAATATCCCTTGTTATGATGATACTCATTCTTATTTCTATCGGAATTATGAATGAATTTAGCGAAGAAGATAATGGAGGTATAATCATATGAAAAAATACGCCTCCAGAATCTACTTATGTATTGTGTTCGGCATACTTTATATGCCCATCATTACCCTTATGCTCTTTTCTTTCAACCAGACGGAAAGCACTGCGCAGTTTGAGGGCTTCAGCCTTCGCTGGTATATCGATCTGTTCTTAAATGAAGGAGAGGCATTTTACGCTTTAAGAAACACTTTGATCTTGGCAGCCTCATCATCCCTGCTCTCCACGATAATCGGTACTGCGGCAGCAGAAGGTATATATCGTATGAAGTCCAAATGGATGAAGAATGCAATCAACTCCGTAACTAATATCCCTATGATGAATCCTGATATTGTAACGGGTGTTTCATTCATGCTGTTCTTTGCAGCCGTGGTTGCTATATTCAAGATAGAGGACTATGACTCGATTGGCTTTGGAGCGATGTTAATTGCTCATACTACTTTCTGTCTGCCTTATGTTATCCTATCAGTTTTGCCAAGAATTAACGAACTTGGCGATACGTTAACAGAGGCTGCTCTCGACCTTGGATGCACCCCTGCAGAGGCTTTCTTTAAGGTGAAACTTCCAAATATTATGCCCGGTGTTATCTCCGGACTTGTTATGGCGTTTACTCTCTCTCTTGATGATTTCGTTATATCATACTTTGTCAGCCCATCTAATTTCCAGACGCTGCCACTGCTGATATACTCAATGACAAAGAAGACTGTAAAGCCTGACATGTATGCTCTGTCAACTCTTATTATTGTTACTGTCTTTACGTTGCTTATTATCTCCAATATCAAGGGTGCAAAAAAGACAAACAATGCAAAAAAGAGAAAAGGAGGAGTGAAAAAGTAATGAAAATATTTAAGATATTACCACTTCTTCTGGTTTTTGCCATCATTCTCGCACTTTCTTCCTGCGATGATAACGGCCCCATCCAAAGCGAAGTCAGAACACTTAACGTTTATAATTGGGGTGAGTATATTTCCGATGAAGACGATGAGGAATACGGCTTGATTGACGTAAATGCTGCATTCGAAAAGCACTTTAACGACAACCTTGCCAGTAAGTACGGATATAGAATTAAGGTAAACTATTCCACCTATGCTAACAACGAGGATATGTATGCAAAGATCACTAATAGTGCCGTTGCATACGATATCGTTATTCCCTCGGAATATATGATACAAAAGATGATCGCAAACGATCTTCTCCACAAGATAGATTACAGCATTGTTACCGACTTTGATACTAATATCAACGACGAATTCAAGGGGCTTCCACACGACGAGCACAACGAATACTCAGTTCCATATACATACGGTATGCTTGGAGTTATCTACAACAAAAACTTCGTTGATGAATCCGATGTTGCTGATCAAAGCTGGGGACTTCTCTGGAATGAAAAATACAAAGGAAAGATCCTTCAGTTTAACAATCCTCGAGATGCCTTCGGAACTGCAATGTATTGGAAAAACATTAACATCAACTCAAAAGATCCGGAAGATTGGGAAAATGCACTTCAATACCTTAAGAAACAAAAGCCTCTTTTGCAGGCGTACGTAAACGATGAAATCTTTAATAAAATGACCGGTGAATCGGCATATATTGCTCCCTACTTTGCCGGAGATTTCCTGACAATGGCAAAAGGCAATGAAAATCTCTCGTTCTATTATCCAAAAGAAGGTACTAACTATTTTGTTGATGCTATGTGCATTCCAAAAACGTCTAAAAACGTGGCTGCCGCCAACGAATACATCAATTTCATGATCTCGCCTGATATTGCTAAGGCAAATTCTCTTTACATCGGTTATGCATCACCAAATATCAAAGTTACAAGCGACGCTGACTATTACGACAAGCTCGCCTTGAATTATGATATGGATCCGGAAACCATACAGACGATTCTTTATGGAAAAACTAAGACGGAAGCAAAAGGGACGTATAATTACGACATGGCTTACGAGGATTTCTATAAAGATGATAGCGTTGATATTCAAGCGCATGTCAACGAGCTTTGGGAAGAACTAAAAACCGAAAGCTCTACGGAGCCATGGATTCACGTAGCGAGCGTCATTATATTTGGTGGAGTCGTTTCTCTTGCGATTTACGATATTTACGTTAAGAAAAAGCGCTCTCGTGATTATCGCCTGAGAGATAAGACGAAGCGAAAGAATCAAAAGAAACTAAAAGAACAATAAAAAATTGGGGATGACCGCTTGGTCATCCCCTTTTTACTAAAACTCACTATATAGATTTTGGAATTATTAAAGATTCAAAATCAGGAATAAAGCTTTCTTTCGCCGTACCCCAATCCTGGAAAAAGCCGTTTTTTAGTCCGAGCTTTTTCGCATAAGACAGTAGTTCTTCATACTCTGCATGAGTAACTCTCCTATTTAAAGGAGATGGCACGTCCGGCATGGGCGTATATTGATTCATGAGGCTTACGTATACATCATCACCGTAAGTTTCAACGAGATATTTGAGAGATAACTTTGCTTCTGCCAAATGCCCGGGCAAAAGTAATATTCTGACAATCACCCCGGCTGTCATAATTCCTCTATCATCAAATTTTGGTTTGCCAACCTGTGAATACATCTCATCGATTGCCACACGTGATGTTTCAACGTAGTTCTCTGCCTTGGAATATTCCTTGGATGTAGAATTTTTGTAATATTTGAGATCTGGTAAATATATATTTACCGTACCGTCGAGAGACTTAATAGTATCCCTTGTATCATATGACCCCGTATTATATACTATTGGAATTTTCAGCCCATCACCCCTCGCCAGCCTTACCGCCTCAATAATTGATGGTACGTAATGCGTGGGGGTAACAAGGTTAATATTGTGTGCCCCTTGCTCTTGAAGATTAAGCATTATGTAAGACAACTGCTCAACTGAGATTTTTTCCCCTATTATTCCACGAGAGATATCTCTGTTCTGACAGAAGACGCACCGTAGCGAGCAGCCGGAAAAAAATATGGTTCCCGACCCCGAGGTTCCTGAAATTGGAGGCTCTTCCCATTGATGAAGCGCTGCACGAGTTATATAAATATCTGCCGGCATTGCGCAAAAGCCTACACGCTCATATCTGTTTACATTGCATTTTCTATGACATAGCTCGCATTTTTTGTATTCTTCAAACATCATTTTGTCCTCCTTTCATTTTGTTGTTGACATATCGAATAAAATGTGATAAAATACTGTTATAAAATTTTAGGTGGATAAAAACATGGCAAAAAGAAACGACTATATTACTTGGGACGAATATTTTATGGGAGTTGCGCTCTTGGCGTCCAAAAGATCAAAAGACCCCAGCACACAGGTGGGAGCTTGCATCGTAGATGATCAGAATCGTATACTCTCTACAGGCTACAACGGATTCCCTCACGGATGCTCTGACGACGAATATCCCTGGGAACGCGATGGTTCAGACGGTGAGACCAAATATCCTTACGTTGTACACGCAGAGCTGAACTCCATCCTCAACGCGGGAGGAAAATCTCTGAAAGGCGCTAAAATTTACGTAGCACTCTTCCCTTGCAACGAATGTGCCAAAGCAATAATTCAATCAGGTATAGTAGAGGTAATTTATCTTTCTGATAAATATCATGATACAGAATCTATGAAGGCTTCAAGGCGAATGATGATGTCTGCCGGAATAAAACTTACGCAGATAAATCCAACAAAGAGCCAAATAGTATTAAATCTTGTTCCTTAATGTTTTCTAAAAGAGGCGATTTCGCCTCTTTTTTGTTTTTAGCAATCGAAATAATCTTTGATGGTTTTGACGTCAGTAAATAGAGACCCCTGAATCATTTGTGGGTGGCCTCCACCTCTGCCGCATAACTGCGTATTTATTTCTTTTGCTCTCTCACGTAGATCTACACTTTTTGATGCCATTATATACTTATAATCTCCGTCCTTACCGATAAGTGCTACTAAAATCCCGGGGACTTTAAGAACTGCTTTGTTAGCAAAGTCGCGAAGCTCGTCCATCTCCACCTGATCCAATACAACAACTATATTCTTTTCGCATGAAATATTGTCTGCAAGTGCTTCTGCATATGCTCGTCTTGCATTTTTAAGATCGAATTTTAGTCTTTCGGCTGCAGCCATATATCTTTTCAGCGCATCGGATGTAGTATGCTGTGGCTCGCAAAGCATAGCTGATATTTCTCGGATATTTCTATATTTTTCTCTGTAGTCGCGCAAAGCACGATTTCCTGCACACATGGTAATTCTTACACCGCCTCTGTGGTGCATAAAATCAAGGCATTTAATGATCCCCACCTCGCCCGTATATGCCACGTGAGGTGCGCAACAAGCACAGCTGTCCACCTCACCGATTGTAACAATTCTTACGTTATCGGTAAGATCAAGCTTTGATCTATACGTTATGGCTTCAAGTTCATCTTTTTTGGGGAATGAGGTTTCAATTTTAATATTCTTGAAAACTGCTTCGTTTGCAAGATCCTCCACTCTATCAAGTTGCTCTCTCGTAAGTGGGTGATTTATATCAAAAGTTACTATATCGTCGCCGAGATGAAATCCTACGTTATCATAGCCATAAAGTGCGTGGATAACACCGGAAAGAATATGCTCTGCTGTGTGCTGCTGCATTTTGTCAAATCTTTCATCAAAATCAACTGTGCAAAATACGTCTTCTGATTTTGGCATAGCATCAACTCGGTGATATATGATACCGTCTTTTTCGTATACGTGATTGACGCGCGAAGAACCTATGTACCCCCTATCCGAGCTTTGTCCCCCTTCCTCGGGGAAAAAGGCAGTTTTATCTAATACGATCTCGAATCCTCCGTCGATCTCGGTGACAGAGATAACCCTCGCATAAAAGTTAGAAATATATGAATCTATGTAATATAACTTTTCCGTCATATCTCCTCCATCATCTTCGAATACGCCTCATCTGAAAACAAATTCCATGGATATTCATCTCTATTTGGCAATTTCTTTTCTTCTATATACTCATCGCCAAGATCCACAGTCAATTTATATGCAAAAAGTGCCGGCATTCTAGCTAAAAAATCCTTGCTACCGTACTTCTTATCTCCAACTATGGGTGCGCCACGTCCTGAAAGCTGTGCTCTTATCTGATGAAATCTTCCGGTTTTGAGATCTATCTGAACCAAGCTCTTTTTCTTGGATTTGTGATTTATATCTGCTAAAACCTTTGCATAAAGAACAGCCTTTTTTGCACCTGCTGTCCCTGGTGTAACGATAGCGGCTTTATTCCGGACGCTATCTTTGCGGAGCATATCGGAAAGCTCTCCATCGCAGATATCCCCTTCTACAACGGCAATGTACTCTTTTTTGATTTTATCAGTCTGTAACATATCTGAAAGCCTTGCCGCGGTTTTTTTATTTCTTGCAAAAATCAAAAGTCCACCTACGACTCTGTCAAGACGATTAATAAGATAAAGCTCGTCCCTCTCGCCCAGTTTACGCAAAAGAACCGATGTAAGTGTGAGGGCATCTTCATCACCTGACAAATCGCTTTGAGATGCAATAGATGCAGGTTTATATATTACTACTGCGTTTTTTGATATATATAAAATTTCAGGCGTCATCTGTGATTTCCTTTTAGATATTTTCTTCTATCTATTTTATCACTTAATGACGCCTTTTTCAATAGGTTTTATTTATTTGTGTTATTTTTATTTCTTTTTTGCTCTTTTTCGGAGGTAATGCGTATTGCCTCGCCACCGCTGAGTAGTATCATTTTCACCGCTGAAAGACTGAAGTCATTAGCAAAAACGTGAAGTGGTTTATCAATTGCTCCTCTGGCAAGAACCTTAATATAATTCGTATCATATGGCACAAGACTTTTTTTCTTCAAAATATTAACGTCGACTCTATCATCTGCTATGAAATTTCTGCTTAAAGTATCTACGTTTATTATCGAATGTGCATTGCCGCTTGTTTCGATAGCTTCACTCTCGTCTTTTATCATCTTTCTTGCAATAGAATCAGCTATCATGGAATCTGCATAGTCTGCCTTTACCTCTATTTTGGGTTCTTCAATATTTACATCATCAACTTCTTCGGTATTATCAATGCTGTCAAAAACCTCCAGAGTTTCATCATTGATATCAGTCTTAATGTCTTCTTCTACTTCCTCACCCTGCGGATCATTAGGTGCAATATCTATATCACTTTCGATACACGAATCATCGCGTTCAATCGTCTCATCTATACCTGATGGTTCTTCTACTTTATCAGAAGTTTCACTTTTAGGTGCTTCAAGCGATGGAATGATAATTACGTTATTATTGATTACTGAAGGTGTTTCCGGGGCGTTATTTACTATTCCAAGCTTCCCTTTACTCCTGCTTCTGGTGCGCAACATACAAAAATGATCCAGTATATCTCCTCGTTTCTTGATCACAAGCATCAAAAGTATTATAAAAGCTGCAACAATAACCGAAGATATTATTATGCTTCGCATTGTGGATTCGTTAGGATACGGGATTTTTTCGAGTGTTCCACATTCTACGAGTAAATAGTAATCAGGGTTATCTGCCCTTGCATATATCTTTCCATCTTCAACGAAGAACAAAATTTTAACATCATCTCCATCGACGATATTGCCATCAATAGTATATTCCGGTTTGATTTCGCTCTCAAGGGCGTAGAGTTTATAATCGGAGATCTTTACGTTCAACGTTCGAGGTGTTATGACGATCTTTGCTTTACACATTGCGGTAAGGTTTTCAAACATATAGTTATTAGGATCCGTAAGATGATACTCTATACTGTATTCACCACTATTGATTATTCTCTCACTGTATACAGCGTTATAAAGATCGGTGGAACGCGGAATTATTTCATTGCCCGAATACTCAACTGTTATATCTAAAATTTCGGTAACTGTAGCTTTTTTGATTTTGAAGACACATTCAGGAATAACAGGCGGAAGATAGTTTTCCTTATCGTAAGAAAGCACTGCTGAAAAAACGTATTCCCCTGCAGATACAGCTTCTCCTCCTATATACTCATAAACGGTGATTCCATCAGGGAGACTTAGGAGAACGGGAGAATGAGATTTACCATCATAGGTCACCTCGGTTTTGTTCCAAACTACGTTACTCATATCATAGGTGGCGGGAGTTACGGTGATCGAAATTGTTTCGCTATAACCAAGATAAGATACCGTGCAATGGGTATCGGCGCAACGGAGAGAGTCTCCATTTTGGTATTCTACGATAGCAGAAGATACAGGGATCAATTTTTCTGTGCCGTCATTATATAGTACGTATATTTCGGTGCTTTCATCAATGCCAGAAAATGCAACAAGCTCTCCTTTTATTTTAGTACGAATGCCAACTGTAACCACTTCTTTGCAAGTAACGGCAACCGGTAAGGACGTAAGAAGTAAAAAGTTATCACTTTCGGGAACCGTTGCTACTACGTAATACGTACCGGGAGCGAAATCATCTATAGGAGTGGTCAGGGACAGATCTTCATAAAATGCAAATTGTGGAGTTCCGTAATATGATCTGGCAGACGGTACCGGATCCCGGCTTTCAAAGAAATCGGCAATCGAAAGAGGGGAAAGCCAACTGTTCTCCGCCTTTTTTATCTCATACGTATGAGTGGCGTTTATAACGGTATAGTTCGGATCATCGGAGGTTGCCTCTGCTGTGTAGATACCTGCATTGGATTTTCCGCCTTTGACAAGTATATTAGCTAAAGGTGACTCTGCTTTTGGGGCGTGTGCCGTACCGTCATAAACAAAAGTGTCAGACGTCCATATGACGTAAATCCCCTTTGGTACCACTGTGACTGTTACCACGATGGGGGCGGGTGCGATATAGTTCTTGCTGTCGGTTGCGAAGGTAACCGTTACTTCAACCTTGCCATCTTTTACGTTTTTTGCACCGCAAGAGAAGCTATAAACAAGGGGGATACCGTCCATTCCCTGAGGCATATTTCCCTCAAGACGTGGGAATTGCTCTTCTCCTGAATACTCATATTCTGAAGATAGAAATTCAAATCCGGAAAGATCGTATTCCGCAGGAGTGATCTCCCATTCATATGATGGAATTGTAGGATGATTATAATTCTTATCATCATACTTTACTGAGGCGGTTGCAGTGTATTTACCTACTTCGGTTCCGCGGTTGTCAGTATAGCCGACTACCAAAATACCGTCCGGCAAGTTATTGAGAGTGACCTCGACAGCCTCGCCCGAATAAACAAACGAGCCTGAAGACCAGCTGACAGCCGACGTATCGTAATCAGCTTTTTTTACGATAAAATGAAAGGTTGGATTTACAAAAACATAGTTATTGGAATATGGAGCGACAGTTGCCTCATACTCCTCTCCTGCAAAAACTGCAGAGCCGCATACGGTTATATCGCGGCGCGTACCAGAGGCGTCAATAAAGTATGCTGTGGGGAGCTTGGGAGTGCCGTCATAGGTAAATTCATTACCACTCCAAATCAGCTCACGCTCCAAGGGAGAAACGGTCAGGGTGACAGTCAGGCTATTTGGTACTACGTAGTCGCGGCTCTCGGTAGAAAATACGGCGGTGAGGGTATAGGTTCCGACTGATGTACCTCCGCCCACAATTTCGCAGTTCAGGGGTATACCGTCAAGACCAACTATATCAGGAAAGATCGCCTTCGATGTATGATAGTTTCCGTCATAGATAACAGCTTCATCGATAAATTCAAACCCGGAAAGATCATAGGACAGTGGATTCACTGTCAGGGGTATCATCAAGGTTGCGCCCATATACTCCACAATAACGCCACTATCCCCCACGCGAAGACTGCTTTTATCATTGTAGATAAACGTCAGGCGTGAGGTGGATATGACTTCCTCACGGCCGCTGTTGTATATTGCCGCAACCGTTATTCCCGCAGGAGAAAAATGATCAAAGGCACTATATTCCACCACATGGGGCATATCAATGAGCTTCATGCCAACTACCTGTTCGGGTAAAATACTAAAAGGCATCGGCGATGAGATTATTCCGGTATAGTTTTTCGACTCGGCTACTGCCATTTTTAGAAAGTAGCTACCGGGACTTTTAGGCGGATCTGCTGAATACAAACCGTTTTCCGTAGCGGAATAAAGATAGGTTATCTCACCAAATCGCGCAGTGCCATAGGCTTCAAGAGGAAAACCTACATAGGTATTACGAACAGTCGGCTCTTGTGTCCATACGTTCTCTGCTTTTTTAATTTCAAAATACACAGTTACCGAATTCCCCTCGGTAGTGGGCCAAGAATAATTATCGGGATCGGTAAGTGTCAAAATAACGGGATAAGCACCTACCTCGACTCCGGTATCATATGCAATCTTATAACTTGCGCTTTGCGAAATGCTCGGATGTTGGGGAATACCGGTATATTCCAAAGACGGGATAATTGGAAGGGCAAGAGTTTTGCGTTTTATGTTAACTTTAATATTCTCAGCTAAAATCGAGGCAGTTTTTCCGCCAAACGAATATTCTATCTTGCAAGAATATATTCCGCTATCGCTCGCATTTTTTAGGGATAGCTCGCTGAGATTAGATATTTCTTCTCCGTTTTTATACCATGTGTAAGTATAGAATCCTCCAGGTAACGGATGGGTTACAGACTCAAATCCTAGTTGCCTGGAACTTCCGTCATAGGTAAATTCAAGAGATGAGATACTGAACTCAGGCGGTAAAAGATCGTACACTCCATATAAAGAAAAGGATGAATAGACCCTGCTATCATGAGAGTAGCTATCATTTCCATCTCTATCCTTATACCAATTATCGAAGCGATAACCTGCCACCTCGTCAGGAATCGGAAAAGTAATCTTTTCACCGGAAAGGAGATGCTGCTCACAGATAAGGGTATTTCCAACGAAGAATTTTACCTTATGAGGAAGATACACTCCTGCAAAATTCTGCTCGGTGGTATGAGGACAGTTTTCAAAATGAGTAATCGCTTCCTCTTTTCCGTTTTCATCAAAAAGGCGAAGCTTCGATGCCGTTCTTGCCGTGGTGTCATAGAACACTTCTGTCAAAGTCCCTTCGGTGAAAGTTGCCTTATACTGAACCGAAAGCGTGTCCGTTGGATAAAATTCATGGCTTTCTGCGCCAAGAGAAATCGGTGACTCAAGAAATATATCAAAGTCCGCCCCCGAAATCTTGGGAGATGAACGCAAAACAAGCTCGCTATCGTTTCTTATGGCAACGCCACTTTTGTTCTCGATATCCGCGCCTATGATTATTGCACGTCCGTTTTCGATATTGATAATCGCACTTTCGCTGTCGCCAGATATTACTCCAGATACAACTTCAAGATAGGATGATGCAGAATAATCCAAAGTGATGAGCCTTCCCTTTCCGGTTATTGATGAAGACTCAATTGTAAGCGAACCACCTTTAATTCTGATATATCCAACGTCTTCCATAGAAAGAGTCACATCTTTCATATGTACCGATGCTCCAGAAGGGATAGTAACATTACTGCCCGAATTTAAGTTTCCGGATAGTATATATTTGCCTTTCGGAAGGGTGATATGTTCGGCGCAATCAATCTCCAAAAACCTTATTTCAGATGGATCAGTTATATCTGCAAGGCACTCCGAGAGACTCCCATATTCCACTGCATCTGCTCCGTACTCTAAAACGTATTTTTCTTCCTTTTGGGTTATGACGTAGCTTGTACCTACTTCCTCTGCCGATGCCGATACTCCAATAGATGCAAATATCGCAAGAACAAAAATTAACGCTATAACTACCTTTTTCATTTTTTCTCCATTCTGCCTTTTTGGCTATTTAATTTCCATTTTTTACCACTTGATTATAACACTTAATATTACTCTTTTCAAGATGTTTTCGCCGTTAACTTTTCGCAAGTTCAGATAAAAAAACAGGCAGTTCGTCAAGGGGCGATGCAAATATTACTTTTGCGACAAAAAGTTTCTAATTATTTACAAATTGGATATTGAAAATACTTTGAATTGGGTGTAGTATTATAGTAGATTTTTACGGAAGGTGATAAAATGAGCGATTTTAGAACAAACATTTTAGTTGATATACATGACGTTGATTATAACGGAATAGCAAAAACCTCAGCTCTTATGAGGTATATTCAAAGCGCAGCACAGATACAGCTGACAGAAAACGGAATGTCATATGAAAATCTCCGTGATATGAAACGAGGTTTTATTCTCAGCAGAATAAGAATGGAGATCAGCGAGCCTATCCGCGCTTACACGCCCCTTACCGCTATTACCTATCCTTGCGAGAGCCGAGGGTATTCTTTCTTGCGCTGCTATGAGCTTTTACGCGACGGTGTTTCTGTTGCAAAGGCCATTTCTGTTTGGGCGCTGATCGATACGGAAAGCCGCTCACTTGTAAGGGTCAATGATTTTGATCTCGGACTGCCTACTCTTGCGCCGAATGAATTGACCTTGGGCCATATAAGAATGCCATCCGAGCTTGTTGATATTGGCGGTTATGGCGTTCATTATGGCGACGTGGATCAAAATATGCATATGAATAACACTAAGTATCCCGATATGTACTCGAATTTTTTACCGCTTGAAGGTAAAATGATCAAATCGGTTACTATACATTATAATAATGAGGCGCAAATCGGCGAAAAGCTTCGCGTCAGCCGTGCTAAGGTCGGGGATACATATTTCTTCCGCACAGTTCGCGCTGACGGAAAAGTTAACTCCGAAGCGCAAATCGAGCTTGCGGATATATAATTTGCATTGCAAATCTTGTACACTATATGTCATTTATTCATTTTATTACCTTTAAAGCGTGTTTTTGTAGTCAAAACCACTTTTTATTTGCTACTTTTATTGCATATAGTTTTGAGAGGATGTATTTATCATCCTCTCTTTTTTATTGATTTATTGTATTTTTATCCTCTATTTATTAATTTTAAGCAATTTTAACAATGTTTTTGTTTTTTCAAAAATATTGCAAAAACCTTGATTTTATATACTTGCTGACATAATTTGGTATTATGTGCTAGAATATTTATGTAAATAATTCTTGTAGGAGATTGCTATGATAAAACAAGCACAAAGGCCAAAAACAATTATTCGTAAAGAACAACGATGTGAGGGCGAGTATAGATATACCTATCTGATGTTCTCTCGTGAAAGTAATTTAGTTTCCGGCTTCGGTATGCAGCTATACTCTATCGCAGTCGAGCTTAAAGATGGTGACGGTAAGGTAACGAAAAGCCAGATTGGTGACGTTTTTGCTAATCTTTCAAAAGCTAATAAGTTTTTTGATAAGTTGGTTTCGAATCTGGCAACGCCTATTGATCTGCATTATGCCCTGGAAGACGAAATTTCATAAAGAAAACGCCCGAGCTTGGTCTTTACCTCGCCCGAGCGTCTTCTTTTTATACTAACTGTTTTTGTTGGGATGTAACATTCGCCATAGGCGAAACAAGATTTGGTTTGCGTAGCAAACGTCAAAGACTGGAATCTGACCTGAAAAGAAAAAGACGTTTCGCTGTCACTACTATGGTAGATCTTATCTCGTCGGAATGTAACATTCGCCGCAGGTGAAACAAGATTTGGTTTGCGTAGCAAACATCAAAGACTGGAATCTGACCTGAAAAGAAAAAGACGTTTGATCACTGCGTGACAAACGTCCTTTTCTGGTCGGAATGACAGGATTTGAACCTGCGACATCTTGCTCCCAAAGCAAGCGCGCTACCAACTGCGCTACATCCCGTAATATTTAACTATTTTGAAACCTAAGTACCCTTTTGTACTTTTCGCAGGTAGCGCGCTACGCTTGCATCCCCGTCTCGTCGCATAGTCGTGAGTCTGACTCTCGCAAGTCTCGACTCGCCTCACTCCTTGCTTTGGAGACTTCGCGTCGCAAAAACGATTATCAATCGTTTTTTGCTAGCTCACCAACTGCGCTACATCCCGTTTCAAGTTTTTGGTTATAAAGACCGAGGGGTTAATTCCTCGGTCTTGGTGCTCCCGCGGAGAATCGAACTCCGGACACCTTGATTAAAAGTCAAGTGCTCTACCAGCTGAGCTACGGGGGCAAGTAAATCATGCTTGAATATAATAACATATTTTGTGCTGTTTGTCAATACTTTTTTCACAAAAAAATATATTTTTTAGATTTTTTTGGATTACTCAACACTCTTGGTGCTAAAATTAATTACGGGCTTTTTATTTTTTGCTTTTTCTATTGATATTTTTCACTTTATGTGTTATAATACATCTGCTAAATTATTTTATTTGATCGCGAGGTGAGGAAATGAGTACTGACGCTAATGGGTGTTGTTCAATACTTTATGTAACTGAAAAATTGAGGAGCGTTTGTCTTATATCCCGCCGAGCTGTTATTTTGTAAACTTTTGCTCGTATTTTCAGGATATTTGCGCCTCCTCGCTATGGGAGGTGTTTTTTTATGGAAAACAATAACGTTTTTGATCTAGAGCTTGAAGAAAGAAATTATCACTCTGCCATACTTGCTATTATTCGTAGTGAAATGAGTGATAACGAACTAAAAGCTGCCCTTGAAGAATTCCACGACAATGATATTGCATCCGTTCTTGAGGAGCTTACCCCAGAAGAGCGCGAAAGACTGCATGACGCTATTGGTAACGAGGCTGTTGCTGACATTCTTTCCTATACAGACGATGCGGGTGAATATCTTGCCGAGCTTGAAACCGAGGAAGTTGCTGACATTATCGAGCAGTTGGACGCAGATGAGGCGCTGGAAATCCTCGACACTCTTGATAAAGAAGTAAAGCAAGAGGTCATGGAGCTTATCGAGGGCGAGGTAAAGGATGAGATCTCGCTGCTCGACTCTTATGAAGATGATGAGTTTGGTAGCCGAATGAGCACTAACTTCATTGCCGTGACAAGAGATAGCACTGTAAAAAAAGCTATGCGAGTGCTTGTTCAAGAGGCGGCTGAAAACGATAATATCTCTACCATCTTTGTTTTGAACGAAGATGAGAGCTTTTACGGCGAGGTGGATCTGAAATCTCTTATTATTGCCAGAAGTACTGATGATTTTGAGGATCTCATTTCTACCACTTATCCATTTGTTTACGATAAGGAAAGTATTTCCGAAAATATTGAGAGAATACGTTCTTATGACGAGGATATTATTCCCGTTCTTTCAAAGGAAGATAATAAGCTTTTAGGAGTCATTACAGCCAACGATATTACTGAGATCGTCGATGAGGAGTTAGTGGACGACTATGCAAAGTTGGCGGCTCTTACTTCTGAGGACGATCCTGAGGAATCGATCTTCCAAAGTATTAAAAAACGTATTCCGTGGCTTGTTATACTTCTCTTCCTCGGACTTGCCGTTTCGGCAGTTGTTGGACTTTTCAATAACGTGGTTGATCAACTTCCACTGATAGTATGCTTCCAATCTCTGATCCTCGGAATGGCGGGTAACGTTGGCACACAGTCACTTGCTGTGACCGTTCGTTCTCTTGGAACTGATGATTTTGATGCTAAAGAGCAATTTTCCTTGATATTCAGAGAAACACGCGTGGCATTGCTTAACGGTACTTTGCTTGGTGTATTCTCTTTCGGAGTTGTAACGCTTTATCTTTGGGGACTCGTTCACACACCTATCGGAGTAGCTCTGCCTACTGCTATGTGCGTCGGACTGGCACTCCTATTTGCTATGATGATCTCGGGACTTACCGGAGCGACTATCCCTACTTTGTTTTACCGTGCGGGAATCGACCCTGCGGTGGCTTCAGGCCCCCTCATCACAACGGTTAATGACCTTGTGGCAGTTGTTAGCTATTACGGTCTTGCTTGGTTCTTCCTTTTAAAGATGAATCTTATCGGCTAGTTTTTATATAGAAAAGACTTCCCTTCTTCGGGAAGTCTTTTTTTACTTTTCGATAGTTTCTTTTTCTTCTTCGGTGTTTTCGGAGATAGCTTTTGGCTTCTTAACCTTTGCTGCAATGGATACCAGCTTGTCCTTTACCTTTTTCTTCACACTATTTGCGCCACGGGTGAGAATGTCGCTGATGATCTCCTTGCGGACTGCAGCAAGTGCAGCCTTTTCAGCTTCCGTAGGTTCTTTTTTCTCTTGCTCTCTTTTTCGTTCTCCTACTTTTACATCAAGATCTGCTCGGATTTTTTCCTTTGTTTTATCAGATTCAGGCAAATCTACCTTTTCACCCATGAATTTTCTCACTGTGTTTATCACGCCCATTACAGGCTCAATATCTGCCTCTATTGCTACCACGAATTTCTTTGCGCGATCTTCAACTATTTTAGTTATGCAAGATAAAAGAATAGAGATCACGTAGCCGAGGATCATCAGCATAGTGAAAAGCAGGGGGAACGTTATGTTATTGCTCTGCTCTGTGGATAGGGTTATTATTGCGGTAATGAGTATCGGGGTCTGTATCACGTATTTTGCAATCTTATATGCTTGCTTTGCGTTTTTCTTAATTTTACCATCCGTCTTTTTCACCTCTTTTGCGGTCATAACGATGGCAAAGATGAGATATGCTATGGAAATAGCCAGAAGGGCTATATTTGCAATGAGTAGCTTTTCTGTCGTCGCTACGGTATATATCAGATAGCTTATGTATATTCCTTGCGAGGCAAATGATGCAACTCTTGATAATTTCTTTACGTCTTCAACCGTTTGATTAAAGACAAGTTTACTGTATTCAAACATTTAATTAAAGCTTTCTTTCGTAAGATTATTTTTTCAAGATATTCCCTATCGCGATTGATGCTGACGGAATATGCAAAGCAGAAATTGCAGTCTTTATCAAAAGCTGTGGCATAATTAATACCCAAAAGCCGATAATTGAGATCAATAAGTACTACACCGTTTGCTTCCGCCCACATCAGGACTATTTTATCACATTGCTTGCATTATGTCAAGGCTAATTTATTTTTCTCTTTTCTTTCGACAAGATCGGCGCGAGGAATGTGATAAGATAGAACCTGTATGCAGTTTTGCATATAATAAAAGCGAAAGATTATTTAAAGGAGGTATATATGAGGATACATAGAGTAAGGCATGGCGAGAGGATGGGAGATATTGCCAAGGAATACGGAATATGCGAGGAGCTGCTTCGTGGAGCGAATGAGATTTACGATGAAGAACCGACGGAGGGCGAGGAGCTGCTCATACTTATGCCTACGCGAACATACCGTGCATCAAAGGGCGACAGCATGACACGTGTTTCACTGCGATTTGGAGTTCCGATCAGCGAGCTTTACAGGTTAAATCCCGAGATCATGAACGACGAACTGCGAGAAGGTCAGGTGATGGCTGTAAAGCGTGATGAACGTCCCTACGGCCTTGGTGTAGCCAACGGTATTTACTACAAGGGGTGTCCTGATTGGAAGCTACAAAGAGCTCTTCACTATTCCACATATATAACTGTCGGATCGGGGATATATGACGGCAAGAGGTGCTACGAAAGCTTTGACGGAAGCGAGATCGTGCGAGTAGCTATAGAAAACGGAAAGCTGCCGTTAATAAGAGTTTATGACAAGAGCCACTGTGAATTTTGCAAAGACAAAGAATCCAAGGGAAAATTTATTGACAGTCTTATCTATCTTGCTATGCGGGGAGGATACCGTGGTATCGTTCTTGGCGGCGGACATTTCCGTTCGGGATATGAAGAATTTTTAGTTGAGCTCCGCTGTCGGATGATCGGTATTGATATGATACTGATAACGGAGATCTTGCCAGAGAGTCCTATCGGCGTTTCTGATTTTTCCGATGGCGCTATACTCTCCTGTGATAAATGCGGAGATAATGACTCAAAAAATAAAAGCTATTCAGAGTACGAGGAGGCGATACTTACCGACTTTGCTAATCGGGGAGAAAGCACAAAAACATTTCTCGAGGTGCCGACTTTTGCCTACGGCGAAGACGGTACAGCCATTGACACTTCAGCCGCAATAAAGGGTGCAAGGAGATGTGGCACTAACATTTCTATTAACGAAAATACAAATATTTGTAAATTCCAAGATAAAATGCATGGCAGTATTAGATATAATTCCCTTTGCGGGATAAAAAGAAGACTCGATCTGGGGGCGGAGCTTGGATTTATGGGAATAAGCTTTGACATCGCCAGATGTCCTCTTTCTTATCTATTAACGTATGATTCCCTTTTCAAAAGCGTTGGCTACGCAAACGTGGAAAGATGTACAAGATGCAATCCTGATTCTGCTGAGGCGAATATTTGATATAATAATCAAGCTAGCAAAACGAATAATATTGGAAAATTTACCACAAATTGCGAAAATATACTTAAATTGCAGATTTTCTGTGATATTTTACATTACGTTAATACAGGGACAAAATCTCTTTGAAAATTATTTCGCTAACATTATAATGGGACTTTATTAAAATGTGTGGCAGATAAAAAAGAGGCGAAAACATCGCCTCTTTTTTGTTTTTATGATAATCAGGATTCCGGGCCGATATAGTCGCGGATGCGAAGAGTTACGCCTGCGTCATCTGCGATGGCACGACACTGCTCTATTTCTTCTTCTGTCAGAGATTCACGGACTACGGATAAGATCACCTTCGGTACGTATGACTTAACTCTTTTTGCAAAGCTGATGAGAGCCTCATGAGATCTTTTTCCAAAGATGGAGTGACAAATTTCCTGATAGCGAGTGGGATTTGGAGTGTTAAGACTGATGGATACTACGTCGAATGCCCCCTCGTACATGGGAGCTGTGTCTTTGTCTAAAATCAGGTCGGAATGACCGTTTGTGTTAATTCTGATTGGCATTTTAGGGTATTTTTCCTTTACGGAACGCGCAACTGCTACGGCATCTTCAAGGCGATAAGTTGGTTCACCGTAGCCACAGAAGACAAGCTCGGGATATTTTGTCAGGTCGCGACTGTGAACGGATGAAAGTACCTCTTTGAGAGTAGGTTCGCGCTCAAGCCAAAGGCTGTCGGAGCCGTATGCACCGTCACCGTTATTTCGAATGCAAAACTCGCAGCGGTTGGAGCATTTATTGGTCATATTTACGTAAAGACTGCCGTCTACCTCATAGGTGATGCACATGGATTTTTTCATAGTCCAAAGAACCTCTTTGCATTTTCTTCAGTTATTTTTGCGCATTCTTCCTCGCTAATGCCCCAAACGGCTGCCAAGGCGCGATTAGTGAACTCAAGCTTCCCGGAATGGTTCAGAGTTCCTCTATGAGGATGAGGGGCGAGATATGGCGCATCTGTTTCAATCAAGACTTTATTTTTAGGCATAGCTGCTGCTACTTCTTTTGGTTTTCTTGCATTCGTGAAGCTTATAGTACCAGAAAACGAGATGTACCAACCGAGCTTAACAAACTCCTCTGCCATCTCGCGTGAGCCTGAAAAGCTATGAAGCACGCCTCTCACCTTTGGGTGGCGTCGGATCACCGTCATCACGTCCTCATGGCTCTCGCGATCGTGGATAACCACGGGAATATCAAGCTCCTCGGCAAGGGACATTTGCATATCAAAATAGCGCATCTGCTTTTCCTTGTCCGTATCGGGATAGTGGTAATCAAGACCGATTTCGCCTAATGCTACGCATTTATTTTCAGGATCAAGGATCATTGATTTTATTTCGGCTATCTCGGACTCGGGATCGGAAAGAAATCTTGAATCCGATGGGTGTATGCCCACTGCGGTATACATTTTACTGTGATTTTTAGCTTGTGCGATGGCTTCTCTTGACGTTTCGGGACTTGTGCCAACATTAATTATGAAGGAAACGTTATCCTCAAAAAGGGAGTCGATAAGCTGATCGACTCCCATATCACATTCGGATGAAAATCTCTCGTCATAATAATGGGCGTGAGAATCAAAATATTTCATCAGTGGATGCGCTCTCCGTTCTTTGCAGATGGGTCAAGGAATACTACCTTTACGTCTTCCTCACCGGATGCGAGGATCATGCCAAAGCTGTCTACTCCGCATAGTTTGGCAGGCTTAAGGTTAGTTACAAGACATACCTTTTTGCCGATGAGCTCATCGGGTGTGTAGTATTTAGCAATGCCGGATACTACCTGACGCTTTTCATAGCCGAGGTCGACCTGAAGCTTAAGAAGCTTCTTCGCTTTTGGAACGGGTTCGCAAGCGAGGATCTGTGCTACGCGAAGCTCAACTGCGGCAAATGCATCTATTCCAATCTCCGCTTCATGCTCGGGTTCAACTGCTGCTGCCATAGCTTCTGCCTGAGCTTTTTCCGCCGCTTTCTTCTTTTCTTCCATTTCTTCGAGGAATTTCTTATCGTCTATTCTCTTGAAGAGAGTAAATGCTTCACCGAGAGGTTTGCCTGCTTCAAGACCACCAAACTCGGATACTGTAGCGAATGTTGTCTTGTCTGTGCCAAGCTGGCTGAAGATGTTTTTCGCGGTTTCTGGGATGTATGGAGTGAGAAGAACCGCGCCTGTTCTGATAGTTTCGAGAAGATTGTAGATTACGGTTGCAAGGCGAGGCTTATCCTCTTCATTTTTTGCAAGTGCCCATGGCATAGTTTCGTCAATATACTTGTTAGCGCGGCGAAGCATGAGGAAGATCTCCTCAAGAGAATCTGCCACGTGGTACGCGTTCATGAGGTCTACTGATTTTTCGATCGCAGCCTTTACGGTAGCCTTAAGATCATCGTCGATAGGATCGGTTACCTGTGGTGCAGGTATAACGCCGTCAAAGTATTTCTTTGTCATAGCGTGTGTGCGGCTAACAAGGTTACCGAGGTTATTTGCAAGGTCGTTGTTATATCTTGCTATAACGCTTTCATAGGTTACAGAGCCGTCAGAGTTATAGGGCATCTCGGAGAGCGCGTAGTATCTTACAGCGTCAACGCCAAAGTGTCCTGCAAGCTCATCTGCATATACAACGTTACCCTTGGACTTGGACATCTTATCGTTACCAAAGTTGAACCATGGGTGACCGAACACCTTCTTTGGAAGGGGAAGGTCAAGCGCCATAAGGAAGATGGGCCAATAGATGGTGTGGAAGCGAAGAATGTCCTTACCGATAATATGAACGTCGCAGGGCCACCATTTCTTGAAATCCTCGCTTTGCTCATCAAATGACTTATCGGGATCGTAGCCGATAGCTGTTATATAGTTTGTAAGAGCGTCAAGCCATACGTAGGTTACGTGCTTTGGATCAAATGTTACAGGAATTCCCCACTTGAACGAGGTTCTGGAAACACAAAGATCCTGAAGACCTGCTTTAAGGAAGTTATTTACCATTTCCTTTTTGCGGCTTTCGGGCTCGATAAACTCGGGATTGTCTTCTATGTGCTTGATAAGACGGTCTGCATAGTTTGACATCTTGAAGAAATACGCCTCTTCTCTTGCCTGGCCTACGGGTCTACCGCAGTCGGGACATTTTCCGTCAACCACCTGTGTTGCTGTGAAGAAGGATTCACAGGGAGTGCAGTACCAGCCCTCGTAATAACCTTTATATATATCACCCTGATCATAGAATTTCTTAAAGATCTTTTCTACTGTACGCTCATGATAATCATCTGTCGTTCTGATGAAGTGGTCATAGCTCGCTCCCATGAGATCCCAAAGATCGCGGATCTCTCCAGCTACCTTGTCAACGTATGCTTTGGGTGTGATGCCGGCTTCAATGGCAAGATTCTCAATTTTCTGACCGTGCTCGTCTGTTCCTGTGCAAAGGAAAACGTCCTTTCCCATGCTGCGCTGGAATCTTGCAAAGGCGTCTGCCATTATGATCTCGTAAGTATTACCTATATGAGGCTTTCTTGATGCATAGGCTATGGCCGTAGTGAGATAAAATTTTTCCATTATTTAAGGTCCTCCTTAAATTTTCTTCTAGCGAGCAAATGGAACTCGCATACTTCTACATTTTAATATTTTATCACAAACTTTTTCCAAATACAAGATATTTTAGAAATATTTATCTATTATTTTGCTGTTTTTCTTATTAATTAAAGGATTTGTGGTTGACTTTTTTAGGATTTAATGATAAAATATATGTTGGTAAAGTATTTTGTTATCTGCGGGAGGTTTCGGTTATGAAGAAATATTTCGCCGAGCTTCTCGGCAATGAGGAGAGCCGCGAGAGAATCGGTGCGGCTATTGAAGCAGGAACTCTGCCCCACGCTTTTTTGATAGGCGGGCCTGAGGGATCCGGAAAAAGAACCTTTGCAAAGATGATCGCTGCCGCCGTTAATTGCCAAGGGGGCGACAATGCTCTTCCCTGCATGAGATGCAATAACTGCAGAAGAATTATGGAGGAGAGCTTCATTGATCTGCGTTTCTTTGCAAGGCAAAAGGACAGAGCCACTATCGGCGTTGACGATATGCGACTCCTCAAGGAAGATGCAATGCTCTCCGGAGCTGAATCTCCGAACAAAGTATATATTATCGAGGATGCCCACTGTCTGACTGTGGAATCACAAAATGCACTACTTAATATTCTTGAGGAGCCTCCAAGGGGTGTTACCGTTATTCTCCTTGCTACCGAGTGCGACAGAATACTCACTACTATTAAGAGCCGAGTGCAGTATATTGCTATGAGCAGGTTCTCCGATGATGTTATCGAGGACTATGCTACGAAAAACATTCCCGAAGCCAGGGATATGAGAAATTTCCATGCGGAAAAATTCCGCGCATTGATAAAGAATGCAGAGGGAGTTATCGGACGTGCAGAGCTTCTCTTCAAAAAGGGCGAGGCTGACAAAAATGAAGATGAACGAGAGCGCGTTATGGCAATAATTGATGCGCTCATGCCAAAGTCCGACTTCTTAAAGCTACATTCTGCTATCGGCGCACTGCCAACAAAAAGACCCGAGCTGCTTTTGATGCTTGAGAAAATCATAGGGGCTATCAGAGATCTTATTGTGTACAAGCAAGCGAGAGGCGTAAAGCTCATATTCTTTATTGATGAGAATGAAGCTTTGGAATATGCAAAGGCTATTTCTCAAAAGAGATTGCTTGATACCTATGATGCCCTGCTCTCATCCTATGAGTACTGCGCAAAGAACGCAAACGTGGGTACTGTTCTAGCAGATCTGGAAAGTAAAATTAATTTTGTATAAAGGAAAAGAAAAATGTCTGAAGAAATTATGATAAATGAAGCTGAAGCTGAAAAGCTTGTTGAAATAGTTGGCATCAGCTTCCGAGAGGCGGGAAAGATATATTATTTCGCGCCAGAACAATACGTACTTAACGTTGGAGAAAAGGTTATCGTTGAAACTGCTCGCGGCGTTGAAATGGGTACGGTCAAGGTTGCTAACAAAAAGATTCCTGAGAGCGAGATCATATCTCCGCTGAAACCAATCACAAGGCCTGCTACGCCCGAGGATATGGAAAAGGATGCAAAAAATCATCTCGCGGAGATCGATGCCGGAGAGATCTGCAAAAAGAAGATCGCGGCGCATGGGCTTGAGATGAATCTTGTTGACGTGGAATATACCTTTGACAATGCAAAGCTTATTTTCTACTTCACTTGCGAATCTAGAGTTGATTTCCGAGAGCTTGTAAAAGATCTTGCTTCTACTTTCAGAACGAGGATCGAGCTTCGACAGATCGGTATTCGTGACGAGGCAAAAATGATGGGTGGACTTGGCATTTGCGGAAGAAAATTTTGCTGCTCCTCATTCTTACAGGACTTCGTTCAGGTTTCGATAAAAATGGCAAAGGAACAAAACTTCTCTCTCAACTCTGCAAAGGTTTCCGGTGCTTGCGGCAGACTTATGTGCTGTCTTCGCTACGAGCATGAAGTTTACGAGGAGGCGATCAAGGAAACTCCTCCGGTTGGATCCATCGTTTCCACAAAGGACGGTCAAGGCACTATTTGCGAAACCAAGCCTTTGGCAAAGGAGATCAAGGTGAAGTTTACCGATAAGGATAAGGAAGTTATCAGACCTTACAAGGTGTCCGACGTCAAGGTGCTGTCCCGTGGCAAAAAAGACAAAAAAGATGAGGATGAGATTGAAATTGAGGAATAATTTTATCCTTTTTTAACAAAAATTTATTTTTATTCACTTTTTTCGAAAAAAGACTTGATTTTTTCTGCTTTTATGGTAGAATATAAATGACAACTTAAATGGAGGTTACTTAAGATGGCATACAAGATTTCTGATGAATGCATTAGCTGCGGCGCTTGCGCTGACGCTTGCCCCGTTGGTTGCATCTCCGAGGGTGACGGCAAGTTCGTTATCGACGCTGATCAGTGCATCAGCTGCGGTAGCTGCGCAGACGTTTGTCCCGTTGGCGCTCCTGCAGAAGAATAATTTTGATTATTAAGATTGTCCTTTTCAGGAACAAAAAACGAAAAGAGGTGCTTTTTGGCACCTCTTTTTACTTGCAACTTCATTTGACTATCGGTCGATTAATATAGATTTTTCTTTGGAGTTATTTATGGAGCGTATAGATTACGTTAACGACTCGCTGAAGCTGATACAAAATACAGACGGACTTACCTTTGGTACAGACGCTCTCTTGCTTGCGGGTTATATATCGGGCAAATATAAAAATGCCCTGGAGATCGGCGGTGGAACCGGTATTATTTCAATGCTGGTGCTGACAAGGGATAAGGCACGTGAGGCTACGGCTGTTGAGGTACAGGAGGAGTTCTCCAATCTCATTGAAAGAAATGCAGAGCTTAACGGTCTTTCCGACAAGCTAAAAGCAAAATTTGCCGATATAAGAGATTTTAAGGCTGATGGAGAGTTTGATCTTATATACACCAATCCCCCGTATATGAAGACTACTTCAGGCAGAGCTAATGATTTTGATAAGAAGAATATTGCAAGGCACGAGGTTTGCGGCGACATCCGTGACTTTATGCTGGCGGCAAAGAGGTTACTGAAATTCGGTGGTACTTTTGCTGTGGTTTACAGACCTGACCGACTTGTAGATCTTATTGCAGCCATGCGAGAGGCAAAGATCGAACCCAAAAGGATAACATTTGTTCACGCAGATACGGAGAGTGAATCATCTATGGTTCTCATTGAAGGACGGGCAGGTGGAAAAAGCGGTTCTATCCTTACAAGACCGTTGATAATTTACAAAGATAAAAGTCATTCGGATTATTCCGATGATATGAAATACATTATGGAAAACGGATCGTTTCCTGACGGTTTCAGGAGATAGTTCCCTGACGGAGATATTTATGACACAGGAAAAAAACAAGGTTTTAGGCTCCACCCTTTATCTGGTAGGAACACCTATCGGAAATCTTGCTGATATTTCAGAGAGAGCAAAAAAGGTTTTGTCCGAGGTGGACTTTGTTGCCGCTGAAGACACAAGAAACTCTATGAAGCTACTTTCTCTTTTCGGTATAAAAAAAGAAATGGTAAGCTACCATGAGCATAATAAAAAATCCAGCGGTGAGAGAATAGTTGAAAGACTTCTTTGCGGAGAATCCTGCGCTTTGATTACTGATGCAGGTATGCCCGCTATCTCTGATCCGGGCGAGGATCTGGTAAGGCTTTGCGCAGAGGCAGGGGTTGTAGTTTCCGTGGTACCCGGGCCGTCTGCTGTGGTAAGTGCTTTGGCTCTTTCTGCTCTTTCTACAGTAAGATTTGCCTTTGAAGGATTTTTACCACCTCAAAAAAATGATAGAAAAAAGAGACTTGACGCCGTTAAATTTGAAGACCGCACGTTGGTGTTTTATGAGGCTCCTCACAAGCTGAAGGCCACATTGTGCGATATGGCTGAATGCTTCGGCAATGACAGAAAAATCTCACTCTGCCGTGAATTAACAAAGCTAAACGAAGAAACCATGCGATCGACGCTTGGTGAAGCTATGGAATTTTATGACAAGAATGAGCCTCGCGGCGAATACGTTTTGGTAGTTGAGGGTTTTAGCGGCGAGAGACCGCGCGAGGATGGAGAGGATCTGACGCTGCTCTCTCCCGAGGAACACGTTGCAAGATACGAGGCTGAGGGAATGAAGCGTATGGATGCTATCAAAAAGGCAGCCAAGGACAGAGGGATATCAAAATCCGATATGTATAAGCTGGTGCTTGAGGATTGATCCGTTTGATTGTTTTTTATTTTCTCCATTGCGCTATTAATTTTTTAGAATTATCAAATCACCCCAGTTTTGTAAATTTGATTTTACAATTTTCCCACATTTCATAAATTTCAACTATAAAAAATCATGGCAGACATAAGGATCTATAGTCCCAAACGTCTGCCATAATTATTTGCTGTTAGTTTTTTACGAAAAATTATTTTGCTGCAAATTTTTCAATTCTCGCGAAAAATTCATCAGCGTTATCAGTGTGCGCTACAAGGGTTATTGGAGAACGAAGATTGAGAGAAAAAATTCCCATGATGGATTTTGCATCGATGGTATATCTTCCCTGCACGAGATCTACGTCATAATTTACGAGGATAACTTCGTTTACAAAATTTCTGATATCCTCAACGCTTGAGAGCATAATGCTTGTTTCTTTCATCAGTGTTTCCTCATTTTCTTTTTAGTTCACTTTATTTTATCAAACTTTTATCCCTTTGTCAACAGATATTTCTAAAAATTGATGGTTTTTGTGTTTTTATTTTCAGAGCTCAAATAATTATTTAGCGTTTTTACAATGTTTTTTATTTATTTATAAAAAATATTTCGCAAATTATTGTATTTTCGCGCAAAATATGGTATAATTATTTGCGTAATATTCTTTAGGAGGACGGAAGCTTATGGATAAGAAAGATCAGATGGCTATCGATGGGAAGGATCCGTTTCAGGATGCTGATTCTTTCAAAAAAACCACAGATACCGAAAATCAGGTGGTGAATAAAACTGATATGGCGAATCCGACTTCGGAAATCACCGAATTGAATATAGTGAGTCCGGAAAGCAATTCCGACAGCTCTCGTGATACAAATGCCGAAGATGCCGGCAGAGAGGTTGATTTTAAGGCTGATATCTTTGACGATTTGGATGAAGATGATGACTTTGACGATGATCTTGGCATTGAAGACGAGTTTGGAAGTATTCCAGACAGCTTCTCCGATGATTTCTCTAATGACGATAACTCCATAACTTCTCTGCTCTATGACGATGACGAGGCTACGAACGATCATGATACTCACGATGGAGGTATGATTTCATTTTCCGACCTGCGTCAACAGATGCAGAAATTGAAGGACGACGCTATGGAGCTACGCCCCAAGGAAGATGCAGAAGCAGAGGTAGAAAGCGTTTCGGATATACCGGAAGACGTTTTAGAAAACCAGGTTACAGATGACGTTACCTATATTACTGATGAGGCGCAGAACGCTGACATTCAAGAGGTGGCAGATAATTCTCCAGAGGAAACTTTGGAAGAAAAAGAAAGTGTTAAGAATGACTACCTCACGGACGTAGATGAAGATACTGCAGAGGTCAAAGAGGAAAGCCTTGATGCAAAAGAACACGTTATCACGATAAACAGATCGAGAATTAAAGAAACCTCAAGAAAAGAAAACAAGATCATTGATTTTGCCTTTAATATTGCAGAAGCAATCGTTTTTGTATTGCTTGCTTTGATTCTTGTACTCACTTTCCTCCTCAGGCATACGGCTGTATCAGGCACGTCGATGCTCAACACTCTATACGATGGTGACAGACTTATTATTTCTAATCTTTTCTATCAGCCAAAAACCGGTGATATTATCATTTTTGATGGCAAAAACAGCGGTTATGATGAAAAAGATACAGCCAAGATTTTAGTAAAAAGAGTTATAGCCGTTGAGGGTGATACGGTGGAGATCATCGACGGAGTAGTTTTCGTCAATGGGAACGCGCTTGACGAGAGCGAGTACGTGCTTTGGGACCTTGAAGGTGAGATAAATGGCAGCAGATATTACCCTACTATCGACGACATGGATCTTATCACCGTTCCCGAAGGCGAGATTTTCGTTCTTGGAGATAACCGAGGTAATTCAAAGGATTCAAGAACGGTTGGCACCATCAACGTCGATGCAATAATCGGCAAGGTACTATTCAGATTCTATTCTTCTGAAAAAGAATCTCCTGTTTTAGAATTCGTTAAATAAAGCAAAGGACAAATATATGGGAACTAATTCAATTCAATGGTTCTCCGGGCATATGGCAAAGACCCGAAGGACGTTTGATGATACAAAAAATGAAAGCAAAGGCACAAGTTTTGCTTCCGATATACTATTTTACATCGTAGTTCTTGTTGTTGCAATAACGATTGCTCTTCTTTTCAGGCATACGGTTGTATCAGGCACATCAATGCTTAACACCTTACACGATGGCGACAGACTCATTATTTCTAATCTTTTCTATCAGCCAGAGGCCGGGGATATTGTCGTATTTGACGGAAAAAACAACGGTTATGATGGTGATTCTGCAATAATTAAACGAATTATTGCTGTTGAAGGCGATACGGTGGAAATCAAGGACGGAGTGGTTTTCGTCAATGGAAACACGCTTGACGAGAGCGAATACGTGCTTTGGGACCTTGAGGGTGAGGTAAATGGCAGCAGATATTACCCTACCATCGACGACATGGATCTTATTACCGTACCTGAAGGCGAAATATTCGTTCTCGGAGATAACCGAGGTAATTCAAAGGATTCAAGAACAGTTGGCACTATCGACGTCGATGCGATAATCGGCAAAGTGCTATTCAGATTCTATTCTGCTGAAAAAGAATCTCCGGTTTTACAATTTGTAAATTAAAATAAAGGACAGATATATGGCGACTAATCCAATTCAATGGTTCCCCGGGCATATGGCAAAAACCCGAAGAATGATGAAAGAATGCCTCGGCGAGGTAGACATCATTCTTGAGCTTTTAGATGCAAGAATCCCTTATAGCTCGAAGAACCCGGAAATAGAAAAACTCATCGGTGATAAGCCGAAAATAACAATACTGACAAAATCAACTCTTGCTAACCCCGAATTAAGCAAAAAGTGGGTAGAAAAGCTCTCCCGCGACGGAGGCAAGGTAGTTATTATCGACTCTACGCAGAATATTGGCATAGATAGCCTTGCAAAGGCTGTTCGTGAGGTGCTTGCAGAAAAGATCGCAAGATACGAGGCGAAGGGCATGAGCGGCAGAAAACTGCGAGCAATGATCGTCGGTATTCCAAACGTAGGAAAATCCTCCCTCATAAACAGAATTGCGGGAGCGAAAAAGGCAAAGGTTGAAGACAGACCCGGTGTTACAATGACAAAGCAATGGGTGCCTACGGAGATCGGACTTGATCTGCTTGATATGCCCGGCGTACTTTGGCCGAAGTTTGAAGATAACGTGGTTGGTGAGAATCTTGCGCTGACAGGTGCCATCAGAGATAAGATCCTTGACACAGAGGAACTTGCAATGATACTCTGCGCTAGGATGATGAACGTTGCAAGAGATGCTTTTATGACAAGATATAGGCTGTCAGATGATGAGGTTGATGGACTTGATTCCTACGATCTTTTCGAGCTTGTTGGCAGAAAACGCGGATTCCTTATCAGTGGAGGGCAGATCAATCACCAGAGATGCGCCGAAATGCTTCTTGACGAGTTCAGAGGTGGCAAGATCGGCAAGATCACACTTGAGATTCCATAAACTACTTTTTGTGAGGTAATATTATGCCTAATTTTGAATACGAGGAAAGACTGTATGCCGAGGGGTATACTGCTGTTTGCGGTTGCGATGAGGCAGGCAGAGGCCCTCTTTGCGGTCCTGTTGTAGCAGCGGCTGTAATACTGCCACTGGGCATTGAAATCGAGGGACTTAACGACTCAAAGAAGCTTACGGAAAAGAAACGCGAAAAGCTATTTGATATAATCAAAGAAAAGGCTGTTGCCTACGCTATTGCAGAAGCTACTGCCGAGGAGATCGACGAGATCAATATTCTCAACGCTTCGATGCTTGCCATGCGAAGGGCTGTGGAAGCGCTCCCCACTCCTGCTGATTTTGCACTGATTGACGGAAACTGCTCCCGCGGATTCGAGATCCCCACGGAAACAGTTGTTTCGGGAGATGCTAAAAGCTGCTCTATTGCAGCGGCTTCTATCCTTGCAAAGGTGACCCGTGACAGAGGGTGCATTGAGCTTGACCGTATGTATCCCATGTACGGAATTGCAAAGCACAAGGGCTATCCCACAAAGGATCATATGAATGCCGTTAGAGAGCACGGGCCCAGTCCTATACATAGAAAGACTTTTTTGAAGTTTCTTGATAGATAATGGAAATACTGAAGATCAAAACCAGAAACCGCAAGATCGGTGATATCGGAGAGGACGCTGCTGCAAAGCTGCTAAAATCGAAGAAATTTAAAATTATCAAGAGAAATTTCGTGGCAGTAAATCACGAGATAGATATAATTGCAGAAAATCGCGAGGTGCAGATCTTTGTAGAGGTAAAATGCCGTCAGATCAAGGCAGACGAGTTCGTACGCCCTGCCGAGGCGGTTACGAAAGATAAGCAAAGATCTATTATTTCTGCCGCATCATACTATACGGCATACTGTCCATCTGACAAAAAGAAGCGCTTTGATGTAATCGAGGTTTACGTAAAGGATGATGGCGGCAAGATCTCCGTTGTAGACGTGAATCATATAGAAGATGCTTTCAGAAAATAATTTTTACGAAAAAACTAGTACTATTGCTTCATTACGGGAAGCAAAGAGGTTAAAACAATGAAATACATAAGCACAAGAGGTGTCAGCCGTGCAAATGTCAGCTCTGCTACCGCTATTAAGCAAGGACTTGCATCAGACGGTGGACTCTTTATGCCAAAGGATATTCCCCACGTGGGACTCGAATTTATTGAGAAGATGGCTTCTCTTTCATACCCCGAAAGGTGTGCCGAGGTGCTGTCTTTGTTTTTGAGCGACTACACTTACGATGAAATTTTATCTGATGCGAGATCAGCATATAACGAAGAAAAATTTTCCTGCGGAATCGCTCCCATAACTCCCCTTTCCGATAAGACGATCATGCTTGAGCTTTGGCACGGACCAACTGCGGCATTCAAGGATATGGCGCTGCAGATCATGCCAAGACTTTTTACAAGAGCTATAAAGAAGTGCGGAGAGAAAAGCGATGCACTTATTTTGGTTGCTACCTCCGGCGACACAGGTAAAGCCGCCCTTGAGGGATATAAAGATATTCCCGGAGTTTTTCTTAAGGTGTTTTATCCCACAGATGGCGTTAGTGTCATGCAAAAGCTTCAAATGCAAACTCAAGATGGCAAAAACCTATCAGTTTGCGGTATTCGCGGCAATTTTGATGATGCGCAAAGCCGCGTAAAAGAGATTTTTTCCAGCGCGGAATGTATTAAGGTGCTTGAAGAAGACGGAGTTTTCCTTTCCAGCGCGAACTCCATCAATTTCGGCAGACTGGTGCCACAGATCGTTTACTATTTTTCTGCCTATGCAGATATGTATATATCAGGATATATTTCCCTTGGCGATAAGATAGACGTTGCAGTTCCGACAGGAAACTTCGGCAACATTTTTGCCGCGTTTTTAGCAAAAACCATGGGGCTGCCTATCGGAAAGCTTATCTGCGCTTCCAATAAAAATAACGTGCTTTGCGAATTTCTTCGCACCGGCAGATATAATTCAAAAAGAGAGTTTTATACTACTTCTTCACCATCCATGGATATTCTTATTTCCTCAAACCTTGAAAGACTGCTCTACGTTCTTTTTGGCCAGGAAAGATGCGCAGAGCTTATGGCAAGATTTTCTGCTTCGGGAGAATATCAACTGACCGAGTCTGAGCTTTCATCCGTTCAGGACCACTTTGTCGGATATTCAGCTACCGATGACGAGGGAGCAGAATGTATAAAACGTACATATAACGAAAAAAACAGCCTCATAGACACTCATACTGCCGTAGCGCTTGTAGCAACGGAAAAGTATGCATGTGAATATAAGGCTGATAGAAAGATGCTTGTGGTTTCCACGGCTTCGCCATACAAATTCGCCCACGAGGTGCTTCGCAGCATTTTCGGATTGGATGAGGATGCACTTACTGCTCCCGACATACTTGAGAAGCTCACAAAGGTAAAAATACCCGAGCCGATCTCTGCCGTAAGACAAAAGAAGATCCTCCATCAGGACGTTATTGATAAAGACGATATGTGGAAATATACACTGGAATTTATCAGAGAGTCAAAATAAGATCTTGGCTATGGATCTCAAAAACTCCTGGTAATCAATATTCCTTTGGCTTGAAGGTGGCACAGCTCGTCGCAGTTGAGCTTGTGGCGTTCTGAGGACCTACGGAAATACAGGTGGCTGTGCATTGATTCTGCCCCTGATGGTAAGCGCAGTTCTTTACGTCGCAACGCACTCCCTGATTACACTTTTCTGTTCCACATCCGGTGTTACACTTTTTCTTTTCCATTTTTCTTTCCTTTCGCATCTCAAAAGTTGCCGCACTGGCAATAATAGTATTTGCTATTTTGATGCGTTTTAAACACAAAAATCAATTTTTCCAATATTTTTCACAAGCAGATTAGATTTTATCAATACTGCAAAACCGTGACCTAACAAGGCACGACACTTTCAGAAAGGAGGGCTACACTATTTCTCTTTACGTTATTTCAGACCTGCATCTTTCCACGCTTGACAGCACGAACAAATCTATGGAGGTTTTCGGCAGAAGATGGCAGGATTATATAAAAAGAATTGAGGGGAACTGGCGCCATCTTGTCAATGATGAAGATACAGTCATAATCCCCGGAGATATTTCCTGGGCTCTCTCATTAGAAGAATCGCTTTCCGACATGAAATTCATTGATTCTCTTCCCGGAAAAAAGATTCTCGGCAAGGGAAATCATGATTTCTGGTGGTCGACAATGAAAAAGCACCAAGCCTTCTTTGATGCTAACGGAATTACTACAATTTCATTTTTATATAACAATGCACACGAGGTTGAGGAATGTATTATCGCAGGCACCCGCGGCTGGTATAACGATGAGGATGCCACAAACGCTCCTGATAACACGGATTTTGCAAAGCTTACAAACCGAGAGGCTCTGCGGCTTAAGATGAGCCTTGATGCCGCAAAAAAAATCCGGGAATGCTCCCCGGAAAAAGAGATCGTGGCATTTTTGCACTTCCCTCCATTCTGGAACGGAAAAGAATCCGGTGAGCTTTGCGACATTCTTCTCGAATACGGTGTCAAAAAGGTTTATTTCGGTCACATCCACGGCAACTATACACTGCCACCCATTTTTGAATATCGCGGCATGGAAATGCACATCGTATCCGCGGATTACTTGGAATTTATCCCCAAAATCGTAAAATAAATGAAAAATATATAAATAATATTTGATATTTTGCTTGACAAATCTATTTTTTTATAGTAAAATAGTATGGCTAATTTGAAAATTAATATATTAAATAAATTATTTCCGGAGGAAAAAACATGAGCCTTATTAAAAAGGAGCTTACTGAAAAGTCCGGTTTCGTAATCGAATTTTCCGTAAGCAAAGAAGTTTATGACAAAGCAGAAATGGAAGCCTACAGAAAGAACGTTAAGTCTATCAGCGTTCCCGGCTTCAGAAAGGGCAAGGCACCCAAGGCAATTATCGAGCGTATGTACGGCAAGGGCGTATTCTTTGAGGACGCTATCAATGCTTGCATTCCCGAGGCATTTGAAGAAGCAGTTCGCGAGGCTGATCTCAAGATCGTTGGCCAGCCTGTATTTGACGTTGTATCCACAGATGGAGATATCGTTCTTAAGGCAGAGGGTTACGTAAAGCCTACTCTTGAAATCAAGGATTACAAGGGCATCAAGGTAGAAAAGAACGTTGAGGCAGTTACTGACGAAGTAGTTGACGCTGAGGTTGAGGCTACAAAAAAGAGAAATGCAAGAACTGTTGACGTTACTGACAGAGCTTCCGCAATGGGAGATATTGCTAACATCGATTACGAGGGCTTCGTTGACGGAGTTGCTTTCGATGGCGGTAAGGGCGAGGGACACGATCTTAAGCTTGGTTCCGGTTCCTTCATTCCCGGCTTCGAGGAGCAGGTTGCAGGTCACAACGTAGGTGATGAATTTGACGTTAATGTTACATTCCCCACCGAGTACCACGCAAGCGAGCTTGCAGGTAAGGCTGCTACATTTAAGACAAAGCTTAACTCTCTTAAGTTTGAGGAGCTTCCCGAGCTTGATGACGAGTTTGCAAAGGACGTTTCCGAATTTGACACTCTTGCTGAATATAAGGCAGACGTTAAGGCTAAAATTGAAAAGAGAAACGAAGACAGAGCCGAAACAGAGGTTGGCAACGCTCTCGCTCTTGCTCTCGTTGAGAAGCTTGAGGGTGAGATCCCTGCCCCTATGTTTGATGCTGAGGTTGAGAACATGGTTCGTGATTATGATACAAGACTTCGTCAGAACGGTCTTGACCTTAACACATACTTCAAATACACAGGTCTTACCCTTGAAACTCTCCGTGAGCAGATGCGCCCACAGGCTGAGCAGCAGGTTAAGGTAAGACTCGCTCTTGAGAGAATTGCAGAGCTTGAAGCTCTTACTGTTACCGACGAGGAGATTGAGGCTGAATACACCAACATCTCTAACGCATATAACGTTCCTCTTGAGGAAGTTAAGAGAATGATCCTTGCAGAGGATCTCAAGGCAGACATCGTTGTTGGTCATGCTATGAAGCTCGTTCGCGACAATGCAAAGCTTGGTAAGGCTAAAAAGTCCACTACTACCAAGAAGACCACTACAAAGACAACAAAGACTGCAAAGGCTGAAAAGGAAGAAGCTCCTGCTGAGGAGAAGAAGCCTGCAAGAAAGCCCAGAGCAAAGAAGACTGCTGAATCTGCAGAATAATTAAAACAAATTAGCCGACAGTTTTATTTACGCGACTGTCGGCTAATATTGAAACGGAGCGTTTTTTGACAAGAAGCGATCCGATATGGCAAAACTTTACAGAAAGTGAGAACATTATGGCACTCGTTCCAATGGTCGTTGAGCAGACCTCTCGCGGTGAACGCTCATATGACATTTATTCAAGACTTCTTAATGACAGAATCATCTTCCTCGCTGACGAGGTAAACGATACCACCGCTTCCCTTGTAGTTGCGCAGATGCTCTACCTTGAAGCACAGGATCCTGATAAGGATATTTATCTTTACATCAATAGCCCCGGCGGTTCTATTTCTGCAGGTATGGCTATTTATGACACTATGAACTATATTAAGTGCGACGTTTCTACCATTTGCGTTGGCATGGCTGCCTCCATGGGCGCTTTCCTTCTCTCCAGTGGCGCAAAGGGTAAAAGATTCGCGCTCCCAAATGCAGAGGTTATGATCCATCAGCCTCTTGGCGGCACACGCGGTCAGGCTACCGATATTAAGATCCATGCAGACCACATAATCAAGATTAGAGCGAAGCTCAACCGTATGCTCTCCGAGCAGACCGGTAAGGATCTTGAAACTATCGAAAGAGATACCGAAAGAGATAACTTCATGAGTGCAGACGAGGCTTGTGCTTATGGACTTGTTGACAAGGTAATTACTAAAAAGGAACTTTAATTCATGGCAGAATCAACTAGAGGATCGCATCCCAAGTGTTCCTTCTGCGGAAGGGGCGAGCAAGAGGCAATCGTTCTGATCCCTGCAAGAGATGGAAGCAGTTATATCTGCGCCAGCTGCGTTGGACTATTCAGCGATTTTCTCGACAGCGAGCTTGAGATCCTTAAGGGAGATGAGACAGGCGAGGATAGTCTTCTCGCAGAGGCACTTCCCCGCCCAAAGGAGATCAAGGCGCTTCTCGACGAGCACGTCATCGGTCAGGAGGATGCAAAGCTTGCTCTCTCGGTTGCGGTCTATAATCACTATAAGAGAATCCGTCACATAGAAGAAACGGAAAAAAAGAAAAAGAACAAAAAGGGCAAAAATGACGCGGGAGAAGACGACGGAGTTGAGCTTCAAAAGTCCAACGTACTTCTGCTCGGCCCTACCGGCGTAGGAAAAACCTATATCGCACAGACTCTGGCAAAGACCTTCAAGGTTCCCTTCGCCATTGCGGATGCAACAACTCTTACAGAGGCAGGATACGTAGGCGAGGACGTGGAAAATATACTTCTCCGTTTAATCCAGGCAGCTGACTATGACGTTGAGCTTGCAGAACGCGGAATTATTTACATTGATGAGATCGACAAGATCTCAAGAAAAGGCGAAAACAGATCAATTACCCGTGACGTTTCGGGTGAGGGCGTTCAGCAGGCTTTGCTTAAGATACTTGAAGGCACTGTTGCAAACGTTCCACCACAGGGCGGCAGAAAGCATCCCAACCAGGAGTTTATCCAGATCAACACAAAGAATATTCTCTTTATCTGCGGCGGTGCTTTTGATGGTATTGAAAGCATTATTCAACAGCGTAAGGGTAATCAGATAATTGGATTTAACACCGAAAAGGAAACCAAGAGCGAGAGAATCGAAAAAGGCGTTTATCGTGACGTTGTTGCTCACGATATTGTAAAATACGGTCTTATTCCCGAGCTTGTGGGAAGACTCCCTGTTATCGTTACACTTCATAATCTTGACGAGGATGCTCTCGTTCGCATCGTTAAAGAGCCTAAAAACGCTCTTGCAAAGCAATACAAAAAGCTCATTGGACTGGACGGGATCGAGCTTGAGTTTGAAGACGAGGCTTATCTTGCTATCGCTAAAATGGCTATTGAAAGAAATACCGGTGCAAGAGGTCTGCGCGCAATTCTTGAGGGTATTATGATGAAGCCTATGTTTGAGCTTCCCTCCGAGGAGAACGTGGAAAAGATCATCATCACCGCAGGATTTGTTCGCGGTGAGGAAGAGCTGACGAAGGTTTATAAGAGCAATTAATCCAAAGTTACTGAAAAAAATGTTTTAATATATTGAGAACGGATTTTTAAGAGTTACGTTATTACTCGGCAGAATCCGTTTTCTTTTTCGACTTATTTGTGCATGTTGCATAAATTATGAACGATTTTTTGTTGCAATTTGTGAAAATTCACAAAAGGGGGGTTGACAAATGAATGAAAATATGGTATTATATAAGTGCAAAGAGGATTTAAGACGAAGGCCGATATGATTTTTGTCGGCAAGTCTATTATATAGATTTTCTTCGTGTATCGCTTTGTTTTATCTTAGCGAAAAGATTTAGAAGGAGGACGGTCCAATGTACGATTTAGAACCAGCGTTTAATCAGATTGACAGTCAGGGTTGCTGCGGAATGGCGCGTGTTCCGTATATGGCTGTCAATCAGCAGTTGTCTATTAACAACGAAAGGTAATATCCCGATTATTTTAAGAAAGTCACGGTGCTTTTCACCGATATATATTTTGTTTTGAATTTTTATCGGGATTAAGGTTAAATATGACAAGTTTAAGAGGCTTTGACGCCGAAAAATGATTTAGTTAACTAAAGTAAAATTGAATATATGTTTCGCGGCTGCTCTTTGGCAGCCGCGTTTTTACTGCTAAAAGAAAGAAAAATAAAGAAAGACCCTATGTGACAATCTTGCACACGGGGTCTTTGATTATTATAAAGTTGTTTCGGCATTTTTGCTCTGCATTTCTCTGCCCTTTTTGACAAAGGGAGAACACAAGTATACTATCAAAGTCAAAATACTCGAAAGTCCCCAGCCTGCAGGGTATGCAGAAACTATGGGAATGATGGTATTTGAAATAAAGTTTGCCATAACGAACATATATATCTGACGGAACAGCACAAAGCTTGTCAGCATTATGATCATAGGTGCCTTTGAATTGCCCGATCCGCGAAGTGCGCCGGAATAGACCTGGTTTACCGTACAAAGCAGATAGAACGGAGTCATAAAGCGAAGGAACATTGTTCCATAGGTAATTGCACTTTCCACGTCGATAAAGAACGTAACGAGATAAGGCGCGAAGATCATTACCGGGATTCCGAGAAGCACCGTTGATACGATCGCAAGAACAAGTCCTACGTTTGCACCCTTTCTCGCTCTATCCGGCTTCTCTGCTCCAAGGTTCTGACCTACAAACGTGGTGGCAGACAAGGACAGGGACTGCATAGGCATAAAGAGGATGGCATCGATCTTTGCATAGGCAGTATAGCCTGCCATACATTCTTTTCCGAAATAGTTGATATAAGACTGAATGAAAACGTTTGAGAAGGCGGTGATCGCCATCTGAAGCGCTGCGGGTATACCTACGCGAATGATCTTTCCAAATATGGGGGCAAGACCTTTTATATGACGGACCTCGTCTAAAAGCTCGCTTATCACAAGCTTTACCGGTGAGGATGTGCGAAGGAGAACTATCGTTACCAAAACAGCAGAAATGAACTGCGAGATGATCGTCGCAATAGCAACGCCTGCTACACCCATATTGAATTCTAATACGAAGAGAAGATCGAGGACTATGTTTGTTACTGCAGAAACGACAAGGAAGTAGAACGGTCTTTTTGAATCGCCTACTGCACGGAGTATTCCTGCGCCCATGTTGTATATCATTAGTCCTATTACGCCAGCAAAATAGATAGTCAGATAAGTCGTGGCTTCTGCAGTTACCTCATCGGGAGTATTGATGAAATTCAGCATCATTGGGGTGAACGCTACGCCAATAATAGTAAATGCTACGCCCATTGCAAGTGTCATGATGACTGAGGCGATAACGCTGCGCTTTACCTCTACCATATCTCCTCTGCCATATGCATGAGAAATAACAACACCGGCTCCACTGGCAAGACCCATAAAGAATCCTATGAGGGTGTTTATAATGGGGGCAACAGTGCCAACTGCCGCAAAGGCTGCATCACTGACGTAGTTTCCTACCACCCAAGTATCTACCATATTATATAATTGTTGGAACAGATTTCCAAGAAGAAGGGGAATGGCAAAAGTTATTATCTGTAGCCAAATATTACCTTCTGTTAAATTCACGTCGCCGCGTCGCTTTATTGGCGACCTTTTTATTGCTTCCATATTTAACCTCTCGGGCATTTTGCCCTATTTTCTATAGTCGTAAGATATATTATAAACCCCTTTTTTTCTTTTGTCAACCAATTTTGCCATTTTTCAGTATAAATTTACCGAGTTTTGACCAAGATAAAATTATTAAAGGAAAGGATGGGTAAAAATGAAAAAAAGATCTGTACTAATTATTGTTTGCATACTTGCCGCGACTTTATTCATTGGCGGCAGCGGAGTTGCGGCATCTGCTGATTTTGGCGCCGGTGTTCAGGTTATGGCAGAAAATGCAAGGCTTATCAAAACGGGACTTCTCGGAAAAAGAATGGTATTTTCAGAGCTTGACTTCAAGAGTGCTTTGAACGTTTCGGACTTTGATTCAATCACGGTGACAAAGGTTCCCTCCTCTACCGAGGGTACTCTGACCTATGGGGGCAGACGGGTGATCAATGGCAGAGTTATCAAAAGAAAGAATATCGGCCTTCTGTCGTTTATTCCGACTTCCGAATCGGTTGGTGAGGCAAAATTCAGTTTTACTGTTTCACCAAGCTCCTCAGGGGCGGAGTTTGAATGTGTGATGAAATTCGTTGACAAGGTTAACTACGCGCCAAAGGCTGAGGATATTGCTGTAATAAATACACAGAGTCAGATCGCGGTTTTTGGAAGACTGGGAGGCTTTGATCCGGAGGGTGATGATCTTGAATTTATGGTAGTCAGCTATCCAAAGCACGGTGAGCTTGTGCTTGACAGGGATAGCGGCAAATACTCTTATTCTCCAAGGGGAGATTTTACCGGGAGGGATAAGTTTTCTTTCACTCTCAGAGATTCCTATGGAAATTATTCCGATGTTCAGACCGTTAAGGTCAAGGTGCGTGAAAGGATGTGCGACACAGTTTTTGCCGATATGGAGGGGCGACCGGAATATAATGGCGCCGTTGCTATGACGGCAATGGGAATCATGAGCGGAAAAATCGTAGGAGATGACATTTATTTCGAGGCAGACAAAACTGTGACTCGTGCAGAGTTTATATCAATAGCAATGCGTGCCTTGGGTATCAAAGCAGACTCTACTCTGACAAAAAGTTTCTTTGACGATGACGCAGATATTCCAAAATCTCTCCGCGGATACGTTGCAACAGCGGCAAGACTTGGCGCTGCCAGAGGGGATTTCGTTGATGGGAAGCTGCTGTTCTCTCCCAACCAAGAGATAACTAACTACGAGGTAGCGGAAATTCTTGCAACCCTTGCAGGACTGCAAGCAGGAGATGAGGTACTGGAGTTCTATGAGAGCGACGGTGTTCCTGTTTGGGCAAGGGAGAGTGTCAGCGTTATGTATACGCTGGGAGTTTTCGACGTTGAAGATACACCTCCGGACGGTGCAGCCACAAGAGCAGACGTTGCAGATTATCTCTATAAGATGATGTTGGCATTAGGATAAGGCAAAAAAAATAAAGGAGCAATTTAGAGTTTTTTCTCTTTGCTCCTTTTTAATTATTAAGAATTCTTAAACACACTTAGATTAAATTGACTTTGTTGAACAAACGTGCTAACATTTTGTTGTACGATGTTCATTCCACCATTATCTATTGTGAGGTAAAAATTATGTACATTGATATGTTCAATTTTTGGTACTTTTTCTTCATTATCATTCAAATAGGTGCGATTGTAGGTTTATATTTTGCATTAAGAAAGGCTAAACCTTTTACCCAAGACGTTGTCTTATTATCATTATTGCTGCTTGGTATCGCTTTTCACTTTTTGAAGCTGTACGTTGCACCATACGGTGAGATGATAGACGGCAAATGGGTTATCAACAATACAGGATTACGAGATTCTTGGTTTATAAACATCTGTGGTGCAAATATAGCGATTTTCCCTTTAATTTACTTCTCGAAAAACAAGTATGTCAAGGACTACATGGTTTACATTGGATTAATAAGCGGATTTATCGTTTTGTTCTACCCTCAAGAGCCTTTGGCAAAAGGCATGGAAAGACAGATCGAGGAAATTTGGGACGTTCTCAGATTTTATTATCATCATTGGATGATTTTGGCTGTGCCGCTATTAATAGTGCTATTAAAAAAGCATAGACTTTCATATAAGCGGATCTGGGTAGCTCCCACCGGTCTGTTGATCTTGATGCTGTTCATAATACTTAATCAAGTGCTCCAATCAGAGCTTGGATTTATACCGCTCCGTGATGCTGACAGCTTAATGAATTCTTACAAAAACGCCTCTTACATATGGAGTCCCCTCGATCACAAGGGAAATATGGAAGATATAGGTGCAATTTTTGACATCTTTTGCCCAAAATGGTTCAAAACCCTGCCGATTGCTTGCGACGGATATGGGTATAACGTTGGCGACCAGAAGTATTGGCCATGGTTCTGGATGATCATTCCGGCTTTTGTTCTTGTAACTCCGGTTGCTTTTCTGGTTTCTATGATCTTTGATCACAAAAAGTTCATTCAAGACATGAAATGGCTTGTAAATCACATAAAAGAGGGTGACATTAAGGATGATTTTAAAAAACTCTGGGATAAAATCAAGGCAGTAGTTAACGCACCTAATCCTTATTTTGGAGAACATTTAAATCAAACGATTGAAACCAACGAGGATTCAAAATCTACCTAGTATAGATACATATGTATAGAGTCATTGTACAAACAGGACAAATTATTAAGAATTCTTAAATATAGTTAAAAAACATTGATTTTCTTGAAGAGAAGTGCTAATATTTTGTTGTATGATTCTTCATACCAGCATTTTCCATTGAGAGGTAAAATTATGTACATTGAGATGTTCAATTTTTGGTATTTCTTCTTCATGTTTATTCAGATAGGCGCGATCGTCGGATTGTATTTTGCTTTAAGAAAGGCGAAACCATTTACCCAAGACGTCGTTCTCTACTCACTTCTGATACTTGGTTTAGCTTTCCACTTTTTGAAATTGTACATAGCACCATACGGTGAGATGGTTAATGGAGAATGGGTTGTTACCAGCAGAGGTCTGAGAGACTCATGGCTTGTTAACATCTGCGGTGCGAATATCGGTCTTTTCCCAATATTCTATCTTACAAAAAATAAGTATATCAAGGATTATATGTTCTACATAGGCGCTATTAGCGGACTTATCGTTCTGTTCTACCCTCAGGAGCCTATAGCAAAGGGCGATGCAGCAGCGCAGATGGCTGAGATCTGGGATATTCTTAGATTCTATTATCATCATTGGATGATCCTTGCAGTTCCCTTCCTCCTTGTACTTCTTAAGCGCCATAAGCTCTCATATAAGCGCATTTGGGTTGCGCCTGTCGGACTTCTTCTGCTTATGCTCTTTATTATGCTTAATCAGATCTTCCAGTCAGAGCTTGGATTTATTCCTATGAGAGACCATGGATACCTTATTCCAAACTATAAAAACACTTCTTTCATCTGGGGCCCGCTTAATTGGGACGGATCGATGGATCCTATCGGTGGCATTTTTGATATATTCTGCCCCGAGGTGTTCAAAAAGCTTCCCGTTTCCTGCGAAGGATACGGCCATGCTGTCGGTGAGGTTAAATATTGGCCTTGGTTCTGGCTCATAGTTCCATGCTTCATACTGGTTACTCCTCTTGCTTTCGGTTTCTCCATGATCTTTGATCACAAGAAGTTTGCAGTGGATGTTAAGTGGCTCGTAAACCACATCAAAGAGGGCGGTCTTAAGGAAGACGTGAAAAAGCTGCGCGATAAGATCGTAGCAAAAATCAAAGCCCCTAATCCCAATTATCCTAAAGTGGAAGTTCAGGTCGCAGCTGAAGAAAATGAACCTGCCACCGCGGCTAAGTAATTAATAATCAATATGTAAGTTTTAAGCCCTCGGAGAAATCCGAGGGCTGTGTTTATTCACTATTTGAAAATTGCATACAGGGTTATCGTTCCAACGTCACCTATTATATCTCCAATGCGATACACAACAGAACCTTTTGGAGACAATGCCCATCCGAGAAACATTTTACCTGTTTTTAAAAAATCAAAGATTTGCTTTGATCTTTTCGATCATTTCGGCGTATTCAGCGTCGGAGAGGAAGGTTTTTCCGGGGTTCATTTGGAAGACTCCTCCGTATTCGTCGCCACCCTCGTATTTCGGCACCAGGTGGAAGTGCAAATGACAGCCTGTATCACCGTATGCACCGTAATTCACCTTTTTGGGATGGAACGCTTTGTGAAGAGCTCTTGCGGCGTCGGTTACGTCGGCAAAGAACAGGTTGCGCTCTTCTTCGCTGATATCGACTATTTCGCTGACGTGATCCTTATAGGCTACTATTACTCTGCCGGGCTTTGACTGCTCCTTAAAAAGGATAAGGCTGCTCACGCGAAGATCGCAGATGTGAATTCCAAATTTATCGAGAAGCTCGCCTCTCATACAGTATGCGCAATTTGTGTCTTTCATTTTGTTCTCCTTTTATTTTTCCATTTCGTTGATTTTCTGCTGTACGTTTATGGGATCTTTTATATTTTCAAGGGCGTAAAATCCGGCAATGCCACCGGGGTAGGTAGTACGGCGGTCTGCTCCGCGATAGTAGATCTCCTGACGGAGGAAAGTTATTGTTCCCGTGCCGTCACTGTGCATCTGGATCTGCATATTATTTACTTGATCAGCGTTCACGATGTCAACTCTCTGCCCCATTATTCGAATGATCTTTTTATTGGTGATCGCATACTCGGTTTTTGATAAAAGCTGCTTTTTATGTATCAGCTGACCAAAGGTGAGATATGCTCCGACTGCTAAAAACGGCAGACCGAAAAATGCCATAAACGGAGCTGATGCTGCGGCAGTGACCGTCCAGAATATTGCAAATCCAAAGAAAAAGATGCCAAATGGTAAGATCGTTAAGTTCTCTTTCCTGAACGTTCCTCCCGGCTCGGGTTTGCCACGCCAAAGTATAAATTCATCTGCACCCATGTAATTTTGAAAGTTCATCTCAACATTATTATTGTCCATTATTGATAACCTCGCTTTACAAATTGCTTATATTTTTGTGAAGACATCGGACTCGGACTTTCTTTTCTTTTCACGAGGAGGCTTTTCTTCTTTAGGATATCCTAAAGCGATGACAAGTCTTGCATCTCTTTCTGTGCCGAGGATCTCTTTGATTTTCTTATTATCAAACCAACCGATAATGCAAGTTCCAAGATCAAGATCAGCTGCTGCGAGAGTTATGTGGGCGGCAAGAATGCCTATGTCGATTGAGCGATAGTCGTTATGCTTGATCTTCGCGCCAAAGGCAGCCGTTTTGTTGTAATCCCCTTCGGTGATCACGATCATTGCGGGAGCGTCACCGAGAAAAAGATTCATGCCCATTCCCATGCAAGCGTGTGCGATGGTTTTGGCTTTTTCGCCCTCTGCTACGGTCACGTGATATGGCTGACTGTTGCAGGCAGAGGGAGAAAGATTTGATGCAGTAAATATTTCGTCTATTTTTTCCTTTTCTATCGCACGATTTTTATCGTAGCTACGGCAGGATTCGCGTTTTTTAGCAAGTTCAAGAAAGCTCATAGTCTACTCCTTTTCTTTTTCAATGTTTCTCATGATTTTTGCGATCTCTCGCGGTAGATCTGACGGGGTGACACCGTGCATAGAAAGCTCACGGCTTAGGTTGTCCCCGGCTTTTCCATGGAGATATACTGCCAAGGCAGAAGCCGCTAATGGATCGCTGTGATATGCGAGTATAGAGGCAAGAAGTCCTGCCAGAACATCACCGCTTCCAGCCTTTGCTAGCGCGGATGAGCCAGAAGAATTAATATAGGTTACGTCACCGTTTGTTGTAATAGTGGCAGCGCCCTTCAAAATCAAAATCATTTTAAATTCTCTAGCAAAATGTTTGGCAGTTTTAATACGATTCGCTTGAATCTCGTCTTTTGAAATGCCTGAAATTCTGGAAAATTCAAGGGGATGAGGTGTAAGAATTATCTGCCTTTTTGCCGATTTTAGCACTTCTCTATTACCGTACTTTGCTAGCGAATTGATTGCCGAAGCATCAATCACAAGAGGTGGGCCTGCAGTTTTTATAAGTGATTCGGTAAGGCGCGATACTTCTTCAGACTCCTCAAGTCCTGACCCGATCAAGGTAGCATTTTTCTTTGATAGATCTACGATTCCAGGAATGTCATAACGGCCGCATGACTTGTGGGCGGCGTCAAATAACGCTTCGGGAAAGCGGAAAAGATATTCCGTCATGTTATCGGACTCAACGATCTGGGTAACGTAGCCTGCTCCACCGCGCAGCGCAGCCTCAAGAGTCAAGATCCCTGCGCCAGGATAGAGTCTGCTACCGGATACAAGCAGAGTTTTGCCGAAGGTTCCTTTGCTTGAATTTTGCTCTCTTTTTGGAAGTGACGCTTTTGCTTCATCCCCGTCAAATAAATAATTTGAAAATCTTATATTCTCCTCAATGATGTTTTGAGGCAAGTCGATGGTGTTTAATGCGATTTTCCCACAATAATCCTTGGCAGGATATGATATAAGTCCCGGCTTCAAATAAGATAGTGACACCGTTTCATCTGCCTTGATATAGATTCTTCCAACGCTACCGTCATCAGCGTTTATTCCCAGTGGCACGTCTGTTGCAATCTTTTTCGCTGTGGATTCGTTTGCAAGATCTGCTATCTCCGCTAGTGCTACGGGTGGCTCACCAAGGAAACCTGTTCCAAAAATCGCATCTACTAATACGTGGGCAGCGCTTACCGTGTCTTTTATTTCAGATTTGGTGATATTCGCCATTGAAATGACATTTCCACCCATGGAGATGAATTTTTCAAGATAGTGTTTTCCCTCCGAGGTTTTTTGCCCCGCCGAGAAAACGTCCAGCACCGTTACGGCATATTCATAAAAAAGCTCGCAGGCAGCAGCATAACCGTCGCCACCGTTGTTTCCTTTACCTGCAAGAATCACGATTTTATCGCCTTTTTTGCAGTGTGACTTCACTGCTTCTGCCACGGCATGACCACTCCTGCCCATCAATACCTCCGCAGGTATACCGAGAGTATTTATGGAAAAAGAATCGATAGTTTTTATTTGTGATGAGAGTGCAAGCTTCATTGCTTCACCTCCTTTAGTTTCCTATATGTTATCATATTTCAAGAGAAATTTCAATGTTTTTTTGTTAAAACTCTTTACAAAAACTACTTTTTTTGGTATACTTAACATAGAATAGCAAAAAACACCTACGGGAGGTTTAGTTATGGCAAAAAAGATTATTATCACTATCGCTCGTCAATTTGGTAGCGGAGGACGCGAAATCGGTGAAAGGGTGGCTCGCGCACTGAATATTCCCTGCTATGACAAGGAGCTTATCAAGGATGCGGCAGCAAAAGGCAGCCTTAATGAGGACGTGCTGAAGAATACCGACGAATCGGCAACAAACAGCCTGCTCTATACTCTTGCAATGGGTTCGAATTTCCTTAGCGCAGGTGCGCATTTTGGATATAATATGCCGCTTAACGATAAGCTATTCATTCTTCAATCAGATATCATCAAAGAGTATGCCGAGGCAGGTAGCTGTGTTATTATCGGCAGATGTGCCGACTACGTGCTTGCAGGTCATGATAATATGCTCCGCATATTCATTTACGGCGACGTTGAGCATCGCGTTGAAAGAATCGTGGAGAGATATCCTGATATAAAATCGTCCCAGGTTATGGACGTTATCAATAAAACCGATAAGCGCAGATCCACCTATTATAACTTTTATACGGGTAATAAGTGGGGCGCACATGAAAATTATGATCTGGCTATTAATTCCTCCACCTTTGGCATAGAGACAACTGCAAAAATGATTGCAGATTTCGCAAAAGGTATGATGGAAGATTGATATCTGCTATCGAACACAATGAATAATTAAGGTTTGAAATAGTTTAAGGGCTGAGCATTGCGCTCAGCCCTTTTTGGTTTTATTTTAGACTTATCTGTATGAAGGAATGTTTATTGTCCAGGTTTCATATACACCGGAATAGCCGTAATACTTGCACATATCAGTTCCACCAGAATTTTCTTGCCAATAATACACAGTCAAATCTAACGTTGTTGCATCCTGAGTATTGAGAGGAACAGTAACCCATCCTGTTTCACCTGTAAGACTTCTATTATAAGACACCTTGTTTTTCCATGAATTAAAAGGAACAACGTTCACGGTGCCGGAACTAACTGATCCGATTTTAAATACGTAATTCTGTCTATAAGCAGTATACCAATCTTTTGAGATAGTGGAAGTCCAGGTCATCTTGATTTCTACACTGTCAGCTGTTCTATTGCGATATTCGATAGCAACAGAATACTTGATTTCGGGGCTGCTTCCGGAAACACCTTTTGAAACGTATCCGGTTTTTGTTATAGCAGTGTGAACAACGTCAATTTCGGGATCCTTTGTCCAAACTGCTTCAAGAGTAACGGTTTCACCGGGAGAGCCAAGACCACTTATTGACTGACTGTCAGAATAAATGACACTCATATCACCACCTGCTACTCTCCATCCAACAAATGTGGATCCGGTTTTCGTAAACTCGTTTCTATATAAAACCCCACTTGTGTTAGGAAGCATCATCTGAGTTGGCATTGTGCCCTCACCACCATTAGCGTCATACTCAATATAGTAAGACTTACCAATGATATTTTCTTCAATTTCCTCAATATTAAAATCAAAGGAGAATGGATTGGAGCCTACTATATTAACATCACTATTATACTCGGGAGTTGGCTGATACAGCATTGTGTCATAGATCTCATCTATATAGCTGTAAATGTTGATGTAGTAGTTTTTTGTTTCTATATCATAAGTAACTATTGCGAAGACTGCTATAGTTCCGGCGTGTACATACTTATACATACCAGCGGGAGAGTATGTAGGATCTAATGTTTCAGAATGAGTGATCTGCGTGCTTATGTCCTCAACAAACGTGATAGTTGACGCAACGGTTTTTGAGCTTTCAGACGAGGAGCTGCTGGAACCAGACTTGCTATTTGAAGTTGCATTTGTTGAACCTACCTCTTGTGTTTTGCCCTTGCTGTTATGCACTTCTCCGCCAATTTTAACTATTCCTTTATTATTACCAAGTTCAGCACTTATGCTTCCACCAGTAGTTGTATTGGTGGAATGGGAAGAATTGGTTGCCGCTTCTACAGACGAGCTCCAAGAGCTGCCACTAGTAACCAAATTAGTAATTGTCTTCGCCACCTCTTCTGCAGAGCTTTCAGTAAAGCTTACTGTTTCAGAGATGCTCCAAGTATGGCTTGTTGTTCCGTGATAATTATATGCTGTAAGCTGATCAAGAACAACATTGCGAATAGTACCTAAATCATATACGAAGTGGTAAGCGTTCAAGTCTTCATTGTAAATCATGAGAAGAATTTCGTCCGTGTTGTTTGATACAACTAAATTCTCTGTATTTTTCCAATTTGCGATCAGCGTAAGATTGCCTGTAGTGCCCTCGGGAATTTCAGTAACAACATTACCATCTTTATCAGTCCAATGCGAGAATGATAGTCCATTCCAAGAAGCCTTCTGAAGAAGAATATAATCTGCAGATGTGTAGGTAGTTGGATTCTTGTGGAAAGGGGCATCAATATAGGTAATGTTATATGTTTTATCTGTATTTGGAGGCATAACCGGATCCTCATTTTTGTCCCATCCGGCATAAAGAGTTATGTTTGAAGTAACTTTATCACTTGTAAAGTTCCACGGCACAAGAAACTCTTCTTCCGTAAACCAATCCATAAATGTATATCCATCGCGGGTTGGATTGTTAGGTTTTGGAATCGTATCACCATGTTCAACGGTAATGCTTAAATCTTCTTCACCATTATTTAGCTTAAATACTATGGTATGCTGTTCTTTAGTATCAGGAGCAGGATCGGGAGTTGTATCCTCACCATTTTTCTCCCATCCAGCGTAAAGTATAATATCGGATGTAACGATATCATTAACAAAATCCCATTTGTTGATAAGTGCTAAATCTTCAAACCAACCAAGAAAAGTATATCCCTCAAGTACAGGATCGGCAATTCTTGCTACAGTGCTATCTTTTTCAACAACAATCGTAATGTCAGGTTCTCCGTTAGCAAGTTTGAATACTACTTTATAATATTCAGTATCTGGGGTAGGATCAGGCTGTTCTCCACCTGTACCAATACCAGGAAATTCGCAAGCAGAAAGCATAAGAACAATTATAAGTGCCAATGCTAAAATTGATAATTTAAGATTATTTTTTGCTTTTCTCATTGTTTTTCTCCTTTTTGTGTATAAAATCAATTTGACATTTAGTAAATGTCATTATTGATATGATAACATAGTAAAATAGAATTGTCAAGCACTAAATGTCAAAAAGTAACATTAATGACAATATTTTCCAATTAGACGTTTGGTGCAACGTGCCTTTCCACCTATTCCATAAAAACAGAACGAGGTGCACTATGTTTAAGAACAAAACAAAGGATGGGAGAAATAACATTTGTGGAGAAAAGATATATGATCTTCGCAAAAAGTACAAGCCCAAAATGTCGCAACGTATTTTAGCTGAAAAATTGCAGATCCATGGAATTGACGTTGATAAAAACGCAGTTCAAAGAATAGAAAGTGGTGACAGATTCGTTACGGACATTGAGCTTAAGGTATTGGCAGAAATATTTGACACTACCACAGATGACCTTTTAAGGTAAATTGCTATAATGCACAAATAAAAACACGGAGGATTCGACAGACGTTAGTTGTCAATCCTCCGTGTTTTGTATATCCTTAATTGTGGATTTCGCAAAAACTGCTTTGTTTTATTTATTTTATATCAATTTTATTGCCGTTTCTTGTGATTGAAGATGCGTATACTGCGGCAAGGAGCTTTTCGAGATTATTATAGTCTTCTATTGATGCGGTTTCTGTTGCGGAGTGCATTGCCAGCTGAGCAAGTCCAATATCTACGGATGAGAGAGGAACCTTTGTCGTAGCGATAGAGCCAAGGGTGGAGCCACCGGGAATATCAGCGCGATTATAATAATGTTGGGTGGGAACATCTGCTTTTTCTGCTACTGTACGAAGGATAGCATCAGAGATTCCGTCTGTTGTGTAGCGCTGATTGCCGTTATGCTTGATAACTACTCCGCCACCGAGGACAGGGGCATTATCCTTATCAGAGAGTTCGGGATGATTTGGATGCTTTGCATGGGCGTTGTCTGCACTGACCATGAAGCTGTTTTCAAGCATTGCATGATATTTTTCATCAGTGCCTGCGATCATGCGAAGCGTATCGTGAAGAAGACTTGATGCAGCGCCCTGCTTTGTTTCGGAGCCTACCTCCTCGTTATCAAACACTGCGAGAACTTTTACTGCATTTTTATTTATTCCCGAATCAAGGAAACCACGAAGTGATGCGTGAACACATTCAAGATCGTCAAGACGGGGAGATACTATCATATCATCCGCAATACCGCATACTCTGCCCTTATCTCTGTTATAGACAAAGAGGTCATGACTAATGATAGATGCAGGATCTACGGAAAGAGCGTCTGCGATTGCCGCTTCAACACTTCCCTCTCCGCGGTTTTTGCCGAGAAGCGGAATGAGGTCGACTGCAGGATTATGCTTTGCTCCATCGTTTACTCCTCTGTTTAAGTGGATCGCAACTGATGGGATGACCATGGCATCCTTATCAATGTTTACAAGTCTCTCCTCAATACCTCCTTCAGTACGAAGAACTACTCTGCCTGCTACGGAAAGCGGACGGTCAAGCCAAGTATAATGAATCATTCCACCGTACTTTTCTACGGAGAGTCTATCGTATTCGCCCTTCATATTAAGACTTGTCTTTACTCGGAATGCGGGAGAATCGCTATGGGAGGCTGTGATCATAAAGCCTGCGCCTTTTCCTTCAAAGGCGATAATAGATGATCCACCACTGATTAGAAAATGCTTTTTTCCATCGGAGAACGCTTTCGTATCAGCAAAGGTTACCTGAGTAAATCCCGCTGACAATAGTTCATTTCTTACAGACTCTACTGTGTGATAAGCAGTTGGAGAGTTATCTATAAAATTAATAAGTTTTTCAATTCTTTTCATTTTTTCTTCCTTCTAGCCGGATTTTTAGAAAAATCGGGCGTTTTTTTATTGCAGTTACATTTATTTTACAACTTTTTAGGAGAATTGTCAACCAAAGACTTGAAAAATCTCAAATTTTGATGTAGAATATTAATTAGAGTTTATTTTTTGGAGGCAATTATGTTAAATTTTCCTGAGCTTGGCTCTGCCAAATCAGTTTTTGACTTTTTTGTAGAGTTTTCCGAAGTACCAAGAGGCTCTACTCACACTGCGGCTATCGCAGACTATCTTGTTAATTTTGCAAAAGTGCGTGGTCTTTCCCACAGACGCGACCAGCATGACAACGTTATAATCATGAAAGAGTCAACCCCGGGTTATGAAGATCGCCCAACCGTGATTTTACAGGGACACACCGATATGGTTCTTGCACAGAACGATGAATGCAGGATCGATATGCTGACTGACGGTCTTGAGCTTTACGTTGACGGAGATTTTCTCCGCGCAAGAGGAACGACGCTCGGTGGTGACGACGGTGTTGCTATGGCGTACGCTCTGGCGCTTCTGGATTCAAGGGATATTCCACACCCTGCCATCGAGGCTGTATTTACCTCTGACGAGGAGATAGGGCTTCTTGGAGCTGTTGGACTTGATACATCCGATCTAAAGGGCAGACTTATGCTGAACATAGACTCTGATGCAGAGGGCATATTCACAGTTGGATGTGCAGGTGGTATGAGAGTTGATATTAAACTCCCGGTTTCTAGATCTGTTAAGGCAGATTCCGCATACAGACTGCAGGTTTCAGGCTTCAAGGGCGGACATAGCGGCGTTGAGATCGATAAAGGCAGACGAAACGCTATCAAGGCTCTTGCAGACGGACTTTCAATGGTAGATGGCATTTCTATTGTGAATATGCTTGGCGGTAATGCAGACAACGCTATTCCAAGATCTGCTGAATGTGTATTCATCTCTGAAAATGCAGAAAGTATTGATTTTGCCGGTGCGCTTCGAGCAAAATACGGTGATATTGAGGGAGATATGGTAGTTTCCCTTGAAAAGATCTCCGGCTGCTACCTTGGTCTTGATAGAGAATCATCAAGAAAGGCGATCTCGCTCATATCCGAATGTCCAAGCGGCGTTATCAGAATGATGGAAGATATTGAGGGACTTGTTGAAACCTCACTTAACTTGGGTATTCTTTCCATGACTGACAATAAAGTGGAGATCTCCTTCTCCGTTCGCAGCGCTGTTGGTGCTGAAAAAGAAAAGCTTGCAAATGAGCTTAATCGTATTGCTGACGCTCACGGAGCAGCATTTGGCAGATACGGTGAATATCCTGCTTGGGAGTACAGAAAGGAATCTCATCTGCGCGACGTTATGTGCAACGTTTATCGCTATATGTATAAAAAAGATCCCATAGTTATGACTATTCATGCAGGGCTCGAATGCGGTATATTCTCCGACAAGATGGATGGACTTGACTGCGTTTCTATCGGGCCTGATAACTACGATATTCATACCACGGAGGAAAGACTTTCTATCTCCTCTACCATCCGTGTTTGGGAATATTTGCTCGAGGTTCTTAAAAGAGTTTAATTTTTGAAATTTGATTGTCGGCCATGCTGACAGAAAGGAAATATTATGAATAAGACAAGACTTAAAAAATATGCCAACCTCATCGCAAGATGCGGTGTTAACGTACAAAAGGGACAGGAGGTCGTTGTGAACGCGGGGCTTGATCAGCCTGAGTTCGTTAAGATGGTTGTTGACGAATGCTACAAGGCAGGCGCTAAAAAGGTTTCAGTTGAATGGTCATATCAGCCTCTCACGAAGCTCAACGTCAGATATTGCACAGACAATGTTCTCGGTACCATGGAAAAATGGCAGATCGAGAAGCTTGAGCACAGAGCCGAAACACTTCCCTGCATGATCCACCTTATCAGCGAAGATCCTGACGGACTCGCAGGTATCAATCAGAAGAAGATGGCGAAATCCATGGCTGCAAGAGCGAAGATCATCAAGCCCATCAGAACAAAGATGGAAAACAAATATCAGTGGTGTATCGCAGCTGTTCCAGGCAAGGAATGGGCGAAGAAGGTATTCCCCGGCGAGAAGGCATCCGTTGCCGTTGAAAAACTTTGGGAAGCTATCCTTTCTACATCCAGAGTTAACGATGATCCCATTGAGGCTTGGAGAAAGCACAATGAGGATCTTGCTTCCAGATGCAAGTTTATGAACGCCCTTGGCATCAAGGAACTGAAATACAAGTCTTCTTCCGGAACAGATTTCAGAGTAGGTCTTCTTCCCAACGCTATCTTTATGGCAGGCGGCGAGGAAACTCTCGGATCTAATATCTATTACAACCCCAACATTCCTTCCGAGGAGCTTTTCACCTCTCCACGCAAGGGCGATGCTGACGGTATCGTTTATTCTTCACGTCCACTTTCCTACGGTGGTCAGCTGATAGACAATTTCTGGATCAGATTTGAGGGTGGTAAGGCTGTTGAGGTTGGCGCAGAAAAGAACGAGGAGCTTCTCCGCGAGCTCATCGGAATGGATGAAGGTGCGGCTTACCTTGGCGAATGTGCGCTCGTTCCTTACAATTCCCCTATCCGCGAGTCCGGTCTTCTCTTCTACAATACTCTTTTTGATGAAAACGCAGCTTGTCACCTTGCTCTCGGTCGTGGATTCACTAACGTTATTAAGGGTTACGAGAATTACACCGAAAAAGAGCTTCACGATATGGGTATTAACGATTCCTTCGTTCACGAGGACTTTATGATCGGTACAGAGGATATGTCCATTGTAGCAGTTTGCGCTGACGGACGCGAGGTTAAGATATTCGAGAACGGTAACTGGGCGTTTTAATTCATTGATTTTGTAAACTCAAAATTGCAAATCAAGGATTTATAAGCAAATTAGTTAAATAACGATAAAAAGACTTGTATCCAAAATGGCGTACAAGTCTTTTTGTTTTTACAGTTTTGATAATGATGAAATCGCATCGCCAACGTATACCGGTACGGAATGCTCGCGCAAATATAGAAATGCATCGGTTGTTATAGGGGAGGAAAACTCTAGAACTTCCAAAAATTCATGTTTAAGCTCTCCTGTTTTCTGTTCTTCAATCTCAAGCATTACAGTGTCTTGCTCGGTTATGTATAACGTAGACGTCCTTGGCGGGAGAGATCGAGATGTTATAGATCTTGCGAGAGCTATGGCATCATCTAGAGAATCTAGCTCATATGCGGAAGTGCGACACTGCAAGGTAGTGAGATTATCCGAGCGCGAGATGACGCTTCTCTGCGCCTCTGTCAGAATGGACAGTCTGGTTGCGAATAGCTCGCCTCCTGTACGAATGGGGTAAAACTGCAAAAGCAGCTTATCACAGCCTACATCGAAGCCAACAGCCTCATCCGCAAGATCGATTATGCGAAATATCGCGCGACGGTAGGGAGCAAGGTCGGTATCTGCTCCAATCTTTTCTAATTTATATCGCCTCAAGTCCTCGTGTGTCAGGATTACTTTTAACTTGTTTTTTCCTATTTTCAAAAAATCCATAGCAGCTCCTTTTTTCTTTTATTATAGCAAAATTCCATTTGATCTGCTACTGTGTTCTTTTGGAACGAACGGATTTTTATGGCTATATGTAAGACAAACATTGAATTCTGCCGTGTATTTTTGTCTATTTTTGCAAAAATTACCATAGCAAAATCTTTTTGAGATTTATATTGAAAATGGGTTGATTTTTCTTTTGATCTGTGGTACAATATTTGGCGGTGAGTTCGAAACCTTCCTCACCTAAAACAAAACTAAAGGACGGTAAAAAATGAAAAGAAACAAAACTTCCCTTTTTCTGACGAGGGCGGGAATGATCGCGGCGACCTACGTGATCTTGACCCTGCTTTCTGCGTTTATGGGGCTCTCAAGCGGCGCAATCCAGCTGAGGCTCTCGGAGGCAATGTGTTTGCTTCCCTTGATTTTTCCGGAGGCTGTCGTTGGGCTGACTCTCGGTTGCGCGCTAGCTAATCTGGTAACCGGATGCGTGTTCTGGGATATCGTTTTCGGCTCGGTGGCAACACTGATCGGCGCTGTTGGCGCTTATCTCCTCCGCAACAAACTGCCCGAAAATTTATCTTTTATTGCAACAATTCCAACTATTTTGGCGAATGCAATTATTGTTCCCTTCGTGCTGATGTGGGCGTATGGAATTGAGGACGGCTACTTTTTCCTGATGCTGACTGTGGGTATCGGCGAGATTCTCTCCGCAGGCGTTATAGGAACAGTGCTATATAAGCAAATAAAAAAAGTGTTTTGATTTTCAAACTCGGCGACTCGTTCGCCGAGTTTTTTTCGCCCTCTCACCTGCTTTCGCAGGAGCTCTCCCGGAATGTGAGCCTTTTTATCGAGGTAGGAGTTGTTAATAATAAAAAAACTGTTTGACATTGATTTAGTTTGGTGATATAATTATAGTGATATATTATGCAAATACGAGGTACAAGATATGAGCGAGAGAAAATATCTTTTAGAGCTGAGCAGGCGATTTCCTACCAGAGCGGCTGTTGAGGCGGAGATCATCAAGCTTAGCGCTATTTTGAATTTGCCCAAGGGCACAGAGCATTTCCTCAGTGATATTCACGGTGAGCATGAGGCTTTTCTTCACATCAGGAGAAATGCTTCCGGGGCGATTCGCAGAAAGGTTGATCTCCTTTTCGGTGACGTTTTGAATGACGGAGAGCGTGCAGAGCTTGCTACGCTGATATACTACCCCGAGGAAAAGCTGACAGAGCTACGAGAAGCTGGAGTTATTTCTGACGAGTGGTACGCTGTTACTATTCAGAGAATGATCGAGGTTTGTCGAGCGGTCAGCGCAAAGTACACTCGTACAAAGGTGATGCAGAGGCTGGAAAAGTCTGCTAGCGGGTATGAGCATATAATCGACGAGCTGCTGAACTCCGACAACGTAGAAAAGCACAAGGCTAATTACTACGGCAATATAATCAAGACCATTGTCCGCTTGGACTCCTCCGACAGGTTCATCTCTGCTTTGGCTTCCGGTATCAAGAGTCTAGTCGTGGAGCACGTTCATATCGTTGGTGATATTTTCGACCGTGGACCGAGGGCTGATATTATTATGGATGAGCTGGAACGGGAGGAATCCATTGATATTCAATGGGGTAATCACGATATTTTGTGGATGAGCGCAGCTTCCGGCTCTAGAACGGCTATCGCTACCGTTATTAACAATTCCATGACGTATAAGAACCTGGACGTTATTGAGATCGGGTACGGTATTTCATTGCGTCCGCTTGCGCTTTTTGCAAGTGAGATATATCGTGACTCCGACGTTAGCGTTTTTATGCCCAAGGGCAACTTTGGCGGTGATGTTTTCGGTAGGGATGACGATCTGCTTATTGCAAGAATGCACAAGGCTATCAGCATTATTCAGCACAAGCTGGAAGGTCAGGTAATCGGTCGCCATCCGGAATTTCATATGGAGGACAGACTTCTGCTTGACAAGATAGATCTTGCCGCAGGCACTGTACGAATCGGTGAGGTAGATTATCCTCTTCGAGACCGTGACTTCCCCACTCTTGATCCAAATGATCCTTATAAGCTTACCGAGGGGGAGGCAGAGGTTATGAAATACCTGAAGCACGCTTTCATGCGCTCGGAAAAGCTGACAAGACACATTAAGCTGCTGTTCCGTAAGGGCAGTATGTATACTGTATATAACAGAAATCTTTTGTTCCACGGATGTATTCCGCTTTCCGATGACGGTAGCTTTATGTCGCTTGACGCTTTTGGTGGCAAATGCGGACGAGAGCTTATGGACACGGCTGATAAGATGGCAAGACGCGGATATTTCGCCAAGGAGGGCTCTGCAGAGCGTCAGATGGGTAAGGACATTCTCTGGTTCCTTTGGTGCGGCAAGGATTCGCCCCTCTGTGCGAGAAAGAAGATAGCTACCTTTGAGAGGCAGTATATTGCTGACGAGAGCACTTGGGTTGAACCGAAGAACAAGTATTACGATTCATGGAATAACAAGAGGATCGCCGACAAGATACTCCGCGAGTTCGGAGTCGGTGGAGTTGGCTCTCATATAATAAACGGACATATCCCCGTAAAGACCAAGAAAGGCGAGGCGCCTATCAAGGCAGGGGGTAAGCTCATCGTTATCGACGGTGGATTCTGCAAGGCATATCACTCACAGACGGGTATCAGCGGATACACGCTTATTTACAGCTCTGACGGAATGCGCCTTTGCGCTCACGGATCCTTTAATGGATATAGAGATGCCATCAAAAATAATGCCGACATTATAAGCGACACGGTTATTTTCGATCAGCCTACTGACAAGATAAGAATCCGCGATACGGATCTCGGCGTAGAGATCAGGGATAAGATGACCGACCTTATGATGCTGCTCTCCGAATACGAACGTGGTTTCAAAGTTGGCGAGGAGATAATATAATAGGTTATAAGGCAATAATATTTTTACATTTTTGAGGTTTATTTATGAAAAGAATATCTATTGTTTCACTGGCATCATTCATATTTCTGACGCTGGCATCGGCTGTGGCATTAGTGTCAAAATCCATTTTTCATGATGCGGGAGAGGCTTTGATTGCAGGCAGTATTACTCTGATTATAAGCGGAGTTTTAGCTTTGATCATTAGAGAAAATACGGCGGTTAATGTTGTTTGCTTCTTTATTAGCAGTGCAGCTATGGGAATGCTTATTCGGGCATGGTATAATCTGCGCGGTCTTGAAAACGGAATTGCCACCATGATAATGATCTCGTTCTTGCTTGTGGCTTATTTATGGCTGTTCTTCGCAATTTCGAGAATACCTTTTATCAGAAGCAGCAAGGCTGCATTTATCATCTTCAGCATTCTGTTCGTTATCATATCCGTAGTGGTTTACCTGATACTTTTGGCAAAAACAAATACCACCTATCTTTCAACTATTGGATATTACGCTATAATTCAGCTGGGATTCATTTTCGCTATGTCCCTTGAGGCACATACGAGAGAGGATCTTATAAGAAATCTCACCCTTTCGACCTATTCTGTTTTCGTGGTAGCGATAATCGTTGCAGTATTTTTCATTATAGCACTTCTCGGTGGCGATGGACTTGATTGCGATTGTGACGGGGACTGCTGCGATTGCTGCGATTGCGATCCAGGACTTGACTTCGGCGGGTCAAAAAAGAAAAACAGAAGGAACGGATAATTATGGAGCTGTATCAGGATTTTTGCCGCAGGATAGGAGAATTTGAGGTAGAAAAGCTAGATCTTGGAAAAAGTTATTTTCGCGGTAGAGCCTCTCTAGTTGATAAGATAGATGAGGGCAATAAATTGAAGCCTTTTTATGGCGATACGGTGGTGTTTGATCTTGATGACAGCACTAAAGAAACTTTATCTTTTCTAATTTCCGAGATTTATTTCAAGGCAGGAGAATGCCTTGCAGAAAGGCTCGATGCATCTACTATGCACATGACCTTGCATGATCTTTCGAGCAATACACAGCTTTCTGACGTGGCAGAGGAAATGGCAAGTAATTTCGAAAAGATAAAAGAAATATCGATTACAAGGTGCAAAATTCTTATAAAAACCACCTATATTTTCAACATGGTCAACACCAGCCTTGTTATGGGGCTTGTGCCCTGCTGTGAAAAGGATTTTGATGCTCTTATGAAGCTTTACAGTACTTTTGAGCAGGTCAAGATAGCGCCCTATCCGCTGACCCCGCATATTACCTTGGCATATTTCAACGTTCACGGATTTGATGAGATGGCAAAGATAAAGCTTGAAGAAGCTGTCAACAAACTGAACTCACTTCCCTCTTTTACCGTGGAGCTAGACACAAGCAGGCTATTTTATCAGAGGTTTTATAGCATGAGCCATTATGAAAACATTCTGTCATTTTGAGTTTTTACACTGAATTGTCAATAGAAGTGCAGTACTTTTAAGAAAAATTTTTGCAATTCTAGGCATAAACGATGCTCGTTTTCATCTATGCAATACATTTGCAACAAGATGTTTAAGAACGGAAAATGAGCCAAATGCTGCAGTACTAAAATTGACAATGTGGATTATTATTGGTAATATATTACAAAAGAGTAAAAATAATTCACAAAAAATTCAAAA
>JAZNPB010000071.1:0-2732 GCA_045589435.1 Eubacteriales bacterium | reverse complement strand
GAAAACAAAATTCTTATTATGGACGAGCCGGAGATACACTTGCATCGCTCTATAATCAATCGACTTTGGATTGCCTTGGAAGCAGCTCGAAAGGATTGTTTGTTTATATATATCACGCACGATACGCAATTTGCCGCACTTCATAGTCATGCAGATAAAATATGGGTGCAAAATTTTGATGGTACGAACTGGAATCTTCAAAAGCTCCAAGATAGTGACCTTCCTGAAGAATTGTTGCTTGATATATTAGGCAACCGTAAGAATGTTCTTTTTGTGGAAGGTGAAAAAGACAGTTACGATAGCAAATTATATTCTGTTCTTTATCCAAATTATTATGTCGTACCATGTGGTAGTTGTACTCAAGTAATTGCACGCACAAAAGCATTTAAGAATAGTCCTGCTCTGCACCATTGTTCTGTATACGGTATTATTGATCGCGATTTCCGTTGTGATTATGAAATCGAAAAATACAAGGAAGATAACATATACACAATCAATGTGGCAGAGGTGGAGAATATGTTTTTGGTTGAAGAACTCCTTCGGCTCATTGCAACGCATCTTGCTACTGATGTGGAAAAAGTATTTGCTGATATAAAGAAATATGTTGTTGAAGAACGGTTTGCCAATCAAATCACAGGGCAAATATGCGAAAGTGTAGTAGCTCAAATAAAATACAAATTAACTTGTGCTGAAATATCGAAAAAGAACGAAGCTGAAGCCAAAACCACTTTGGAATCTACACTTGCATCAATAAAATATGACGATATTAAAACACAAGAAGAAACAAAATTCAAAGGCGCATTGAATAGTGGTAATTATGCACAAGTTCTTCGCGTTTTTAATAAAAAACAAATTTCGAAAACGATAGGTCATTATTTTGGACTTAAAGATGACGCGTATTGTCAATTTGTTATTAATCTTTTAAAAACAGAGAAAAAAGATGCAATTATTGCGGCGTTGCTACCATACCTTCCCACAGAAGTCCCGAGAGGAGAAACTGTTTGATGGAACTTAAAATATATCAAAAAAATGTAATAAAAGATCTGTCGCGCTATCTTGAGCTGTTGCTTGAAAAGCAGAGTGCTGGCGCGGCATATACGGCTCTTTGGAACGAGAAGAACGTCATGGTCGGTCTCAACGGTATGCCCCATTATAACGATGTGCTCAAAGGTGTGCCCAACGTATGTTTTAAAGTGCCTACGGGCGGTGGTAAGACCTTCCTTGCGTGCAACTCGATCAAGCCTATTTTTGATTCAATGCCAAATATGCGTGCAAAGGCTGTTGTTTGGCTCGTACCGTCAGATGCTATTCTGTCGCAGACCTTAACTGCTCTTTCTTCTGTCGATCATCCCTACCGCCAAAAACTCGACGTGGAATTTGGCAGTCGCGTAGAGGTGTATTCCAAAGAGCAGCTCTTGAATGGTCAAAATTTCAATCCCACATCTGTCACGGAACAGTTGTCTGTATTCGTGTTGAGCTATGACTCTTTCCGCACGAGCAAGAAAGACGGCCGCAAGGCATATCAGGAAAACGGTAACCTCGCCGCATTTGCAAAATACAACGCCAACGCCGAGGTGCTTTTGGATGACACCGATGAAACGGCGTTGATCCAGGTAGTACGTCAGCTCAATCCCGTGGTCATTGTTGACGAAAGCCACCATGCAACCTCAAATTTGAGCATTGAGATGCTTAATAATTTCAATCCGTGCTTTGTATTGGATCTGACCGCTACTCCTAAAAAAGGCAGCAATATCATTTCTTTCGTTGATGCGACCGCACTGAAGAAAGAAAATATGGTTAAGCTTCCCGTTATCGTATATAACCGTAAGGCGCAGGCCGATGTATTTGCCGATGCTATCAGCATTCGTATGAAGTTGGAAGCCGCCGCTATTGTGGAACAAGAGAAGTCTGGCAGATACATACGTCCCATCGTACTGTTCCAAGCACAGCCTAAAGTTGGTACTGAAAGCACAACCTTCGATAAGATCAAAAAGCATCTGATGGATTTCGGTATTCCCGAGGAACAAATTGCAATAAAAACGGCAGACAAGAACGAACTCAAGAATGTGGATCTAATGTCTCCCTCCTGCCCGATTCGTTTTATTATTACGGTTAACGCGCTGAAAGAGGGCTGGGACTGTCCTTTTGCTTACGTTCTTGCTACTGTAGCAAACAAGACATCTTCCGTGGATGTAGAGCAGATTCTCGGACGAGTTCTTCGTCTGCCCAATACACATAAGAATACCAATCAGGTACTAAACATTTCGTATGTCATCACTTCGTCCGATGACTTCCATGCAACGCTCGAGCGCGTGGTTAAAGGACTCAATGCCGCAGGATTTAGCAGTAAGGATTATTATGCAAAAGAGATGAAAGCAGAACCTGTTATTCCTACACCATCGGTGCAGTTGACTGTTGACGATGTACCTTCTGCGGATATTACCGATGTAGAGGATGATGATCTTCCTGAAATTGACGTTGCGGAAGTAATGGCGAAAATTGAAGCTGCAGTTCACGAAACAGAAAACGTCGAACTTATTGCTAACGATGAACTGTTTTCTGCAGCAATTGCAGAAAGCGAAGCATATGAAGCAGCCATCGAAAATATGGAGCCTACCGCAAAAAATCTTGCTCCGGAGGAGGTGCGCGATAAGATGTCAGAATATCATATGAACGATGAATTTGCAGAAGAAGCATCAGCGATTATGATTCCGCAGTTTATGCAAAATGTC
>JAZNPB010000070.1:0-2607 GCA_045589435.1 Eubacteriales bacterium | reverse complement strand
CCGGAATGGAGCTGGCATATCGGCAGATATCAAATCGCAAAACTTTCTCAAAGATACAGCCTCGTTCTTTTTCAAAAGTAATTTTGATTTGTCTATCTTTATTTTCCCTTCGTAATGCGCTACATGTGTTTGGCAAACAGAAGGTAAATACTGTGGTTTCATATGCCTCACCCCATTTCTTGTAATTTTATTTCACCGTCTTAATATATTCTCTTAAATACTTGTATGGGAATGGAATAACCGTTAGTTGCCCATTCTTAACAAACGAAACGCTCATAAGTGGTAACAATTGTTCAAAAAAGTCGGGAGCATCCTTATATTTGACAATCCGTCGAATATTGGTTGAATGACTAATGCTATTACGCATTCCCTCTCCTATTTCACCTACGAAGTAGTATGTATCTCCACTCTGCTCAAAGCACTTGATATCCAAGCACGAAGTCAAAAGTTCATCACGTTTGCTTCTACCGCGCAGTTTATTGTTTCCTTCCAAGAGCTCTGCATCTATTGCAAACAGTTCCGGAAGAGTTATCCAGTCAGTTCCCTTTATGATATTAATTTTTCCGTTGGAATTTTTCAAAACGCCTTGGACATCTTCAGATTTCGCCTTAGCATTCTCAAAAATCTCTACACACTCATGATACTGATCCATATTGAAAATGTCCAACTTGGATTCTGTAAAAGTAAAACTGCCATCAGTCTTGATATTCATAAAGAAATACCTATTTACACCATTATCACACTTTGCGCATCCAAAGCAAAATTCCTCTTGATAGCCAAGTGCATTCCAATCGAACAATGTTATTTGACCACTTAAAATATCTTTTTTGATTAGCAGTTCGTGAACTATAGTAGAGATTGCAAATTCGCTCTTTCCAGAAAAATCTTCAAATGTTATGTGCTGAACGGCTACACCTTCATGCTTTTCCTTATAAGGATCTTCTATATCCTCATAGTATGCAGCATTGTGAATAACACATATATTCAAAGCTTCTTTGGAAACGCGCTTTCCAACTGTGGCTTTTACGCCATATTTTTCAAGAAGCTTTTCGGCTACTTCATGACAAAACCTGTCCGAATACTCGTCGCCTATCTGATCAACGATCTTAATACTTTGCTCGGAAAGCATTTCTTGGATTGCTTTCTGATTTTCTCGCTGAACTTTTCTCGAATAATCAAGCGCGGTATATTCTTTGATTGTATCAAACTCAATTGATGCCATCCCTGCGAATTCCATATTAAAATTTGATATAACAGAAGCCAGCATACCTACTTTACTTTTACGATATTTTCTTATATCCTGAAGGTCAATGAAAGGAACATCTGTTTTTTTACCGTCAAGCTGACGCATGATAAAAGCAGGCTCATCATCATCCTTCAGCTTTCTTCTTAGCGTACTCTTTCGAGAAAACACGTACTTAGGATATTCCTCGAATTTTTTTGCACCAAAAGTTATTTTCTTTCTGAGCAGCTCAGAGGTAAAGGTATGCATAGACATACAAAGCTTCATGTCCTTTGTAATCCGCAACTCTAAACACGGAACTTGCCAAATGGTATTTTTCTCGGATTTTTTATCATGACGCAACCATTCGTTATGGAAACAATAAAAGTGACCTGTAAGATTGTTACATTTCAAAAACTCGGATTTTTGGCTGCTCATACTATTCAACAAAAGCTGAAGAATTTCACTTTCTTTAAGCAAGGATACGTCCTCTTTTGAGAACGTAATTTTATCACCTTCCTCGTGTGAATCAAAGGTTCGCTTCAATGCATCAAAATTGCCATCGTTACGATCCATAAGAACAAGGAAAGTGTTTCCCCTTTCAAACAAAACCGAGCGAACTGAATCATTCAAAAAAGGTGCATCGATTATATATGCTCCATGCTTGAAATACTTATCGTCAGTTTTTACACGAAAGACATCATACTTATCATTGAAAGCCGATATATTTACTTTAAAAATGACTTGATTTGTTCTAATCGGCGAATTCATTTATACACCTCTTTATCATATCAAATGCTTTATGAATAGGTTGGTTAGGATTGTTTGGATCTATCAACGAAGGAATTTGCACGACTGTTACATCTCCCAAGCTCGTCCTAATCGGTTCGGCAAATTGCTCAGACACTACGTTAATTACAATAATACATTTTGCATTACAAGTATCGGCTTTCGACTTGATTTTCTTGAGCATTTCCTCATTACTAAAGCGCGTTCTCTCATGCCAATTCTTAAAATCAATGAAAATATCAGTGTCTTCAATCTTATAGTCGAACAATTCAAATACTTCGGGATCTTCGATTTCTGTCAAATTCAGCCCTAAATAGCTCCAAAGCAAAAATCTTCCAGACATCTCTCCCAAAGCACCCTTGTAAATGTTGTTAAACAACGGCGGAGAAAGAATAAAATCATTATAATCGAATGTGGTTGCCCAGCCCTTGCGCTCGAAGAAATTTCGAAGGCTTTGATTTTTCATCAAAAGATCCAGCTTGGCTGCAGACGATGAAACCTCGTATGGGTACTCTTTTGTTTTTCCAAAACTAACAAGAACTTTATTGTAATCCGACTCCTGATTATAATAAATTGTGTTCATTGGTTTCGGTAAT
>JAZNPB010000069.1:0-4231 GCA_045589435.1 Eubacteriales bacterium | reverse complement strand
GGTGTGATCGCAGAGCATTCTGCCGACACTTGGGATGGTACAGTTGATACTTCTTGGTATAACGATACGGATACCGAATTTACCCTGACCACGGCTGAACAGCTTGCAGGTTTTGCAAAACTGGTTGATGGTGGTAACACCTTCACCAGCAAGACCGTGAAGCTGGGCAAGAATCTGGATCTGTACGCAGAAGACGCAAATGGCGAACCGATCAGCTTTGAACCCATTGGCTCCTACAGAAAAGACACTGCATTCAAGGGAACCTTTGACGGTCAGGGATATACTATCGCTAACCTTTCTCAGAATACATGGGCGCTTAACAATGGTTATTACTATGGCGACCTCGGTCTCGGTCTCTTCGGTAAGGTAGAAGATGCTACCATAAAGAATCTCGTAATGGACGGCGCCAGCATCTCCGGCGAATCAGCCATGTGTGGTACTGTTGCTGCAGCTGCCTATGGCGATTGTACGTTTGAAAACATCACTGTGAAGAACTCTCAGGTTAATGACTACCAGTACTATGCCGGCGGTATCGTTGGCTGGGCTTCTGGTACACATACCTACAAAAACATCAATATGGACGCATCCACTATTATCGGCTCTCAGTGGGGCGACTTTGGTAATGCCAGCGGTGGTGTTATCGGCGGTGCAGGCACAAGCGGCACCTATCATTTCGAGGATTGTATCATTGCTTGCCAAATCGATGCCGTTAATGACGTTGTTTCTGCCTATCAGTGGTACAACTACCGTAGTTGCGGTATGTTGATCGGTAAAGTAGGACCTGAAACTATCGTTCAAAATGAATGCACTACTGTTACTGCTGATAACGTAACTTGCTCGAATGTCACCGTTATTTACGATGACTGGGCAAATTACACTTACTGTGAATTTGCCGGAACAGGCTATCCTTATGTTCGGGTTCAGGCCGGTGTTAGTGTTGATGCATACTCCAACGTTCGCTATGGACATCCCACAGATGCCAACGGTAACACGGTTGTAGATGATAACCACGTACATAACGACGGTGAGGCTCACCACAAGCTGATTGCTTTCGACAACCTCTTTGGCGGTCCCGCAAATGCCCGTTATTGCTACTATGGTCTTAGCGAACATCCCGGCGTAACCGTTATCTATAACAACAAATAATTTGATTTCGTCTTGTCTTCATAAAGTCCACCCACTCCTCCCCGTGGGGAGTGGGCGGCAATCAAAGGATACAAAATTAGTTTGTATCTTTTGATTACCGACAATGGATGATTAATAGATAGTTCCTTAAAACAGGAGGCAGATAAATTTGAGAACAGGCAAAATAATAAGAAGAGTAGCGATGCTGCTGTCGCTTGTGATGCTGATCACCTCGACGATTGGCACCACTTACTGCTATATCGTGACGAAAACAGACCCGATCACCAACGTATTCGTCCCAGACACAGTAGGCGTAAGCGGTCTGGCGATCAGCAAGACGGTAGAGCATCCCCTGGGTGATGATTATGCCATCCCCGACAATATCCACTTCGACTTCAACGTCGAGCTTGGCTCCTATTATGCAGGCGCAAAACTGAATACGACAGCCGGAGAAATGACCGCCGATGCAAGCGGCACGTTGAGTGTTACCATCAAGCCCGATGCAACCTTTGGCATTGAAGGTCTTGAAGAAGGAACGGTTGTAAAGGTAACCGAGAAAATGACCACCTTCGACGGCTTTGCTGTGAAGGGCGATGCGACCAAGACGGTAACCGTAGGCGCAGACGGCACGGCAAACATCAGCTTCGTAAACACCTACACTCCCGATACCGTGAAGCCGAGCAACGTCACCGTCAGCGGTGTCAAGGTCTTGGAAGGCCGCCAGTGGCAGGTCGGTGACAGCTTCTCCTTCGTACTGGAACAGAAGGACGGAGAGAACTGGACCAAGCTCGACGAGCAGACCGTAACCTATAATGCAGAAAACGCCGATTTCAGCAAGTTTGATTTCAGCGATGTATTCCAGGCTCTGACCTTTGATAAGGTCGGTACATACACCTTCCGCATGAGCGAGATTGTGGGAACACTGGCAAATGTGGACTACGACAAGACCGTCAACCACTTTACCGTTAAGGTGACCGACGTGGACATGGACGGCAAGCTGGAGATTAACACCGTCGCAGGCACCGAGAATGCAGCCGTGACCAAAACAAACGATGGCTACGCAGTTACCGTGACGTTCAACAATACCTTTGTTCCTCCCGTTGTCCCCGATCCCGATCCCATCACCGTGCAGATCAATGTGGATAAGGTTGTGAACAATGTCGGTGAAGCAACCATTGGAAAGGGCGGCTTCCAATTCGTTCTGAAAAACGTTGCAACCTCCGAAGGCTTGGGCGCAACCTCTGACAATAACGGTAAGGCAGCCTTCTCGCTGACATATACAAAGGCAGACATCGGCAAGACCTATACCTATAAGCTCTCCGAAACAAATCAGGGCTTTGCAGGAATGACCTACGATACGGACGTTCATGAGATCACCGTCACAGTATCTCTGAACGAAAACAATGAATTGGTCGCAGCTCTCACAATGGATGGCAAGAGCGTAAATGCTTTGAATGCAACGTTTGAGAACACCTACGATGCAGATACACCTGTAGCACCTCCAACTGGAGATAACTCCAACCTCACGCTGTGGTTCATTTTGATGATCGTCAGTGGATCTGCACTTGTAGCCCTTACGGTTTACGACAGAAAACGCAGCAGAATTTAACGTCAAGACAGCCCATCCCCTGTTGGGTGGGCTGTCATTCACAAAACAGCAAAATCAGAAAGTAGCGAACATATATGGCTAAAAAAGATAAGCATAACGGTATATTTACCAGAATATCCCAATTTTTCGGGGGGGGGGTACACCCTGTCAGCCTTCTAAAAAGGAGGTCGGCAGCGTGAGCGAAGCTCCCATAAAAGAAGAATACGAAAGGTGTATCTTGTGCGGTCAAGTGACCTGCATTCCCGTTTCCATGCCGATAGATTGGCGTGAAAATTATGAGGTCGGGCTTGGCCAGGTCTGTGCTGAGTGTGCCAAGAAAAAACGTGAGGCAACGGAACGGGAAACTCTATCCCATGCCAAAATTCTCCGTGCCGTAGAACTCAGCCGTAAAGAAAGCAATAAGAAATAGACGATACCGTCAATCGGTGATCGAAAAAGCCATTCCGTCGCCGTATGAGTCGGAATGGTTTTTTACAAAGGACGGATAAAAATGAGAGAATTTCCATCACTTATCGGGAAACGATTTGGAAAACTAACGGTTGTATCCCAACTACCATCTACCGCACGTGGCCAGCGCAGATGGCTTTGCAAGTGCGACTGCGGCGGTGAGCATATCGCCACAAGCGGAAATCTTAACAGCGGTAGATCAACGAACTGCGGATGCAAGAAGTCTCCCGACCTAACGGGGAAAGTATTCGGTCGGCTTACTGTGGTCGGACGCTCCGACAAAAGAAACCCTCGTGGTGCTCGAACAACGCCCATGTGGGAGTGTCGTTGCGAATGCGGCAATATCACTTATAAGGCAACGGATACTCTTACCAATCCCGATGAAAGTATGTGCCAGGATTGCCAAGGCAAATTTGCAGCGGAAATCGCGCGGAAGTCCGCAGGTTTCGTAGAGGGAACGCAGCTTGCAAAGATCAGGGATATGACTCCCAGTGCTGCCAATACAAGCGGATACCGTGGAATCTATTATGAATCCAAGTTCGACCGATACCGAGCGCAGATCATCTTCCAAAGAAAGAGATATTATTTAGGAACGTACAAGAATATAGAGGATGCCATTAAAGCACGGCAACGTGCAGAGGAAGATCTGTATGGAGCGTTCCTTCAAAAGGTCGGAGCCGCTAATGAACAAGGTTAAAGATCTGAAAAATCAACGCTTCGGGCAGTTGACTGTGATTGGAGATTATATCACGATAAGTAATACTCGCAACCGTCAAGAACGCAAGTGGTTGTGTCTCTGTGATTGCGGTACAGAGAAATACATATTGGAGCGCAGTTTGCTTCACGGTGGAACCAAGAGTTGCGGATGCTTGACACGGATAAACAGCGCCAAATCCAATGCATACGATCTGCACGGCAAGACCTTCGGTGAGCTTGAAGTGCTGAATATAGCCAAGGATCATCCAAAGGATGCTCGTGGCGGTGTATGGTGGCATTGCAGATGCTCCTGCGGCAATGAGATAGACGTTCTCGCCTCGCTGCTGGCAACAG
>JAZNPB010000068.1:0-103413 GCA_045589435.1 Eubacteriales bacterium | reverse complement strand
TGCAGAACATTTCAGAAAATTATTGAGTAAGTAACAAGTATTATTCGTCACCATTGCTTTTGTTTCATCGTTTACTTGGAACGGACTTGCGTCCCAACACCAATCTCCGTCAAGAAATACGCTATTCTGTAAATCTCGTTTTAACTGTTGGCACACGGTTGTTTTTCCAACTCCCATCGTGCCGCCAATCATGAATAATGTTTTCATCATTCACCCCCTCGTCAAATTCAAGTTTATCTATTAGTTGTATTATACCATAAAAACGGTGAAAAGTAAATACTCTTTGCGAACTTCGCCTTTTGCAAGGCGGTGCTACGCACTTGTTTTGCTCTTTGCAAAACGTTCGCAGAGCAATCTACACTCGCTCGCTGACAAGCGAGCTTGTCGACTCGCATCGTTTGATTATCGTGCTCGATAGATTAGAGGCTCTTGGCTTTGTATTCTTTGAAGATGTGAACACAAGATTTAGAAGTGATTTCAGTATTGCAATGACCTAGGTGCTTGAAAAAAACAAAAAACCCTGCATCGCAGAGCTTTTTGTATATAAGAAATAATAAATTATCTCTTGGAGAACTGAGGTGCACGACGAGCGCCCTTGAGTCCGTACTTCTTTCTCTCCTTCATACGAGGGTCACGAGTAAGGAAGCCAGCCTTCTTGAGGAGGGGCTTGTATGCTTCATCAGCAGAGAGGAGCGCACGAGCAACGCCGTGACGGATAGCACCTGCCTGACCGGAGAAGCCGCCGCCGTTAACGTTAGCAACGATGTCGAACTTGCCTACTGTATCGGTAACGCCGAAAGGCTGGTTAACGATGAGCTTAAGTGTGCCGAGACCGAAGTAATCATCGATATCTCTGCCGTTAATAGTTACAACGCCTGTACCGGGGTAAAGACGAACTCTAGCAACAGACTTCTTTCTTCTGCCTGTGCCGTAGAAATAAGGTTTTGCACTTGTATACATTCTTCTTTAACCTCCTGATTACTTAACGATGGGCTTCTGAGCCGCGTGATTGTGGTTAGGACCTGCATAAACGTGAAGACGTGTGAAGGACTTCGCGCCGATGTGGTTGTGGGGAAGCATTCCCTTAACTGCAAGCTCCATAGCCTTTTCGGGGCGATTTGCCATAAGGGTCTTGTACTGGATTTCCTTGAGACCGCCGATGTAACCGGTGTGATGACGGTAGTACTTCTGCTCAAGCTTCTTACCTGTGAGAACAGCCTTGTCAGCGTTTACGATGATAACGAACTCACCGCAGTCTGCATGAGGAGTGAACTCAGGTCTATGTTTGCCGCGAAGAATGTTAGCGGCTTCAACAGCGGTTCTGCCGAGAGGCTTGCCTGCTGCATCGATAACGAACCATCTACGCTCGATGGTTTCTGCTTTTGCCATAAATGTGGACATTTTCTATTCCTCCGAATTAATGTTTCGCGAAAACGCGAGTCTTGTTTTCAAGCTTGTTTATTATAGCACACTAATATATAAAAGTCAAGGGGTTTTTAAAACTTTTTTCGAAAATTTTAATCCACAAAACGAAAGCTCTTAAAATCTCGTTTTTTCTCATTTTTTCTCATTTTTTCTAAAACGTCAAAAATAAAAAAATCTCAAAAAATTTTGTGCAACTTTAACAAAAAACCGCCACCTGTTACCAAGTGGCGGAAAAAATGAATTTTACCTTATTTTTTATTGCATGGGAACTTTCTTTCTAAGCCCATTATTCCTCGGGAACGTAGTTGTAATGAATTGTAGCGTTTGTGAGAGGAGTATTGCTAGAACCAATAGTAATCGCCGCCCATTCTTCCTCTGTTCCGGTGTAATATACGTCGGTAAGGCTAGAGCAATTATAGAACGCATAATTACCAATGGAAGTAACGCTATCAGGTATCACAACACCGGTAAGAAGCTTGCACTCATAGAATGCACTACTATCTATACTTATTACGTTATACGATTTTCCTTCATAATCTATATTCGATGGTATAATAGCTTTTTCTATGAAAGCAGATCGATTATTTACGGTAGCATAGTTGTTTTCTATTTTAAATTGTATACCCTCAATGATTGTATAAATGGCTCCATCAGTTGCAATATTGTTATTATTGTAATTCCATACTATTGCTTCAGCATCATAACTCCATTCAGAATGCCATTTAATTGGTTTTTCTTCAACTTCGCAGTAAATTATTGCATTGTTCATTCCTGTCAATGCCCATTCTCCAATTTCAACTACTGAGTCGGGGATTACTAATTTAAGTAGATTGTCTGCTCCACTGAATGAATATTCTGCAATTTTAGTAACAGTTTCGGGAATAATAAATTCTGTATTAAGCTGTCCGCCTGCATAGCAGATCAAGGTTTTACCATCTTTGGAGTACAAGTGTCCGTCAATAGATTTAAAGGCTTTGTTATCCTCTGAAACAGTGAAGTTTACAAGTCTTTTTGTAGCGGCATAAAAAGCAGCATCACCAATGTTGGTTAATCCAGCGCCTATAACGATATACTTTAAGCTACCACCATTAAAATAATTAGTAAATGCTCTTTCACCGATACTTGTTACGCTATCGGGGATTACTATGCTTTCCAATTTATCAGTATAATAGAATGCGTAATCACCAATACTAACTATTCCCTCTGGAATTGTTACACTAATAAGCTCTCTACAGCCAACAAATGCACCTTTGTCAATTACGGTAACAGAGTATACTGTTCCTTTATATGTAATAGTGGAGAGAATTTCAGCTACAACAATCTGATCGCCATTACGAACAACCTTAGCCTTTCCATTTTGAATAGCATAGCGAACCCCGTTTATAATTGTGTATATGGCTCCATCTGTGGCAATATCATCATATAAACAATTCCATACAACAGGTGAGTTTGCAGAATTCCAGTTTGCATCCCATAATTCAGGTTCACTGTATGCTTCACAATAAATGGTTAAACTATATCCACATCCAAAGGCGTTTGCTCCAACGCTGATAACGGACTCCGGAATGGTGATTTCTGTTAATGACCAGTTTAAATCAAATGCGCTTTCTGCAATTACTTTTGTTTCTGGGTGTATTTCACAACTTGTGATATCGCTGTGAATTTGAGAAATCAATACCATATAGGGATTGTTTTCATTACCTAAGTAATAAGCATTGTCGTATTGATTGAATGTTAAACTCTCGCAACGGATAAATGCGTTATACCCTACGCTCATTATGCTATCGGGCAATATTATATTTGTTAGGTTACAACATCCAGCAAATGCATAGTCACCAATAGAAACGATAGAATCTGGCAATACAATACTTGTTAAATTCTTGCAGTTATAAAACGCTTCATCTGCAATAAATTTTGTGTCACTATGTATGGTTAGGCTTGTTATATCAGTAGAATTTACATAAAGCAACACAGCATAGGGGTTATCAGAGGTACCCATATAATAAGCATTGTTATATTCAACGTACTCAATGCTGGATTCTTCAAATGCGTTTACACCAATATGCACAACGGTATCAGGAATTTCTACACTTGTTAAGTTAGCGAAATAGAACGCGTAATCACCAATTTTGGTAACACCGTAGGGAATGATGAATTCTTCTTCAGTTTTTCCTATAGCGTACTGAATAAGTGTTTTGCCGTCTTTGGAATACAAATTGCCATCAATGGACTTGAATGCGGGGTTGTTTTCGCTTACTGTGATATTTTCAAGATTATAACAATGTGAAAAAACATCTTCGGTTGTGAGATGTGTAACGCTGTCTCCTAGATATATGTTTTTAACAGTACAATATCTAAAACCTGAGTTCCAAATTTCTTCGACACTACCATCAAGGATAGTTAAATGCTCTAGAGATATCTCACACTTGAAAGATTCAACAGTTATAACTGGTAAATCCTCGATTATTGCGGGAATTACAATATCAGTTTCATTTCCTGAATATCCGTTAATATGAACATTTTCTGAGGAAATCGTATAGTCAAAATCCCTAAAATCTGTAGGATTATAATTATGTATAATGCGTCCACTGTAGAAACTGTAAATATAGAGATCTTCAGATTTGCTATACACTGTTACATTATCACAGGCATAGAAACTATGTGGATCTAGCGAATTTATGCTTTCGGGAATTACAACTGCGTGTAAGTTTTCACATGCCATAAACACCCATGTACCAATTGTTTCGAGTGAATCAGGCAATTCAACAGCACGAAGATTTGTACAATAAGCAAATGCGCAAGTACCAAGACTTTTAAGGGTACTAGGTAGATGAACTGAACGCATGTTTGTGCAATCAGAAAAAGCAGAGTCTCCAATTGTTAATACGCCTTCAGAAATATAGAAAGATTCGAATGTTGAATAGTCAAATGCCCACTCTTTAATATGCTTTACAGGAAGCCCGTCAATAAATGCAGGAGTAACTACGTTAGCGCGGTTGCCTATATAGCCGGTGAGAGTGATGCTTTCTCCGTCACTTGTCCATGTAAATTCATTTACATCAGTTATTTCCAAATATTGCCATATAACAATGAGGTTGTCGGGATTCCAATTCTCGTCCCATGTTTTAGGCTGAATTTTAACTTCGCAATAGATTACGAGCTCCTCACAATTTATAAACGCATCATTACCGATATGTGTTATGCTAGCAGGAATAGTAATGCTAGTCATTCCGCTAGCAGAAGCAAAGCCATTTTCCGCAATTTCGCTTACAGGCAAGCCTTTATATGTAGCGGGGATAACCACGCTGGAGGGGAGTGTTACGCCTGACTTTACCTTGATAGAGTAAGTGTTATCAGAGCGTAATGTTAATTCGAAGCAATCTATATCGAGCTCTCCGCAATGCTCACATACACCGTTAACGAAGTTGTGGTGCGCATCCACAACCACCTGTTCAACAAGCACCTGTGCGCAAACAGAGCAGTGTGAACCTTCGGTAAGACCGGTTTCAGTGCAAGTAGCCGCTACTGCCTCGTCGACAACCACGGTATGCTCCACGAGGGCGACTCTTTCTTTTCCGCACTTATTGCAGTCCACGTCGCAGTCGCCGGAATACTCGTGGATACAATAATTGAATGTAAAGCTTGCATTCTTTATAGCATCATTATAAGTGCTGGAAATGTTTACATTATCCCATTCTGCTTTACTTTCGGTGTAGCACACTTCCATAAGGCTGTAGCAGTTATAGAATGCAGTAGAGTTAACAGTCTTAAGGTTGCCCTGGATAATAACTCTTACCAGGTTAGCCGAGTAGCTGAATGCATGGTCATAAATTACTTCAACCGACTCAGGTACAGTGAAGCTTGCGCTCTTTTTACCAGTAGCATATCTAACCAAGGTCTTTCCATCCTTGGAGTAAAGGTTACCGTCTATAGATTTGTAGCTCTGGCTATCTTCACTTACATTGAAATTAAGAAGAGCTGTGCAATTATAGAACGCACTAGAGCCTATTGATGTCACTCCTGCGCCAATTGTAACCTCCTTTAGAGCGTGGCAACTATTGAATGCAGAAGAACGAATAGTAGTAACACTGTCCGGGATTATTATGCTTTCGAGCTTTGAGCAACCAAAGAACGCATAGCTACCAATAGCTTCTACGCCATTACCGATTACAACGCTTTCGAGCTTTGAGCAAGAAGAGAACGCATATTCACCAATAGCTTCTACGCCATTACCGATTACAACGCTTTCGAGCTTTGAGCAAGAAGAGAACGCATGTTCACCAAGCAAGGTTACGCTATCGGGAATCACGATTTCAGTAAGTCCTGTATTAAAGAACGCATAACCACCTATTACGGTAACGCTCTCTGGGATTATCACGGAGGTGATGCGACTGCAACCATAGAACGCTCTTGCGCGGATCATAGTTACGGGGAGACCGTTATGAGTTTCGGGAATAGTGATAACTGTATCTGTCGCCTCGCCGATGCCGATTACCATATAGGCATCCTCGTCGGGAGTTAGGGCGTATTCAAGTCCCCAAGTATAGGGAACCTCGCGTCTTTCGCCGCAAACGTTACATACCGCGTCGAACTCGTCATCGTAAACGTGGTCAGCGGGAACTCTTGTGCCGCCGCAAACGTTACAGTCTCCGTCGCAGGCATTATTGTAAACGTGATCGGGAACTTCTCTTACCTCACCGCATCTGTCACATTCCGCATCACAAGCGCTGTCCCAAACGTGGGGATCAACTCTTACAGCGCCGCAAACGTTACAGTCTACGTCGCAAACGTCACTATCATAAACGTGTGCAAAAGCTGTTCTGTCTGCGCCACAAACGTTACAGTCTACGTCGCAGTCATTGTCATAAACGTGAGCAGTGTGCTCCTTGATCTCCTCGCAGTTTGCGCAACCAAACCAATGGTAAGAAGAATCAGAGGAATACCATCCGTTCCAAACGTGTCTGTCAGCGTCGCCCTTCTTGAAATCTACGTGGTTACATTCGCTGCATACAACGTAATAAATGTTGTTTTCGCAGTTATCTGTAGCCTCACCGTAAACAAGCCAAGCGCCGTATGTATGGGTATGCTCTGACTTTTCGGGCATTTCAACAGTCTGTGTTGTGCCATCGGTGAACGTGATAACAAGGTCGCCGTTCTCGTCAAACTCAACCTTTTCAATACCAACGCCTGTGGCACCGGTTTCGCCTTTGTCACCCTGTGGGCCTTGCTCACCCTGTTCACCTTGAGGGCCTTGAGGACCAACGGGACCTTGTTCACCGGTTTCGCCTTTGTCACCCTGTGGGCCCTGCTCACCGGTTTCACCCTTATCGCCTTTGTCACCCTTTTCGCCCTTGATATTGCCAAGGTTGATAACTGTACCATTAGAAAGAGTGATTACAAGTTCGTGATTTTCATTTATAACAACAGTAGAAATGCCAACGCCATCGACACCATCTTTACCGTCTTCGCCGTCAGCACCGTCTTTTCCATTAGTACCAACAACTTTGCCAAGATTAGTAGAATTTCCATCGGAGTAGGTAAGAACAAGCTCGCCATTGGCATTGATCTCGGATTTAACGATAGAAATACCGTCTTTTCCATTAATTCCATCCTTGCCGTCGGTGCCGTTAACGCCATCTTTACCATCTTCGCCATCGGCTCCGTCCTTGCCGTCCTCGCCCTTGATATTGCCAAGGTCGATTACAGTTCCGTTAGAAAGGGTCAAAACAAGTCTGCCCTCAACGATAGCAACGTCAGCAATGCCAACGCCGTCTTTACCGTCCTCACCGTTAACACCGTCTTTACCGTCAGTACCGTTAATGCCATCGGCACCGTCTTTGCCATCCTCGCCATCAGCTCCGTCTTTTCCGTTGGAGCCAACAACTTTACCGAGGTTAAGAGCAGAGCCGTTTGTAAAGTGAAGAACAAGCTCGCCGTCTGCATTTACTTCTGCAGAAGCAATACCAATTCCGTCCTTACCATCGGTGCCGTCTTCGCCGTCCTGACCGGGAGTACCGTCAAGTCCGTCTTTACCGTCCTCACCGTTAACACCGTCTTTACCGTCAGCGCCATTTGCGCCATTTGTAACAGTAAAGGTGGATGTAGAACCATCCGTGTAAGTGATCAGGTAAGTATCAACAAGACCTGTAGATCTAACCAAGCTGATGCCTCTGATGCCAACACCGTCTTCGCCGGGCTCACCTTGTTCGCCCTGTGGACCTTCAACGCCTTCCATGTTACACGCAGAGAGCGCAAACACGGAAACCATCATCAAGAGCACAAGCAAAATACTTAAAAGCTTTGTTTTCATAGTGATCTCCTTTAACCTATAAAGTATTAAAAGCCAACTATTATTATAAACCTCAAAAACTCAAATTTCAAGGCAAATACTTAATGAATTATTCACAAACGAACTTTTTCTACCTTTTGCACAAAAATTCCGTTCACAATTTGTGCAGTTTTTCGCTATACACCGGAGATTTCTCCCGTTTCGATCAGTAAATATCAAAAAAGAGCCCCCGAAAAAATCGGGGGCAAACCAGTAGAGAAGCATAGATTATATGAATTTTGTGCTAAAAATCACCTTTCGGGAACGTAATCAAAGTGAACGGTGGCGCCTTTAAGATCGGTGTTTCCTTCATCAACCACAATTTTTTCCCAATCGGCTTCGCTACCCATGTAGTAAACATTTTGGATGTTCGGGCAGGATGTGAACGCTTCTTTTCCTATGTGGGTAACGCTATCAGCTATCACAACGTCTGTAAGGTGATAGCAGTTATAGAAGGCTTGCTCGGGAATTGACGTTATACCGCTACCAATGGTCAGTGTTTTAAGGCTTTCCATACAGAAAAATGCTTGCTCACCTATGTGGGATACGCTGTCGGGAATCACAATATTTGTTATTTTGATGCAATAATGGAACGCTTTTTCTCCGATATATTCAACTCCGTTTCCCATAACGAGATCAGCCAGCATATAGCAGTTATAGAAAGCGTGATCACCTACATATTTGACGCTATCGGGAATTCTGACGGACGTAATGACTCTGCAGCCTGCAAAAGCCGAGTTTCTGATAGCCGTAATGCCGTCGGGAATAACGCTGTTGTTAGTGCCGACAACCAGCTCATTGGAGCTTTTTTCGATAAGACAGTTACCATCTATGTAATACGTAGTATTTTCGCTACCTAAAGTAATAGAAAAAAGGCAGCAGTCATGGAAAACCGCGTCACCGATAAAAGAAACTCCGCTTCCAATATAAACGTTTGTCAGACCTCTGCAATATTCAAAGGCTCTATCACCGATATATGTTACGCTATCGGGGATCTTCACGTTATCAAGGCAGTCGCAATCAAGGAATGCATATTCTCCAATGGTGGTTATGGTATCGGGTATTGATATGCTAGTCATTACCATGGCGCCCTTAAAGGCGTAGGGCTCAATAACGGTAACAGGTTTTCCCTTGTGAGTGGAGGGGATAGCAATGCTTTTTACTCCACTAGCTCCTTCTTTCAAGGAAACGGAATATGTTCCATCGTCTAAAAGAGCAAACTCCAGATATTTGCCGGAGGAAAGTATATCGAAAATCGGTATCTTGTCGCATCCGGAAAGCACAAAGATCGAAGTGATCATAACGATCGCAAGTACAAGGCTTAAAATTCTTTTTTTCATAACATTGCTCCTATATAAATCAGTCATCTAATTTTCCGGCGTCGGGAAATCTGCCGAACACCTTAAAGCCGTCAATTTCTCCGGAGCACATGGCTCGGAATATTCTGTGTTTCAGACCCTTGTTCTCCCGCTCGAGGGTGGCAAGAAGCTTTTTCATATTCTCCCTTTCGGTGGCGTGATCCTCCGGACAGGTGCTTGTTACTACAGGCAAGGAGCGTTTGTTTGCAAAGTAGAGAACTTCCTTTTCCTTGGCGTAGATCATAGGTCTTATCAAGGTTATCTTTCTATTAGAAAGATATGTCACGGGAGAGAAGCAGCCGAGTCGCCCCTCAAAGAACAAATTCATCATAAAGGTTTCGATGGCATCGTCATAGTGATGACCAAGGGCAACCTTATTACATCCCGCCTCCACAGCTGCTGCGTGTAGTGAGCCGCGGCGCATTTTTGCACAAAGGGAGCAGGGATTTGACTCCTTTCTGACGTCAAATATTATTCTGGCGATGTCCGTCTTTGTAACCACGTATTCCACACCGATCTTCTCGCAAAACTCTCGAACAGGAGTAAAATCCATGTCAGGGAGCCCCATATCAACAGTGATGGCTACCACCTCATATTTTTTTGGGTAAAACACGCGCATCTGCGCCAAAGTTTCAAGCAGCACGAGGGAATCCTTTCCGCCCGAAACGCCAACGGCTATTTTATCTCCATCCTCTATCATTCCGTAGTCGTCGACTGCACGGCGTATGAAGCTGAGGAGCCTTTTCATTTCATTCATAACCTAATTTCGCCTTTTTCATAAAATGTATTAGAATATTTTGTGAGGTAAACGTAATGATAAAAATCTACATTGACCAAGGCCACAACCCGAGTGGCTATAACACCGGCGCCGAGGGGAACGGCTACTACGAGCAGGACGTGACCTACGAGATCGGTCGCAGATTGAATTTGCTTTTTGCCGACAATCCGGAATTTGAAACAAGACTCTCAAGACCAACTCCTGAAACCATTCTCGGAACAAACAATTCAACAAGCCTTGTGGAGCGGGTAAATCAGGCAAATTCCTGGGGCGCAGACGTCTTTATTTCTCTGCATACCAACGCTTCCGAAAACCAGCGGGCAACGGGTAACGAGGCATTGATTTTTAGCCCTGAATCCACCGTAGCAAAAGCTCTTGGAGAGCAGATTCTGGATCAGTTGACCCTGACAACGGGACTGCGAAACCGAGGCATCGTATACCGCCCGGGGCTCTACGTTCTCAAGCGGACAAAGATGCCTGCCGTGCTTGTGGAAATGGGATTTATCACCAATCCATATGATGCAGACCTCTTGGCAAATTCGCCCTATCTCTTTGCTGTGGGCATCTATCGCGGCATACTCTCATATTACGGTATGCTTTAACGTGTGACGGAAAAGTGTAGAGCTAAAACCCTTGATTTTTGGTAGAAAATAAAGATAACGGTCGCAAAAAAACGAATATTCTGTAATTAAATCAATGCAGAGTGATTCTATCCAGTGAAAGGTATTCTTCCACAACGGAAGGGCTTGTTGTATGGAAGGTGTACGTTGCACCGCAATGCTCGCAGTATACCTGAACACCCTCGTCACAGAAGCGAAGCTCATAGGGGCCCTCATGGCAAGGACAGTCTACATTGCCCTCCGCCTCAAGATCTTTAACTATAAATCTTACGGTATCGTAAACGGCAGGGTCGGGAAGTATCTCGTCGTCATTCATGTCCTGTGGTTGTATGTCGGAAAGCTCGTCTGCCTCAAGATCGGCAAGCAAGCGATTAAGCTCTTTTTCGGTTCTCTCCAGTTCCTCTGTGATGCTATCCTCGTCGCCGATAAAGGAAATATCCATACCGGTATATGGGCAGTTGAGAAGGAACTTTTCTCTGTTGAAAAAGATACCCTCGGAAAGCACGTAACTATGATTCTGTCTACAGAAAAGGCAGGGAACAGAGAGTCTGATCTTTCCGTCGTTTGTATTTGAAATATCAAGGGCAGAGCCCTTCTGACAGCTGCATTTCAGACGGAGAAGATTTGCTTTGAGAGCGAATTTTCCAACAAGTCCGAACACTGCGTTTCCACATTCGGGGCATCTGTACGCGATTTGTCTTTGTTTTGGTGTAACTATCATTTTTTCTCCTTGATGGTAAGATTGGTGATTTTTCTCTACCATCGAAAATCTACATTTATATAATATAAATATTTATTGTGGGGACGCGGGTGCGCCCCCATTTTTGTTAGTCTTTTTTGCTTAACTTGAGCTTTGAAAAATGAGAGATCAAAAGTTTACTTAGTACCATTCAATAAAAACGAAACTAATGAGTGATCACTCCATAATAGATCTCGAGATCTCATCGGCGCGTTCTTTGCCAAGGGTGAGCTTAACTAGCTCCTTTGCAAATTGGAGAGCCACTCCCATGCCTTTTGCAGTAGTGATATTTCCGTCGGTTACAACACCGGAAGAACGCACCTCTGCACCCACGAGCTGATCCTCAAATCCGGGGTAGCAGGTAGCCTTTTTGCCACGAAGTAAACCACGTTTGCCAAGCACCAGCGGAGCTGCACAGATAGCAGCAATTCTACCGCCGTTTTTGTTCACGGCATCAATTATCTTATCTGTAAAAGGATGTGCGTCAATATTGGTTGCACCGGGCATACCACCGGGCAAAATAAGCATATCTACAGCGCCAAGATCTATATCCTCAGGCAGGGCATCTGCCGTAACGGTGATGCCGTGTGAGCCACGTACCTGCAAGCCCGATATTCCGCAGCTGACTACGGTAAGACCGGCTCTGCGAAGTACGTCAATAGGCGTCAGCGCCTCGATTTCTTCAAATCCGTTTGCAAGAAGTACAACAGTCATAAATTCCTCCAAAACGTTATTTTTGCAAGTAAATGTAAAATACAATTTACATTTTATAGGTATTTTGCTTTTAATTTCTGTTCATCTTTTCATCCCATTCGGACTGTGTTAAGAGAACGGATCTTGGCTTTGAGCCCATTTTAGGGCCAACGATGCCCAGCTCCTCCATTCTGTCTATGTAAATTGCCGCCTTGCCGAATCCGATGGAAAGCTTTCTCTGTAAGAGTGCTGTGGAGATCTGTCTCTGTGAGATAGCAAGCTCCACTGCTTCTGCGAACGTTTCATCTTCAGTGAGGGGTTGACAGGAGCTGTTTTTTGCCCGCCTTTCTTTTTCAATCTTATCTAAAAGGCGGTCATCGTGATAGGATCCGTGGCATTGAGCTTTAACAAATTCAAGAGTGCGGTCAATATCATTGTCATTTGCGAAAGCGCACTGAATTCTTGTTAATCTGCACACACTCGCACTAAAGAATAGCATATCTCCGCGTGGGAGAAGTTTTTCTGCACCTTTTGTGTCAAGAACTACTTTTGAATCAATATAAGATGCAGTTTTGAAACAAGCGCGGGAGGGAATATTAGCCATAATGAATTTGGAAAGAATAGAATTCGACGGACGCTGAGTGCCGATTATCATATGGATACCCGCAGCTCTTGACTTTTGCGCCAAGAGTCCGATGAGAGTTTCTGTTTCTGACTTATTTGCAATCATCAGATCTGCGATCTCGTCGATTATGATAACGATTTTCGGCATTGTCTTACCACGGATCTCTCCGCGTCTTACCTTACCGTTATATTGATCAATATTCGATACATCATTCGCAGTGAGCTTATCGTATCTGCGGTTCATCTCATCATGTGCGAACATGAGAGCCGCAATAGCATCGTCGCTTTGAACAATAGGAGCACTGAGGTGGGGAATACCGTAATATTTATTGAATTCAACTCCCTTTGGATCTATCAGGATGAGCTTTACTTCATTAGGGCTTGCCTTATAGAGAATGCTCATGATAATGTTGTTGATAAATACAGACTTACCCATGCCGGTAGCGCCTGAAACAACGAGATGTGGAAGCTTTACAATATCCTGAATAACGGGATTGCCCTCAATGTCCTTTCCAACGCAGAATGCTGTGCAAGAAGCATTGCTTCTGAACTCGTCTGACTCCATTACCTCTTTTATTGAAACCATTTCGCGAGTTTCGTTGGGAATCTCAATGCCAATGGCGCTCTTTCCGGGAATGGGGGCTTCGATACGGATTGAAACCGCATCCATGTGGAGGGCAATATCGCTTTCAAGATTAAGTATCTTGCTAACCCTAACGCCTTTTTCGGGTACTATCTCAAATCTTGTAACCGTTGGGCCGTGATCTATGTGTCTGATCTTTGCATCGATGTTGAGCTTTTTGAAAGTGCTTATCAGCCTTTCAGCCATAGCATCAGTTTCTTCTGAATAGTCATCAGTACTTTTTCCGTATGAGGAGAGAAGATCAGTGGTGGGGAATTTATAATCCGGGAACTCGTCGTATTCAATATCGGAGTCGTCTTCGGTGTGTGGCTCACAAGCAGAGCTTGTATCCTTGATCACGTCTTCGTTATCATCGATCGTGTCATCGTCTGCAAACAGGCTGTTCCAGCTTATGAATTCGTAGTTTTCAGGTTGTTTTTCGTTGTTTTTTGGCTTTTCTTCTATGCTGTCAATCTCTCTTTTGTCATTTTCTATTTTTTTAATAGCGTTATCGATACCTGCCGGAGTCATATAAACGTCGTAGCAGTCCTTATTTTTAGTTTTACCGATAATGCCGTAACTTAGCAGATCGTTAGCATATTGTTTAGCTTTAGCTTTCGTGGTACCTGCAGCCTTTGCAATATATCCAAGAGATACCGTAAACTGACCTGCCAAAGCCTTTGCGGCAGTCACGAGAGTTTGGGTATAATCCTCTTTTGGTGCGCTCTCTTTTTTCTTATCCTTGTCATTTACGTAATCGTAAACGGGGAAGTTGTAGTCTGTCGCCTGCTTTGTTACTGCGGAAATCACCTTTTTCTGCTCGGCAGTGCTGATATATGCTGCCTGTATTCTCGTAGGTCTTACTGCGTTTGGCCAGGAGAGGAGAAGATCACCCTCACCCATCAGGCTCTCACCGCCCGTGAATGCCAGCACTTGAGTAGATTCAGAAGGGGTGTCAACGCTGAGGCATATTCTTGAACGGTAGCTTTCCTTTATCTTATCCGTGATAACGTCGCCGTCAGTGCTGCTTGTGGAGATAATGAAATGAATACCAACACTGCGTCCGATCTTTGCGGTTTCTGCGATAAGGGTCTCCAGGGGTTCTCCGTACTCGGAAATGAGATATTCAAAATTCTCAATGACAACAACAATTGGCTCGTTAGTGCATCTTGAATCGCGATCAGAGCTGTCGCAATTGGATGAATTCTTTCGCGCAGAGGGACATCTGCGCTTTGCCTCACTGTTCAGAAGCATTATGGCTTCAATAGCAGCGCTGCGCTTGTTTATAACGGGCGTATATAAATGTGGAAGCTTACGATAGTTCCAGAACTGGTTCTCCTCCGTATCTATAAGCACCATTTTTACCTCATTTGGCTTAGCCTTGTAGAGAATACCGGTAATGATATCGGCAATAAGGGTTGATTTGCCCGAGCCGGGTTTGCCCGCAATAAGAAGGTTGTCCATTTTGTCAAGATCAATAATAACGTTGTTACCACCAACGTCGCGACCGATGCAAGCGGAAAGCTTTGAGCCACTATAAACGAAATCGGGGCTCTCAATAAGCTCGTTGAGATAAACGGTATCGCATACTTCGCGGGGAACTTCAATGCCGATAGCACTTGTTCCGGGAATGGGGGCTTCGAATCGGATCTTCTGAGTATCGAGATTGATTTTCAGTCCGAGATCACGCTCAAGAATGCTAACCACGGGAGTACCGCGTTCGCTCTTGAATGCAAACTTCAGAACACGGTCGCCAATGTCAACGCCAACAGGATAAATATTAATTCCGTCAGCGCGATAAAAGTCAACTATGGTAGATCCGATCTTTCGGATATTGCTCTCTATGTCAAAGCCTTTCGGCTCTTTGTGTTTCAGTAGTTTAGTGCTCGGGAAAGCATAATTTGAAAGTGCAGCTGTGTTTCCACCGCTCGTATTTTTATTAAAAACGAACATAATGCCTCCTTTTTATACAAATTGTGTGAATAGTTTAATTAAGGGTTTTATAAACAAAAGCTTACAAAACCCTATGTAAATGTGTGAAATATTAGATTTTAATTATTCGATACAACGTCTGTTATATGTTTCTATCCATTCATCTCTCGAGAGAAGAACGTTTCTGGGCTTCGCACCATTTTTAGCGCTGACAAGACCGATGTCCTCCATGGTATCTATAAATCTTGCTGCTTTGCCGAAGCCGATAGAAAGCTTTCTTTGGAGCAGAGCAGTGGAGATCTGACCCTGGCTCAGGGCGATATCAACAGCTTCGAGGAATTCGGGATCTTCAAGAGGACCGCGACCATGACCGCTGCTATGGCGCTCCTCGCCGTCGTCGCCGGAATCCCCGGATTTCTTGCTGCACTTCTGCGCTGCCTTGTTGATCTCGTTAAGAACGTCATCATTGTAGTTATCACCGGTGGACTGGCTCTTAACAAAGCTGAGAACGTCGTCAAGCTCGCCGTCGGATACAAATGCACCCTGAACACGGATGGGCTTGATAGCGCCTGCAAACTGGAAGAGCATATCACCCTTGCTGAGCAGTTTTTCAGCGCCTGAGGTTTCAAGAATAGTTCTAGAGTCGTTAAAGGATGCAACCTTGCAGGAGATTCTTGAGGGGATATTAGCCTTGATAGTACCGGTAATGATCTGAACGGAGGGACGCTGTGTACCTATAATAAGGTGGATACCTGCCGCTCTCGCTTTCTGGGCAATGCTCTGAACGAGCTTTTCAACGGGATCCTTTACGGAAAGCATGAGATCTGCAAACTCGTCTATAACGATAATGATTCTTGGGAGATATTCGCCAAGGGTAGGATCGTCCGTAACCTTTTTATTGTATCCGTCGATATTGCTTACGCTGAGATTCTCTATAAGCTCGTATCTGCGCTCCATTTCGCCAACAGCCCACATAAGAGCGCCGGCAGCCTGCTTGTTTTCCGTAACTACGGGGATGAGCAGGTGAGGAATACCGTTGTACTTCTTGAATTCAACCTTTTTGGGGTCGATCATGATGAAGCGCACGTCCTCGGGAGTAGCTTTGTAAAGAAGGCTTATCATAAATGCATTCATACAAACTGATTTACCCATACCGGTAGCACCGGCTACGAGAAGGTGAGGCATCTCTGCAACGTCGCCGAATACGGGGCTTCCCGCAACGTCCTTACCGATACAGATAGCAGTCTTTGATTTCTTGTTTTGGAACTCTGCCGTGTTAACAAGATCCTTAAGATATACGGTATTTGAGGTATCGTTTGGAATTTCTACACCGATGGCGGATTTTCCGGGAATGGGAGCTTCCATACGGATAGAGCTTGCCGCAAGCTGAAGGGCAATATCGTCCTGAAGACTGAGAACGCTGCTTACCTTAACGCCTCTTGCAGGTACTACCTCGTATCTTGTAATTCTTGGACCTCTGTCAACGCCTTTTATAGAGGCAGTAACGGAGAAGGACTCCAGCGCACTGATAAGCAGGTTAGCCTTTTCCTGTGTCTCTTTGGTGTAATCAAATTCCTCAACGGGAGGGGAAATCAAAAGATCTACGCTCGGGAACTTATAATTTGAGAAATCAGGCTTTGGCTTTTCCACCTTTTCAACGGGAGCAGGTGGCATAGGCTTTGGCTCTGTGTAGATAGGCATCTGCATCTGTGGCTGTGCCTGAACCTGAGGCTGTGGCTGAACCTGAGGCTGAACCTGTGGCTGTGGAGCAGGGAACTCTTTTGCTATGGGTTCTTCCGCAAGATAGGGAGCTTCGATAGGTTCGCTTTTGGGAGCTGTCTGCTGGGTAGCTGCGAGATTTTTTTCTTTATCTTCCTCTGCGAGGAAAGAGAACGCCGCTCTCTGCTTTGCGATCATGGGATTCTGTTCCTCGGGTGGGATCTCCTTAAAAGGAAGAACGTCCTGGTCGTCATCACCGTCGGTATCACCATCTGTGTCAACAATGTCGTCAACGTCGTCATCTGCACTGACAAATCCGTCGATGGCACCGTCAACCACGTCATCGTTTTCTTTTACGTGAGTGGTATTATCCTCTGTCCATGTGATCTCATCACCGTCTGTATTGTTATCCTCGTCAACATCGTCATCAACATCCGAGCTTACGAGAGAAAAGCTTGCTGAAATATCGGAGCTATCATGGCTTGCGGTAGCATAGGTCACCGGCTCGGGGCGAACATCCTTTGGCTCGTCACCTCTTGCAAAGGACACGGGATCAGGATCGATCATGTTTCTCTGTACCTCGAGAGTATCGTCTGCCTTGATCTCTGTGTTTACCTCCTCTGTCAGAGGATCGTAGTTGCTAAAATTTACTGTATTATTGTTTGTTTCGTTATCTTCGGTGTTTATTTCATTTGCAGGAGCCTCTGCAGGTGGGGTAGCAGGCTTTTCTGTTACCATATCCTCGGGATCCATTTTAACAGTATAAGAGAAATTGCCGTTAATAACGTTTTCGCTCATAGCGTACATGGGATTCTTTGATCCAACTGCGCCGAGAATAGCGGCAGTAGCATCAGGAGTATCTGCGTACTTATGAGTAGTGAACTGTACGGAATTGTTTTCTGCGGGGTTGTGTGTTATCTCTGTTGAAACGTTGTAAGCCACGGTCTTGGCATATTCGCTGTTGAACTTTGGCTCTGCCTTTGGAGGCTCGGGTGCTTCGGTTATACCGGGAACCTCGCTTGCAACAGGTGCTTCATTTGTAGCAGGAGCTTCGGTCACAACGGGAGCTTCACTTGCGATAGGCTCTTGATTTACAACCGGAGCGGGATTTACAACCGGAACAGGATTTGCAATCGGAGTGGAATTTACAGCAGGTGTATCGCTTGTGATAGGCGCACTTTGAGTAGATGCTACTTCGGATGAAGATGCGTTCGCACTATCTCTGGTGGCAATTTCCGCTGCCTGGCGCTCAAGGATCTTGTTTTCCTTCACCGTGAAGATATCTTCCTTTGCGCTGTGGTTGGAATATTCCGTGAATTTGGGAGTATAGGCGCCGCCTTTTACGGGATTCTCGGTAGTGGTGTAGGCAGATCCGGGATTGTCCTTAAACTGCTTAACGAGAGCAGCCTTTCTTTCCTCAAATTCGCGCTGTCTTTGCTGATGGAGGCGCTTTGCCTCTTCCATCTTCTTTTCGAGGATCTCGCGCTCTCTGATTCTTCTTACGTCTTCCTCTGTGAGAGTATCGATCTCGATGGAATCGCCGTAAATGGGAGTAATTTTCTCTTTAATAGGAGTCTTACTGGACTTTCTGGAGGCTATTTTTTCAGCAGCATTGAAATCGAAAGCATCGAAATCCTTTGTGAAAATATTTTCAGCACAATCATCAAGTCCAAATTCGTTTCGGGGTGTCTTTTTAGGTTCTTCGACAGGTTCTTCCTTTGGAGACTCTGTCACCTCTGCCTTCGGAGCAGTTTCCTTAAGATGATCGAAGTTGTAGTTTAAGTTAAAGCTCTTGCCCTTCTGTGGCTTCGGCTGTTCTTGCGGAGCATCTGTCGCTTCTTCCACCTTTTGCTGTGGATCTTCCTTAACGATGCTTTTCATATGTATCTTGTTATGAAGGGTAGGCTTGTCCTCAAAGTCCTCGGGATTCTTTGATTCCTTGATACCAAGCTCCTTGATCTCCATGACCTTCATTCCGTTGTCAACGCCAAAGTACTCGTCGTCAACAAGCTCTGCGTGTCTATCATCGATCTTCTGCTGTTTTTTCTCCTGGATAGCATCCTTGCATCTACCTACGAGATCAACGATCCATTTTTCGATAATAGCCAAAAATCTTGCGCCGTATTCGAGAACGGTGAAGAACACGTGTGCAATAGCGTTGTTTGAGCCGGCATAGAAGAAAGTAATGTAAAGTGCTATAACGGCAACGCTGATAATGATAATTCCGATAGGGCCAAACAGGTGCATAAGTCCCCATGCAAGGGCGCAACCGATGTAGCCACCGGAATTTTTTACTTCTGTGAAATCTTTAGGAATAACAAGGTTAGCCTTGGGTTCGTTCCAGAATTCAATAGCGTAATTAAGTGTTGACGCAATTATCATAACGATAACGAAAAAGATGATTCTGGATCTGATTCTTCCTTTGCCGAGGTCCTCGGAATAGAAGAAGGAGTGGAGAATAAGTGCCACGGGAACTACCCACGCGCCAAATCCGAAAAGCCCCTTGAATACCAGAGAAACCACGTTGCCAAATCCCGTGCTGCCCTCTGTTAAATATCCTGCAAAAATTATGAATGCAACTGCTGTAAGTATGATCGGTACAGCTTTATGAAAACCCTGGAGATCAGAGTTCGAATAGCTTTCGCGCTCTCTGCTACCGGGGTTGTTTTTATTGTTTTCGCTCATAGTCTAAATCCTCCTACGCATATATTTCTCTACTATATATCATAGCAGAAATCTGACAAAAAAACAAGAGCAAAATGCAAAATAAATAAAAAAATTTATAAAAAATATTTTACACTTGACAAATGATAAAATTTCTGCTAGAATGTTAGATGAATTATTATGCGATTTTGGCGGAAATCAGGCTGATATTGTTAATTATTGCCAAATCGCTCCTAAAAACAGAGTAAAGATCCCTCTTTACGGAAAGGAAAGATTATGCTTTTATACAATTCGAAAACCAGAACAAGAGAGGAATTCGTTCCCCGCGTGGAGGGAAAGGTTTCCATGTATACCTGCGGCCCGACGGTTTATCACTATGCCCACATAGGCAACCTTCGCAGCTATACAATGGAGGACGTTCTTGAAAAATATCTTCGTTACGTTGGATATGACGTTAAGAGAGTAATGAACATTACTGACGTTGGACACCTTGCGAGTGACGGTGACACAGGCGAAGACAAAATGCTCAAGGGCGCAAAGAGAGAAAAGAAAACAGTCCTTGAGATTGCAAAGTTTTATACCGACGCATTCTTTGCAGACTGTGAAAAGCTTAATATCAAGTATCCCGACGTTGTGGAGCCTGCCACAAACTGCATCTCCGAGTTCATCGAGATGATTGAAACCCTTCTCAAAAAGGACTATGCCTACGAGGCAGGTGGAAACATCTATTTTGACACCTCAAAGCTGGATAAGTACTACGTATTCAACGATTTTAAGGAAGAAGACCTTGAGGTAGGCGTTCGCGAAAGTGTTGAGGAGGATACCAACAAGAGAAATAAGGCAGACTTCGTTCTTTGGTTTACAAAGTCCAAGTTTGAGGATCAGGAGCTTAAATGGAACTCCCCATGGGGCATTGGTTATCCAGGCTGGCATATCGAGTGCTCTTGCATAGCAGGAAAGCACCTTGGTGAATACGTTGACATTCACTGCGGCGGAATAGATAACGCCTTCCCACATCATACGAATGAGATCGCTCAGTCCGAGGCATATTACGGCCACAGCTGGTGCCACTATTGGATGCACGTTCATCACCTCAATACCAATTCCGGTAAGATGTCCAAATCCAAGGGGGAATTTTTAACAGTATCTCTCCTTGAGAGCAAGGGATACGATCCATTGGTATACCGTTACCTCTGCATGCAGTCCCATTACAGAAAGAACCTTGTTTTCACCTGGGAAAACCTTGATAATGCGAAAGTGGCATACGATAAGCTGGTTGCAAGAATTGCAGCTCTTAAGCCAAACGAAAACGACGCTATCGATGAAGAAAAGTTTGCTATCGGTAAAAAGAAGTTTACAGATGCTCTTGATAACGATCTTAATACCTCACTTGCAGTAACTGCTCTTTATGACGTATTAAAACTTGATACGAACGATAAGACCAAGCTTGCTCTTATAGAAGATTTCGAGAGAGTGCTTTCTCTTGGACTTATTGCAGCTGCTAAAAAGCTTCAGGAAAAGGAAGCGGCAGAGGCTGCATCTGAAAACGCAGGTGTTGATCCCGAACTTCTTGCATTCATTCAGGCGAAGATCGAGGAAAGAAAGATGGCAAAGAAGAATAAGGACTTCGCTCTTGCAGACGCTATTCGCGGCGAGCTTCTTGAGCGCGGTGTAACTCTCCTTGATACGAGAGAGGGAACCAAGTTCACCATCGGTTAAATCAAAAAAGACATTTTTCGGAAAGGAGGCGGGAATATGCCTGAATTAGAGGTAGCCGTCGGCAAGTTTCTTGAGGGAAGCTTTTGCGAGGCGGCAGAGCTTTTCCACGAGGGAGCGCGAGAGGGCGACGTTCTCGCATCCTTCAACTTTGGATATTGCCTCTGGCGTGGTATCGGTGTAGATAAAAACGTCAGCGAGGCAAAAAGCTTTTTCGCCTTTGCAAGAGATATGAAGGGTGGAGAAGCTTGCTATAACATAGCAATAATCTATATGCAGGGCGACGGAATGGAGAAAAATTATCCGAAGGCTCTGGAATACATGAAAATATCTGCAGAGCAGGGCTGTATCGAGGCGCAGCTCTACCTCGGTATGGCGTATACTGCCGGCTGCATCTTCGAGCCGGATGTGGTGGGTATAAGAATGATCCCGACACATACCCCCGAGTATAGAATGGACTTTCCAATGCTTGAGGGAGAGTGTCCCGAGTTTGACGAGGTAGACGAGGCAAGGCGCTACGAAGCAGTAAAGCAGGACGAGCATTCTGCTTTTCAATGGTTTCAGACTGCCTCTCGCCACGATCCCACGAACGTGGAGGAGCTTTCTGCAAAAAGCAAATATCTCTATGCCAGATGCTACGTGGACGGCATAGGAGTGGAATTTGACAGAATGAAATCAAACAGACTCATGCTTCTCGCAGGTAAGGCGGGCTCGGCAGAGGCGATACAGTACATTGCCGAAAACGGAATAATAGCAGAGATCGCCGCAGAAAAGCAGCGATTGATAAAAGGCGGAAGATAAACAGTATGGTAAAGATTACAAGTGTAGATAAAGGCTCTCGCGCGGAGAAGCGTGGAGTTTCAGCGGGTGATGTCCTCACCCATATAAACGACAATGAAATAAACGACGTTCTCGATTACCGCTTTTATCTTGCCGAGAGGGAAGTGGAGCTTACCTTGCTCCGCGGCAGTGAGGAATATCGAGTAACTATCAAAAAAGGTGAATACGATGATATCGGTCTTGATTTTGAAACGCCTCTTATGGATAAAAAGCACTCCTGCACCAATAAGTGCATCTTCTGCTTCATAGATCAGAATCCGGAGGGACTGAGAGATTCCCTTTATTTTAAGGACGACGACTCTCGTCTGTCATTTATTCACGGAAATTATATAACCCTCACCAATATGACGGATAAGGATATTGCCAGAATTGTAAAGATGCGTTTTTCGCCAATCAACATTTCCGTTCATACCACAAATCCCGACCTCCGCGTGAAAATGATGAAAAACAAGAGATCGGGCGAGGTTCTTCGCTATCTTGACGACTTTAAGCGTGCAGGACTGAACATGTGTGGGCAGATCGTTCTTTGCAAGGGGATAAACGACGGTGAAGAGCTTGATAGAAGTCTTCGTGATCTTTCCGCCTACTATCCCGAGATGACCAGTGTTGCGGTGGTACCTGCAGGACTTACGAAGTTCAGGGACAAGCTGTTTCCCTTGACGGACTTTACAGCCGAGGAGGCAGCGTGTGTCATAGACCAGATAAATGCTCACGGTGAGGAAAATCTCAAAAAATACGGATCAAGAATTGTCTTCGCGGCAGACGAATTTTATCTTAAATCCGGCAGATCCATTCCAGATGCCGATTATTACGAGGATTACCCACAGATAGAAAACGGTGTGGGAATGCTTCGCTCGTTCATGGACGAGTTTGGGCTTGGATTTGAAGATGTGGCAGAGATAAATGCGCAGCTTGACAGCCGTGACACAGTGCGTGAGGTTTCGGTAGCAACAGGCGCAGCATCATACGAAATGATATCGGGCATGGCGGAGAAGATCATGCAAAACTGCCCGAAAATGAAAATAAACGTTTACAAAATAGTTAATTATTTCTACGGGGAGTCTATAACCGTTGCAGGACTTCTCACAGGAAAAGATATATATGAACAATTAAAGTCGGCGCCACTGGGTGAGGAGCTGTTCGTTCCTGCCACTGCCCTTCGCGCAGGTGAGGATGACTTCCTCTGTGGTATGACGCTTTCTGAGCTTGGGGAAAAGCTAGGTGTGAAGATTACCCCTGCCACCTCGGACGGTTATGAGTTTTTGGAGCTTCTTACAGGCTCGAGTATATGTAACTGATCTGCGTTACGTCTTTAATTTAGAAAGGAAGGGAAAATGTCAAAACCTATAGTTGCCATTGTTGGCAGACCAAACGTTGGTAAAAGTACACTTTTCAATAAACTTATCGGTGAGCGTCGTTCTATCGTTGAGGACACTCCCGGTGTAACCCGTGACCGCATATATGCGGAAGCAGAGTGGTGCGAGAAAAAGTTCATTCTCATCGACACGGGCGGAATTGAGCCTAAAAGCGAGGACACTATCTTAAAGCAGATGAGAAATCAGGCAGAGGTAGCTATCGCAACTGCAGACTGCATCGTATTTATGTGTGATATACGCTCGGGACTTCTGGCTGACGATAAGGATATTGCCATTATGTTGAAAAAATCCGGCAAGCCGGTTATCCTTTGCGTCAATAAGGTGGATCGTATCGGTGATCTTCCATATGAGTTTTACGAGTTCTACGAGCTTGGATTTGAGCGTGAGCCCATTGCCATCTCCTCTCTCCACGGAACAGGCTCCGGTGATCTGCTTGATGCTATTCTCGAGGAATGTGATTTTGGTGATAATTCTAATGAGGACGAGGGCGTTATCAACGTTGCAGTTATCGGTAAGCCAAACGCAGGAAAATCCTCTATTATCAACCGTATGTGCGGTGAGGAGCGCGTAATCGTTTCGAGCATTGCGGGAACCACCAGAGATGCAGTGGACACCCGTGTTGAAAATCAGCACGGAATTTATAATTTTATCGATACAGCCGGAATCCGTCGTCATTCGAAGGTAGAGGACAGAATCGAAAAGTTCAGCGTTATCCGTGCCAATATGGCAGTGGAGAGAGCCGACGTATGTCTTCTCATGATCGATGCAAACGACGGTGTAACCGAGCAGGATGAGAAAATAGCAGGTCTTGCACATGAGGCAGGAAAGGCTTGCATCATCGTTATCAACAAATGGGACAGCATCGAAAAAGAAAACAATACAGTTAACCAATTTAACAAAGAGATCAGAACTGCCTTGGCTTATATGCCTTATGCTCCGATTATTTACGTTTCAGCTCTTACGGGGCAGAGGTGTGCTAACATCTATAAAATGATCAATGACGTATACGAGCAGGCAAATCGCCGTGTTACTACGGGTATGCTCAACGACCTTCTCAACGACGCGCAAAACAGAGTACAGCCACCGTCGGATAAGGGCAAGCGCTTGAAGATATACTACATGACACAAACGTCTGTCGCTCCCCCAACCTTCGTTATTTTCTGTAACAACGAGGAGCTTTTCCACTTCTCATATAGAAGATACATTGAAAACTGCATTCGCGATACCTTCGGCTTTGAGGGAACTCCTATCAGAATGATAATCAGGCAAAAGGGCGACGATTCCACCAAGGTATAATTGCCGGAGGATAAAAATATGTTCATAGATAATATTAAAATTTACGTAAAGGCAGGAGATGGCGGTGACGGAGCCGTAGCCTTCCACAGAGAAAAATTCGTCAATGCCGGCGGACCTGACGGTGGTGACGGCGGCAGAGGTGGCAGCGTCATCTTCAGAATCGACGAGGGTTCAAACACTCTCCTTGCTTTCAGATATAAGAGAAAGTTCGTTGCGGAGTCTGGTGAAAATGGAAAAGGTAATAAATTCCACGGAAAAAGCGGAGCAGATATTGTAATACCCGTTCCTCCCGGAACTCTTATCAAGGATCCCAAAACCGGAAAGATCATCCACGACATGGCAAATGGTGAGGACTTTGTGATATGTAAGGGCGGCCGCGGAGGCTGGGGCAACCGCCATTTCGCAACCCCCACAAGACAGATCCCCAAGTTTGCAAAGAGTGGTACAAAGGGAGAAGAAAAGGAAGTTCTTCTTGAGCTTAAAATGCTTGCAGAGGTGGGACTTATTGGTTTCCCCAACGTAGGAAAATCCTCTATCTTGTCTAAGATATCTTCAGCTAAACCAAAGATCGCAAACTACCATTTCACAACTCTATCTCCCAATCTCGGAGTAGTTAAGATCGGTGACGGAAAGGGCTTCCTTGCAGCTGACATTCCCGGTCTTATCGAGGGTGCAAGTGAGGGGCTTGGACTTGGTCACGCATTCCTCAGACACGTTGACCGTTGTCGCTTGCTTCTCCACGTAGTGGACCTTGCAGGAGTTGACGGCAGAGATCCCTCCGACGATCTTGATAAAATCAACGAAGAGCTTCTCAGGTATTCAGAGAGCCTCTCTGAGCGTCCGCAGATCGTCGTTGCCAACAAAGCGGATCTCGCAGATATGGAGTCTGATTCCGTTAAGGCATTCTTCGAGCATTGTCGCGAGCTTGATTACCAGGTGATTTTAGTCAGCGCCGTAACGGGTGAGGGACTTGACGAGCTTGTTAAAACAACTATTTCAGCTCTTGCAAACCTCCCACCCATCACGGTTTACGAGGCAGAGTATTCTCCCGAGGACGAAGATATGGAGAAGAATACCGACTCTCGCGAGACCACTGTTCATTTCGATGGAACAAAGTATATCGTAGAGGGCGAATGGCTCTTCAACTTCATGTCACGCATCAACTTTGACGATTACGATCAGCTGGCACATTTTCAGCGCGTTCTTATTAAGAATGGCGTGATCAAAAAGCTTGAAGAAGCAGGAATTGATGAGGGCGATACGGTTAATATTTACGACTTCGAGTTTGACTTCGTATATTAATTTTCCCCGAAAACGACAATAATTGTTCTCAAAACGAGGATGTTAACTGAAAATTCCAAATGCTAGATTTATTGAGCCGCCGATTATTTCGGCGGCATTTTTTATTATATCTCCGATCTCCTTTGGCGATACAAGCATGCCGTCACCACCTCTTTTTTTATCTTGCCGCTCACTTCCAAAGGCTCTTGAATCTATTACCGTAGGAACGCCTATCGCTATCACCGGAACTCCGAGAGTCCTCTCGCTTATCTCTCTTTTTAATTTTCCAATGCCCGATCCCGGGCAGATCCCCGTGTTGCTGATCTGAATAGTGCTGCCTAACCTCTCGCGCCCCCTTGCCATAAGAGAATCGATGGCGATCACAAGATCCGGCTGAATTTCTTTTGTTATTCCCTCAACCACGGTAGCGGAATCTATCCCGCTTTTTGAAGCGACTCCGGGCTTTAGTACCGACACCTTTGCGCATCCAAGGGTAGAGAACAGTCCGCTGTCGATCTCCGCAATATGTCTTGTGGGGCGAACCTTATCAGCACTGTCAGGCCCGGTAGCGTCGGGGGTCAGACCCTGATTTCCAAGACCGATCACAAGAACGTTAGTGCCAACGGCTCCCGTGCGCTCCACCATACTGCAAAGCTCGCCTGCAAGCTCCTCTGTAAGTCCCATAACTGCCTCGTAATCCACCTTGTCAAGCCTCTCTGTATGCAATGAATCGTAAAGTCCCACAGGTCGCCCCATCGCTTTTGCTCCGGCATCGTTTTTTATTTTTATACGCTCCCAGAGTCCGCATATATTTTCCTCTTTCGTGTATTCCACCCCTCCACAGCTGAAATCGGCTTTCCTTCTTTCGCATGCAAGATCCGTGTAGATCATATCATTATCTATCATAGTTATCCTCCCAAAACAGTATTGGCTGTGTAAAATTCTTTTGCAGATTTTGTCCTTTTATACACATTTTTTAAGTTTCTGCAAAAAAACGGTTGAAAAAAACGAAAAGTTGTGCTACAATATTTAGCATAGTGAAAAATGAAAGGGTTAGGTAGTCGAGGTGAAAAAAAACAGAGATTCCATACTTACAACAACAACTGACATAAAAGTGTTTCTCCTATTTTTACTTGACAACATCGGTTATCCCATCGAGCATACGACGGTAATGGATATAGTTGAAGAAAATACGGGGGATATCTCTCTTGACTACGACGCTTGCTTGACGGAGCTTGTGGACTCCGGGCATCTTTATTTTGATGATCTCGGTGATGAAAAGTATTACATGATCTCCGATAAGGGAAGAATAGTTGCCTCCGAGCTTTACGATAATCTTGATAAAGATCTGCGCGAAAAGAGTCTTCGCAGTGCTATAAAGCATATTTCCTTGTCAAAGGGCGGCGCGTCTATCAAGGCGTATATCACCGAAACCGAATCGAAAAGATATAAGGTAACAATGGAGGCGCACGACGAGCATGGAGAGCTTATGTGTACCTCGCTTACCGTTAATTCTCTGACCGAGGCAGAGAGCATAAAACGCAACTTTTTGCAGAAGCCCGACGGCGTATACAGAGGAGTTCTTTTTTCCGCCACGGGAAGAATTGAATATCTGGCGTAAGAAAAATTATGAGGAACCGCATTTTTCGTCATTTTGCACAAAACTCGAGGGGCGTTTATAGTGTAAATTGTGAAAAATTTTGCGGTTTTTCGTATTTTTTTGGATAAAAGCCTTGACAAAAGGTTTTTTTGGTTTTATAATAGTTGTATATTAATAAAAGTGGGTTATCGCTTAATGGAAGAAAAGGAAATTCTGGATTTAGTGACCTCTGTTAGGGAGGGAAGTGACGTTGCGTTTGCAGAGCTTGTGGACCGTTATACACCTCTTATGAACAGAGAAGCTGCAGATTTTTCAAGTTCCGCCGTCAGTCATGACGAGATGATCTCCGAGGCTTTTATTGCCCTTCATTCTGCCGCTTTGACTTACGATATGTCAAAAAATCTTACCTTTGGTCTTTACGCCAAGATTTGTATTCACCGTAAGCTCATAGACCTTATGAAGATGAGAAGGATTCCCGAAAGTGATATTGACGTCGAAAAAATAACCGTAACATCTTCTATTGATTCCCGACTTGCAGAGGAGGAGAGATTTAATTCGCTTCTTTGCATATCAAGATCTCTTTTGTCGGATTTTGAATACCGCGTACTTATCTTCCACGTGCAAGGATATAAGACTGCAAAAATTGCAGAGGAGCTTTCCTGCACCGGAAAGTCCGTGGATAATGCGAAAAACCGCGTGTTCAAAAAATTGCGAGAATATTTTAGTCAGCATAGAGATTATTGATTTTGTCATTACGCCTGATAGCTTAATGGAGAGCGTTGGAAACAAAGGCGACGGTTTGAATCCGTCTGGGGCGAAAAATATTATTAACCTACCAAAGGGAGAAAAGAAACCATGTACCAGGACGAGACATTGAAGTGCAAAGAATGTGGCAACGAATTCGTGTTCACAGCAGGTGAGCAGGAGTTTTATGCATCCAGAGGATTTGAGAACAAGCCTCAGAGATGCAAAGAGTGCCGTGCCGCAAGAAAAAATGCGCAGAGAAGCACAAGAGAAATGTTTGATGCAGTTTGCGTAGAGTGCGGCAAGGAGTGCCAAGTGCCCTTCAAGCCCACCGAAGGTAAGGCTGTTTACTGCAGCGAATGCTTCGCAGCAAAGAGAGCAGAGAGAGCAGAATAATTATACGCTTTCCTGATGGGCTTAACCGTTTTCGGTAATAAGTTCTTAACTCATCGAATAAGTGCCTTGCACGAAAGAGCCGTGATATTAGCGTCACGGCTCTTTTCCTTTTGCAAAAAGAATGCCTCCCATTGGGAGGGAGACCATCTTCGATGGTGAAAGGAGAGTGCGAATGAGTTCAATTGGATTGGTTCTTGTTAACAAACGCCATCTCACTAACGGAAGAAGTCTTAATATTATTCAAATAAAATGCTCCCACGCCTACACGCATGATTTCCAGTTATCACGCGCAAAATTTATAATATTTTGTTAATATTTAATAATATTATTGACTTTTTCTTTTCTTTATAGTAAAATGTAATAAGAATTACAAGTTCTGGAAAAATGCTATGTAGGAGGTCTTATGAACGACAATAGATTTATAGAGCTGAAGAAAACTGCAAACGCTGTTCGCCGCCACATAATTGACGGAGTATATTCCGCAGGCTGTGGACACCCGGGTGGATCTTTATCCATTGCGGATCTTTTGACTTATCTTTACTTTGAGGAGATGAGGATAGATCCTAAAAATCCGGATGATCCCGCAAGAGATAGATTCGTTCTTTCAAAGGGACATACGGCTCCCGCGCTTTACGGTACACTTGCCGAGCGTGGCTTTATTGGCAGAGATGAAATAAAGACTCTCAGAAAAATCGATTCCCGTCTTCAGGGACATCCTGAAATGAAAGGCATTCCCGGCGTAGATATGTCAACCGGTTCTCTCGGTCTTGGATTTTCCGCGGCAGTCGGAATGGCTCTTTCGGGTAAGCATTATGGCGATCCTTACCGCGTATATACTATTCTCGGTGACGGTGAGACCCAGGAGGGGCAGGTATGGGAGGCAGCAATGTTTGCATCTCACTATAAGCTTGACAACCTGGTAGCAATTCTCGACCTTAACGGACTTCAGATCGACGGTGATATTACCGAGGTTATGAATCCCACACCTCATGATGAAAAGTTTATTGCCTTTGGCTGGAACGTAATTACCATCGACGGTCACGATTTTACAGAGATCGCATCCGCACTCTCCTCTGCGAAGGCTACAAAGGATAAGCCTACGCTCATTATTGCCAAAACCGTTAAGGGAAAAGGAGTATCCTTCATGGAAAACAGACCTGAATGGCACGGTCAGGCACCAAAGGAGGAGCAATACAATATCGCTATCTCCGATCTTGACAAAATAGATAACGAGCTTCAGGGGGTAAACTGATATGGCAGATAAGAAAGCAACCAGAGAAAGCTACGGAGCAGCCCTTGCAGCTCTTGGCGAAAAGTACGATTTCCTAGTCCTCGATGCAGACCTTTCCAAGTCTACTAAAACCGAGGTGTTCAAAAAGAAATTTCCCGATAGATTCTATAACTGCGGAATTGCAGAGGGTAATATGATGAGCGTTGCAGCAGGTATCGCAGCTTGCGGCAAGCCTGTATTTGCGTCGTCATTTGCCATGTTTGCTTCCGGCAGAGCCTTTGAGCAGATAAGAAACTCCATCGGTTATCCTCATCTTAACGTAAAGATCGGTGCAACCCATGCAGGTATCACGGTGGGTGAGGACGGTGCAACTCATCAGTGTAACGAGGATATTGCTTTAATGAGAACTATTCCCGGAATGGTAATCATCAATCCTGCCGATGCAAACGAAGCCCTCTACGCAACCGAAGCGGCCTTGCTCCATGAAGGCCCGGTATATCTCCGTTTTGGCAGATATGCAGTACCTAATATCACGGCAGACATTCCGGGATATAGGTTCGAGCTTGGCAAGGGGGTCAGATACACCGAGGGAAAAGACGTTACTATCGTAGCAACCGGTCTTATGGTAGCTTTTGCCATGGAGGCTGTTGAAACCTTAAGAGAGCAGGGCATCAGCGCAGAGGTGATCAATATCCACACCATAAAGCCTATCGACAAGGATATTATATTAGAATCAGCAAGAAAAACAGGCGCAGTAGTTACCTGCGAGGAGCACAGCATCATTGGCGGACTCGGTTCTGCCGTTTGCGAGGTTCTTTCCGAGGAATGTCCAACCCCCACCGTAAGAGTAGGTTTGAGGGATGAGTATGGAAGAAGCGGAAAGGTACCGGAGCTTCTTGAAATGTACGGACTTACGCCAAAGCACATAGCAGAAGCAGCAATCCGCGCAGTATCCTTAAAAAATAACCGTAAGTGAGGCGAATTATATGAAACGCATTGTATTAAAGCTTTCCGGCGAGGTTCTTGCCAATAAAAAAGATGGAATTTACGATATGAGCTTTGTTGACCGCGTGGCAAGATCTATCAAATGTGCGGTTGACGAGGGATATGAGATAGCACTTGTTGTAGGTGCCGGTAATATCTGGCGCGGAAGACAGGGAACTGATATGGATCGCATAGATGCAGACCGCATGGGAATGTTAGCAACGGTTATTAACGCTATCTGCATGAAGGACGCTATTAAGAGAGCGGGGGGCGATGCTATTGCAATGACCTCTGTACCGATGGAGCCCTTTGCAGACCGTTATTCCAGTGAAAGAGCAAAAGAAGCGCTCTCATCCGGTAAGGTAGTAGTCTTCGGTGCAGGTCTTGGAATTCCATTCCTTTCCACCGATACCACCGGTGCGGTACGTTCTGCGGAGATCGATGCCGACGCTATGCTCATGGCAAAGAACGTAAATTACATATACACAGACGATCCGAAGAAGAATCCCGATGCTAAAAAGCTCGAGGTAGTGAAGGCGTCCGACGTTCTTGGAATGAACCTTAAGGCACTCGATGCTACTGCAACGGCATTCTGCCTCTCAACAGGTATGCCTATCAAGGTATTTGGACTTGAAGAGCCCGAGGATATTCTCAGAGCGATTCGCGGTGAGATCTCGGGAACCGTGGTTACGGCGGAGTAAGCATTTTCAGCAGTAAAAGCGCCGCTTTGGCATAAAACCGACAAAATAGATTAAAATAAAATTTATGTATAAGGAGAAACACTTATGAAACTCGATACCAAGGTATACGAAGAAAAAATGAAAAAGACCATCGCGTCTTACCAGGACAACCTTTCTACCATCAGAGCAGGTAGAGCAAATCCCGACGTTTTGAAGAAAATCACCGTTGACTATTACGGAGCGCCCTCCTCCATTTCCTCTATCGCAGAGGTTAAGGTAACAGATGCGCGTACTATCACCATCACCGCATGGGATAAGTCCATTATGAAGGGCATTGAAAAGGCTATCCAAATGTCCGATCTCGGAATCAATCCCCAGAACGACGGTAGCTGCATCAGACTCTCCTTCCCACCCACAACAGAAGAGCGCCGCCGCGAGCTTTCCAAGCAGATATCCAAGCTTGGCGAGGATGCAAAGGTTGCTATTCGTAACATCCGCCGCGATGCAAACGATAAGGTAAAGGCAGATAAGAAGAACTCCATCATGACAGAGGACGAGGCAAAGGCTTCTGATAAGCTCGTTCAGGATCTTACTGATAAGTACATCAAAGAGGTTGACAACGTAACTGCCGCAAAGACAAAGGAGATTATGGAGATCTAATTTTTATCTCCGGATAAGTGAGTAGTAATACTCGTTTATTGATAAGGTAAGAAAAATGAAAACCAGAGTTATAACAGGTGTTGGTATTTTCGTGGTAGCTGTTCTGCTGATTATATTAGCACCGTTTACCCCCGTATTTTGCATAGGAATGGCAGCTCTTGCATTAGCTGCAACCTTTGAGATCCTCCGCGTATTCGGAGTTAACAAGGAGTGGCACATTGCAGCTCCGTCCTATCTTCTTTCGCTGGCACTGCCATTTTCGGCATACTTTGTCAAAGACGGTGAGGCGAGAATAATCTTTATCCTCATTATGGCATCGGTACTTTTCAGCTTCCTTGTGTATCTTCTCGGCGTAGCTGTATTTTCTCATAAGAAGATCAAGTTTGTTCTTGTAGCCGCCGTATTTATGGCAGTTATCTATTTGATAGTGTCATTTACGTCGCTATCCCTTCTTATGTACGTTGAAAAGGGCATATGTTATTTTGGAACTATAATCATCTCCTCGTGGGGATGCGATGCCGGAGCGTACTTTATTGGCTCGAAATTCGGTAAGCACAAGCTGATTCCCGACGTTAGTCCCAACAAATCAGTTGAAGGCGCTATCGGAGGAGTGGCAGTATCCGTTTTGCTTAACGTGCTTTACGGTTGGATACTCAGCATTACCGGTGTGGCAGCCATTAATTACGTTGCTCTTGCAGTACTTGGACTGATACTTTCTGTAGTTGCTATGGTAGGCGATCTTATTGCATCTCTTATCAAGCGCGAATACGGAATAAAAGATTATAGCAACATTCTACCCGGCCACGGAGGAATAATTGACCGTTTCGATTCGGTTTTCCCCATCGCAACCTTCCTTTTGATGATTTCTGCGATCTGGCCACCATTCCACTAATATGCAAAAGATGTAAATTATTATTAGCGAGAACCGCCACTCTCGATAGGACGTGGCGGTTCTTTGACCCAAGGCGAGGTGATATTTATGGAAAAAAGAATATCCGTTCTCGGAGCCTCCGGCTCTGTTGGAGCACAGGCGCTTGACGTAGCAGACTCCCGAAATTACAGCATAGACCTCCTCTCCTGTGGCAGAAGCGTTGAAAAAATGGAGGCTGCCATCCGTAAATATTCGCCTCGCATTGCTCATATGAGCTGTGAGAGAGCAGGCAGGGATCTTTCCGTGAGGGTAGCGGATACCTCTACAAAGGTGATATTCGGCGATAATCTTTCCGAGATGATAAAGTCAGATCTTCAATCTGACGTGGTTGTAAACGCTATTTCAGGCTATCGCGGTCTTTCCCCCACGCTTGCGGTTATCGAAACAGGAACAAGACTCGCTCTTGCAAACAAGGAATCTCTCGTTATAGCAGGCGATCTGGTTATGGATGCTCTCAAAAAGAGCAGATCGGAGCTTCTCCCTGTGGACAGCGAGCATTCTGCTATTTTCCAATCGCTGGTTGGAGCCGACCGCAAGGAAATATCAAGGCTTCTTCTGACTGCCTCGGGCGGTCCGTTCTACGGAAAGAGCAGAACAGAGCTTAAAAACGTAACTAAAGAGCAGGTGCTATCTCATCCCACGTGGAAAATGGGGGAGAAGATCACCGTAGACAGCGCAACCCTTATGAACAAAGGCTTCGAGATAATCGAGGCATGCCACCTCTTTGGAGTTCCCGAGGACAAAATAGAGGTTTTGATCCATCGCGAGAGCATACTTCATTCCGCTGTGGAATATATTGATAGAGCCATTATCGGGCAGATGTCCGTACCCGATATGCGTGAGTGTGTTCAATACGCAATAGACTATCCCGAGAGAAGACCGTCGAAAATAGAGCCCCTTGATCTCATAAAGGTTGGAGCTCTGACCTTTGCCCGCCCCGATACGGAGGCATTCCCACTTCTGACACTTGCAAGACGTGCTATGGCAGATGGAGGTGCGATGGGTGCCGTCCTTGAATCTGCAGACGAGAGAGCAGTAGATGCGTTCCTCTCCGGTAAGATCGGATTTTTTGATATTTCAAAAATCGTTATGGCGGTATACGAGAAAATGTCAGCCGCGGCGTCATGTATCACTCTCGATGAAATAATTGAAGCACATAAAGAAGCAGCATCACTTGCTGACAAAATAATTAATAAAAAGTAAAACGATGTCTAATTTTTAGGCAGAACGGAGAAAAAATAGTGAAATTTGATTTTTTAGGCACAGCCCTTATTGCAATTTTAGTGTTTGGAGGACTCATCTTCATTCACGAATTTGGCCACTATATATTTGCAAGAATTTTTAAGGTGACAATTGAGGAGTTTTCCATCGGCATGGGTCCAAAGCTCCTTTCCCATAAATCCAAAAAAACCGACATAACATACTCTTTGCGCGCAGTTCCCATCGGTGGATACGTTGCGATGATAGGCGAGGATGGCGAGAGTGCCGATCCTAATTCCTTTGATAAAAAGCCCTCATGGCAGCGTCTTATCATCACCGTTGCAGGTGCTACCGTAAACATTTTAGCAGGCTTTATCGCCATGACAATCCTTACCTCTATGATCTATCTTTACGGCACCGAGGTAAGAGGTTTCTATCCCCAGGAGGAAACAGGCTTTGAGATCTCATCTGCCGATAGTGGACTTATGGTTGGTGACGAGATCGTTAAAGTAAATAAAAAGAAAGTTACAATATACGACGAGCTTTCCTATGAGGTAATGAGATATGGAAACGAGCCCGTAGATCTCACCGTTATCCGTGATGGAGAGGTGATAGTTCTTGAGGACGTAGTTTTCCCTGTGGATACCTCGGCAGGTCAGCAGTTTGGCGTACTTGACATTGTTCCAGTAGCAGAGAACAGAGGTTTTGGTAATATCGTTAAGTTCTCTTGGGAAAAGTCAATTCTCATCGTTCGTATGTGTTGGGAATCCATAATAGACCTTATCAGAGGCAGATACTCTCTTGAGGCAGTATCAGGTCCCGTTGGAATTACGGGTGCTATCGGTGATGCCGCAAAGGCAGGTCCGCTTAATCTTCTTTATCTTGTGGGAATGATCAGCATCAACCTCGGTGTAATGAATCTTCTCCCCATACCCGCTCTTGACGGAGGCAGGATCTTGTTCATTCTTATTGAGATCATCGCCCGCCGTCGCCTTCCAAAGAAGATCGAGGACACCATTAACGCCGTAGGTCTTTACGTGCTTCTCGGCCTTTCCGGAATTATCCTGATAAAAGACGTTATTGCTATGATATTCTAATCTCGACGGCAGTTTTGGTCGTTAGCTTAAGAAAAGAGTTATGAACTATAACAGCATAAGAAAAAACACGAGAAAAATCAAGGTGGGTACTATCTTCATTGGCGGTGACGCTCCTGTTACCGTTCAGTCAATGACTAATACCGATACCCACGATATTGAGGCTACCTATGCCCAGGTCTTATCCCTTGAGAGAGCAGGCTGCGACATTGTCAGGATAACGGTTCCTGATGAAGAATCAGCGCTTATATTCCGCGAGCTTAAGTCCAGAGGTATTACAGTTCCTTTGGTCGCAGATATTCATTTTAATTATAAAATTGCAATATCGGCAATAAAAAACGGAGCAGATAAGATCCGTATCAATCCGGGAAACATCGGCAGTGATGAAAAGGTGGCAGAGGTAGTAGCCGTAGCCAAGGAATACGGAACACCTATCCGTATCGGTGTAAACGCAGGCTCGCTTTCGGGCGAGATATTGAAAAAATATGGATCTCCCACCCCCGAGGCACTGGTGGAATCAGCCATGTCACACGTCAGAATTTTGGAAAAGCACGGCTTTTTCGATACGGTAATTTCCATTAAGGCATCTACCGTTTCTGATATGATCGAGGCAAATAAATTGCTCTCCGAGCGGGTTGACTATCCTCTCCACCTTGGAGTAACCGAGGCGGGGTTTGGAAATAGTGCCATAACCAAAAGTGCCACGGGTATTTCAGCGCTTCTCTCACTCGGTATAGGTGACACCTTGCGCGTTTCCTTAACAGACAGACCCGAGGAGGAGGTAAGAGTCGCTCTTGATATTCTCTCCGCCCTTGACATGAGAGATAGGCGAGGCATGGATATTATTTCGTGCCCCACTTGTGGAAGAACGAAGATAGATCTCATCCCCCTTGTTCGGGAGTTTTGGGAAAAAGCACAGTCAAAGGGTCTTCTGGATAAGCCCATAAGGGTAGCTCTCATGGGTTGTGCAGTAAACGGCCCGGGTGAGGCGAGAGAGGCAGATATAGGCATCGCAGGCGGTGTTGGCGAGGGGCTCCTTTTCAAAAACGGAGAGGTAGTAAAGAAAATCCCCGAGGACACCCTTGTGGACGAGCTTATTGCAGAGATCGTCAAAATGTAAACTAAAAGCAGCAGTTTCAAACAAGTTTTATATATAACGCGAAAACGTTAGTCACTCACTAACGCAAAAAACAAAAGAAAGGACGAGAAAAATGCAGGAGAACAAATTCAAGGATAAGACCTTTTTAGAGATATTCCAAAAGTATTCTCCGGATATGTATAAGCGTGATCTTCTTGACCGCGGATACGATCTGATTCCGAGAAGAGTACCGGGTACAACTCGCGTTGAGGTGGAAATATCATTCCGTCAGCATGAAGACCCGGAGCTTCTCTATGAGATTGAAGACGAGTGCAGAGCTGCATACAGTGCTCAAAGCTTTAAGATCCTGCCTCATTTTCCGTCCGAGATATTCGATATGAAGTATTTCCCCGAGATCCTTTGCGAGGCTGCTATGTGCGGAGCCGTGACCAACGGTTTCTTTACCGGCGCAACCTACGAGGATGACGGAGAGAAAATTACCATTGCCATCCCCTTTGTTGATGCAGGAGTAGATTTCGTAAGGACTGCCAACACCGAAACCATTCTCTCGAACATTATGAGAAGTCGCTACGGTATAAACCGTGCTATCTCCATCGTTTCGGGCGGTAATGGTGAGGCGCGCCGCCGCGAGATCGAGGCGCGCCGCGAGGAAGCGCTGAAGATTGCCGAAGCGCAGAGTAGAGAAAACTTCATTAGAGAGCGGCAAGAAGCCGCAAAGCAGCGCGAGGAAGAAGCAAGAGCTGCTGATCCTCAATACGACTTTGCAGCAAAGGCAGGTATATCATCAGCCACGGGTGTAAATTCTCAAATCACGGAAACCACGTACAGAATGGGTGCCACCACCTACGATTTTGAAAAGTCCGAGGTGATTTTCGGAGATGATTTCGATATAATTGAGCCGACACCCCTGTCATCCATCGAGTCCGTTCGCACAAGATCCGTATTCCTCGGTACGGTCTTCGAGGTTACGGCAAAGGAAACTAGAAACGGCGATAAAACCAACGTTATCATTGGTATATCCGATGGTGCCTCAGCCACCTACGTAAGAAAGATCGTAGCAAACGAGGAGTCGGATTGGTACAAGGGTGTAAAGAGTGGTCAGCACGTTGCGGTAATGGGCAGAGTTCAGCGAGATAAGTACGATAACGAGCCCTTCATCTCTCCTACGGGTATTAAAAAGATCAGCTCAGTTCTTCGTATGGATAATGCCAAAGACAAGCGCGTAGAGCTTCATCTCCACTCCAATATGTCCCAGATGGACGCCCTTATTACTCCAAAGGAGATCATTGACACAGCCATAAGATGGGGTCACAAGGCTATTGCCGTTACTGACCATGGAAACGTTCAGGCATATCCCGAGGTCATGCTTGCCCTTGAAAAATCCGGCAATAAGGACTTAAAGGTTCTTTATGGTATTGAAGCCTATTACGTAAACGATACGGAGCGCTGCGTATTCGGTAGCAAATATCCGTCCTTTGATGACGAGATGATAGTCTTCGACCTTGAAACCACAGGTCTTTCCAACCGTACCTGCAAGATCATCGAGATCGGTGCGGTAAAGATCAAGGGTGGCGAGATAATTGATGAATTCAATATGTTCGTTGATCCCGAGTGTGAGATATCCGCGGAGATCACAGAGCTTACCTCGATTACAAACGAGGACGTTGCAGGACAGCCAAAGGAAAGAGAAGCACTTTTGGCATTCATGGAATTTGCAGGCGACCGTCTTCTCATTGCCCATAATGCTAACTTTGACGTAGGCTTTATACGCGTTGCGTCAGAGCGCTGCGGCATCCCGTTTAACAACTCCTATCTTGATACGGTAGGACTTTCTAAATTCGTTAATCCCGAGCTTTCAAAGCATAAGCTCAATATTATAGCAGAGCATTACAAGCTTGAAGAATTCCACCATCACAGAGCCTGCGACGACGCCAGAACTCTTGCAAATATATTCTTCGTAATGCTTGAGCGACTTAAGAGCGAGGGTGTCAGCACCTTTGAGAGAATGGTTGACGCTATGAGTGAAAAGGCAGATCCCTTGAAGCTCCCCGTAAACCATATGATAATCTTCGCAAAAAACAAAGAGGGCCTAAAAAACCTCTATCGCCTTGTATCTTACAGCTATCTTGATTATTATCGCAGAAGACCGAGAATGCCTAAATCCGTCATAGAGCAATACCGCGACGGACTTATAATCGGATCAGCCTGCGAGCAGGGCGAGCTTTATCGCGCAATTCTTGACGGACGAGCAGATCAGGACGTTGAGGATATTGCCGTATTCTACGACTATTTTGAGATCCAACCCCTGGCAAATAACAAATTCCTTCTTGGCAAGGGTAGAGTAAACAGTGAGGAGGATCTGCGGGAGATAAATCGCAAGATATATCGCCTGGGCAAAAAGCTTGGAAAACCCGTTTGCGCCACCTGCGATGCCCATTTCCTCAATAAAGAGGATGAGGTATACAGACGCATACTTCTTGCAGGACTTAAGATGTCCGATGCAGATAATGAAATGCCCATCTACCTTCGCACAACGGAGGAGATGCTTGAAGAGTTCTCTTATCTCGGTGACGACGTCGCCTACGAGGTAGTAGTAGAGAACACCAATAAGATCGCAGATATGTGTGAGCGCATCCGCCCAATTCCCGAGGGTAAATACGAGCCCCTTGTACCTGGAGCAAATGAAGAACTGACCGAGTCCTGTTGGAAGCGCGCCCACGAATGGTTTGGCGAGGATATTCCTCCCATCGTGTCTGACAGACTTGAACGTGAGCTTGGCTCCATCATCAAAAACGGATTTGCGGGACTTTACATGATCTCCGTTAAGCTTGTTGCTTATTCCGAGAGTCTTGGCTATCTTGTAGGCTCACGAGGATCGGTAGGATCATCCCTTGTTGCAACCCTTTCGGGAATATCGGAGGTTAACCCCCTCCCACCTCATTACAGATGCCCGAAATGTAAATACAGCGAGTTTATAACCGACGGCTCCGTTGGCTCCGGCTTCGACCTTGATGACAAGCGCTGTCCCGTATGCGGAGAGTGGATGTATCAGGACGGCCACGATATCCCCTTTGAAACGTTCCTAGGCTTCTACGGTGAGAAATCTCCCGATATCGACCTTAACTTCTCAGGTGACGTTCAGGGCATGGTACATAAATACACCGAGGAACTTTTCGGTGAGGGACATGTGTTCCGTGCAGGAACGATCGGTACTCTCGCGGACAAAACTGCCTACGGTTATATAGCAAAATATCTGGAAGAACGCAAAATCAAAGTTCCAAAAGCAGCAATGAGCCAAATGGTAACGAAGCTTGTGGGCATCAAGAAGACCACAGGTCAGCACCCGGGTGGCATCATAGTTGTGCCGAGAGAATATGAGATATACGACTTCTCGCCGGTACAGCATCCTGCAGACGATCCGAGGTCTGATACTATCACGACCCACTTCCAGTTCTCCTATCTCCACGATACGATACTTAAGCTTGACGAGCTTGGCCACGATATTCCAACAAAGTATAAGATGCTTGAAAAGTATACGAACACCAGCGTTCTCGACGTGAAGATGAACGATAAATCCATCTACGAGCTGTTCGCCTCGACAAAGCCACTTGGCATCACTCCGGCTGATATTGGTGACTGTCTTCTCGGAACTTACGGTATCCCCGAGATGGGAACTAAATTCTCCCAGCAGCTCCTGCTTGATGCCAAGCCGAAAACCTTTGCCGACTTGCTCCAGATCTCAGGTCTTAGCCATGGTACAGACGTTTGGCTTGGTAACGCTCAGGATCTTATCAAATCGGGAACCTGTACTATATCCGAGGTTGTGGGAACTCGTGACGGAATCATGGTATATCTCCGTCAAAAGGGACTTGATAACTCCACGGCATTCGCCATAATGGAGGACGTAAGAAAGGGTAGAGGAGTCAAACCCGACTATGAAAAGGCAATGATAGAGCACGACGTTCCCGAGTGGTACATCAGCTCTTGCAAAAAGATCAAATATATGTTCCCGAAAGCACACGCAGCAGCCTACGATATGTCAGCTGTTCGACTTGGCTGGTATAAGATATATTACCCCATGGAGTTCTACGCAGCATATCTTTCAGTAGCGCCGGGTGGCTTTGATGCAGAGATCGTTGCCGGAGGATATTCAGGTGTAAACTCTGCCATTAAGGAGATCGAGGGCAAGGGACTTGAGGCAACGGCAAAGGAAAATGAAACCTGCCAGACGCTTTATCTTGTTCGAGAAGCACTTGCCAGAGGCGTAAAATTCTTAGGTGTAGACCTGAATAAATCAGATGCACGTGCATTCCTCCCCGAAAACGGCAAGATCAGAATGCCATTTAACTCTTTGCCGGGTCTTGGTGAGGGGGCGGCGGATAAGCTTGTTGAAACTCGAGAAAAGCATACTATCCTCTCCGTTGAGGATCTCCGCCTTCATTCGGGAGTATCAAAAACCGTTATAGAAATTCTTCGCAGAAATAAAGTGCTTGATAATCTTTCCGAAACGAATCAAATATCAATGTTCTGATTTTTGCCAATAAAAGCATACAAAAAACGCCCCAAAAACAAAAACTTGGGGCGTTAAAAATTAAGTAAAGTTAGTTAATAAGTAAAAGAGCAAGTAAGATCAGGGCGCATTCCTTATCACCGTCTGCGGAAAAGAAGAGAAATGCGGCAATTCCAATAATGAGGATCTCCTCATATCCGATCTTATCGAGGGAAGGAAGTCTGATATTCAGATTACCGAGTAATCCCTGCAAAAATCCTGCCCCCTCCTTTGGCTTTTCAGGCAGATGCTCGTGGCAGATCGGTGGCTCTTGGTGGGGCTCGTCGCATAGAGCGATCCCATCGTAGCCTCTTGGCACAGCACCGTCGTTTCCGTCAAAATAATTCCTCGTATACATAGGTCACCTCGTTTTCATCATATCGAGAATATCGGCAACGGACATCATGGAGTCAATAGCCTTCGCTCTTTCAGATGAAAGATATGGTTTCAACGCCCCTAAAAGTCGGTTGCGCTTTTCTCTCGCACCAAAGGACGAGCCTTGCACCTCTATCGGAGTAGAAGCCTCTTTTGCCACCTCTGCTTGGACATCGGCAGGGGGAGTGGGTGTATTGTTATCGCCACCACCGTTTGCAAGTCCCTGAATTTTTGAGATCAGCTCTGGATTTTCCATAATCAGGCTGACAATTTTGCCAAGATCGGGCATCTCACTCATCAGCATTGCCTCCTTTTATATTCATTAACAAGGCGCATGGCATCTGTTGTGCTTATCTCCCCGATTTGGAGTGCCTCGCGAACCTTGCGTAGCTCTGCTTCCGTGGGTGTTTTGTCAGGCAGCTTCAATCCATAAGATGCAGCCATGTTTCGTATCTCACACCATAGAGCGTTGTCGTCGAGTCCTTGGAGCTTTTCTACCATATTCTTATTTAGTTTCATAAAAACCTCCTAAAAAGCGTTTTCATGAACATCATATGCAAAAGCTCGCCCCACGTTACAAAAACCAATAAAAAAGGAAAAAGACATGAAAATACTCGTATTTTCCGACTCCCACGGAAATGATAATTATATGAAAAAAGCAATAAAAATGCACCCCGATGCGGAAGTACTGATCTACCTTGGCGATGGACTTTCAGACTTTTTATCACTGCCATCCGTAAATTCTGCCAAACTTTATGTCCGCGGAAATTGCGATTGGCATCCAACATACAGTTCAACTCCCACCATTGATTCAATAAACCTTTCAGGTAAAAAGATCGTCTATCTCCACGGTCATACCCACAGCGTCAAGAGCGGACTCGAAACCCTAAAAGCTCTCGCCTCCGATATGAGTGCAGACCTCGTTTTGTTCGGCCATACCCATAAGCCGGTGGAGCATTATGGGGACGGAACTTACTATTTCAATCCCGGCACAGTAGGCGGTGTTACCGAGCATCCAACGTACGGAATTATTACCATCCGTGAAAACGGCATCCTCCTCTCCCACGGAAAATTTTAATACGAAAACAGCATCAAAAGGTAGCGAAGAGCAATTCGTTACCTTTATTTTATTAATAACTTGACAAACGTAGAAAAAAGTGCTAAAATGTTATTGCCACATAAACTTAATATTTTGATATGAAGGGGATTTTCTTTTTAAAGGGGATATTATACCCTTTTTTTGGCATACTTGTAATGCATTGAATTTGGTAAAAATGCAGATTCTTCTTAACATTGCAAGTATGTAGTTAAACCTTCATTCTCCGTTAAGTTTGTGTGGCAACAATCGGAGTCTGCGTTTTTCGGTGCGGCACTTCGGTTGCCGCACTTTTTGATTTTAAACCGAAAAAAGAAAACAAAGGAGAAAACAAAATGAAAACAAACAAACTTTTGCGCATCGTTGCGCTCATGCTCGTTATCGTGTGTACTCTATCTTCCTGCAGTTTAATCTCTCTTTCTGTGAGCGAAGATGGATACCTTGTGGTTAACGGCAAAAAAACAGGGCATCAGGTTGATTATCCTGATACTCCCGATAATGGTAATGAAGGAGAGAACGATGTTAATATCGGTGCTGATAGCGAGAATCCACTTGGCCTATTATTCGTATTGAAATCTGACGGAACATATAAAGTAGAGATCGGTGCGGCAAAATATCAGTCAAAAATCGAAATCCCCGCAACTTACAAAGGAAAACCTGTAACCGAGGTCGGTTCCTTTGGAGCAAACATGATTGGATCTATGTATTCAATTGAGTTTAATACTACTTTGAAAGAGATTGTTATTCCAGAAGGAGTAACCAAGCTTGGCCCGGGGTGCTTTGCCGGTTGTATCAATCTTGCTTCGGTGGTTATCCCTGACAGCGTTACTGAAATATGTTCGTTAGCGTTCTTAAATTGCATGGGACTCAAAAGCATAACAATAGGTAAAAACGTTTCAAGAATTGGGTTGGGTGCATTTATGCTTTCTGAATTTGGCAGAGAAAATACACTTTTTACTCTTTTGGAAGTAGTAAACAGATCATCCATGGATATTTCTATAGAATCATTGATCGACGATAGTGAAATAGATGTATCTGTAAATATTCACGATGGCGAAAGTGAAATGGTGAGAAAAGGTGATTACCTATTCTATACCATAGGTGAAGTTAACTACCTTGTTGCGTATCTAGGAGATGATGTTAATCTCGTTTTACCTGTAGATTATAACGGAGAAACCTATGAAATTCTGCCTGCCGCTTTCGCGTTTAATTACACAGTTGAAAGTATTATTGTTTCTGACGGTGTAAAGAAGATTGGATCAGGTGCATTCGGTTACTGCTCAAATCTGATGAGTGTCACTATAGGAAAAAATGTTGAAAGCATAGCAGATAGCATTTTTGAAGAAGACATTAGCCTTGTTGAAATAGTAAATAATTCTCCCTATATTACGTTGGATATGATTTTTGTTACGTCGCAGATTATCCCAGAAGGTATAGTTTTAGAAATACATAGCGGAGAAAGCAAAATAAAAAACGTAAACGGTTATAATTTCTATACTGTTAACGGAACCAACTATCTCATAAAATATAGTGGCAAAGAGAAGGATCTCGTTCTTCCCGAAAGCTATAACGGAGAAAACTATGAAATTAATCAATTTGCTTTTTCACCTATTCAAATTAATCCATTTATAGATTCCGAAGTAAGCCTAAGCACATTTGAAAACTCTATTACAAGTGTTGTTATTCCGGACAGTGTAACCAAAATTGGAGATCATGCGTTCTTCTGTTCTATTGGGTTATCAGAAGTAATAATAGGCAGCGGTGTTACATATATCGGTAATGATGCATTTGATATGTGTATGCTTACGAGTGTAGTGTTCAAAAATACTAAAGGTTGGAACACAATTTTAAGCAAAGAAAAAACACCCGTATCGATACCGGATATCGATCTTGAAAATCCTGCAAAGGCTGCAGAATATTTCATTTCAGGTTATTATTCAGATGCTTGGTACCGTAGCGAATAAAACCTAAACAAACCAAAAAGGTAGCACTCCCTTGCGGAGTGCTACCTTTTCTAACGTAAAAGCTAAACTATCTAGGCTAATCTTTAATTATCTACCGAGGCCGGCTGCGCCGATAATACCTGCGTCGTTACCAAGCTTTGCAATGGTGATCTTGGTTTTTGTCTTCGCGCTTCTTGCAAACTGCTCGCGATTTACAATATCAATAAGAGGCAAGAGCAGAGCATCGCCCTCGTTGCAAACGCCACCACCAATGGACAGCACTTCAGGCTGGAATATGTTAACGATGTTTGTGATTCCCTCTGCCAGGTAGAGTATGTACTTATCAACAATCTCCTTTGCAAAAGGATCGCCCATTCTCATAGCGTCAAATGCAGTTCTTGCGCTCACCTTGCCGTATTTATCACGAACTGCGAACATGGCAGATTCTACGCCCTTTATCTGTAGCTCAGCCATCTTTTCTTCCGTCATTTTTGTGAGAGCAGAAGCAGAGGAATAAGCCTCGAAGCAACCACGTCTGCCACAGCTGCACTGCCTTCCTCCAACCTTGAGAACGATGTGTCCAAGCTCTGCAACAGCTGCGTTAACACCTCTGTCAAAGATGTGTCTGTCAATAATAACACCGCCGCCAACGCCTGTGCCGAGAGTGATCATAACAGAGTGGTCAGTACCCTTTGCCGCACCGCCAAGTGCCTCGCCGAGAGCTGCCGCGTTTGCATCGTTTGCAACGTAAACTCTGTCAATTCCGATTCTGGACTTAAGCTCACTTGCAATAGGGAAGTTATCAAATCCAAGATTGAAAGCAGATTCAACAACGCCTGCCTTTACGTTGACCGATCCGGGAGTGGCGATACCAACGTACTCAATATCATCCTTTTTAATGTTATTATTCTTAAGAAGACTTTCAATAAGTCCTGCCATATTATCCATAATGTGACCCGTTCCGCCGGAAACCTCGGTTTTAACGGATCCTTTTGCGATCATATTCATCTCGCGGTCACAAATACCGATAGCGATATTAGTTCCGCCAAGATCTACTCCTATTGTATACATAAAATATCATCCTTTCGAGTGTTTTTTCCCACCATTATTGTACCTAATTTCCGCGAGAATGTCAAGCCGTTTACATAAAATATTTTATTCACAGAAAATTAACATTTATTTTTTAGTAAAGCTATTGAAAAATACACTAAAATGGTATAGAATATTTCCGTAATAAAAATCCGAAAAAAGGACAGAAAATGAAAAAAATAATTTATGCAGATAACGCGGCTACAACTGCGGTATATCCCGAGGTAGCGGCAGAAATACAAAAGTGCTGTCTTGAAGCATGGGGCAACCCCTCCAGCGCCCACCAAAAGGGCTACGAGGCAAAGGATATCCTCGCCTCATCAAGGCAGAGAATAGCAGACGTTTTAGGTTGCGCACCCGGCGAGATCTACTTTACCTCCTGCGGAACCGAAGCGGATAACTGGGCGATAAAGGGTGCTGCCCGTCGCCTTTCCAAAAAAGGAAAAAACCATATCATTACCACAGCCATAGAGCATCCCGCAGTACTCAACACCTGCAAGGCGCTTGAAAAAGAAGGCTTTGAGGTAACGTATCTTCCCGTAGATCAGTATGGCATAGTTTCTCCCGACTCTGTGAGAAGTGCCATCACCGATAGAACCGCTCTTGTTGCAGTAATGTATGCCAACAACGAGATCGGCACGGTAGAGCCAATTGCGGAGATCACCAAGATTGCCCATGAGGGTGGTGCGCTTATGTTTACCGACGCTGTTCAGGCAATCGGAAACGTAGATATTAATCTCCACGAGCTTGGAGTTGATATGCTAGCTCTCTCCGGTCATAAGATCCATGCGCCCAAGGGTATTGGTATTCTTTACATCAAAAAAGGTGTTGTTATAGACAATCTTATCGACGGTGGCGGTCAGGAAAGCCGCAAGAGAGCAGGAACAGAGAACATCCCTTATATCGCAGCTCTTGCAAAAGCTCTCGAGATGGCAAAGGAAAGAATGACCGAGATTCCCAGAGTTTGCGCAATGCGCGACAGACTCATTGATGGACTCTCGAAGATCCCATATTCACGAGTACACGGTCATCCTACGGAGCGTCTTCCCGGTATTGCAAACGTAGGCTTCAAGTTCATCGAGGGTGAGAGTATGCTCCTTTGGTTAAATCTTTCGGGCATCTGTGCATCCACCGGCTCTGCCTGCTCCTCTGCATCTCTTGATGCGTCACACGTTCTTCTCGCAACAGGCGTACCACACGAGGAAGCACACGGAACTCTCCGCCTTTCCATTAACGCAGATACAACGGACGAGGATATAGATTTTATATTAGAAACAGTTCCCCCAATAGTTAAGCGTCTTCGCGACATGAGCCCCCTCTGGGAGGAGATCGTTGCGGCAGGCAAGGAAAACGGCTGATAGCCAACAAAGTAATAAAAAAAGAAGGATATAAAAATGCAGTATAGCGATAAAGTAATGGATCATTTTATTAATCCAAGAAACGTTGGCGAGATCGAAAATGCTGACGGTGTTGGAACAGTAGGAAATGCAAAGTGCGGTGACATCATGAAGATCTATCTTAAGGTAGAGGATGATGTTATCACCGATTGCAAGTTCAAAACCTTTGGTTGCGGAGCAGCAATTGCTACCTCCTCTATGGCAACCGAGCTTATTAAAGGACATTCTATCGACGAGGCTCTTGCCCTTACAAACAGTGCAGTTGTCGAGGCTCTTGACGGACTTCCACCGGTAAAGGTGCATTGCTCTGTTCTTGCAGAGGAAGCAGTTAAGAGTGCCGTAGCGGATTATTACACAAAGATAGGCAGACCTATCGATTTCGAAGTACCTACCGATCACGACGAGGATCATCACTAAAAAATAAAATCGGTATATTTCCCACATTTGAGAGTATGCCGATTTTTTTAGTAAATGTAAATAACGAATTACAAATAGGAGCAAAAAATGAAGATTTTGCTTGGAATAAGCGGTGGCGTTGATAGCGCGTATGCCGCATTAAAGCTGAAAAACGAAGGTCACGAGGTAGAGGGGGCAGTCATAAAAATGCATTGCCACACGGAGATCGACGCTGCAAAAGAGGTAGCCGATTCCATAGGTATCCCCCTCCACGTTATTGATGCAACTGAAGCATTTGATCGCATAATCAAGGAAAACTTTGCCTCGGAATATATAAAGGGAAGAACTCCAAACCCATGTATCATCTGTAACCCCGAGGTGAAGTTCCGCTCTCTTTACGACTATGCAAAAAGCCATGGATTTGATAAGATTGCTACAGGGCATTACGCAAAGATAGTAAAGCTAGAGGATGGTGATGGCATCCGTTACACCTTTGCTTCTCCCAAGGATGAGAAAAAGGATCAGACCTACATGCTTTATAGACTGCCTCGAAATATTATAGAAAATACGATATTTCCTCTTTCCAACATGAATAAAACCGAAGTTAGGGAATCCTCTCGTAAAGCTGATCTGTCTGCCGCAGATCGTGGCGACAGTCAGGAGATCTGTTTTTTGCCCGAGGGAGATTATGCTAGCTTCGTTGAGTCGAAATACGGAAAGTCAAAGGAGGGAAGCTTCATTGACGAGTCGGGAAAAGTCCTGGGTAAGCACAAGGGCATAATCCATTACACAGTTGGTCAGCGAAAAGGACTGGGCATATCCCTTGGCGCCCGTGCGTTCGTCACGGAGATCGACCCCGTAGCCAATACGGTAACCCTCTCGCCCTCTCCTAAAAAATCAAAAGAAATTACTATTTCCGAAGTAGTGTATACAGGCATGAAAGAGCCAAAAGAACCCCTGACGGTAGAAGCTCTTGTAAAGCCACGATACACAGCCCCGAAAATTCCGGCGAAGATCACCTTTTTGCCTGATAAAACTGCAAAGGTCACCTTTTCGGAGCCAACCACCGCCGCTCCCGGTCAGTCCCTGACCGTCTATAGCCCAAACGAGGGTTATCTCCTCGCCGGCGGATTCATTAATTAAATACCATCCCCACTCATAATCAGAGTGGGGAATTTTCGTGACATTCAGCAGGGGTGAAAAGTAAAAAGACCTGAACTCACTCACAAGTCCAAGTCTTTAGTAGTTAGTCATTTTATCTGTTCTGCCAAGTAAATAGTCAATAGAAACGCCAAAATAGTCGGCAAGCTTTATGAGGGTTTCATAATCTGCCTCGCGCTCCATGTTTTCATACCTAGAAATTGTATTCTGATTCATATTGAGATCCATTGCCAGCTTCAACTGTGAAATTTTTCGCATTTTTCGAAGTTTTTTGAGCCTAAATTCCATAATACGCTCCTTTTATGCAAAAGTACTTGACATTATTATACCATTATGGTATAATCTAAATATCCCAAAACGGGATATATTGAAAACTTTTTACTCAAAAGGAGAGAAAACGATGAAAAAAAGTAAAATCATCGCATTCATTTTGGTGTGCATAATTATGTCTACCATGATGCTGACCTCTTGCGATGACGTGATTGACAATGTACTCGCTAATTTAGGTCTTGGAGTAGATAAGCGCTACCTTTCCGGTCTTGGAATTGGTCATTCTTATAATTTAATTGAAAACGATATTTATAATGTTGAAAAAATATCGTCTAATAGCGTTCTTGATATCGACAAGCTAGTAAAACTTGGCAGATATACAAAAACCGATATTAACAAAACAGAGGTTGACGCATATAGTTATTCCTCAAACGCTGACAAATACAGTCAGGCAAGCGTTCATATAGGGTTTAGTGCTGGAATTAATTACGGTGTTGGTAACGTTAATGCCGAGGTTTCCAGTGATTTAACAGGTGCAATTTCCAGTCATAAGTATAATCATACATACGTTGTTAGCGGACAGGTAAGATCACAGATGTATGTAATCAGTGATATTAGTAGCGATGAAATCTTAAAACAGTGTTTAACAGACGCTTTTGTGAAAGATGTCACAGCTGTTAAAGATAAGAGAATGCCAATAGAACAGTTGTACAGTAAATATGGTACCCATGCTGTTGTTGGTGCTGTTACGGGTGGATCTTATACAGCAAAATATGTTGTATCAACAAATTCCTCTGAGGTTTCAAGAGAAGCAAGCATGGCGTTTGGCGTATCAACCGGTAATAAACTTGGAAAAATTGCCGAGCTCAACATGAAATTTGATGCTAGTCAAAACAAGCTGGATAAAGAAAAGCTTGAAGGAACGCAAACCAACTTATCCATGTATTATTCCGGATCAAGTGGTGCAGTAACACTTGAAGTAGCGGAGTTTAATGACTCTATAAAAACATACGAAGCAGGAGTCGCGCAAAATGCTATGCCTTTTAGTTTGCCCGAGAACGGAACCATTCCTCTTGCTGATTTGATCAGATCAATTGGCGATGAGTATGACGATACTGCAAGAGAATTTGAAAAGTGCCTGACAGAACAAGCAGTATTTGTGTTTGTAGAAGAGATGAAAAGTCAGAGGGATGAATACTACAAATTTGAAGGCTTGTTTACAAAGAAAGAAGGTGGCAAAAAAATAGTAGACGAAAATGGCGAAGCACTCATGGATATTTCCAAAATCAATGTATATACTCTTTATCCTCAATGGACCATTGTGGACGGAATAGGCCATTATGTATTATTCAATCCAAATGGCGGAACTGTGAATACCGATTTTACATTTGTTATGTTTGGAGCTAAATATGGCGATTTACCAGTTCCAACAAAAAGTGGATATGCTTTTGCTGGATGGTACCTTGGTAATACCGAAATCAAAAGCGACACTATAATGACAACCAAAGGTGATCATACCGTAATTGCGAAGTGGGTATCAACAAAATGCACTTATGATACTGGAGATAGAGAAATTAAAATTAGAGATGACGATGATGAGGAACGTTATGAAAATATCTTTGTTGACTTAAATATTGATGAATTGAAAAAATTAGGATATACAAAGATAAATGTTAGTGTAACTATTAACATAGATCCAATAGACTGCGGAGATCAGCAGATTTGGGTTTTAGACAATAATGGTAATACTTGTTGTTATAAAGAATATTATACCAGCAGTCATCTTGATAAAGGTGGAAAAACCGAAACGTTTACTTTCGCTATGAGCTTTGATTACTTCCGAATAGATAGCTATGGAAACTACTACTTTGTTATGAAATATGGAGCAAAGGGAGATATGGAAGACAGATGGTATTTACGCAGAACTATTTTCTACATTACAGCACAATAAAATAATAAAAAATCAGTAAGGCAGCACCTTTTTTGGGTGCTGCCTTAAACTATATAACTAAACTCAAAGCACCTCTGCCATATCGAGGATGAGTCTTTCTGTCTTTTCCCAGCCGAGGCATGGGTCGGTGATGGATTTGCCGTAAATGTCGCAATCACCGATCTTTTGGGCGCCGTCTTCAATGTAGCTTTCAATCATGAGGCCTTTAACCATCTTTTCAATATCCTTTGAGTGGCGGCGGGCGTGGAGAACCTCTTTTGCTATTCGCACCTGCTCGAGGTGCTTCTTTCCGGAGTTTGCATGGTTGGTATCAACTATAACCGCCGGATTGGCAAGACCGGAATTTTCATAGGTTTCGCACATTCTGTAAAGATCCTCAAAATGATAGTTGGGATGAGAAATACCATGCTTATCAACATATCCGCGGAGAATTGCATGGGCATAAGGATTACCCGCGCTCTTAACTTCCCAACCGCGATAGAGGAAAACGTGTGAGGACTGGGCAGCCTTGATAGAGTTCATCATAACGGTAAGATCTCCACTGGTGGGGTTTTTCATTCCCACGGGCAGATCAAGTCCCGATGCGGTAAGTCTGTGCTGCTGGTTTTCAACAGATCTTGCGCCAACAGCCACGTATCCGAGAATATCGGAGAGGTATCTGTGATTTTCGGGATAGAGCATCTCGTCTGCACAAGCAAATCCCGTATCAGCCAGCGCTTTCATATGAAGTTTTCTTATTGAGATAAGTCCCTTTAATAGGTCGGGATTTTCATTGGGATTTGGCTGATGGAGCATACCCTTATATCCTTCGCCCGTGGTTCTTGGCTTGTTAGTATAAATTCTCGGAATGATAAATATCTTGTCAGCCACCTGATCCTGAAGGTTGCGAAGTCTGTAAATATAATCAAGCACGGCATCCTCGCGGTCAGCAGAGCATGGGCCGATAACAAGCATGAACTTATCAGACCTTCCGGCGAAAATATCCTTCATCTCAGAGAGATATACCTCTCTAGCTCTTTCCATATCGGCGGTGAGAGGGAACTCTGCCTTAATATCCTTTGGTATTGGTAATTTTCTATAGAATTCCATTGACATAATATATACCTCAATCTTTTTTTATCTTATCAAATAGAGTGCGCCTTGCAGTAGAGGCGCGCATTTTTTCCATCATAGCCTCTCTGTCATCCCCTTCTATCATGGAACGGAAGTCGAGAAAATCTGCAATAAAGGCATCCATCTCGGAGAGCAGCGCCTCTTTGTTAAGGAGAAATAACTCACTCCACATATTTTCATTGATCTTTGCGATCCTCGTCAGATCCCTGAAGGAGTCGCCCGTATACTTTTCCAGTCCATCTTCCTTGTTGCAGGTCATGAGGGACACGGCAATACAGTGAGTAAGCTGGGAGAGAAAGGCGATCATTTTGTCATGCTCCTCGGGTGAGAGGAGAGTTATCCTTCCAAAATCAAGCGCCTCGCCGATCTTGCGGCATAGCTCAATAGCAGCCTCCGTATTCTTTTCTGTGGGAGTAATAATATAATTTGCGCCCACAAAAACAGCAGGATCGCTATATTCAACTCCGCTTCGCTCTCTACCTGCCATGGGGTGGGCAGAAATGAATTCAACGTCCTCTCGCAAAATTTCCTGTACTTTGTAAACAACGGTGGACTTAACGCCTGAAACGTCGGTAATAATTGCACCGCTCTTAAATAAATGCTGATTTTCCTCGATCCAGGAAATGAACACCGTAGGATATAGGGCAAACACGATAACGTCAGCTTCCGAAACGAGTTTTGCATCAACGAAATCTGCTCCCTCTGCAATCATCCCGCGCTCAAGAGCATAATCAATATCTGCTCTATTTTTAGTAATGCATTTTACCCTGTATCCTCTGTCGGAAAGTCCCTTTGCGTAGCCTCCGCCAATAACGCCAAGACCGACAATAAGTATATTAGTTTCTTTATTAAACGTCATAATTTTCTCCAAACACCAAAGACCCGCCAAGGGATTTTAGAACCTCGAAAAATTCGGGATAGCTTTTGTTGATAGCTTCAGCCCCAATGATCTCACCACCAAAGACGGTAGCAAGTACCGAAAGCGCCATAACGATTCTATGGTCGCCGTGACCGAAGAGAGGGGAAGTGGGAGCATGAAGCGCACCTCCCGAAACCTTAACGGAGTTTTCATAGATTTCTACCGTGGCACCGAATTTTTTAAGCTCGTCCCTCATAGCAGTAGCGCGGTCACTCTCCTTAATAAGGAGTCTTCGTGTACCGATGAATTCTGCACCGCCAAAATATGCTGCCATAGCGAAAAGTACGGGGCCAAGGTCGGGGCAGTCGGAAATATCAATAGTCGGGTTGCCATTTTTAATTTTTTCAAAGCAGTCGATACAGATCCTGTCCCCCTGAAGACTGTTACCGGAATATCCCGAAATCAAGATGTCGGGGTGCATCTGCTTCAGCGCAAAGAGAAAGGCTCCTCCCGACCAGTCACCCTCAACTCTTGCATCGGCAAAAGTATAGTTTTGTCCACCATTGATGTTTATAGTGTTTTCATCCTCAAATTTTGCAAAAACACCGAAATGCTTAAGGGTGGCAATCGTCATATCAACGTAAGGTTTGCTCTCAAAGGGCGGCTCAATAATGATCGTGGAATCCTCGGAGCAAAGAGGCAGGGCAAAAAGAAGCCCCGTAATAAACTGACTGCTGATATTGCCGGGTACATGATAATCGCCGCCGTGGATCTTGCCCTTGACGGTGAGGGATGTGGAAGAAAGATCAAACCGCGCCCCCATATCGCCAGCAATTTTTTCATAAACCGAAAGTGGTCGCTCAAACAGCCTTTTTGCACCGGAAAACTTGATCTCCTTGTCTGTAAGCAGAGCTAGGGGAATAAGAAAACGTAAGGTGCTACCGCTCTCATTAACTGCAAGCTCATCACTTGCACGAGCCTTAAAAATATCTATTCCGCGAACCGTAGCCACATTTCCCGAAACCGTAATACTCGCCCCGAGAGCCGAAAGGGACGCGATAGTAGCAAGAACGTCGTCACATAGGCTGATATTTGAGATTCTGCTTTTTCCATCAGCCAGAGCTGCGGCAATAAGCAATCTGTGTGAATCGCTTTTTGACGGAGGAAATTCTGCCGTGCCAAAAAGCCTGCATTTATTAATTTTTACTAGCACGAAGACCCCTCCAATTTTTATTCATCTAAATTCTGCTGAAAAATAATATTTGAATTTTGCGTTTTGGATGGTGTGGTTTCCCGCGAGAGAATCACTTCAAGGAAATGAGATAATCCACCGCCTCCAAATATCCGTCCATGCCATGGCCCGAGATGGTCTTTTGACAAGCCGCCCTGATAAAGCTTACCTGCCTGAAATTCTCTCTTTCCGAAACATTTGAAATATGCACCTCGACGCAAGGGAGAGAAGTAGCCTTCACTGCATCAAGGAGTGCCACACTGGTATGGGTGTAAGCCGCAGGGTTTATCACAATGCCGAAAGCCCCCTCAAAATACGCCTCTTGAATCTTATCAACAAGGTCACCCTCGTGATTTGACTGATAAAATACAGGCGTGACGCCACGAGCTTCGCAATGCTCGCGAATGCGCGAAATGAGCTGATCATATCCGCATTTTCCATAAATTTCAGGCTCGCGGATACCCAGCATATTTATGTTAGGCCCGTTAATTATATATATCTTCATTTTCTTCTCCTTCTTACGAGTAGAGATCACGGATTATCTTTTCTGCACTCATTGGCGCGCTTGCAGAAGCATCGATTCTGACATCTGCTGCCGCAGAATAAATGCCGTATCTTTCATTATATCTATTTTCGATAGCCTCTATGTTATTTGCAAGGGGTCTGTTTCCGGTAGGGATCAGCTTGCCGAGAGGCCTGTCGATAAAGTAGAGCTTTCCGTTCTTTTTCAGGTTGTCAACGCTCTCTCCTCGCAGCACGGATCCACCTCCGGTGGAAATTATGATCTCGCTCATTTTTGAGAGATTCTTTATGACCTCTGCCTCCATGTCGCGGAAGGCTGCCTCGCCGTCGGTCCTGAATATTTCGCTGATGCTTCGTTTTTCATTCTTTTCCACGATCTTGTCAGAGTCGTACGCCTTTTTTTGCAGCTTCTTTTCGAGTATCTTGCCAACAGTGGTCTTACCCGAAGCAGGCATGCCGATCAGCACGATATTTTCCTTTTTTCGGAGAAGTCTTTTGTAGGTTCGGTCGAGCGTTTTTTCGTCAAGAGTCTTTCCGGTGAAAAGCTCCCATGCGCGCGCTGCCTGTGCCACAAGCATATAGAGCCCACCCTCAGAACGGATACCGCGCTTCCTCGCTTCAATGATCAGCGTTGTGCGCAGAGGGTTATAAACCACGTCGATAACTCCCAAAAGCTTCGTAAATGGGAAAATGTCGATAGGTGCGCCGTCGATCTCGGGGAACATTCCCACGGGTGTGGTGTTGACGATTACGTCAATATCCTCGCACATTTCGTAAAGCCGATCATAGCAGATAGCGCCCTCCGTCTTTGATCTTGACACCTTAACGATGTTTTCTGCTCCAAGGTGCCGCACAACTGCTTCAGCTGTCTTTGACGTCCCACCAGTGCCTAAAATTGCAACCGTTCTTCCACGGGGATCGATCTTTGCATGGGAAAAAAGCTTTACCATTCCAAAGAAATCGGTATTATATCCATATAGCTTGCCACCGCGATTTACGATGGTGTTAACTGCACCGATCTCCTTTGCCGCCTTATCGATAAAATCAAGGTGGGGAATGACCTTTTCTTTATAGGGAATAGTCACGTTCAGTCCCGAGAACTCTCTCTTTTCTATAAAGTCCGAAAGCTTATCTCTTTCTATTTCAACGAGGTCGTATGAGTAGCCACCAAGAGAGCTGTGAATCTCTTTTGAAAAGCTATGACCCAAATGCTCGCCAAGTAAACCGTATTCCATAAAGACCTCCTTTTCCTCTTTTTTGTAAATGTTAGTTTTTTTGCCGAAAATCAGTCAGCAAAATATTCAGTTCCAAATCTCGCAGCAAGCGCATCCGCCACCGCAAGGGCAACCACCGCGTCAATGACCGGTGCAACCCTCGGTAAAATCGTAGCATCGTGTCTGCCACCGATCTTTATCTTGCAGTTTTCCATTTTTGAAAGATCTACAGTGTCTTGTTCCATAGCAATGGATGGGGTAGGCTTAACTGCCGTGCGGAACACGATAGGCATACCGTTGCTGATGCCACCGTTTATTCCACCGTTATTATTAGTCTTCGTGATTACCTTACCGTCCTTTACCGTAAAGGCATCGTTTGCACTGCTTCCGAAAGCACCTCCGAAGCCAAATCCCATGCCAAACTCAATTCCCTTAACAGCAGGAACGGAGAACACTGCATGAGAGATAGTTCCCTCAAGTGTATCAAACCAAGGCTCACCAACGCCGCCCGGCATACCTGAAACTGCAGTTTCGAGAATACCACCAACGCTGTCTCCACGAGATCTCGCATCCTCTGCAACCTTTAGCATATTGCTTTTTGCGTTATCGTCAAGGGCAGGGAAATCCCTATCGGAAAGTAATGCAATGTCTGTCGGAATATCAAAGAAATCTCTGTCGTGTGCATCTCCCAGCCTTGAAATATGTGTACCTATCAGGATGCCGCGCCTTTTGAGCATGGGAATGAGAATACCACCGATAGCCACAAGTGCAGCGGTGATCCTGCCGGAGAAATGACCTCCTCCGCGGGTATCCTGAAATCCGTGATACTTCATCTCTGCCGCAAAATCTGCATGAGAAGGTCTGGGTTTATTTCCCAGCGCCGAGTAATCGGAGCTTTTTTTATTTTCGTTGGGAATAATAATAGTCAAGGGTGTACCGGTGGCGCGTCCCTGATATTCGCCACTTATGATCTTAAATTCGTCCCTCTCGACCCTTGCCGTAGAGGATATATGGCTCGGGCGTCTTTTTGCAAGTGCTGATCTGATAGCATCTTTATCGATAATAACTCCGGGAGTAATGCCGTCAAGCACAGCACCGATATATTCGCCGTGGCTTTCACCGAAAAGGGTTACGGTAATACTGCTGCCAAATGTATTTTTCATTTTTCTCCTCCCGTGTTTTTGTTTACAAGACCGATAAAATCATCAACGCTCATAGGGCATATCTCCACCTTGCCGATCTTTGGCAATATTATAGCGTCGATCCTTGAGCCGTGTCTTTTCTTGTCGTTTTGAATATAGCGAAAGGCATCCGAAAGATCTCCCTCATACCTTGTGGGAAGTCCCACCTTATCAAGAACCTCAACAATTCTTCTGTGTACCTCGCCCGTAGTAACGTAAGCCATACCGATAGCAACGCATTCTCCGTGATAGAACTCCTCCATATCGGTAGCAGCCTCCACTGCATGTCCAAACGTATGCCCGAAGTTCAAAATCTTTCTGATTCCACCTTCACGCTCATCAGCCTCAACCACGCATCGTTTTATATCCACCGAGCGCAGTATAACGTCTTCTATATTCTCATATGGGTCGTCACAGCTTTCGAAAAATTCAAACAGCTCGTCATCAGAGGTTGCCGCCATCTTAATGCTTTCCGCAAGACCGTTTGCTATCTGTCGTCTTGGCAGTGTGGCGAGAGTGTCTATATCTATCAGAACTCCCCTTGGTTGATATATGGCACCAACCACGTTTTTAACGCCTGAAAGATTTATAGCGGTCTTTCCACCGATAGATGAATCCACCATGGAAAGCAGAGTGGTGGGGACGTTATAGAAATCTATTCCCCTCATGTATACGGACGCTACAAATCCCGAAAGATCGCCCACAACACCGCCGCCAACGCTTATGACTACGTCGCTTCTTGTCATGCCGAGGGAAACCATCTTTTTAAGTGCCGCCCCGAATATCTCAATGGACTTTGCTCCCTCGCCCATAGGAACGGTGTGGATATAGGCTCCCTCAAATCCGTCTGCCACAGCCTTTGCATATTCCGAGGGAACGCCGCTATCCGTAATAATAAAAGCAAATTTATGTGAGATAGAGAATATCTTTGCCACTCGGGATAGAGATCCTCTCTCTACGTGTATATCGTAGCTCCTCTCACCAAATTCAACGTGTATTTTCTTCATATAAATCACCTGAATGATAATCAAAAATTGAGAATGCAATTATCAGAGCTTAACGTAGGTTCCGACGAACTTTAATTTATCGCAATACTCGGAAAGCTCCTCCAGCATATTTTGTCCCGCTTCGGTCTGAATATTTCCCTCAGCCTCAACGTAGAAGTAGTATTCCCAAAGCAGCTCTTTCATAGGTCTTGATCTCAGAGTTCTCATATTAAATCCGTGATTTCCGATAACGTCAATAGCTCTTGCAAGAGATCCTGCTTCGTTTCTTACCGTGAAGAGCAGTATCGAGTGAACTCCGGATCCGTCTTTATCCTTCTTGCTTGCAACCCTAGAGAATACTGCAAATCGGGTGGTGTTGCTTCTTGCCTCATTTATGTTCTTATCAAGTATTTTGAGTCCGAATATCTCTGCCGCCTCACCGCTGGCAATAGCACCGACATGGGGATCGTTCAGTTCCAGCACCTGCTTTGCCGCAAGGGCAGTGTTTGAAAATTCCACGGGCTCAAAGCCGTGTTTACTGATATATTCTGCGCACTGTGCCAGTGCCTGTGGATGGCTCAGTACCTTTTTTATGTCTTCAACATTCGCGTCGGCAAGTCCCAAAAGATCCTGGTCAACTGCCAGCTCAAGCATACCGTTGACGTAAAGCGTTCCCGAGAACATAAGATCCGTAACCTGACCGATCTCGCCGTTATAGCTGTTTTCGACGGGAAGAATAGCAATATCGCATTCGCCTCTCTCGACGGCTCTGTACGCGCTGGTAAAATCTCCGAAAGGCAGAGTCTGTGCGGTGGGGAAAAGCTTTTTTGCCGCAATATGAGCAAATGCCCCCTCCGTACCGGCAAAGGCTATCTTCATTCCGGAAATAAGTCTATCCTGATAGGCTCTGGAAACCGTCATGGTGTTTTTCAGGAAATTGATATAGTATTCTCTTACGGTATCGTCCTCGATCATGCGAGAGTTATTTCTTATTACCTCGTCCTCTCTTGCTTGATCGAGAATTGCAAGGCCGCGCTCTTTTTTATATTCGGCAACTGCCTCGGCACATCTCATTCGCTCCTCAAAGAGCCTTGCCATTTCCTTATCTATTCTGTTTATTTCTTTTCTTGCTTCATCTAGCGATCTTTTCATGTCTTTAAGCCTTTATCTTATAGCTTTCCATAAGTTTTTTGAAGTAGGGAAGTGCGCGCTTGATCATATCGGTTTCAACGCAGTAGGACAGGCGAACGTAACCCGGTATGCCGAAGTCGTCGCTCGGTACGAGCAAAATATTCATAACCTTTGCCCTCTCGGAGAATTCATTTCCGTCACCCGAGGGAGATTTGATAAAGAGATAGAACGCGCCGTCAGCTTTTGTGACCTCGTAGCCGTATTCCGTAAGCGCCTCACAAAGAACCCTTCTGTTTTCGTCGTATATCCTGATATCTGCCGTTACTCCAAGGCACTCTGCCACAAGCCTTTGCAGAAGACTTGGCGCACAAACGAATCCAAGAGATCTTCCGGATCCTGCGATAGCCTCTCTCACAGAGGTAAAATCCGTTATCCTTGGCGAGATCATAATATATCCGATCCTCTCTCCGGGGATAGATAGGGACTTGCTGAATGAATAGCAAACCAAGGTATCGTCATAGTATTTCGTAATAAACGGAACAGAGGTGCCACCGTAAACCAACTCGCGGTAGGGCTCGTCCGAAATAAGATAAATAGTCTTTCCTATCTCGCAGCTCTTTTTCTTCAACATAATGGAAAGCTCTTTTATACATTCCTCACTGTAAACCGCTCCGGTAGGATTATTTGGGGAGTTGATTATTATCGCCGCTGTTTTTTCGTTTATTGCCGCCTCTATCCTTTTAACGTCGGGGTAAAAGCACCCTTCCATTGCCGGAACGCTGACAAGTCTTCCACCCGCTCCCTCTACAAATACCTTATATTCAGGGAAGTAAGGCGCGATAGCGATAACCTCCTCGCCCTCCGTTATAAGCGCATTAAGAGAAACTGTCAGTGCGGCAGCTGCCCCTACCGTCATGTAAATACATTCGGTGGAAGCCTCCTCGCCGTAATTTGAATTTATATATTCCGCTATCCTTCCTCGAACAGAGAGATCTCCCTCCGCAGAGGTATATCCGTGGAGAGCAACAGGGTCGCATTGTGAAACGAGTCTTGTGATCCCGTCTCCCACCTCTATGGGTGCAGCAACGCTTGGGTTGCCGAGAGAGAAATCAAAAACAGCTTCATTTCCAAGCTCGGCTTTTTTCATTTTTCCGTATTCAAATAGTTCTCGTATAACCGAGCGATGAGCGCCAAGCTCTTGCATCCTGCGATTTATCATGATCCCTCCCGTGCGCTTCGTGTAAAGCATAAAATCTCGTCGCGCGCACTAAAATTCAACAAAATATATAAAATTAATGAATTACCTTTTATTATATCTCCTTTTTGAGCAAATGTCAAGAAAAAAGCCTTGAATTTTATCATTTTCAGTCTTTTTATGAAAAATACGTTCTTTTCGTCAATTTGTATTGCATTTTTTTACGCTTTGTGGTAAAATCATAAAAGAAAAAAGCGAGAGGAGGAATACGTATGATCAAAACTGATATAAAGGTATCGGCAGATTATAGCTGCGACGATATAAGAGCGGCACTTTTGGCAAAAATTCCTCTTTCGCCCTGTGAGGTACGGGATTTTCAGATAGTACGCCGCGTCCTGAACGTTAAGGACAAGAGTGATATTCATTATGACCTGACCGTGGCGCTCTCACTTTCTCCCGATAGGGAAAAGGGGCTTTTGAACATAAGAAAAAAGGTTCGCTCCCACGATTTGGGAGAGCTGATAATTCCAAGCTCCACCATGACTCACCGTCCGATAGTTGTAGGAGCAGGACCTGCCGGTCTTTTTGCAGCTCTCACACTCGCGGAGGCTGGCGCACGCCCGATTATTGTGGAAAGAGGCGGCTCGGTTGAGGAGAGGGAAGTATCTGTTGAAAGATTTAATACCTTCGGAATATTAGATTGTGAATCCAATATTCAGTTTGGCGAGGGTGGTGCAGGCACGTTTTCCGACGGAAAGCTGAAATACGGTGCGCCGGATGAATATAAAATGTTCGTTCTCCGTCAGTTTGTTTTGGCAGGGGCAGACGAGGATATAACCTATTCTCAGGGTGCGCATCTCGGAACTGACAAACTGAAGATCATAGTTAAGAGAATAAGAGAAAAAATCATCTCCCTTGGAGGAGAGTTCATGTTTAATACAAGGCTCGAAAGTTTAATAATAAACAGCGGTAAGGTTTGCGGCATAAAAACTGTAGCAAAGGACGGCAGGACGGACGAGATATACTCCGACAAGGTCTTTTTAGCCATCGGCCACAGTGCCAGAGATACTTTCCGCACCCTCCTTCGTCAGGGAATAAAAATGACTCCACGCGGATTTGGCATCGGCATGAGAGTTGAGCATCCAAGAGAGTATATAAATCAGCTGATATACGGGAAAAGTTATCCTCAAAATCTCGGCTCGGCATCATACCATCTGGTTACTCATCTTCCCGGAGGCAGAAGTGTTTACAGCTTCTGTATGTGTCCGGGTGGAGAGGTGGTTGCAGCCACAGGAGCGGAAGGATGCGTTGTAACCAATGGCATGAGCGAGTATGCAAGAGCAGCAGATAATTCAAACGCCGCATATCTCGTATCCGTTACCCCCGAGGACTTTGGCAGTGAAGATCCCCTTGCAGGATTTCTGCTTCAGGAGAAGATCGAGAGGGAAGCCTATCGCGTTGGAGGCGGCAGTTACGTTGCACCTGCCACTAGAATGGAGGAGTTCTTAAAGGGAAGTGTTCCCACCTCATTCGGCGGCACAAAGCCAAGCTACAAGCGAGGTGTTGCCATTGCTCCTCCGGAGAGGTATCTTCCGGAGTATGTGACCGATTCCATTCGCGCTGCCATGTACGATTTTGAAAGCTGGATGCCGGGCATACTCTATCCCGACTCACCTATGACCGGTCCGGAAACAAGGACTACCTCACCCGTAAGAATTGAGCGCTGTGAGAGCTTTGAATCGGAAAGCGTTTTGGGACTTTATCCCATAGGTGAGGGTGCAGGATATGCCGGTGGCATTGTTTCCTCTGCGCGTGACGGTGTTATGGCAGCCGTGTCCGTTCTTAAAAGAGAGTAAAGCACGTTTTTGCACGAAATAAAAGATAAAAAACAAAAAGAAAAAGGGCAGAAGCTTGAAACTTCTGCCCTTTAATAATGCTGAAAAATGGCAGAAGCTTGAAACTTCTGCCCCTTAATAATACTGAAAAATCAAATTTTATTCCTATCTTCAGCTTCGTTTGCAGCCATCATATCAAGGCGGATCTGGTGCCTTCCACCCTCGAAATCATGCTTTAAGAACTCGTCTGTGATCTGCTTTGCAAGTCTTGCTTTTATGACTCTCGCACCCATGCAGAGAACGTTTGCATCGTTGTGCTTTCTTGTCATTTCAGCAGAGAAGGTGTCACCGCAAAGACCGGCTCTGATGCCCTTATATTTGTTTGCGCACATAGACATTCCGATTCCCGTTCCGCAGATGAGAATACCAAAGGAGGTGTCGGGGCATTTCTGTACTGCCTGACAAACCTTATCCGCAAATATAGGATAGTGGCATGACTCCTCGGAGTTACATCCCATATCAAAGACCTGGTATCCCTTTTTTGTGATATATTCCTTGATCTCCTCTTTCAGTTTATAACCTGCGGCGTCGCATCCAATAAAGATAATTCTGTTTTCCATCAGTTTTTCATCCTTTCGAGTCTTTCTCTCTCTGCCTGAGGCAGGCGAAGATAAGTTGGCGCGAGATCTCTGTCGCTTACAGTTTTGCCCTCGTTATAGAGCCTGAGTGCAACTCTGCCAACCGACGCGGCACTCTCATTTCGGAGTCCTATTGGGGTGACTTCAATAGAAAGCCCCATTGCCAGAAGATTTTTTCGTGCAACCTCGTATCCGTCGCCCGTAATGTAGATAGGCTCGCCTGTAAGTCCTGAAAGTCTTTGACAAAGCTCCGTAATAGAGATAGCCATATCATCGGTAAGTCTTGTTAAACTCTCTCCGTCGCTACGGAAAATAGCAGTATATACCTGACCTCGTCTTGCATCCATACAAGGGGCGATTATTCCGCGTATTCCACGGGCATTTTCTGCCAGAGCTTCAAGAGTAGATACCTCGGCGCAGGGAACATCTCTGCCAAAGGCAAGCCCCTTAACAAGAGCCGCTCCGATCCTGACTCCGGTAAAGGAACCGGGGCCAACGGAGGTGGCATACATATCTACCTGTGAAAAATCCAGCTTCAGTGATCTCATAAGACTCTCTGCCATAGGCAGGAGCAGCTCGCTTTGTGTAAGTCCGTTATCAATATTGTATTCGCCGAGGCAGCTTTCATCGCGCAAAACAGCGCAGGAGGCACATTTTGCCGTTCCGTCAAAGGCTAAAATAATCATAATCCACTAAATACTCCCCTGAAGGTAATTTCGATATTTCTAAAGTTTTCATCTTCCTCGTCACGACCGATAGTAACGAACACGGCATCGTAGGGAATAAACTCCTCCACGTTTTCGCTCCATTCTGCAAGAATGAAACCTTCTGCCTCGCAATAATCGTCAAATCCTGTGGAAATCAGGTCGTCCTCGCTGGTTATTCTATACATATCGTAGTGAAATATTCTTGTAACTCCACGGTATTCGTTAACCACGGTGTAGGTAGGGCTCTTAACTCCCTTGATGCCGAAAAATCTGCAAAATCCTCTTGAAAAAGCAGTTTTTCCAACACCCATCTCACCTCGCATAGCAACGAAAGCGCGTGTGATTTTTTTCTCAAAAAAGAGTCTTCCGAGGCGCTCGCCGATAAGCTCGGTTTCCTCCGTATTTCTTGATTTATAAACTAAAGTTTCCATTTTATATGCCTTTTAGATAATTTTCAGCACCCTCGCCTAAAACGAATGAGAGAATATTATCATAGTTTTCCTTGTTCTTTTTTACATCCTTTTCGCTCATGCTTTTCCTTATGGCGCGAATGAGGGTGTTCTTCGGAGTATCATCAGGATCAGTCAGCTCCATAACCGAAACTGTGTATCCGTTTGCCTCAAGCCTTGCCGCCCTGATAGCGTCGGTCATAGCCTCGCAGAGCTTGTTGCGCAGATGAGGATACTTCGTAACGAATCCAAGCTCCGCTGCCCCCACCTTGTCGTTCATATATCGGTGGCAGCAGGGAGTGGAGAGTATAACGTCTGCCGAGAGGTGCATTGCCGTGTTGATCACAATGTCGGTAGCGATGTCACAGGCGTGGAGAGATATAACCATATGTGGATGAGTGTCGGTAGGAGTTTTAGTAACGTCATCAACAAAAAACGTCATGCCGGAGAAGTTAAGCTCATCTGCCAGCTTTTCGCACCAGAGAATAACGTCGCGCTTGAGGTCTATTCCAAGCATACGAACGTCGCGCTTTTTAATAGATGTCAAATAGTAATAAACAGCAAATGAAAGGTAGCTCTTTCCACAGCAAAGATCATAAATAACGATCTCGCCATCCCTGGGGAGTGAAGAATAAACGTCCTCAATATGCTCAAGAAAACGGTTGATCTGCCTGAATTTTCCTTGCTTTTTGTCGTGAACGCGACCTTCGCGAGAGGAAATACCGAGCTTTATAAGAAACTCCTCGTCACCGCGGAGAATATAGTTTTTCTCTTTATCAAGGCTTTCGATAGCAAGAGAAAAATCAGAGGTATCACGGTCAAGCTTTCGTAAAAGCTTTTCGCCGCCAAGGAGAGCTTCCTTACCTGATTTTGAAATTTTCCATTCTGCGTCGCCAAGAGAAGTCAAAAGATTTGCCTGACCGTAAAGCGTGAGCAGTCTTCCTATCTCCTCGCCCATAGCGTCGCCGTAGAAGTTCTTTTGCGAAACCGTGTTTCCGGGTAAGCTGTATTCCACGGAGAGCATTCTTCTGCCCCTGTTATCGCAGAGCCTTGCCGCCGCCTTTGTGATCTCGCCCTCATTTGGTCTTGAAAATATTAATTTTTTAATCACCTGTTTCTCGATGGATGCGAGAGCAAGCTGCAAAAAACAACTTTGATTTTCCGTCATATAAACCTCTATCCGCCGCAGAAAATATTAACGGCTTCCTTTGCATAATAATCCACGATAATTATACACTAAAAATATAGCAAAGTCAAGAAAAATACTTGCAATTCTCTAAAATATATGGTAAAATATAAAAAAACTAAAATGGGAAGTGTTTTTTTCTTTGCGGAGAGGAGTGAGATTTTTGCTAGCAGAATTTTTTGATCGCGAGAGAATAGAGTATTTTTCCGTTTTGGATTATAAGGACTGCATAGAGATCTCCCCTCCCATAATTGAGAGAGAGGATTTTTCTCCTCGCAGCGTAATTTTGTTTCTTGTTCCTTATTACACGGGAGAAACGGAAAATATCTCCCGCTATGCTGCATCCCGCGATTATCACCTTGCAATAAGGGAGATAGGCGAGCGCCTTCAAAGCCATATTCTTTCACATTTTCCTGAAGCTTCGATGAAGATATTCGGGGATCACAGTCCAATAGCCGAGCGCCATGCCGCTTGTATCAGCGGTCTTGGAATTGCAGGGGATAGCGGACTTCTCATAAATGAAAAATACGGCACATATGTTTTTATCGGTGATATGATAACGGATATTTCCCCCGAGCTTTTAGGTAAAACACCAAAAACTCCTATTCTTTCATGCTGTCACTGTGGCTCATGCCGTCGCGCTTGTCCTACGGGAATACTCCGCGGTGAGGGGAATGATTGTCTTTCTGCTATAACCCAGAAAAAGGGAGAGCTTTCCGTAGATGAGATGGCTCTTATGAGAAAATACAATACAGCATGGGGTTGTGATCTTTGCCAGACCTCTTGTCCTCACAATAAAGAGTCGAGGCAAACGCCCCTTGAGTTCTTTTACAGAGATAGGATCCCCGTCCTTGAACGAAATTTGCTTGACTCTATGAGCAAGGCAGAGTTCAAAACACGAGCGTTCGCTTGGCGCGGCAGAAAAACAGTTGAGAGAAATCTTGACGTGCTTGCTGCTGAAAAACTCCCGAAAATGTAAACTACACCTATAAAATTTAACGAAAAATACGAAGACATGAAAAAAAGACTTATATCACCATTATTTTTTGTGGCACTGCCAATCTACGTCGTAATAGCCATAGCGCTGGAGCGTGCCAAAGCAGACGTAGCCTTTGCCGATCAGGTCAACCGTGGCATTTCCCAAAGTGTCAGACGCTTTATGGCGACTCTTACGTCATCCGTCAGCTTTTCCATATTCGAGGTGTTGATAATATCCTTGCCACTGATAGCGTTTATCGTCATCTTCGTGGCAGTCAGGAGATTTCGCCGCGGTGAGGGAAGAGTTCGCTTGATATCAGCCCTCCTTGCAATAATAATGCTGCTCCTCTCGGGCAACACGCTTTGCCTTGGGTTTGGTTATAGAACAACGTCACTTTGCAAAAACCTTGGACTCGAATATGAAACCATAACGGAAGACCGACTGGCTGATACTCTTGTTTTGCTACGCGACAGGGTCAACACCTTGGCGGAGAATATAGAGTTTTCGGAGAATGGCACATCCGTCGGTTACGATCTTGATACCACATCGGAGCTGATTTGCAGATCCTTTGATAAGCTTTCGGAAAAATACACCTTTATAGATACCTTTGACAGTCGCGTAAAGCCCGTGATAAACGGCCCTGCCATGACCATGCTGGGCATCTCGGGAATTTATACTTACTATACGGGCGAGTCAAACGTGAATACAGCCTTTCCTATAGCAGAGATGACCTACGTTGCCGCCCATGAGCTTTCGCATCAGCGCGGGATCATGAGAGAGAACGAGGCGAATTTTATGGCGTTTTTAGTAACCGTATCAGCAGATGATCCCTATCTGAACTATTGCGGTTATCTCTCCATGTATCAGTACGTTGGTTCTGCCCTCTATCGCACAAACAAAGAAAGATATTACGAGATCAATCGCAGCCTTGGAGTGGGCGCTCGTGGCGATCTCATTGAAATCAGCCGTGTAATAGATGAATACGGCACAACGTTTATTGCAGATATTTCTGAATTTGTAAACGACATTTTCTTAAAGAGCAACGGCACGGCAGGAGTCGTTACCTATGGTGAGGTAGTGAAGCTGACCGTAGCGTATTACGTTTCCACAGGCGAGGTGGATTAACTAAAATATTCTCTCCGAATAACATGGATAATATAAAACCGATGGAGAGAAATATGCAGAAAATTATAGTAAACGGTGGCAAGCCTCTTTTTGGTGAGGTAAGAGTTTCCGGATCTAAAAACGCGGCTCTGCCCTTGATTTTTGCCACAATTTTAACAAAAGGCGAGTCTGTAATCAAAAACGTTCCTGATATAGGCGACGTTCATGTGGCACTCGCGCTTCTTTCGGACCTTGGTGCGCGTATTGAGTTTTCACGCGGTACGCTCCGTATCGATACAACGGAGCTAAAATATGTTTCGCCAAGAGAAGATCTGGTGTCTAAAATACGCGCATCCACCTACCTTTTCGGTGCGACTCTAGGGCGATTTGGCATAGCGGAGATATTGGAGCTTGGAGGCTGTAATTTTTCCCCAAGACCTATTGATTACCATATCAGCGCCGCTGTGAGTCTGGGAGCAAAAATGGTAGGGAACACCTTGGTTGCAGATAAGCTCTCAGGGGCTGTGATCCATTTACCAAGACCCAGCGTAGGCGCAACCGTGAACTCTCTTATCATGGCGTCGGCATCCGATGGGCAAACGGAGATATACGGGTTTGCAAAAGAGCCGCACGTTCTCTCCGTCATAAGCTTTCTTCGCTCCATGGGTGCTGATATTTGTATTGATGAAGAAAAGATTGCCGTAATCAAAAGCTCTCCTTTGCACCCTGCGGAATTTACGGTCATAGGAGATATGATTGAGGCAGGCAGCTATATCATCGCCGCCCTTATTACGGGTGGGGAGATAAGAGTTTCGGGATTTGATCCGTCAGAGCTATCTTCCTTTTCAGCCCTACTTTCTGACGTGGGATTTGTACCCCACGAAAAAGAAGATTCTATCTATATCACGTCGACAGAGAGTCGCACTTTCAAGGAAAAAAGCATTTTAGTAAAAGCTGCCCCCTATCCCGCCTTTCCAACGGACCTTCAGCCGCTGATCGCCCCACTCATAGCAAAATTATGCGGCGGTGAGATCTTTGACACTGTATGGCAGAAAAGATTCGGTTACCTTGATTCCCTTAAGAATTTTGGCGTTCATTCAATGGTAGGAGATGGATTTGCAAGAATAAAAAAAAGCCGCCTGACCCCCGGTATAGCAGCATCACCCGATCTTCGTGGCGGCATGGCTTGTCTTCTTGCGGCACTGTCGGCAAACGGCATCTCCGAAATCACCTATCCCGAAATCATTCTCCGTGGCTATGACAGTTTAATAGAAAAGCTCACCTCCCTTGGAGCAGATGTAAAACTTGTAAATTTGTAAACAATTACTTTCAATATAAAGGAAAAAAGAAATGAAAAGAATCATCACAATTCAGGACATATCTTGCGTTGGCAGATGCTCGCTGACAGTGGCACTCCCGATAATCTCGGCTGCAGGTGTCGAATGTGGAGTACTCCCAACCGCTGTCCTCTCCACCCACACGGCATTTGATAAGTTCACCTTCTGTGATCTGACAGATGAGATCGAGCCTATATCAAATACCTTCCACAACCTTGGAATTGACTTCGATTGTATATACACAGGCTACCTCGGCTCATTCCGTCAGCTCTCGCTGGTAGACGATTTCATCACCACACACAAAGGGAAAGATACCATGGTAGTGATCGACCCGGCTATGGCGGATAACGGTAAGCTTTACCACGGCTTTACTCCCGAATTTGCAAAAGCGATGGCAGGACTTGTTCGCCATGCTGACCTTGTGATTCCTAACCTCACAGAGGCATGCTTTATGCTTGACGTTCCCTATACCGAGGACTATGACGAGGAGTACATAAAGGATATACTGATTCGCCTGACAGGCCTTGGAGCGAAGCGTGCCGCACTGACGGGAATATCCTTTGACAAAACCCAGCTTGGTGCCTATTCCTACGATAGTGAAACCGGCAAATTCTTCTACTATGCAAACGAGTATCTCCCCGTGCGCTACCATGGAACGGGCGATATCTTTGCCTCTGCAGCCGTCGGCTCACTCATGCGCGGTCAATCGGCAGAAAATGCTCTTGCAGTAGCGGTTGACTATACTTACGAGTGCATTCGACTCACCATGGCAGACGAGGATCGCCGCACCTACGGAGTAAACTTTGAGGAAGCCATACCATATTACCTCATGCGCTTAAATTACAGGTGATCTCTAAAAACACAAACAAAAACAGTAAAGCAAAGCACAAAATTCAAAACAAGAATAAAAGCAAAGATCAAGGGACTAAGCTCGGTTGAGCCTAGTCCCTTATCAAGTATAATGAAACGATCATTTGAAGAAAGTGTAACAGAGCGGATTTTCAGCCAAGGACGTAGCCTTGAATAAACACGTTCACTTATTAATATTTGAATTTTGACCTTGCGCCATTTTTGCGCTTTTTGAAAAGGTAGCCTGAAAGGGTGAAGGTTCCCATGAAAATAAGGAAGTTCAAAAAGACGGATAGGGGCAGGTGGCCCTTTCCTACGATTGCGCCAATCAGCATAAATATCAGTGATGCCAAAAGGGCAGAGAGGGCGACGAGAGAGAGCTTTCCCTCACTGACGGTTCTTGAGCTGACAGCGCCTCCTACTGTGGCAGCCGTCACGATAACGGGTATTGCAAAGTGCGCCACCATGGCGGTTGCATCCTTTGTCAGCATGGCGATCCCGGAGAACACTGCCGAGAATATTAGCAGGACAGCCACGGCGATCGCCGCACCTAACACGAGTCGCTTGATGGAGCTTATATCGCTTCTTTTATAATACTTTCCATTCATAAATAAAACCCCCGAAAGACTAAGACAAAATACTTGTACTTAAATCTATTCGGGAGTTTTTCTTTTTATTACTGATTATTCCTGAGTTTCGTCAACAGTATCTTCAACTGGAGCTTCGTCAACAGTATCTTCAACGGGAGCTTCAGCTAATTCTTCAGCAGCAACTTCCTGATACTCGAGAACGGAAGCAGTCTTATCTGTTGCCTTAACGTCAACGCTTCTAACTGCAGCCTTGAGGAAACGGATCTTTGTCTTGTCCATTGTTGTTTCAAGAACAAAGGTTTCGCCCTTAATGCTAACGATCATACCGATGATACCACCGATAGTAGTAACCTCGTCACCAACTGCGAGAGCATTGTGCATATCCTGCTTTTCCTTCTCCTGCTTTTTCTGGGGGCGGATCATGAAGAAATAGAGGAATACGAACATAACGCCGAGCATAACGAGCATTGGAACGCTGCCAAGGAGACCGCCTGTCGCGTTGCCGCCTGCTGTGCCGTCAAGTAAAAACATGAGCATATTCATTTTCTGTTTTCCTTTCTTAAATTTATTTATTTTTGGTTTTATTGATCACCATCAAACATTGTAACACATATTTATTAATTTTTCAACTGTTATTTGTTACAAAATTGGACTTTTGATAATTAAGCTACGGCAAGACCCGGATATTCAATACCTTTTATCCGTAGATCAGCCGTTTTTTCTGTTTCTTTCTGCCATATTGGTTATAGTTTTTATAACCTTTGTGGGGGAGATCCACCAATCTCTGCACCAAATTCTGATAAGGTTCCAGCCTCTCGCCTCAAGGAATCTTGGTTTGTAAACGTCACGCTCCATGGAGGAATCAGAGGATTCGTAAGCATCGCGATCAAGCTCTACACCTACGAGGTACTTATCAAGCTCGGGATCGTATATAGCAAGAGTGATTCTGTTGTTTCTGTTTCCGAGGCCGATATGAACGGTGTATCCCATCTTTTCAAGTCTTTCCTTGATCTGGAATTCAACGCCAACCATGTCGGTAATAGTCTTCACAGATTTCTTTTCGGAGGGATCAAGCTCAACGAGAATACTGTCAGCAGATTTATTGTCCCCCTCGGAAACCGCTCTTACATATGTGAGGTACTGGCGGAGCAGCTTGGGGCCAAGGTTCTTCGAGCCTTCAACGCGAAGCTCCTCGGGCTCAATGGAGGTAACAACGATGATCTTGGATTTAGCTCTGGTGATAGCAACGTTAAGTCTGTTTTCACCACCCTCGGAGGAAAGCGCACCGAAGTTGGTATAAACTCTGCCAAGCTCGTTTGGAGCATAACCGATGGAGAAGATGATTATATCTCTCTCGTCACCCTGAACGTTTTCAAGGTTCTTGATAAAGAGGGAAGCATCCTCGCCGTTATCAAATCTCATTCTCTCCGCCGCAACAGCTCCGCGGAATTCCTTATCGGATCTTGCAAGTCTGTCAATAGCGTCCTGAATGCAGGTCTGTTGATCGGAGTTAAAGGTAATGATACCTATGCTCTCATTATTCTTTCTTGTTCTGAAGATCTCTGCAAGAAGCTCTGCAACCTTCTTTGCCTCAACGGGGTTAGTTCTGTCCACCCACTTGCCGTTTACCTTATATCTTTCGATAGGTCTGTTGTTCTTATTGCCGGAGGTATTGGGAGCAACGTTGAGCTTGGAGGAATAGAAAGCACTGTTGGAGAATGCGATAAGCTCATTATACTTACTTCTGTAATGGTAGGTAAGATTAGAGCTGTCGTATCTTGCAACTGCCAGGTCAAGAAGGCTCTCAACCTCAAGCGCCGCAGCAAGAGAATCGTCCTCAATGGTTTCCGTATCGCCGCCCATATAGCGCTTCATGAAGGTAGCGGAGGGGCGAAGCTGCTTTGCATCACCTGCAACCACGATGTTCTTTCCGCGGTAAATGGTGGGAATGGTGCTTTCGATAAATACCTGTGACGCCTCGTCGAAGATAACGAGATCAAAAAGGTTCTTCTTCAAGGGGAGAAGATTTGATACGTTCTCGGGGGAGAGAAGCCAGCAGGGGAACAGGGAGAATATGAAATCTCCGTAGGTATCAAGCATTCTTCTGATGGGCTTAAGCTTTGATGTTTTGCTTATCTCGTAGAGATAATCCTTATTATTTGGTGCATTGTTATAGAGAGTTTCGTAATCCTTGCCGTTCTTACCTGCGGTAAGCTTGTTAGCTACGGAAAGCTGGCTCTCCTTCAATTTATAAATTCTTGAGGTGATATTGTTGAAGTCAACGATCTTCGCAAGCTCGTCCTTGCATTCCTCCTCATAGCGGAGAACCTCGTGATAGATTCTGATGAGAAGCACGCTGTTAATAATATCAAGGTAATGCTGATAGTTTCTGCAGGTGTCGTATGCAAATTCAAGGATGAGATGGCTGTCATGTGAAAGGCTATCCATAAGCATAGCAACGTCACGCTGTGCAACATAGTTATCAATAGCCTCGTGAACAAGGCGGAGGTAACCCATATTGCCGCGGAGAATGTTGTCTATAACGGCAAGATAACCGTCCATTGTCATGATCCTTGTAAGGAATGAGTAATCCTGAGAGTATGCTCTGATAGCATCGTAGGTTTCTCTGAACTTAACTTCAAGGTCCTTTACGCTGTTTGCATGGAAGATATTCTTGGGATTTTCAATCTTCTCGGTCATCTTAACTACGGAATGAAGTGATTTTTTGTCCTCCATTTTTGTGTAGTGAGCAAGAACCTGTCTGTAATAAGGATACTTTGAGATATTGAAGAAGCCGCGTCTTGCTTTCTGAACGTCCTCGAGAAGACCCTTTACCTCGGAGAGGGTACGGATATCAACGTCGGGGAGCATATTATCGATGAGAGGATTCTTTTCCTTGCTCTGAACGTAGCTGTAATACATTTTTGCAAGGTCCTTGGACTTGATAACGAACAGCGCATCGGACATCTCCTTGTAGGAAAGGGACATCACGTCGCCGTATTCGATAAGCTTCTGGTAGGTTGCATATTCAACGGAGTTCTTCGGCAGATTGTAGGATGAAGAATACATCTCCGTCAGGGAAAGGCCAAACTCTCTCTTATCGTTGAGAATGTGGAAGATCTTATCAAGCTTTCCGTTCTCCTCATCGATCTTTGCCTGAATATCGTTATATTCCTTCTGCAGGGCTGCAACGTCGGAAAGATTAGAATTCATATCTCTGTTATGAGCCTCAAGGCACTTTGCATAGAATCCGATCTTTTCCTTTGCCTCGTCCATGATATACATAGCCTTTTCGTTGAGAACGCCAAGTCTTGAATATACTACGTCGAGAGCAGCTCTTTTCTGTGAAACTACAAGTACCTTTTTGTGCTTGCAGATAGCGTCGGTGATAATATTAACGATGGTCTGTGATTTACCTGTGCCGGGAGGGCCGTAGATAACCATGTTACCAAGCTCGTCAACCTTACGAACCACCTCGGACTGTGCAAAGTCAAGCATCTTAACGTTATAGCTGTTATTCAGATCCTCTTTTTTGATCTTAATCTTTGTATAAGGTCTTTTGCTTGCTCTGATAAGCTTTTTCTTCTGGGTACGGAGAAGCTCGTTTATCGCATCGTTTGTAAGATTCTTCTTTTCAAGAAGCGTATAGTCGTCGTAAATGGAATTTGAGAGAGGGAAGCGTCCCATAACCACAGCGTTTCTGATGGAAAGGTCTGCACCTTCTTCATGCTCCTTGCAGCGCCCGTAATTGTAAACGCCCTTGGAGTTTGTGCGGTCAACGATCTTAATATAATTCTTGCCGAGATAATCAATGATGGACTTGATGTTCTTGAACTGTGAAAGATCGTCAAACTCAAGCTCAAGGTTGTCGATATTCAGCTTTTTTGACTGTGCGTATGCAAAGATCAAGGCGGGGTTGATCTTGATCTTTTCACCCTCGTTTCTGCGAAGGTCGATAGATCCGTCGTCAAGCACCTCGATCTTAACGGGGAAGAGGAGCAGGGGAGCTTTGATAACCGTGCTTTTTACACCTTGCTGAATAGCACCGAAAACGAAGGGATAACCGATGAAAAGCTCGTATCTTCCAGTCTCCTTTTCAATATCCTCGATTTCGCGCTTAAGCTCTTTTATTCTTGCTGCCTCGGTTTCGATGAGCTTTTGCTCGTCGCTGGCTCTCTGTCTGTCAAATTTTTTCTTTAATTTTTCCGCCTCATCCTTTGGGAGTCCGAGAAGTGGGGGTGGCATCTTACTTCTGTCGGGGAGCCCGAGAGTTTTGATGATCTCCTTGTTTTCAGAACCGCCAATAATAGTAAGAGGGAATCTTTCCTCGGACCAGATGAAGTTTATAAATTCAGAAACCTTTTTATCTCTGCCCTCAAAGATACGTCCGATATCGTATGCGCCCTTTCTTACAACGTTTTTGAGGCAAAGGCATTTGTTGTTACCGCTGATCTCGATCAGTCGTTCTTTATAGTAGGTATAAATACCTTTTCCCATTTTTATCTCCAATCTTTCGATATTATTTCTATGTAATCACCACCAAAATATATGAAAAGGTGGCTCAGTGTAAACTTAAATTAGAATTTTACGCCATTTTTTACCATTATTCCATTTTTACATAAAACTCCTTTATAATTCTACCACAAACTGCGCGAAAAATCAATATATATTTTAATATTTTCCTAATTTTTTTTGCGAAAATAAAATAGAGCTTTAAGGGGAAAAATACGCAATTATCAGTGAAGATCATGAGAAAAAGAAAAGAGCCAAAACGGATTATGTGAGGCTATCCTCATCCGATAAGGCTCTTATTGCTCCCTGTCTTCCTGCACCGCGCCGGGATAAACGTTTACGGTTTTATAACAGGTAAAAATCGGGATAAAAATCATGATAAGCAGTGTCGCCTCGCCCACCCATGCGCAAGCATAAATAGGGAACAGCACCTTGGAAATATATATTGCCACCGTGGCAATCGCCTTGAATCCAACCAACACGTATGTGGGGAGCAAAAGACCTTTTGCCCGATCGAAAAGCAAAGCATTCTCCGCTACCTTGGCAAGCTCCATAATACCTCTCAGCAAGTAGATCAGCAATGGTATAAGCATAGCCTCCCTTGCAATGGACAGCGCAGCGCCCACGTAGGTAAGAGGGAAGAGATAGCAGAAAACTATCTCCGCGAGGCCGATAGGTATGATGCCAATGGCAAATTTTGCTGCCGTGGAAAACTCCGTTACGTATTTTCCACCCCGACGGAGGGCGACGGAAATAAGCACCGCCGCCAAAGCATCGGTTATCTCGTGGATGGGATTGATCAGGAGAAGTATCCCGATCAGAAGAATATCAAATCCCATTTTATTTTGTGGTGTCCGCGCCGGCGTTCATGCCGCAGCACTTCTTATATTTTTTGCCGCTACCGCAAGGGCAGGGATCGTTTCTTCCCACCTTATTTGAAACGGCGGGCTTTCTTACGATGCTCTTGCCGTCACCAAATCCCTCGGAGGTAGGCTTTGCCACCTGAACTCTCTCAGTAACGTCGCGTCTTGGCATAACGGAAAGTATCTGACGCACGGTGTCCTCTTTAATATCGTCAACCATCTGGTCGAACATATCAGCACCCTCGATCTTATAGGTAGCCACGGGGTCACGCTGTGCATAAGAATTAAGTCCAACGTACTCTTTAAGCTCATCCATATTTTCGAGATGCTCCATCCACTTCTTATCAACGTTGCGAAGCAGGATAACCTTTTCAGCCTCTCTCATGGCGTTTGCCATTCTTGGATCAGCCTCCTCGAAGATCTTATCCTTTCCGTGATAGATCTCAAGGGCGCGCTGAACAAGGGATTCCTTCCATTCATCTCGCTTGTCAACGAGCTGGGAAAGCTCCTCGTCGGTATACTTGAAGTTGCGGTCGTCAACGAGAAGACCGAGATAGTGGTTTCTGAATTCGTCAAACTTCCAGTCCTCGGGAGTATCAAGGTCAAAGCAGAAGTCAAAGGTTTCCTCAACAGAGGAACGGATCATACCTTCGATCTTTTCCGTAATAACGTCATTCATAAGAACCTCGCCTCTCTGCTGATAGATAACGTGGCGCTGCTGGTTCATAACGTCGTCATAGGTGAGGACGTTCTTTCTTCTCTGAAGGTTGGAATCCTCGATCTTCTTCTGGGCGTTTTCAATGGAGTTTGAAAGTATATTTGCATTGATAGGAGTATTTTCATCAAAGCCCAGCTTGTCGCAAAGCTCACCAACCTTATCCGTACCGAAAAGACGCATAAGATCGTCTTCAAGAGAGAGGTAGAACTTGGATTCACCGGGATCACCCTGACGGCCGGAACGACCGCGGAGCTGGTTGTCGATACGTCTTGAATCGTGTCTTTCCGTACCGAGGATGTAAAGACCGCCTGCAGCTCTTACCTTTTCAGCCTCGGGAGCGATGATCTCCTTATATTCGTCGTAAAGCTCTTTGTAGGTAGCTCTTGCTTCGCTCACTGCCTCGTCACTTGATGGGGAAGTGCTTGTAGCCATGGCGATGAGTCCTTCCTCGTAGCCTCTCTTTCTCATTGCATTCTTTGCAAGATACTCAGGGTTGCCGCCAAGCATAATGTCCGTACCACGGCCTGCCATGTTGGTTGAAATTGTAACTGCCCCGAATTTTCCTGCCTGTGCAACGATTTCGGCCTCTTTAGCATGATGCTTTGCATTAAGCACGTTATGTGGGATGCCGGCTTTCTTAAGAATGGCTGAAAGCTCCTCGGATTTGTCGATGGAGATAGTACCCACAAGCACGGGCTGACCCTTATCGTGGCATTCCTTGATCTGGGCAACGATAGCGTTGATCTTGCCTCTGTAGCTTCTGTAAACCGCATCGTTCTGGTCCTTACGGATCATGGGCTTGTTGGTGGGAACTTCAACTACGTCGATAGAGTAGATCTGCATGAACTCGTCTTCCTCTGTAAGAGCAGTACCAGTCATACCGGAGAGCTTTTTATACATACGGAAGTAGTTCTGGAACGTAATGGTAGCGATAGTGCGTGACTCCTTCTGAACGCTTACGCGCTCCTTTGCCTCGATAGCCTGATGAAGACCGTTTGAATATCTTCTGCCGGGCATTTTTCTACCTGTGAAGGAGTCGATAATAACGACCTGACCGTCCTCAACGATGTAATCAACGTCGTTTTTCATAACACCGTGAGCCTTGATAGCTACGTTAACGTGGTGATATATGCTGGTGTTCTCGGGATCGGAGAGGTTTTCAAGATTAAAGAATCTTTCCGCTTTTTCAATACCGCGCTGGGTAAGAACGGCAGTTTTAGCCTTTTCATCAACGATGTAGTCTTCCTCGTAAACGTCAAGGTCCTGCTTTGAGTCGACCTCCTTGATAACGTGGCGCTTCATTGTGAGAACAAGCCTGTTAGCCATCTCGTAAAGATCAGTAGACTTTGAGCCTGCGCCGGAAATGATAAGAGGAGTTCTTGCCTCGTCGATAAGAATGGAGTCCACCTCGTCTATGATGGCAAAGTTATGTCCTCTCTGAACCATCTGCTCTTTATAAACCACCATGTTGTCACGCAGATAGTCAAATCCAAGCTCGTTGTTCGTACCGTAGGTGATATCGGCGTTATAAGCCTCTTGCTTTTCTGTTCTGCTCTGTCCGTGAACGATAAGTCCGGTTTTAAGTCCGAGGAAGGCGTAAACTCTGCCCATCTCGTCGCTGTCACGCTTTGCAAGGTAGTCGTTTACCGTAACGATATGAACGCCTTTACCTGAAAGAGCGTTAAGGTATGCGGGGAGAGTAGCAACGAGGGTTTTACCCTCACCGGTCTTCATCTCGGCAATTCTACCCTGATGAAGAAGAATACCACCCATGAGCTGAACGCGGAAGGGACGCTTGCCAAGCACTCTTGCATCAGCCTCTCGCACAAGGGCAAAGGCCTCGGGTAAAATATCGTCAAGAGTCTTGCCGTCAGCAAGATCTCCCTTAAGCTTGTCGGTATAAGCTCTCATCTCATCATCGCTCATAGCGGCAAACTTATCGGAGAGGGCTTCAATCTGGTCAACGATAGGCACTATCTGGTCTATCTGCTTTTCGCTATAGGTTTTGAATAGCGAGGAAAAAAGTTTAGAGAATAATCCCATTTCATTAAAGTCCTTTCGGAAAAATCAAAATCTTTTATATTATATCATATCAGGCGGGAAAAATAAAGGGGTATTTGTAAATATTTTTACGAATTTTTCGCTGAAATTTATCGTAGATGGTTGAAAAGTGAGATTCATTGTGCTAAAATAGTCAGGTAAAGAAAATTCAGGGAGATATAGAAGTGAAGAAAATACACGTTGTACTATACGAGCCGGAAATACCCCAAAACACAGGAAACATCAGCCGTACCTGTGCTGTGACGGGGGCGGCATTACATATTATTAGACCAACCGGATTTGAAATATCCGATAAGACCTTAAAAAGAGCAGGTCTTGACTATTGGGATAAGCTTGACGTTTTCTATTACGATAGCTATGCCGAGTTCTGCGAGAAGAACCCATCAGAGAATAAATTCTTTTTCTCCGCCCATGCAGATAAGTATTATTCATCCGTGGATTTTCTCGACGAGTGCTATCTCATCTTCGGCAAGGAAACCATGGGGCTTCCAAGAGAGCTGATAGAGAATAATCCTACTCACGCGCTCCGTATGCCCATGAGAAAAACTCTCCGTTGCCTGAACCTCTCAAACGCGGTGGCAATAGCAGTGTACGAGGTTCTTCGTCAGGGTGGTTTCGACGGTCTTGAGTAATTAAATTTCAAAAAACAGCATATAAAAAACAGCAGAAAACGCAACTCGTAGCGAAATCTGCTGTTTATTTTTTATCATAAGTGCATAAATCTTTATCTCAAAATCATGATGAGAATTAAAATTCCGTAAATCAGAGCAAGATGCAGAGGGTAGAAAATATAGAAGAAATACTTCATTTTCCACTTGCCGCGCTCCCCGGAATAAAGGAGGAGAATAGGAATTGCAAGGAAGGAATACCACATGATGCTGGGATAATTTATCATGCGCACGAGCATGGGTATGCACATCATAAGGATCCTTACCCATCGGTCGTCAAGGAAAGAAAGCTTCTCGGGAATTTTATATCCGCGAAAATCAGTTATAGATGCGAAAAGAGGCATCATAATGCCGAAAAATCCGTAGTCAATGGCAAACGCCTTGTTAAGAAAATAGGTACCAATGCATAGACCGAAGAACACTATGGGAGAGATGATCTTCATTGTGGTGGTGCTATCCTCGGAAAGATACGCTCTTTTCATAGAGTTCAGCGCATAGATGAGTATTATTGAAATAGAGAAGGTCACGAGAATACACATATAGGTGTCGTGAAGCACGAAGAAATAAACGAGCTGACAAACCGTAGCAAGTCCCGCGATAAGTCCAAGGTATTTGCCCTTATTTTTAGTATATCTTGCGCCCTCGGCGATCATGAAAGCGAAAAGCGGCATGGATATTCTTCCAAGTATCCTGATTATTCCGCCCTCAAGCCCAAGCACCACTCCAACGTGGTCTATCACCATCAGTATCGCCGCGATTATTTTTATCATATTGCCCGAAAGAAAACCGAAGCCTTTGCCCCTCTCTGCGGTAGAATTATTCTGCGTCATAGTTATCTCCTTTTATAAAATATAAGACAGATATAAAACATTTTACAACAAAAGTGCAATAAAGTCAACAGTTTTTATAAAAAGATGAAAAACCTATTGACAAAGGGGTAGGTATGTGCTATAATGAAACAAACAGTTGAACAAATGTTCAATCGTTCACATGAAGAAAGGAGAAACCATGACAAAGGAAAAAAGCGGTGTACCCACCTGTGAATGCGAAGAAATACACGAGGATGTGGTGGCAGTTGCAAGAGAGGAAATGCCGGATACGGAAACTCTCTACGATCTTGCGGACTTTTTCAAGATCTTCGGTGATTCCACCCGAATGAGCATACTTTTTGCCATTGATAAGCGCCCCATGTGCGTTTGTGATATAGCAGATCTGCTTGGAATGACTCGCTCCGCCGTATCTCATCAGATCAAAACTCTCCGTCAGGCATCTCTCGTTACTTATCGCAAGTCGGGAAAGAACGTAATATACCGTCTGGCAGACGATCACGTGCGTGATATTATCGAAACGGCACTTCTGCACATCAAAGAATAAGCTTACATTTTGAATAATAAATATAATACCGAAAGGAATAATACAATGAAACAGAAATTTACTATTACAGGACTTGACTGTCCAAACTGTGCTGCAAAGCTTGCAAAAATGATGGAGAATATTGAGGGAGTTACCACGGCGAAGATCAATTTCCTCACGGAAAAACTTACCGTTGAATCAGATCTTCCGGAGGCAGAGCTTATTGCCGCCCTTTCAAAAACCGCAACTGCGTTTGAGTCGGGCGTTAAGGTAGAAAAATGAAAAAATATATAACTGACCCCAAGATCCGCATAGCCACGTCAGCCATTTTGCTGGTGGTGGCGATGGTGCTTGAGTATTTCTCCATAGAGATACCCGCAATCATCATCTATGTTCTCGCCCTTCTTGCTGCGGGATACGATGTATTTATCAGCGCTGCTCGCGGAATCGTCAGGGGAGATCTCCTTGATGAGAAATTTCTTATGTCAATCGCGGCTATCGGAGCTATGATACTGCGTGAGTACAACGAGGGTGTTGCGGTAATGCTGTTCTTCCTTGTTGGAGAAACCTTTGAGAAAACCGCAGTCAGAAGATCAAGGAACTCCATAAAATCTCTGATGGAAATATGCCCGGACGAGGCAACCGTTATCGTAGACGGTGAGGAGGAGATCATGGATGCAGAGGACGTGGAGATAGGTGCCACAATTCTCATCAGAGCAGGTGAGCGAGTGCCACTTGACTGCGAGATAATCTCCGGTGACACGGATATAGATACGTCATCAATGACCGGAGAGGCGATCCCGAGATCCGTTGGCGTTGGCGATACCCTTGACAGCGGAGTTATGGTTATCAGCGGTGCTATCACTTGTCGCGTGATTCGCCCCATGGAGGAGTCGGCGGCATCCCGCGTTCTTGCCCTTGTGGAGAACGCTACGGAAAACAAATCAAAGGAAGAAAACTTTATTACCAAGTTCTCTCATTACTACACCCCCATTGTAGTAGGACTGGCAGTTCTGCTTGCATTTATCCCCCCGCTATTTGGTAAACTTTCACTTTCGGAAGCGGTGCATCGCGCATTGACGTTCCTTGTAATATCCTGTCCCTGCGCACTTGTAATATCCGTGCCAATGTCATTTTTCGGTGGTATCGGCGCTGCGGCATCCCGAGGAATATTATTCAAGGGCGGCAACGTATTTTCGAAGGTCGCATCCCTTACGGCTATTGCATTTGACAAAACGGGAACTCTCACCAGCGGTGAATTTGCCATAAGCGAGATCTCGGCAAAAGGTGTCGGTGAAGATGAGCTTATCGCCCTTGCAGCTTCTGCGGAGTACGGCTCAAACCACCCGATAGCACTTGCTATAAGAGGCGCGACGGATAAGGCAACAAAGCCCGAGGAATATCGTGAGATCCCCGGCGAGGGCGTTGTGGCAAAAATAGACGGTGCAGAGGTCCACGTTGGCAATAAAAAGCTTATGAGAGCGATTGGTATAAAAGAGCTTCCTGAGGCAAACGTTTACGTTGCAAAAGACGGAGAATACATTGGCTCTCTCACCCTTGGCGACAAGGTGAAGTCCGAATCTGCCGCAGCAATCACAAAGATCAAATCCTTAGGAGTTACGAAGTGCGTTATCCTCTCGGGTGACCGCAGAGAAAACGTGGAAAAGATCAAAGATCAGCTTGGGCTTGACTGTTCCTTCGGTGAGCTGCGTCCCGAGGAAAAATATCGTAAGCTTGAAGAACTCATAGCAGAGAGCGATGGCTCCGTTGGCTACGTGGGTGACGGAATTAACGACGCGCCAACCCTTGCCAGAGCAGACGTAGGCTTTGCAATGGGGTCTATCGGTTCGGACAGTGCTGTTGAAGCGGCAGATGCCGTTATAATGTCAGACGAGCTGTCAAAAATCCCTGAAGCTATTAAAATTGCTAGAAAAACCATATCTATTTCATGGCAGAACATTGTTTTTGCCATTGGTATCAAGGTGCTGGTAATGATACTCGGCGCCCTTGGTCAGGCAAATATGTGGCTTGCGGTGTTTGCTGACGTTGGCGTTTCCGTTCTTGCCATACTAAATTCCATGAGAACTCTCCGATATAAGGAATAATACCAATGTATGATTATATAATGCTGAACAAGCCTCGCGGCTGCATAACTGCCCGTCGAGACGAGAGGCACAAAACGATAATGGACTACCTGCCCGAGGAGATCAGGAACACCCATTTTCCTGTGGGTAGACTGGATCGGGATACCGAGGGGCTCCTTTTGATCACAAACGATGGAAAGCTGACCCGAAAGCTTCTTAAACCTGAAAGCAAGATCGCAAAAACCTATTACTTTGTGGCAGAGGGGATACCCGATCCCGAAAAGGTAGAGGAGCTTCGCCACGGAGCCCACGTTTACTATAACCGAGAGGAAAAAACCGCCCCTGCAAAAATAGAAATACTTTCAACTGCAACTCTCGGCGAGGTTACAAGGCCACTTATGGATGAGGACGTGATGCTGAAAAAGAAAAAGCCCTATCTTCCAACAGTGGAGGGCATGGTGACTATCACAGAGGGCAAAAAGCATCAGGTCAAGCGCATGGTTCGCTATGCCGGAGCAAGAGTTATCTACCTTCGAAGGCTGAAAATGGCAACCCTTTCACTGGACGAGAGCTTGGAGGAGGGAACTTACCGCCCACTGACAGCGGAGGAAATAGAAGGACTCTTTCAGTCGGTAGCAGCTATAACGAATTAAAAATCGTTAAAACAAAGTGAAAACGGAACAAAAAAGCAAAAAGGCGAGGATCTCCTCGCCTTTCTCTTTTCCTACAAAATCAAAACCTATTCTTCATAGCCTTTTCTATATCGCGGTCTGCATCCCGCTTTGCCATGCTGTCGCGCTTATCGTAGAGCTTTTTACCCTTGCAAAGTCCCACAGCCATCTTAACATGGGACCCCTTGAAATAGAGGGATAGGGGAACCAGGGTATAACCCTCTCTTGAAACAAGACCTGCAAGCTTCATGATCTCCCTCTTGTGCATAAGCAGTCTTTTAGGGCGGAGGGGATCTCTGTTAAATATATTGCCTTGCTCGTAGGGGCTGATATGAACACCAAGGGCAAAAAGCTCGCCATCCTCAACCTCGCAGTAGGAATCCTTGAGATTACATCCGCCTGCCCTGAGAGATTTTACCTCTGTGCCAAAAAGCTCAATTCCTGCCTCATAGGTTTCAATAACGAAATAATCATGCCGTGCCTTTCTGTTGTCGGCAATAATTTTTCCATCCGTCTTTGCCATAGGCGACCCCCTTTCAAAAATACTACTAATATACTAGCACATTTTTTTAGGAAAATCAACCTTTTTTCTTAAATAAATCAGCAATAATTTCCATAGTCTTAAACTTTATGGAGTATTTTTCGCCGCCGATATCGTATAGATTGCCGCCTGACTGTTGGTGGTCATCTGAGCTTTCGCTTGCCAGGTCGCGGCACATGGGAGGAAAGAGAATACACCACCAGTTTTGCCCGTCCCCCTCGCCAAGGGTGATAACTAACGAAGAATAATAACCACGTGGCAAGGTAAATTCACCGTAGTCACGAGTTTCGTACCATTCCTTTGATAGTGTCACCGTAGCACCGTAGTCCTCTCCCGCGTCGGCAAGATAATCTTCTAATAGCCTGTCCACCTCGGAGAGCAAGCTGTCGGTAATATCAAGGGCAGAGTTGATGGTATCCGTTTCGGAAAGCTCCGCGCCGAGCTTATCGAGTATCAGATCTCTGGCACCGATCTTAAGATCCTGATCTCGCCTTGAATCGGAGTTTGCAAGAATATGTAGCCGCAGGGTATCCTCGTAGATCTTATATTCCTCCTCCGTGGGAAAGGCAGCGATAATAAAGGTGAGTAAAAACAGCGTTGTCGCAAATTGTAGAATTCCGTTTTTCATAACAATCTCCTTTCGATACCTAATATTTGGCGAAAATGTAAAGCAATATTCACCGTTTGCGAAAAAAAACATAAAGTGAAAAGAAAAAGGAGAAAACTATGCGAGTTGGAATTTTGGGTTACGGAAATCTTGGTGCAGCACTTGCAAAGAGGATAAAGAGAACGGAGCATGAGCTTGTAGCCATATTTTCGAGAAGAAAGATCAGGGAGCCTAATCTGCCCATTTATGAGCGAGAAGCGATCCCCGATTTCAAAAATAAGCTCCACGTTCTGATAATAGCCACCAGCAGCATGACCGACGCTATGGCAGACTCTACAGAGTATCTTCGGTATTTTTCCACGGTGGATAGCCTTGATCTACATAGCCTTATCCCTACCCATAAGGCGCGTCTTACAGAGATTGCAGCGGCAGAGAAAAGGGTAGCCATATGTGGGGCAGGCTGGGATCCGGGCGTACTTTCCATAATTCGTGCAATATCCGAGGTTGCCGTAGGCGCAAAAAACGTAAATACATTCTGGGGCATTGGAAAAAGCCTCGGCCACACCACAGCCATAAAGGGCATTCCGGGGGTGCGTGACGGAGTACAGTACACGGTGCCAAGGCGCGAGAGTATAGCATTGGCAAAAAACACCGACGCTCCTCTTTCTGCAACCGATCGTCACGTAAGAGAATGCTTCATAGTTCCCGAGGACGGCGTAGACCGAGAAAAAATCATCTCGCAAATAAAGAATATGGAAGGATATTTCTTGGGATATGAAACATACGTAAACTTTATTTCCGAGGAGGAATTTCTGATAAATCACAGAAAGGAGCTTCACCGAGGTGAGGTGGTTGCCACAAGAATCGAAGGAGGAGAGAAGACCGCCCTTGATTTCACTCTTGAAACCCCATCCAATCCCATTTTGACTGCGGATATCATGCTCTCTTACGTTACTGCCGCGGAAAAACTTATTAAAAACAGACTTTTTGGTGCTTACACTCCTCTTGATATACCAATGTCATACCTACTGGGTGAGGAAAAATGCAACAGTATAATTTAGATTAGGCACTCCGGTGCCTTTTTGATTTGATCACATTCCTTTGCCGTTATTTACAAATTATGGCAGTTTTCAAAAATAATTGTAAATTTTCCAAGGGATTTGAAGAATTTTTTCCCTGAAAAGAGTATTAATATATGGAGAGGTATCGCATCTCTTTAAAAATCAACATATTGTAAATTATAGGTTGTTTTGCACAAATTTAGGAAGATAATCTTTACAAAATGTGTTACGAGTGCTATAATTAAGTTGTAATGCGCAAGCGCTATCAAGACCAATTATTAAACCTACTGCGGTAGGAATGATAATTAACTCTACTGACCCTGACGGGAAAAACTAAAATGAAAAAGGAGACAACACATGAAAAAACAGATCTTTAAGTTCATATCATTGCTTCTTGCGACAATAATGTTGGTATCTCTTGTTGGTTGTGAAATAAATGATAAAGAAGACTACGCACCTTCAGGTGATTGTCCATCACCTGACTATGGAATTGTTTATAGCGCAATTTTAGGCAGTAGCTACAGTAGTTTTGGATGTGCTGACTACGGTTCGGAAATTCCAATGACCATCATTTTGAATAAGCATCCTAACGTTATGATCACTATACTTGAATCCGAGTATTATGAAATAATCGGCCCATCAGAGTTTAATACTAACGATTACACGTTTGATGAGGATAACAAGCAGCTGAATATTGATTTTAAAGTTAAGATAACCAAGGAAAGCGACGGAGTAAAAGCGGTTAAGATCAGGTTCACCTGCCTTTGCGGAGAGGAAGATTGCGGACGTTTTAAGTGGGTTTCATACGGTCATTATTACGATGACACATTTAATTTCGGCTTTATCGCAAATGAAAAAGGCGTATTTCTTGCGAATAACCACGGAAATATAGAAGGGTATAATGAGTATAATTTGTGGCAGTTTAGCAAATAGAATACAAAGCAGATCGGGTTGCGATTTAGCTTGCGTACAAGCTTTCAGGGAAAGGAATTTACTATGAAAAAGCTTTTGAAAAGCATTGTCGTTTTGATTATTACAATCCCGTCATGGATTTGAGAAACATTGAAGAAGAAAATAATTAAAGGAGACATCTTATGAGAAAAACAATCAAGTTTTTATCGTTAATACTTGCAATGGTTATGACATTTTCCCTCTTTGGTTGCGATATAACAAATAACGACGACGATATCGAAAAAAATGAAAACGATGGCAAAGATGATACAACAGGTTCTACCGACGGTGGTGATGTCACCCCTCCGTCAACAATGCCTGAATATTTCTGTTATTCCATCACCACCGAGTCTAGGACCTATAACTACGGCGAAGAAATTGAAGTAAGTATCTGTTTGCAGTTTACTCGTAGTGCGTGGTGTCCTGAAGTATTGGATTCGGACGGTACATACGTTATTTCCTTAGTAGAATCCTCTGGTTTTGAAATAATCGGAGAATCAAGTGCTACCTTTGAGGATGTTGTTTTTGAGGAATATCTTTGCAACACTTGTCACAACAAGGAAAACAAGACCATGTCTACCAAATTTAAGATCAAAGTGAATGAGGCTGCAAGCATTACACAGGCGCTGAATATCATTGTTTCTAATACTGATAAGGGATCTTCTGTTCTGTTGCACCCTATGTATTTTGTCGCGGATTCCCAAGGTATAATAATCGAATCCATTCCAAATAGCTTTAATCATAATGGCATATTGGATTGTCCCCCTTATTCATTGGAAGTTGAAGATTTATACTGGAATTTCTTTAATACAATTATTGAGAAGCTGCTAGTAGAGAGCTATAACAGAGAGTATCAGGCAGGGGTTAATGTAGATGAGCTTATTGACAGATACGTTGAAAACATGATTCACGATCGCACTTATTTGTATCTTGAAAATATCAACGGTACCTTTACTTATATTTCAAAGAATATACGCTTTAAGGTTCATATGCCAAGCAGCCACGAGCTGATCGGTGAATATAAGAGATATTCTGTAGGAGGACTTAAGCAAGAAAAGGAAGTTGCGAAAAAGTTCTTGCTTTATGCGAAGGAAAACGGAGTTATCACCGAGCAGGAATATAACGTTGAGATAGATCGCATTTCGAAGGACGGTAGCGATTACGAAGTTAAGCTTGGTGCTATGACTAAACTGTTCGTATCCGGTGTGGATTTTGAAGTTCCAAGCGGAGATGATTATTACAATTACGTAGTTGATTTGAGAAATTAAATTATAACGTAACTGCTTTTTGCATTAAAAGCGGCACTCCCAAAAAGAGTGCCGCTTAACTTTTTATTATTTCATTTTATGCTTTAAGAACGTATTTCATGAAGCTCTTTTTGCCACGCTTTACGAGAACGCCTGCTTCGAGCTGTTCCTTTGTGATAAGAGCCTTAACGTCGGTCACCTTTTCGCCGTCAACGGAAACTCCGCCCTGCTCGATCGCGCGTCTGCCCTCGGATCCGGAGGGAACGAGCTTGCCGAGAACAAGGAGTCTATTCAGGGTGATAGCACCGTCCTGGAGATCTTCCTCGGAAACCTCTGTGGATGGGGTGAGGGAGCTATCGCCGGCAGAGTAGAGCGCCTTTGCAGCAGCCTTTGCTTTTTCTGCTTCTTCTTCGCCGTGAACCATCTTTGTAAGCTCGTACGCGAGAATTTCCTTTGCTACGTTAAGCTCTGCGCCTTCCCATTTGTCCATCTTGTCAATTTCCTCGAGAGGAATGAATGTGAGCATTCTGATGCACTTAAGAACGTCGGCGTCACCAACGTTTCTCCAGTACTGGAAGAAATCGTAGGGAGAAGTCTTCTTGGGATCGAGCCAAACTGCGTTACCCGCGGTCTTGCCCATCTTCTTACCCTGGGAGTCGGTGAGGAGGGTGATTGTCATAGCGTGTGCATCCTTACCAAGCTTTCTTCTGATAAGCTCCGTACCGCCAAGCATATTAGACCACTGATCGTCGCCGCCAAACTGCATATTACAGCCGTAAGTTTTGAAGAGGTGGTAGAAGTCGTAGGACTGCATGATCATGTAGTTAAATTCAAGGAAGGAAAGCCCTTTTTCCATTCTCTGCTTGTAGCATTCCGCAGTAAGCATTCTGTTAACGGAGAAGCAAGCGCCAACCTCGCGCAAGAGTTCAACGTAGTTAAGGTCAAGGAGCCAATCTGCGTTGTTGATCATCATAGCCTTGCCCTCGGAGAAGTCGATAAAGTTCTCCATCTGGCGCTTGAAGCAAGCTGCGTTGTGGTCGATGTCCTCTTTTGTAAGCATCTTTCTCATATCAGTTCTGCCGGAGGGGTCACCGATCATGGTTGTACCTCCGCCGATAAGAGCGATTGGCTTGTTTCCTGCCATCTGTAAGCGCTTCATAAGTGTGAGAGCCATGAAATGACCTGCGGTAAGGCTGTCAGCAGTGCAGTCAAAGCCGATGTAGAAGGTTGCCTTACCCTCGTTGATCATGTTTTTGATTTCTTCTTCATTAGTTACCTGGGCAATAAGGCCTCTGGCAACCAGTTCTTCGTAAATTTTCATAATTATATCTCCAAAATTTTATATTTTTCTTATTTCATAAACGCAAAGGTGGGTATAAACGTCACCTGCGTCATAAATCGCCTTGCCCGACTTTATGCAGTTAGGCTCCGTCTGGGTTTCAAGGCAGAATGCACCGTGCTTCACTTGGGGAATACCGCCCTTGAAGTCGGGACCTGTGCCAAGGAAGTTTCCGATATAGAACTGAACACCCTCTTGATCTGTATAAACGTCAAGGGCAAGTCTTTCTCCCTCAACCGTAGCAGCAAGATGTGCCTTGATTCCGTCAAATCCGCGATAGACTGTGGGCTTTAAGATAAAGTTGTGGTCGTAACCTACAAAATCACCGCCGCATCTATCAAGTATAGGAGTCATCTCAGAAAAATCAAACACAGTGCCGAAAACCTCGGGTCTATCACCGTTTGGAATGAGATGCTCGTCGATAGCTGTGATCCTGTCCGCATATATTCTCGCCTTGTGGGTGGCAATAGTCTTGCCGAAGCCGTCAAGGTTAAAATAGGAGTGGTTTGTCATGGCAATAGGTGTCCGTCCCTCGGGGTATGCGCGATATTTGATTTTCAGTGCAGCACCGGAAAGCTCATAGGTAACCTCACACCTGAGAGCAGAGGGGAAGCCTTCCTCGCCGTCCTCGGAATAATATTCAAGCACCAGTCGCTCATCAGTATGTACCTTGACGTTCCACATACGGGTGTCAAAGCCTGCGCCGCCGTGAAGGCAGTTTCCGTTATCGTTGTCCGGCAGCATATATATTGCACCGTCCATGGTAAACTCCGCATCGCCAACCCTGTTAGCAACTCTGCCGATAATGCCGCCCTGATGAGAATCGTCAGCAAGATAAGCCTCCAGCGTGTCAAATCCGCCAAGCACGTCAGTACCGTAAGCTACGAAGCTGTGAACGATACCGCCCTTATTCATGATCTTAACTTCTGCAACCTCGCTTGTCAGCGAGTAGAGGTAAACCTCCGCCCCGGAGGGCATGATTCCAAATAATTCTTTTCTCATAAAAACTCCTATCCCGCGCGGTGAGAATTATCAAGGTCAAAAGAGCAAAGCTCCGCGCGAAAAAACGAGAAATACATAATAGATATATTATAAAACATTTTTTCGCAAAAGTAAAGACCAAAAGCAAAAAAACTTTCCGAAAAAGGGATATTTCCACAAAGAAAATAAAGGAAAAATATACCAAATTTGTGGGTTTCATTTTTGCCCATCCGAAAACCCACAATATTTTTGTGCAACTTGCATAAAATACCATTCCTCGCGCCTGCAAAAGTTCAGCGAGTCGCTTTCTTCATAATTTTTTCCACAGATGGTAGAATTTTATTGAAATCAAAAGTTTCGCCACGAAAGGAGAAAAAATGGCAGAAATCAAATGGATAAAAATAGCGACGGACATATTCGATGACGATAAGCTGTTGCTCATCGAGTCAGGCGAGGATTATGAGAGAAAAATGCTCATCTGGATAAAGCTTATCTGCCTTGCAGGCAAGAATAACAACGGCGGTGTGTTCAAAATGGGAGATCGCCCCTATACTACGCGAATGTTCGCCATAATTTTCAGAATGCCCGAGGAGGTTGTGATCAGGGCGTTTGATGACTTTCTTGATCTTGGCATGATCGAGATTACTGACGGGGTGGTAAGCATTCCGAATTGGGACAAGCACCAGAGCCTTGATGCCTACGAGAAGAAAAAGGAGTACGACAGGCAATATCAGGCTGAAAAAAGAGCTGCAAAGAGGGAAGAAAAGAATCGTACGATGTCAAACGATTCATCGTACGAGCCGTCGTACGACGTCGTTTCCAGAATAGAAAAGAATAGAATAGAGGAGAATAGACTAGACGAGAATAGATTAGATGAGAATAGATCAGAAAGCGTGACCGAGGGCGAGCCTCGGGTTTTTGGTGAGCCTTTCGGCTCAGTTAGGTCGCCTGTTGGCGACGGGTCGGCTTTCGCCGACGAACCAAATAAAAAGGTTTTTGATTTTTATACGGCTCCGCCGAATCCCCAAACAAGGGGAAGTACTGATGGCAGTGTAAAAAATCCTCATCCTCAGCAAAAGCCGCAAACGTGGTCGAAATATCCACAAAAATCTCCCCAAAAATATCAGAAAAAGCCGGAGAGTGAACGGTGTGGCTCGTTTGACCCCATAGAAGCGTTTGAATATGCGCTGAAGCGCTCTGAAAAAGGATTTGATATTTAACCCACAATAGAGGTAAAAAGCTGCCTACAAATCAAAATTCTGCCGATAGCATAGGTAAGTTCGCAAATGAAATTTTGACGATAGCATAGGTGAGTTCAAAAACCAAAATTCTCCCGATGCATGGGTTATCTCTCCGGATAGGAATATGCCTCGCTGTGGCTCGCAACAAAAAGTAATTTATTTTTATAAATTATTGACAACAGTTTTCTTATGTGATAAAATAGTATTTGTAAAACTATGTCGAGGTAGATCTTATGAACAAGGCAGTCATTATTATAAACGGTGCAGGCGGAGTTGGAAAGGACACTCTCTGCGCCATAGCAGATAAGAATTTTAAGGTAAGGAACATTTCCTCCGTTGATCCAATAAAGGAGATCGCCACTATGTGTGGCTGGCGGGGCGAAAAAACCGACAAGGCGAGAAAATTCCTTTCCGACTTAAAAATGTTAACGGTGAATTATAACGATTTCCCCACAAATTGGGCAAAGGCGCAGTTCGACGACTTTCTCACCACGGACGAGGAGATACTTTTCGTACATATTCGCGAGCCCGAGGAGATCAGAAAGTACGTAAATGCCACGGAAGGCAGGGCAAAGGCGCTTCTCATTCGTGGAGGCGAGCGCACAAGACATACGGCGTACGGAAATGCGTCGGACGACGGAGTAGAGAATTATAGCTATGATTATTACTTCGTAAACGACAAGCCCCTCTCGGAGGTTGAGGCGGAATTTACCGCACTTATGAAAGAAATTCTTGAGAGTAATTAAAATACATAGAGGCGGCGGAATATAGGAGACGTGAGATTTCCGCTAACCAAAAAGGAGGCAGCAAAATGATCAGAGTGACTGAAAAAACGTTCAGGCTCGAAACAAAAAGCACTACCTACGCCTTTCGCATCTCGGAGGGCGGCCATCTCGAGCATCTCTACTACGGAAGACGTATCGTTGATGAGGATTTTGATGCTTTAAGGATGAAAAACACCATTGACCTTGGCTCCACGGTTAAGGCAGAGGGGGACGGATTCTTCCTTGAGAGAAATCTTCTTGAATATTCGGGAATAGGCAGGGGAGATTACCGACATTCCCCGATAGAGCTTCTTATGCCCGACGGTACCTTTGTTTGTGATTTTGCATACGATAGCCACCAGGTGCTTGCAGGCGCATACGAAACCGAAACACTTCCCACAGCCTACGGTGAGGCCGAAATATTAAGACTCGTTTTAAAGGATAAAAAGTTCTCCGACGTAAAGCTCATTATGAACTACGTTGTTTTTGAGAAATGCAACGTGATCTGCCGTAACGTAGAGCTTGTAAATGAAAATAAAAACCCCCTTTACATCCGTAAGCTGATGAGCCTTATGATGGATCTTCCCGAGGCGGATTACGAGATGCTCACCCTTGACGGTGATTGGGGCAAGGAGGCTCATGAGCATCGCCGTTATCTTGAATGCGGTATGCTTGTAAACGAATCCACTGTTGGCGCGTCCTCAAATAAGCATAACCCTGCTTTTGCTCTCCTTGAGCGCGGAGCAGACCACGATAGAGGTAAGTGCTACGGCTTCAACCTTATTTACAGTGGAAACCATATGAGCGTGGCAGAGCGCTCTACCTTTGATACAGCAAGAGTCATGACGGGTATTAACCCCCATTGCTTCCTCTGGAAGCTTTCGTCAGGCGAGGCGTTCGTTACACCCCAGGCGGTTATGACTTACTCCCACGAGGGAACCAACGGCATGATGGCTAATATGCACGCCTTTGTAAACGAGCATATTGTAAGAGGTGAGCATAAGGGTGCAGATCGCCCCATAGTTCTCAATAACTGGGAAGCGACTTTTTTCAATTTTAACCGAAGCAAGATCCTAGCGCTTGCAAGGTCGGCAAAAAAGCTAGGGATAGAAATGTTCGTTTTAGACGACGGCTGGTTCGGCAAGAGGAATAGCGATCTTGCAGGACTTGGTGACTGGGTGGAGAACAGAAAGAAGCTGCCAGGAGGCATTAAGTACATAGCAAACGCCGTGAATAAAATGGGCATGAAGTTCGGACTTTGGTTTGAGCCCGAGTGTGTAAACCCCGATAGCGATCTCTATCGCGCACACCCTGATTGGGCAATAAGTATCGAAGGACGTACTAAAACTTTAGGCAGAAACCAAATGGTGCTTGACTTGACACGAAAAGAGGTAAGAGATTATATCGTCGAATCCGTTGATAAGGTCTTGTCCGGCGCTAATATCGAATACGTAAAATGGGACTATAACAGACATATCAGCGATATGTATTCCAAAACCTTGAAGCAGCAGGGTGAGTTCTTCCATAGATATATCATGGGACTGTACGAGGTCCTCGGCAGAATATTCCGCGAAAAACACCCTAACATCCTCTTTGAGAGCTGCTCTTCCGGCGGAAACCGCTTTGACCTTGGTATGCTTTGCTATTCTCCACAGATCTGGACATCGGATAATACAGACCCTATTGCAAGACTCAGCATTCAGGGGGGAATTTACAACTTCTATCCACAGTCCACCGTATCTGCACACGTTTCCATGGCGCCCCATGCCCAAACTCTCCGTGATACGCCTATTCAGACTCGCTTTAACGTTGCGGCTTTTGGCGTTCTTGGCTACGAGCTTGATTTCGGTGAGCTTACTTTTGCCGAGCGTCGCCAGGTAAAAGAGCAGATAGCGTTCTATAAGGCACATCGTCGCACCTTCCAATACGGACAGCTGAAAAAGCAAAATCTTAAATATTCCGATCAAATTTCATGGCAGATTACGAGCAGCGAGGAAACAATGGCAGCTATCTATCAGAGGTGCAAGAATTCCTGTCCGGGCAGAGATCGCCTTGACGTTAACGGTCTTGACCCCGATAAGCTCTATACCGTGGAGTCCCGCGATCAGTATCTTCGCATTTCCCGCTTTGGCGGACTTATAAAGCATATCGTACCCATAACTCTCCGCGCTGACGGCTTTATTCTTCGCACGGTGAATAAGTACTTTGCCATGAAGGACGGAAAGGAAAGCTACGTTGCATCAGGGGCAGCCCTTTCGGAGGGAATAAACCTTGCGATGCAGTACGAGGGCTCGGGTTACGATCCCGGCCTCAGGATCCTCGGTGATTTTGGCTCAAGCTTATATATAATAAAAGAAAAAAAGGAGAATGAAAATGAATAACAGCAAAAGAATGACCTTAAACAAAATTTGCTTCGGTCTTGGAACAGTTGGCCGCGACGCTCTTTACTCACTTGTCAGTATGTATCTTCTCGTTCATCTTACAGACGTTGTAACCTTCTCTGATAAGAACCTTGGTATCATCGGTGTAATGCTTACGCTTTTCGGCACCTTTGACGCAATTATCGACCCCTTCGTTGGCGCTATCGTAGATAACACAAAAACAAGATGGGGTAAATTCAAACCCTGGATCTTTATCGGTATGATCGGCACGGGAGTACTTACCATACTTATGTTCCATAACTTCGAGATGAGCGAAACCGCACATATCATCCTCCTTGCCGTAACTTATCTTCTTTTCAGCATCTTCTTCTCACTGAATGATATTGCATATTGGTCACTCATGCCCGCAATCTCAAAGGATCAGACAGTCCGCGAGGGCGTTGGTGCATTTGCAAGAATCTGTGCAAACGTTGGTATGTTCTCAATGGTACTTATCTACCTGAACGTTCCCGGCTTCTTTGCAGGTCTTGGTCTTAACGACAGAGATAGCTACTTCTACTTCACTATTATAATCACTATTATCATGTGGATATTCCAGAGCATCACGCTTATCGGTGTTAAGGAAGATCGCACAAATCTTGAAGCAACTGAGCGCACTACCTTAAAGGATCTCTTCCGCGCCCTCTTCAAGAACGATCAGCTTCTCGTTACCGCAGTTTCCATGGCACTGTTCATGATCGGATACTGCACAACCACCGGCTTTGGCACTTACTACTTCAAGTATGCCTACGGTGACGAGGGAATGTATATGGTATTCGCGGCAGTTTTGGCAGTAGCACAGCTTACAGCCCTCTCCGTGTTCCCACTCTTCAGAAAGAGGTTTACAAGAAAGCAGCTTTACACAGGCTCAATGATAGCAGTAGCTATCTCCTACATTATTTTCTTCCTTTCATTCGAGTGGCTTCCTCTCATTGTTATCGCAGGCCTCGGTCTGTTCTTTGCACAGGCGTTCATTCAGCTCCTCATGCTCCTCTTCCTTGCAGATGCAGTAGAGTATGGCGAGTGGAAGCTTGGTAAGCGTAATGAAGCAGCGTCCTTTGCAGTACAGCCATTCATTAACCAGTTCGGCGGCGCTATCAGTAAGGGTATTGTTTCTTACACTCTCATCATTTCCGGTCTTAACGCAGTTGCAAATTACTTGAAGGACAACGGTATTCTCGACGGCACACCCGAGTATGAGGCGGTTATCAACGCTATCCCAGGCTCATCCCTCTGGATCATGAAGCTCTCTATGATGATCCTTCCTCTCGTATGTATTCTTATCGGATTCGTGCTCTATCAGAAGAAGTTCAAGATCGATGAGGAGCTTTATGCAAAGATCGTATCTGACCTTGGCGGAAATAAGACCGAGGAGCGCCCAAGATACCTCATTATTGAAAGCGAAAGCTGCAAAGTAATCAAATAATAATCCTCGCGCTCAGCGAGAAAACAAAACCCAAACGGCGCAGAGTGAGTGATAGCCCATCTCTGCGCCGAATCTATAAATCAAGGAAACAAAAAAATGAAAGACACATGGAATTTAGGCATACTTTATAACGGCTTTGACGATCCCGCCTTTTCAGCGGACAAAAACGCTCTCGACGAAAAGATCTCAGCCTTGGCAACCCTTGCAGAAAACGCAGAAAAAATGGATAAGCTCTCCCTTATCAGAGCTTTTATTACTGCACAAAACGATCTTTCCCACTATGCAGGAAAGCTTATTATCTATTCAAATCTCCGTTACAGCGCAAATACCGAGGACGGGGAAGCGGCAAGCACCATGGGCGTACTTATGGGCAAGCTTTCTGCAACTGCAGCCCCCTCTGCTGCCCTCAATAAGATGATCGCCTCAATCGAAGATCTCGAGCAGCTCATCACCGAAAACGAAGATCTCCGTGAATACGAATTCTATCTCACCCAGATAAAGGAAGCATCAAAGCACCTGCTCACGGATAGCGAGGAATCCCTCTTTGCAGAGATGAATATTTCAGGTGCGTCGGCATGGTCCGATCTTCAAAGCTCTCTGACAAGTACCCTTAAGGTTGATTACAAGGGCGAAAAGATCACGCTCCCCGCAGTTCGTAACCTTGCCTACGAGGCAGATGCAGAGGTAAGAAAATCCGCCTACGAGGCAGAGCTTGCAGCCTACGATCAGATCAAAACTGCCACAGCTTTTGCCCTGAATAGTATAAAACAGCAGGTAATATCCGAGGCAGCTCGACGCGGATACGCATCTCCCCTTGATAAGGCACTCTCCGATTCCCGCATGACGAGAGAAACCCTGACAGCACTTATCTCCGCAATGGAAGATTATATGCCCGTATTCAGAAAATACCTTCGCGCAAAGGCAAAATATCTTGGCCACGAGGGCGGTCTTCCATGGTACGATCTATTTGCACCCATCGGATCATCCGACAAAAAATATACCATTGAGGAATCCCGCGACTATCTGCTCCGCATCTTCGGAAAGTTTGATACCGAGCTTCACGATATGGTTAAGTGTGCATTTGACGAGGAATGGATCGACTTCTATCCCCGCGAGGGCAAGGTTGGCGGAGCATTTGACTGTGGCGTTCCTTCTGCAAAGCAGTCCCGCGTTCTCACAAACTTTGGCGGCGCCTTTGGTGATATCGTAACTCTCGCTCACGAGCTTGGACATTCATTCCACGATCGTCAGGTGTTTAATAACGCTCTCCTCAATCAGGATTATTCCATGCCCGTTGCAGAAACTGCATCCACCTTTAACGAGGTGCTTGTAGTCAGCACAGCAATCGCAGAAACCGAGGATAGAGAAGAGAAGCTCGCCCTTATCGAAAGTCAGCTTCAGGATGCGACCCAAATCATCGTTGATATCTATTCCCGTTACACCTTTGAGGCATCCGTATTTGAGAATCGCCCAACAGAGTTCATGAGTGCAGATCGTTTCTCCACCCTCATGCTTGAAGCCCAGGAAAAAGCCTATGGCGACGGTCTTGATAAAGACATCCGTCACCCCTATATGTGGGTATGCAAGGGACATTATTACAGCGGCGGCCTCAGCTTCTATAACTTCCCATACGCCTTTGGCGGACTCTTTGCCCGTGGCCTCTATGCGAAGTACCTCTCCGAGGGCAAGCCCTTCGTAGAAACCTACAAAAAGCTTCTCCGTGCCACCGGCACATCGACCGTAGAAGGTGCTGCAAAGATCGCAGGCGTTGACTTGACGAAAAAATCCTTCTGGGAAGCCGGCCTTAAGTCCCTCGCAGATCAGATCGAAGAATTCTGCACCCTCGTGGATTATAAGGGGTAACGACAAGTAATAACTTCATATTAAATAATAGGGCTTCCCAAAACGGGAAGCCCTAAAACCTTTAAATATCAATAAATCGACAAAAATCTTGACAAATCCTTAAAGCAGTGATATAATGAATACGCCAAACTAATTTAATAATGCAAAACTAGGTATAATTTTTCCTTTTTTAGGAAGAGGTATGCCCTTTTACCATGGACAGAATATGAATTTGATAAAATGCAGGTTCCACTCTGTCTATGTGAGGTTATACCATTTTGCAGATAATTAGTTTGGCGACTATCGGGGCTTGCGTTTTTGTGCGACAGCTTCGGTTGTCGCACTTTTTAATTTATGATGAAAGGAGAAAGAAAATGGAAGGTTTTATACAGTTCTTGACAAGCGTTGTGATATTTGCTCTCATTTTTCTGTTGATAGCACATGCAATAGGAGCAATAGATTTACATCCATGGGGTGAATGGGAATTGGAGAAAGACGCATATGTTTGTACAGATCAAGAATATGTTCGTCAGTGTAAAATTTGCAAAAAAATTCAACACCAAAAAGGAAGGCACGAAGCTGATTATGAGCAGGGAATAATGTACTATTGGGTTGATGAATACGGATATTCATATGCTGTCTATAAGTGCTTACATTGCGAAGGAGAGGTGTATGGATTAGTTCTCAAACAAAACTAGTAATACTGGCGAAACCTAAATAAATCATAAAGGAGAAGATTATGACAAAGACAGCTAAGATCATACTCACCATAGTTTTATCACTTACCACTATAGTTGGAGGAATTGAAATACCATTACTTGTAATGCTCGGGGATGATACTAATAATGCGAATCAAAGAATTATAGAGGAGAATGTATCATTTGAAACTGCTATAAATCATAACATTGCTAAAGCAATAGATAACGTTTCTAATACCGGAGTTATTAGGCTTTCATTAGATAAATATGAAATGAACAGAATCCTTCACGGTCTTTCGCAGGAAATTAAGGTATTTGGTGTAAAATTTGAAAGTATTTATGTAGATTTTGGGGATCATGAGTATAATATTTTTATTCCAATAAAAATACTTGGAATAAAGAGTTTGATTTCGTTTAGACTTAATCTTAACGAAAGTAATGATACTTTTTATCTTGATATTCATGACATAGAGGTAGGAAATTTAGCCGGTGACCGCATAAATTCTATAATAGAATCAGTAAAGGAAGATATCATTACTTTGTTATCAGAATATTATGTTACTACTGAGTTTTACGATGGAGGAATCAGAGCACATATTAGCAGAACCGAATTGAAGCAAACTGTTGATAAAATAACTGCTGAAGAAGAACTTCATGATATCATCATGGTAGCATATGATGTCGTTATGTTACAAACAGATGCAGTCAAATTTAATATTGCAAATCCATATATATTCTCTATAGTAGTAGATTTGAATTGCTTTGGAGGATATAAATCCACAAAATTTGATTCGTTTAATAAAACCATGAGTGAATATGTTTCTTCAGGGATAGTTAATAAGGATAATATTAATGTTGTTTCAAAATATATTGTTAATGGTTATGAACGTTTGCTACTAGAAGAAAGAAAACAAGTAGCAGAAGTTTTATCTGTTGATAGATACTATAAAGGATATTTTAGTGATAGGGAATGGTCTGAAGGGGCAACAAATAGAGTTGCTTATCAGCTTGTTGGAAAATATATTTATGGTCTAAGTAGCAGATTGGATGGAATAAAATTGTATTCATTGTTGCTCCCTCCTATTTTAGCTGTCCAAATTACAGACTTGGCTCTTTACATAGGAAGCAATGAAACAGTTGGAAAGACATACGAGAGTGATTTAAACAATTTGGTTAATTCCTTTGATTTTGTTGGCACAACCATCCCTATGATGTGCGAAATTGATTGTAAAGTTTCACATATAATTGTTGATTCGGCTAAAGCAAACATTTCATATAACGGAATCGACTTGGAGTTAGGAATAGATATTAATGGATTTGTTATTCCAATTAGTATTAAAGTTGATTTGTTAAGTGATGATGTTGAGTATATAACTTTGCAAATTTCCGAGGCAAAAATAGGCACTTTTGCCCTAAAAAAAGATAATATTAACGCTATCTGTGAATATGTAGATGAGAATGTAAATGTTCCTGGCGTAGGTATATCGAATGGGTGTATCAATATTAATACAGTTACCGTAGCGAGATCGGTTACAGATGTGCCATTCTTTTCTAATCGTTCACTAAATTTAATATTTGAATGCATATATATTGATTTTGACCCGCGTCATAATACTATAAGTATAAGGTGGAAGGAAGAAGCGCTAAAAAATAATGTATCAGAAATAGCAAAAAGTTTACTTCTTGATTTTATAGATTACTTCACTTAACATTGTTTTGAAAAATGACCGATAGAGAATAGCAAGTAGATGTATAAATTTTCACATGCGTTTTAAGTCAAATTGTTACAAAAAACAGCCCTCGGATTTTCCGAGGGCTTTAATATTTTAACACTGCCGGAGGGCAGTGTTAAGATTACATTTTAACTGTCTTTCTATAAGCGGCGGGGCTGGTTTCCATATACTGCTTGAAAATTTTGTGGAAATAATTAGAATTTGAGAAACCGAGCTGTTCCGAAATATCATTAACGGAAATATCCGTTGTCGCCAGCATTTGCATAGCTCTGTTGATGCGAAGACCGTTTATGTAGTCGATTGGCGTCCTGCCGATGCTGTCCTTGAACATCTTTGTAAAGTAGTCGGGAGAAACGGTTATCATCTCCGCGAGAGTTTCGATATAGATCTTCTCCTTGTAATGTTCCGCGATGTAGGAGATAATAGGACGAAGTCTCATCACGTTGTGATAGATCATTCTGTCAAGCTCGTTTTTGGATCCGCAATAGTAACGGAGCAGGGCAGTCATCATAAGATAGATATTTGCCCTGATGGGGAGCTTGTAGCAAACGTCCTTTGAGATATACTCGTCATAGGACTCCTGCATGTACTTTTTCAGTGTTCTGTGAACGGGATGCCCCTTGTCGAAAACGACGATTTTATTCTTGGACTGCACATAGAACATATAGAAAATCTCCGTGTCGAAGTTCTCCATATTAGCCTCGATGATAGAGGAGTCAAACACCATTGAGCGCATTCCTGCATCATCGTCTATTGCCTCAACCTTGAAGACCATAGTAGGTGGAACGTAGAGAAAATCTCCCGCCTTTGCCTCGGCAAATTCCGTTCCGATCTGTACTGAAACCTTGCCGGAGGTGATCTCGATTATCTCCATTGCCCCCTCGTGAAAACCGGCACAAATTATGCCATCTCCGTATGTGGAGTACATTTTAAACGGAAATCTTAAATCTTCAGCCATTGTTCTGCTCCAATCTTTGTGTCGAATTTAGTAAAAAGTAGCAACTTCTTGCTCGGGTTTCTGTGCTTTTTCAATCTTCTTGACAGTCAGCACAGGACCGTTTCCACGGTAGAGCTTTGAGTATTCCTCGGAGAGAACTCCCTCGACGATGACCCAATCTCTTGTCGCGATCTTGAAGCTGCCGAGCCCCTTTGCCACAACTCCGCGATAGGCAATATCCGCCTCACAGCAAGTCATAATATGTCTTCCAATTGCAAAGTGTCCCGAAGGCAAGGACTTATCAAGGGCAACAATACCCTTGAACCTGAGCGTTTTACCAACGTACTTTTGAACCTCCTCGCTCATATCGCGATAGAAGATAGCAAAATCTTCATCCTTGATCTCAATTACGTCGGCATTAATATCATAGGGCAGTGGATCCTGGATCTGGTCAAACTCGATCTCACCCGTAATATCCTCGTAGCAAATATTTGCGCGTCTGCTGATTCCGCGAACGATCTTGTGCAGCGCCATTTTGTCAGTATTTTCAGTAACTCTGTTGAAAACTACCATCTCAGCGCTTGTCAGCTTATCAACCATCTGCTGGCGCATATTAGCGTTATAGTTCAGCGCAGTGGTGGAGTCAATAATAGCGATCTCCTGATAAACCATAAAGTTTTCGGGCAGCGCATTGTAGAGAGAATCAAGCGCCCACATGCCGTTATACTCGATAACGATAACGTCTGCACGGTTTCGCTTCTGTAGGGCAGAGAGCCTGTCGGGAGTGAGTCTGGACTCCTCATCAAAGATAGCAAAGCAAACGTTATCCCCAAAATCCGCCGGGTCAAATTCTTCCTCGCCCTCCTCGCATTGAAGCACCAGATATCTGCGTTTTCCATCATTAAAATTAGGATCCTTCATAGTCTCGGCGATAAAGCTTGTTTTGCCCGCCTCGAGAAAGCCTGTAAAAAGGTAAATAATTGTTTCCATTTTAGCACCTAAAATTAAATTCCAAATAATTCTGCGATTTTTTCTTCATCAATTCCTGCACCGATAACGCAAAGTCTACCGATAACGCCTGCCGCACCTTCGCGAATATCAATCTCGCCTGGGATGTAGTCGAAGTGAAGCCACTTTCCACATCTGCATTCAACAATTCCTTTGGCACGGAGTATCATGCCGCAGTCGTCACCCTCGTCAAGTCCTTCGAGAATTGTGCGAAGCTCCTCTTTGCCGAACTTCTTCGTGGTTTCTTTGCCGAAGCTCTGGAACACCTCGTCCGCGTGGTGGTGATGATGATCGTGATCGTGACATCCGCACTTGCAGTCCTCTCCATGTTCATGATGATGCTCATGGTGATGATGACCGCAACCACATTCCTCGTCATGCTCGTGGTGATGATGACCGCAACCGCATTCCTCGTCATGCTCATGGTGGTGACCGCAGCTGCACTCCTCGTCATGCTCATGGTGGTGACCGCAGCTGCACTCCTCGTCATGCTCATGGTGATGGTGACCGCAGCCGCATTCCTTGTGATGCTTGTGCTCATGCTCCATTTTTTCGATCTCGTCAGCTAGCGTGTCTTTCTTTTCCATAGCAGAGAGGATAGCCTTGCCGTCAAGTGCATCCCAAGGAGTAGTAACGATAACAGCCTCGCTATTGTTTTCGCGAACGATCTTCAGTGCCTCCGCAAGTTTTTCTTCCTTTGTGTCCTGTGTATGTGAGAGAACGATGCACTTTGCGTGCTTTATCTGATCTCCAAAGAACTCGCCGAAGTTCTTCATATACATCTTGCATTTTTTTGCATCAACAACGGTGGTGAAGGAGTTAAGCTCTGCCTCCTCACCGCAAACAGTTGACGCTGCCTTGATTACGTCGGAAAGCTTGCCAACTCCCGATGGCTCGATAATAATTCTGTCGGGCTTATATTCTTCAAGCACCTTTGCAAGTGCCTTCGAAAAATCACCAACGAGAGAGCAGCAGATACAGCCGGAGTTCATCTCTTTGATCTCAATACCTGCATCAGCAAGAAATCCACCGTCAATTCCGATTTCGCCAAATTCATTTTCAATAAGAACGAGCTTTTCGCCGGCATATGCCTCTGCGATCAGCTTCTTTATGAGAGTAGTCTTTCCCGCGCCAAGAAATCCGGAAAAAATATCAATTTTAGTCATTTTTATACCTTCCCATGTGGGATACCTTTCTAAAAACATAAAAATATACATATATTATACCCCAGAACCAGGTAAATGTCAACATAAATCCGTACTTTTTTATTTCATTTATGTAAATAAAAGGTAAAAAACTCTAAAAATCCGTCAAAATAAAAAAACATCACCTCCTCGCTTGAAAGTGCTGAAAAGTACAGCAAAGAATAAAACAGCTGCACTCGAATTAAAAACTCTACATATTAATTATATATAGCCGGAAAACGCGAGGTCGGTCGGGGTGATATATCAGTATTTTTGCCAAAAAAAGCAAAGTTTTCACCTTTTTCAAATTTTTTCAACTTTTTTTCAAAAACCCCTTGACAAACAAGAAAAAATGTTGTATAATCTATCAAGTTGAGCCGAGGGAACACCTTTCGGAGCGGCATTTGATCATTGAAAATTGAACAACGAAGAAATTTGAATTAAGCACTAAATTGTGCAATTCTCGTTAATGAAAAACACATTGAGAAACTCAAAAAAGTAAGAAGAAGCTAAGATAAATAGCTCTGAAAAAGGTTTTGA
>JAZNPB010000067.1:0-2389 GCA_045589435.1 Eubacteriales bacterium | reverse complement strand
AGTTGGGATGACCTTCCCAAAGCGGCACAGGAATATGTGACCTTTATAGAAAAACAAATCGGCTGTCCCATCAAGTATGTTTCGGTTGGACCCGAAAGAGACAGCATCATTATCAGATAAAAATAAGGAGATAGCTTATGACTAACAGATATGAATCCCCATTATCTTCAAGATATGCGTCCGAATATATGCTTGGACTCTTTTCCTCTGATACCCGATATCAGACCTGGCGCAAGCTTTGGGTAGCACTCGCAAAGGCTGAAATGTCTCTCGGACTTCCTATTACACAGTCACAGGTGGATGAGCTGTCTGCACATATCACCGATATTGACTACGACTGCGTAAGTAGGCGTGAAAAAGAGGTGCGCCACGATGTTATGGCACACGTTTATGCATATGGGCAAGTTGCCCCGACAGCTGAAGGAATTATCCATTTGGGTGCTACAAGCTGCTATGTAACCGACAATGCCGATCTTGTAATTTACCGGGACGCTCTGACGTATTTACGCTCAGAGCTTTTGGGCGTTTTAGCGAACCTTTCGGAATTTGCCGAAAAATACAAGGATATGCCTACTCTCGGCTATACTCATTATCAACCGGCACAGCTTGTTACGGTCGGCAAGCGTGCCACACTCTGGATGCAGGACTTTCTTTCCGACCTTAAAGAAATTGATTTTGCAATAGAAAACATAAAATTCCTCGGTTGCCGCGGCACAACAGGTACCGAAGCCAGCTTTGTGGATCTGTTTGAGGGCAATACGGAAAAAATAGATGAAATGAACCGTATGATCGCCGCAGACTTCGGTTTTGACGAATGCTTCGATGTGGCAGGTCAAACCTATCCCCGCAAGATTGACAGCCGTATTCTAAATGCTCTTTCCTCTGTAGCACAGAGCTGTTACCGTATGGCAAACGATATCCGCCTTCTTCAGCACGACCGCCAGGTGGAAGAACCCTTTGAAAAGAATCAGATTGGCTCCTCAGCAATGGCATATAAGCGTAACCCGATGCGCAGTGAGCGTATTTGCTCCCTTGCCCGTTACATTATGGCAGATGCAATGAATGCACCGATGACCGCCTCAACACAGTGGCTTGAAAGAACCTTGGACGACTCGGCGAACCGCCGTATTTCACTGCCCGAAGGATTCTTATGCTGTGATGCCATCCTCCGCCTTGCACAGAACGTCACCGATGGACTTCATGTAAACGAAAAAATCATTGAGAAAACTGTAAAAGAATATCTACCTTTTATTGCAACCGAAAACCTGATGATGGAAGCTGTCAAGCGCGGCGGCAACCGTCAGCAGCTTCACGAAATCATTCGCAAGTGTTCCATGGAAGCCACTGCGAAGATGAAAAACGGCGAAGAATGTGACTTACTTGCACGACTTGCAGCTGAGAAGGAATTCGGCCTTACCGAAGCGGAAATTACCGAGCTGCTTAACCCTGCCTTGTATATCGGCAGATGTCCCGAGCAGGTGACGACATTTATAAATAAAATTAAGCCACTTCTGGCAAACGCTGACGGAAAATCAGCAGAAATTAACTTATAAGAAAAGAGGTGAACACAATGGATAAAATACTCGTATTGGATTTCGGTGGTCAGTATAATCAGCTTATTGCACGCCGAGTACGTTCAGAGCAGGTGTATGCCGAAATCAAGCCCTACAACAAAATTACGCCCGAAGAAATAAAAGAGAATGACTACAAAGGCATCATCTTTACCGGTGGCCCGAACAGCGTGTATGACGAGGCATCCCCTCATTACGATTCAGCCATCTTAAATTTAGGCATCCCGATTCTTGGTATCTGTTACGGAGATCAACTGATGGCGTATATGGCGGGCCGTGAGATTGCTTCTGCAGAAAACAGCAGCGAATACGGCAAAACCACTGTGTTTACCGTAGATAATGTTTTGTTTGAAGGACTTCCAAGTGAAAGCGTTTGCTGGATGAGCCATACCGACTATGTGAAAACACCGCCGAAGGGCTTTATTACCATTGCTCATACCGCAAAATGTCCTTGTGCTGCCATGTGCGACGAGAGCCGTAAGCTCTACGGTGTGCAGTTTCATCCCGAAGTTACACATACCGTTTACGGCAAGCAAATGCTTCACAATTTCATTTTTTCAGTCTGCGGTTGCAAGGCAGACTGGAAAATAGAGAACTTTGTGGAAACCTCTGTGGAAAAATATAAAAAGGCACTTGCCGGCAAAAAGGTGCTTCTTGCACTTTCGGGTGGTGTAGATTCATCGGTTGCCGCAGTTCTTCTGCATAAGGCGATTGGCAATAATCTGACTTGTGTTTTCGTGGATCACGGACTGCTCAGAAAAGATGAGGGCGATTTTGTAGAAAACACCTTTGGCAAGCAGTTCGGAATCAATTTGATA
>JAZNPB010000066.1:0-2369 GCA_045589435.1 Eubacteriales bacterium | reverse complement strand
TACCTTTGCGCTCCTTTAATTCAATTTTATATGTATTTATCAAAAGAACAAAAAGTAGAAATCTTTGAGAAATACGGAAAGTCTAATACTGACACTGGTTCTCCTGAAAGCCAGATAGCATTATTTTCCACCCGTATTGCTCATTTGACTGAACATGTTAAGTCAAATCACAAAGATTATAGCACAAAACGTGCTTTGGTACAATTAGTAGGTAAACGTCGTCGTTTGTTAGATTACCTAAAAGAACGTGACATCGAACGTTACCGTGCTATCATCAAAGAACTAGGTATCCGTAAATAATTCGGTGCTTGTAACAAAAAAGGCTTCACCAATGGTGAGGCCTTTTTTTTGTTGTTATCGACTCTATAATATAATAAGGTGTATTATTTCTTAATAAGCAGGGTTCCCTCGGGTACAGGTTGTGTTACCCATGTGTTGCCACCAATAACAGCGTTTTTGCCAATGGTAATGCGTCCCAAAATGGTAGCTCCTGCATACACCACTACATTGTCGCCCAGAATAGGGTGACGTTCAATGCCTTTAATAATTTCGTCATTATCGTCCGTTGGGAAACTTTTTGCGCCCAATGTTACGCCTTGGTATAGTTTTACATGCTCTCCTATAATACAGGTTTCGCCAATAACGATACCCGTACCGTGGTCAATGGCAAAGTATTTGCCAATGGTAGCGCCAGGGTGAATGTCAATACCGGTTTCGGAGTGTGCCATTTCTGTAATAATTCTTGGAATAATGGCCGATGCGCCCAATGTTAGTAGTTCGTGGGCGATGCGATAATTAGAAATGGCCTTAATGCCAGGGTACGCTAAAATAATTTCTCCAAAATTTTTGGCAGCAGGGTCGCCTTTGTAAATAGCTTCCACGTCCGTGCGCAGCAATAGTTTAATATCGGGCAGATGTTCAATAAAAGTAGCGGCCATATCCATGGCCTTTTGTTTTTTCTCTGGCAAACGACGTTCTTCGTCACTGCAGTCAAAGCAAGCGCCGGCATATAGTTGTTCCCATAAAATATGAAAAATACGTTCAGTAGTTACCCCTATATGGTAAGGTAGTGTGGTGGCATTGATTGATGTGTTGCCAAAAAATCCAGGAAACAAGATAGAGCGAGTTAAATCAATAAACTCCGAGATGCTATCCAACGAAGGATAAGGTTCATCCTCGTGACTTTGATACATCAATTTTCCATCAAACTCTTGCGAAATAAGGCGATCGATGGATTTTTTTATCTGATTTGCGTAGTTAGAAACTGCCATAATTAAAACCTTTATATAATATAAGGTGCGAAGATAGTAAAATAAGTGGAGAGTTGATAAAAGAGAAAGGAGAAAAAATCATGATGGTATACATAGTCTTGTTTATTGGTGGGTATGTTTCTTCTGTCTTTAAGGCTAAAATAATGATATTTGATTTCCAACTACTTGCAAAAAACTTTAAAAATTCTTTCAAAAAAGTGGTTTAAAAATTTGGAGTGTATTAAAAAATGCTCTACTTTTGCATCCGCTTTTGAGAACAACGGTTCTCAGTTATAAAGCAAGTAATGTTGCAAAGCCGTTACAGCGGCGTTTTGAAAGTAAAATTTTTCATTTTTTTTCTTGAAAATTTTGCAGAATCAAAAACCTGCTTTATCTTTGCAATCCGTTTCGGCAAGATTAGTATTCGGCTCACCGAATAACCGCATCACCGAATCACCAAAAAACTACAGTGGTAGTTTTTTTCTTAAGTAGTGTTCTTTGAAAAGACTGAAAATACAAACAACCAAAACAAGGTTAAGGAAAAAATAGCAACCGTCATTTTTTTATAAAATGAAACAGGTAACCTAAGTCAGATTAATTTTTTGAAAAATATATTTACAACGAAGAGTTTGATCCTGGCTCAGGATGAACGCTAGCGACAGGCCTAACACATGCAAGTCGAGGGGCAGCATGATAGTAGCTTGCTACTATTGATGGCGACCGGCGCACGGGTGAGTAACACGTATGCAACCTGCCTGTAAGCGGGGGATAATCCAGAGAAATCTGGACTAATACCGCATAATATCATAGTTTCGCATGTTACTATGATTAAAGATTTATTGCTTACAGATGGGCATGCGTCTGATTAGCTAGTTGGCGGGGTAACGGCCCACCAAGGCAACGATCAGTAGGGGTTCTGAGAGGAAGGTCCCCCACATTGGAACTGAGACACGGTCCAAACTCCTACGGGAGGCAGCAGTGAGGAATATTGGTCAATGGACGAGAGTCTGAACCAGCCATGTCGCGTGAAGGAAGACGGTCCTATGGATTGTAAACTTCTTTTATATGGGAATAAAGTGTGGGACGTGTCCCATTTTGTATGTACCATTATGAATAAGC
>JAZNPB010000065.1:0-3641 GCA_045589435.1 Eubacteriales bacterium | reverse complement strand
TGTTCGATTGTGTCTCGGTCAATTCGTACTTAATCTGAACGCCCATAGGCCTTTCACCTCCTTTCTGCAAATATTGCAAACGAAAATTTGCGCCGTCATATCGATACGAAAATCATTTATCATTTCAAAAGGAGCCGTCCCGCTTATGACAAAACAGTTATTGAGGAAGTTAACTGCTATGCGGACTTGTCATATATCATCTCGAAGAGATCTTCATAGAGCATATTGAAAGGAGCATCATATTTAGTTGTGTTGCAATGAAGGTGAGTACAGCGGATATAATCCGGCGCATACCTGCCACGTGACAGGTGTCAGAGACTCTCGTTCTGACAGCGCAGTGCCGTATACTGTAACTGCTTACAGCGCCTACTTCATTCGGTCGACGATAGCGGTGTGGCGATGCGAAAATGGGAAGTTTGTCCTACGTTGAAAGCCAATATGGGAACCTATCCCGACCGAGTACCGATTATCCGTGACAATTTCGGTCTTCGCAAGCTCACGCCAATGGAGTGTCTTGCGTTTCAAGGCTATCCGAAAGATTATACTTTCAAAGGTATTTCTCTTGAAAGCGCATACAAACAATGCGGAAATACGGTGTGTGTTCCTGTTATAAAAGAAATTGCAAAAGCAATACATCTAAGCATCAAGTAGGACTATTAGTTTAATTTAGGAGGCATTGAAAATGGAGCGACGTACAACTCCGGTTGATACGCTATTACTATCTGATGGTAACCCAAGGTTGGATCCTTCGCTGGGAGAAGATGAAGCGATCCGTAATATGGTATTAGACCAAAATGATAAATTGTTTGAACTCGCTTCGGATATCGTAGAGCACGGATTAAATCCATTGGATACGATAGGTGTATTTCCTTCGGAAACATACAACGGATTTTATGAGGTTGGCGAAGGCAACCGTCGTATGTGTGCTATGAAACTCCTTATTGCTCCGGACCGTATTCGTGAAATCAATCCCAATTTGCACTCTAAGTTTTCCACATTATCGCAAACCTTTACAGCTCCCGATTCTATTGAGGTCGGAGTTTTTAACGATGAAAAGTCTATGCGCCATTGGATGGAAATACGCCATATGGGCGAGCAAGGAGGAAAAGGATTATCCAAGTGGAATTCCGTTCAAAAAGCTCGGTTCAACAGAATACAAACAGGATCAGATGCTCTATTGGATTTTTGGGATTGGATGATTGCAAACAATATACTTTCTAACGAAGAAATATTCCGCGTGACCAAAACAAATTGGCAGCGTATTCTTCGTGAAAAATATTTTCTTTTTTTGAAAATTCAGTATAATGGGGTGTATTCTGTTTTACCAACCGATATTGACATTTTCAAAGAACGAATACAAGCAGTTCAGCAAGCGTTAGATGGGCAAACTGTAGCTATCGTTTATGATCAAGAAAGAATAGAAAACTTTTTTAATTTGATTTCCAATACGCTATATGGAAAGCCATATCAAGATGTAGTAAAGGATGAATCCGAACAAATATCCATTTCCCCGGATGTAACGCCAATTGAAGACGGTGGAAAAGAAACCGGATCAAACTTAATCAATCATAGTTTTGAAGGTGTTTCTGATCAGATGGAGGTTTATCCTTCAACTGATAACACAACAAGTACGATTCCTACACAAACAATGGGTCGAGATGTTTTTAATGGTTGTTCTACAATAATTCCTTACCAATATTCAATTCGCACGAGTAACATGCGATTAAATAAGATTATCAACGAACTCAAACGTCTTGATGCCAGCGTTTATCCCAATGCTTGCGGTACTCTTTTGAGAACTTTATTCGAATTGTCTGCCAAATTTTATTTGGAAAAACAGGATGGCAGAGATCACACCAGTGATGAATTCCAACAGGTGATTAGGCAAGCGGCAAATGGGCTGCGAAACAAAGGATGTATTGATAACAGCCAACATTCAGCTATATTTAGTGATATCGATAATTTAAGAAAGATATTTAATGGATATATGCATAATACGGAATCGTATCCGAGTAGCGAAGCACTCAAAAACTTCTTTAAGTGTCATCGCCATTTTATTCAAGAGTGTTTAAAGTAAAAGGAAGGACATATCGTGGTTAAGAGTATAAATATTGTTCAGTATCGAAAGTTGAAAGACTTGTCATTAAATTTTTCTAAAAAGATTAATGCTATTTCTGGAACCAATGGTACATGCAAAACGTCTTTGTTGCATTTATTGGGAAATTCTCTGCAAGCGCCAACTAAGGGGTGTTCTTGGATAACTGATGATAAATGTTTGCCTATTATTAAAGCGGTGAATAATGTAACAAATCCCAAGGTTGAAAGTCTTACGCGAGGGGATCAAGCCTATAATGATCCTGCACACGGTATAAAAGGTTCGCTGTTTTCGGTGGATTATTATGGCGCAGAAACCTTGGACTTCAGACGTCACAATTCAACCCAAATGACACGCTATGCTGTTAAGCCGAAGTATCAGCCCGGAACAAAAGATACATTACCGCATTGCCCTGTGATTTACTTAGGTCTTTCGAGATTAGTACCTTTCGGGGAATTTCAAAATGATGATGCTTTGTCGACTATCAAAAAGAAATTACCTCAAACTTACCAAGATGAAATCGCGTCACTGTATAAGAAGTTTACCAATTACACCATCGTATTCAATGACACAAAACAAATGGGTGACATTAAGGTGAGAAGTGAATTTTCCAGCAATATAGAAGGTATTGATTCTAATACTATTTCTGCCGGAGAAGATAACCTAAGTATAATACTTACGGCATTAATCTCGTTGAAATATTACTATCAATCAATTAACTCTATAAAAGAGGTGGAAAGTGTTCTCTTAATAGATGAAATGGATGCAACCTTGCACCCGGCTTTTCAAATTAAGCTGTTGAATCTCTTTCGCGAAATGTCGGACTTGTACAAGATTCAGATTGTATTTACAACGCATAGCATGTCTTTGCTTGAAGAGATGCTTTCTAAAAAAGACAACGTATTGTATTTGGTCGATAATTTAACTTCAGTATTCCTTACGGAAGAACCCGATATCTATAAAATCAAAATGCACTTGCAATCTCTAACGCAGGAAGATATTTATGAAGACAAGGTAATTCCTTTATTCACCGAAGATGATGAAGCACGTTGCTTGCTTGATTTGCTATTTGATTACTATCAAAAAACGTATCCCGAATTTAGAAATATAAGCGGCTTGTTTCATAAAGTTCTTACAAATATCAGTGCGGAAAATTTAACAGGTATATTCACAGACGGGAAACTGTTACATACGACAATGCGTTCCATTTGTCTTTTGGATGGAGATCATAAATCAGATATAACTAATTTCATCGTAGCACTTCCCGGTAAAGCTTCACCTGAAACGGTTTTGATTGATTATGCAGAAAAACTCTATAGTGAAGATGATGCTTTTTGGAGAGAGAGAACCATTGTCAATAAAGGCTATACCAAAACATATTATATAAACAATATTAAGAATGCGGTTGATGAATTTGAAGCACAAATTGTTAGCTTACACGAAAATGGAGAATCGGCAAAGGGCAAAAGACGTAAATTTTATAAAGAGTTGTTTAACGACAATAAAACCTTTTTCACACTACTGTTTAAGCATTGGATTCATAATC
>JAZNPB010000064.1:0-48498 GCA_045589435.1 Eubacteriales bacterium | reverse complement strand
TATCGCTTGCATTGCCTTGTCTTGCAGAATTTCTGCTCATCAATCCATCCGGCAAAACTGCGTTAATGCTGCGACTCAATTCGCTCGACGTAGGTAACTACGCCATCGCTTTATCGCTTGCATTGCCTTGTCTTGCAGAATTTCTGCTCATCAATCCGTGCCTCAATTGAAACTTGATTAATACTCCCCAACCTTGTGGTATAGCATAGTTGGGGAGTTTTTTGCATAAACCGATAGGTACTTTGTTGGCTTTAATATTCGGCTCGGACTAGGTAACTACACCGTCACCTCCGCTTCTCGTCGCACCTCGTCTTGAACAGTTTCTCTGCCAAATTGTGCACCACAATTTTAACTTAAAATCATGAAAAAGCAAATATTTCTTCTCATTTCTTGAGGTTCTATGACAAAAGGCGTCGGATTTCGACGCCTTTGTTTTTTGATTTTATTAAGTTATTATAAAATCTTACTCTGGAATGCCACAGCCTTACCGAGTATTCTGATATGTGCAAGCTCCTCGCCGATATAAACCAAGGGGGCATATCTCGGGTTTTCGGGGGAGAGTATCAGCTTTCCCTCATTGGGATAGAAATAAACTCTTTTCAGAGTTGCCTCATCGTCGATAATCACGGCGGCGATCTCTCCGTTTTCAACGGAGCTTTGAGAGCGAATGAAAACAATATCTCCGTCAAAAATTCTTGCTCCGATCATGGAATCGCCGTGGGCGCGAAGACAGAAATCAACTGCCAGATCTCCCTCAACGGTGGCAAATTCTCCTCGCTCCTCCTCAGCGTAGATAGGTGCGCCGCAGGCGATCTCTCCAAGGATGGGAACGGATTTTTTCTCCATGGGTGAAAGGTTATCGTATCGGGCAAAATCCACCTTTGACCAACCCATCAGCGCGGAGGGAGTAGTACCAAGCGCCTCTGCTAACTTCTCAACCTTTTCGGGCGGAATATTAGTTATAGTGCCGTTTTCATAGCGATGTATTGTCTGGCGCGACGTGCCAAGCGCTTCTGCCAGGTCGTCAAGTGTCAGTCCTTTTTTCTTTCTCAAAAGCTTCAGATTATTAGCAAGCATTGTTCTTCCTCCTGCGAATTATAATTAAAAGGTAGCTTTCCCGAAAAAATCGTACGATTATTTACGATTCATCGTACGATCCGTCGTACGACGTCGTTTGTAGAAAAGAAAAGACTAGAAAATAATAGAGTAGAATATACTAAAATATATTAGATTAGAGTAGAATTAACGAAGACGCTGCCGCTTTTTGCCTACGGCGCTTTTTTAATGGCTTGCGCCGAATCAAACAAATAAATATTTTTTCTTTTCTTTTTTCTTTCAAACGTTTGTAAAATTTTACTTACCTTACCTTTTTGATGATACAGCATGATTTTATCACATTGTCACCTAAAATGCAATAGTTTCTGCAAAAAAAGTTATAAAATTACCAAAAAATAACTTGACAAGTGATATCGGATATGTTATAATTGTCACGCAAGAGGTTACTTTTTGTTTTTTGAGTGACCCGATTTGCTACATTTTAAGTTATTTTTTATAATACGCAAGCCAATTTTCGAGTTTTTCCCCCAGGACCAAAGGTTTTTGCCCCGCTCCACATAAAGCAACCTAGGCAGGAGAAAAACATCCGAAGATCGTGTTCCGAGAGAAAACGGCAAGCTTTGCGCCTTGAATTTATGCCCCAAGATGAGAGGTAGCGGCAGCCGTTTAGATGAAAAGGAGGATTTACCAAAGGAACGGCTTTTACACGAAAGGAGCATCGTTATGTACGTAAGAGAAAGACCGAGAGAGGGCATACCGTCGCGACTTTATCGCCACCCAAGCGAGATTTGCAAGGATATGGCCATCATTGAGGAAAAGATCAGGGAAACCGAGGAAAAACTTTCGGTACACAACCTGGTGGATGGGATTTTAGAAATGGATTACAAGCTGATAAACGAGGAGCTGATCTCCACAGTTGACGGCTTGATCTGCAATGCGGAGCGCTCGTTATTTCACCTGGAGCGACTTCGTGCAGCTATGATTTATTTGGAGGAGGAGCTATCCGAGGTGAGATGGCTATTAAAGAAAGATGCCTGATTATGATTATAGTTCGATCGATATGATAGTTTGCGCCCTTTGCGCAGATTATGACAGAAGGGGAGACCACATTGCGAATAAGGATCTGCCCTCAAACGTTATAATGGAATATAGGTACTACAACACCAAGATTTTTAACGCTGTTGCGGAGATCGTTGGAGATCGGGATGCGGAGAGTTATATAGAGGATATTGGAAAGCGCCGAGGTTATACAAAACGTGCAAGTCCTATCTTCATCTCGGAAAATACCTACATTAAGAAAAAGCGGGAGTGTAAGCTGAATATCGCCCGCGCCCTGAAATTCTTGGCTTAAAGCACAAAGGGATGCCGCCTGACGGTAATAAAAAGGCTGCTGAAAGCATAAATTTAACGGCTTAAAAAAGAAAAAATAAGCCTAAGTTCTTTGAAAAATCAATAGCAGTATCCTCTCATTTTGATCCCCTCAAAAAATATTTTTCCCGCGGCTAAATTGCGACAATTTTTTTACTCTCGCGGTGCTAGAATGGTAGGGAAAAGTGCGGCATTTGCCGCTCGGAAAGGAAGATAAAAAATGCAGGAAAGGGTAGTTTTTGCCTACGAGGAAGGCGTGATCATTGCCAAGCTGAAGTGCGAGATAGACCACCATACGGCAAGGCTCATCAGAGAAAAAACAGACAGAGAGATATTTGCCCGTCGTCCGGGAGTCGTGTACCTTGATTTTTCGGAGGTGCGATTTATGGACTCCTCGGGAATCGGGCTTATTATCGGTCGTAGCCAAGTATGTGAGGCGGCGGGAGCAAGTCTTCGTATAATCGGGCTTTCAGCTACGCTGATGAAGCTTGTTCGTCTTTCGGGCATAGAAAAGATAAAGAATGTTTATATCGGAAAATAGGGAAAAATGTAAAATCTGCTTTGCATTTATGCTTGTTTTTGAAAAAAATGAGAGGAACAAAATGAGAAAGATAATTAATCAAATGAAGCTGAAATTACCTGCCATAAGCTCAAATGAAGCAGTGGCACGCAGCATAGTTTCTGCCTTTGTAGCGGAGCTTAATCCCAGCGTTGAGGAGATAGGCGACATCAGGTGCGCCACCTCGGAGGCGGTTACAAATGCAATAGTTCATGCCTATCCCGCCCCATCTCGCTGGGAATATCCCCAGATATACATATCCGTCAGACTTTACACGGGGAGAGAGCTGTCAATAGAGGTATCCGACAGTGGCATAGGCATAGAAGACGTAGAGCGCGCCAGAGAGCCGATGTTCACCACCTCGCCGTCTGACGAGAGATGCGGTATGGGTTTTCTTGTAATGGAGAGCTTCATGGATCAGGTAACGGTTAAATCCCGTCCTCTGCGAGGCACTCGAGTTCTTATGAGAAAAATCTTAAAGCCCTGAGCCGACCTCGGTGGAAAATGGAAAATACAACGACAAGAAAAAAGTCTTACGACGAAAACCTTTATCTCTTAAAAAAATATCGCTCCGGTGATGCTGCGGCAGGGGAGAGGCTGGCAGAGATCAATATGCCCCTGGTCTACTCCATAGCAACAAGACTTTCCCAGCGCGGCGGCGAGATGAGCGACCTTGTGGAATGCGGAACCATCGGTCTGGTCAAGGCAATGCGTACCTTTGATTTTTCTCATGGAACCACCTTTTCCACCTATGCCGTTCCCCTGATCTTCGGGGAGATACGGCGCTTTCTTCGTGACGATGGGATCATCAAGATTTCAAGAGAGGATAAGCGTCTTTCCGCAAAGCTGCTAGCCGAGCGCGAGCGAAGGCTTACAACGGGAGAGGACACGGGAATTTGCGCCCTTGCGGAGGCGGTAGGAGTAACACCACAGGATGCGGCGCGAGCCATACATTGCGGTGCTGCAGTGCGCTCTCTTGACGAGGCGGCATCCCCCGGTGAGGAAACGCTCACCTTGGGAAATCTCCTTTGCGACGAGGATGAGGAGGAGAGAAACTTTGATCATCTTGCTCTCCGTGATGCCATAGATCGTCTGCCCGAGCTACAAAGAAAGATCGTTTTGCTTCGCTATTTCCGAGACCTTTCCCAAGTAGAAACTGCCGGAATTTTAGGTCTTACGCAGGTAAAGGTCAGTCGAGAGGAAAAGAAAATAATGGAAAGGCTGAAGATACTGTTGTCCTGATAAATCCACGAAAACAAATTGAAAAAGTGAAAAATCACGAAAAAATCAGGCAAAAAGTGAAAAATCAGCCAAAAATTTCTAAAAGCTATTGATTTATTCATAAATATTTTGTAAAATAAAAAGAGTGAATAAAATACATCAAAAGAATGGAGATAAAAATGAAACTCAGACCATTGCTTGATAAAGTGGTAATCAAAGCCGCAGAAGTGCAGGAAACGACAGCAGGCGGCATTCTTCTTCCCGGCTCTGCAAAAGAGAAGCCCGAGATCTTCGAGGTTGTGGCAGTAGGCCCCGGCGGAGTAGTAAACGGCGAGCACGTTGAAATGACCGTAAGCGTTGGCGATAAGGTTATCACCACAAAATACGGCGCAACGGATATTAAGGTTGACGGCGTTAACTATTCCATAATTTCACTGTCTGATATTTTAGCAGTAGTAGAATAAACCTTCATTTGGAAGGCATGATTTTCCCGTTGTAAAACACAAGAAAGGACTAAATATGTCAAAAATCATACTTTACGGATCAGATGCAAGAGCTGCGCTTCTTCGCGGAGTAGATAAGCTTGCAGACACAGTAAAAATCACCCTTGGGCCAAAGGGTAGAAACGTAGTTTTAGAAAAGAAATTCGGCCCACCGCTCATCACCAATGACGGCGTTACCATCGCAAAGGAGATCGAGCTTGAGGACGCCGCTGAAAACATGGGCGCATCCCTCGTTCGCGAGGTTGCTACAAAGACAAACGACGCTGCAGGCGACGGCACAACAACTGCCACCCTCCTTGCCCAGACACTTATCCACGAGGGCATGAAGAACGTTACCGCGGGTGCAAACCCCATGATCCTGCGCAAGGGTATCTTCAAGGCTACCGAGGTTGCCATCACCGAGCTTGCAAAGCAGGCAAAGGCAGTTTCCGGCACAGAGGACATCGCTCGCGTTGGCGCAGTTTCCGCAGGAGATGAGAGCATCGGTCGCCTCATTGCCGACGCTATGGAAAAGGTTACCTCCGACGGCGTTATCACCGTTGAAGAATCCCGCTCTGCGGAAACGTATAGCGAGGTTGTTGAGGGAATGCAATTTGATCGCGGATACCTCTCTCCCTACATGGCAACAGACACAGAAAAAATGGAGGCCGTTCTTGACGATTGCCTCATTCTCATAACAGACAAGAAAATTTCAAACATTCAGGAGATCCTCCCCCTGCTTGAGCAGATAGTTCAGTCAGGAAAGAAGCTTCTCATCGTTGCAGAGGACGTGGAGGGCGAGGCTCTTACCACCCTTGTTCTCAACAAGCTTCGCGGCACGTTTACCGTTGTTGCAGTTAAAGCACCCGGATTCGGTGATCGCAGAAAAGAAATGCTCACCGATATTGCAACTCTCACCGGTGGAGAGGTTATCACCTCCGAGCTTGGTCTGGATCTAAAGGACACCTCTCTCGGTCAGCTTGGCCGTGCAAGACAGGTTAAGATCACAAAGGAAAATACTATCATCGTTGGTGGCTTTGGCGATAAAAAAGCAATCTCTGACAGAATCGGTCAGATCCGTTCTGCCCTCGAGGTTTCAACATCCGAGTTTGATAAAGAAAAGCTCCAGGAGCGTCTTGCCAAGCTTGCAGGTGGTGTTGCTGTAATTAAAGTTGGCGCGGCTACCGAGGTGGAAATGAAAGAGAAAAAGCTCCGCATTGAGGACGCTCTTAACGCTACCAAGGCGGCAGTGGAGGAGGGAATTGTTGCAGGTGGCGGAACAGCTTACGTGAACATTCTTTCCGCGGTAGAGGTATTCGTTGAAACCCTTGAGGGCGACGAAAAGACAGGTGCGAAGATCGTTACCAAAGCACTCACCGCCCCCATGAAGCAGATCGCAGATAACGCAGGTCTTGACGGCTCTGTAATAGTATCCAAGATCCGTGAGTCAGGCAAGGTTGGCTATGGCTTCGATGCTTATAGAGAAACCTATTGCGATATGCTGGAAGCAGGTATCGTTGACCCCGCAAAGGTGACGCGCTCTGCCCTCGAAAATGCGGCTTCGATCGCCTCCACAGTTCTCACAACCGAGGCAGTGGTTTCCGATAAGAAGGAACCTGCACCCGTTGCACCGGCGGCTCCTGATATGGGTGGAATGTACTAATTTTACGGAATAATTTTGGTGGATGCTTCAGAAAAACCGTCGACTCGATCGGCTTGGAGTAGGCAACTACACCGTCGCCTCCTCGCTAGGCTTTCTTCGCCTGCACTTAAAATTCTTCTTGTAAAATCCGCGCAATTTTATATTAAATTCAATAAAACTAAAAAACAAAAAAGCAAAGCTCCCGATTTCTCGGGAGCTTTTTGTCATGTAAATGCAAACTATAGGTTTGCAAAAATACTGAAATTACTGTATGTTTTCAAATGTCCAAGTTCCAACATCTTCTACGAAGCTCCTCAAGCTCGTCATCCTTTTTCTGGCTTTCTTCCTCTGCCTTTTTCTTCTTTTCTTCATTGAGAACGGAAACGATCTTAACGACCTCCATAATGATTACTATCGCGCAGGGAACAATAACAGCAAAGATGAGTCCCACAGGCTCTTTCATAATGCTGAGGATAAAGCCGAGTATTATGGACTGACCTACAACCTTACCAACAACGTAGTTAGGGCTGAATTCGTTTGTGGTGTCAATTTTCTGCTGTCCCTGATTATCCTCAGAGTTTTTGTTATCGCCCTCAAGGGTAATTATGTATCCGTCACCCTTTGGCTCGATATCAACTATACGGTGGGTAATTGTGACCTGCTTGTGATAAACGTACTTAAAGGTAAGAACGTCACCATCGTTAAGGTCATCGTACCAAGCTGCTTTTTCCGCTTCGTCTTCCGGTACCATTTCAACGAATACCAGCGAACGGACGGGAATGCTTTTAATTTCAAAATCAGAAACGTCAGTAAGCAGAGTATCGCATACAACGTCATCACCGATGGTAAGCTTAACGTAAACGTAGTCGGCAAGGGGAGAATCCTTTTCTTCACGGAAATCGAAAACGATAGTGTGTGCAACACCGTCATTGGTGCTTACGTTGAGAGTGTATTCAAGCTTCTCTCCCGGAACAAGACCAAGTCCCTCAAATTCCACGACCTCGCTCTCTCCGTTAACTATCTCAACGTCGATATTCTGGTCGCTGTCACCAATGCGGATTATCTTTGCAAGCACCAAGGCCTCAAAGATAATGATAGCTAACATAATGCCAATTCCAATGCTGATTAAAACGTCTTTTGTGTACCTCATTTGTCCTCCATATTCTCATAACAACATTTATAATAAGTTATGGAAAATTAGTTTTTCTCCTCCCGACGTTGTCGGGATTTTTTTACTTTTTTGCATTGGAAGCTCAAAACTTTGCAAAATAATAAAAAGCACTTTTGATCTCAAAAGTGCCAAAAATGCAAATAATTATTATCAAAAAATGCCTATTTCTACAAAAAGCGATGAAAACAAAAAAGCGCCCGCAAAAAGCGAGCGCTTAAAATTCAAATATTAAACGTAGTCGGAAACGTCACCGTGATGGATGTCGATATGCATCTTGATCAGCTTGTATGGGAATACGAACGGTGCGATGATAAGTCCGATAATAAGACCGAGGAATCCACAAAGCAGACCGAAGAAGAATCCGAGAATGCCGAACAGGGCTTTCATCATAATTACCCAAAGGAAGCCGTCCCAGTCGAAGGTGTACATAAGTCCGGGCCACTTAATGGAAGCGGTGAACATATAAACGAGGAAATCACGGATAGGTCCATCGTAGAAGAGAAGTGCCACGAGGGAGAACACGGAGTAAGCAAGTATCGAGCCAACGATGAGCCAGATCTGATTAAACTCTGTGTTGAGAGTGTAGATAAGGAGCGCAACCCAAAGGGCTGTTGGCAGAGCTGCTACGAGGAAGCTGATGTTTCTCTTTCTTCTGATAGTTCTCTGTCTGTCGCGATGTGCGTTGTATTCAGCCATGCGCTTTGCACGAATAGCCTTTTCCTGACGCTCAATGAGAGCTTTTTTCTCCATTTCAGCGCGTCTTTCCTGTGCTTTCTTTACCTCAACGCATCTGCGGCAAAGCACTGCAGGCGTTTTTTCTCCAAGGTTCTTTTCATTTATAGCAATGCCGCAGCCCTTGCAGTAGCCGAGAGCAGCATCGTCATCTCCAAGACCGGTGTCAAGAAGGTCGTCGAGGGATGTATCAAAGAGAGCCGCTAGATCTTTAAGATTCTGTATAGTTGGTTCGCCGATATTATTTTCCCAATCAGCGACGGTTTGCGTATTAACTCTTACTTTAAGAGCCACCTGCTCCTGGGTCAGACCAATAGCCTTTCTCTGAAGGGCGATCTTTTTTCCAAGCGTCATATTTATATTCCTTTCAGTAAAATCGTACAAATTTACATATACATTATATCCCAGACTTGCCGTTTTGTCAAGATAGTTTGTGAAAAAGTTGACTCAAAACTAAAAAAATCTTTAAAACCACAAGATTTTGTCGGACAAAAAATGAAAATTTATGCGACAGTTTACGAAAGAAATGGAGTATGCTAACAAATATTTACCAATCAAAGAAAACCGAATTTACGCAGCTCGATGTCGATTATCCGTTTGCTTTCGCTGGAGATCTCAAACATTGGCAGTCTTACCTCCCCGGAGCATAGCCCCACACTTGCCATGGCGTGTTTTATCGGAGCCGGGTTGGTTTCAATGAACATTGCCCTCATCAAGGGTAGCAGCTTGCATTGTGCCTCCCTCGCCCCTTGAATATCCCCTGCCTCAAAGGTGGAGAATATCTCCATCATCTCCCTTGGCGCGAGGTTCGACAGCACCGAGATCACTCCATCTCCCCCAAGCGCAAGGGTAGAGAACAGCTGCGTATCGTTTCCTGCATAAAGTCTGAGTTTTTCTTTCATAGCCGCGATGCTGACAAGCCTGTCTGCAGAGTCGCCCGCCTCCTTTATGGCAACCACGTTTTCGATCTCTCCCAAGGATTCAAGCATTTCAATGCTCATATTGACCCCGGTACGAGAGGGAACGTTATATAAAATAAGAGGAAGAGAGGTTGCCTCTGCTATCCGTCTGTAATGAGTAACTATCCCTCGTGACGTTCCCTTATTGTAGTAAGGTGTTACCAGCAGTGCGCCGTCACATCCAATTTCTTCGGCAAGCTGGGTGTGTCTTATAGCCACGGCTGTATCGTTCGTTCCCGTGCCGAAAATCAGTGCGCATCTGCCTGCAACGCGCTCGTGAGCAAATCGATATAGCTGGTATCTCTCCTCGTTGGAAAGGGTGGCAGCCTCCCCCGTAGTGCCTCCTATTATCAGGGCAGAGATGCCCTCACTGATCTGATGATCTATCAGCCTACCGAATGCGCCAAAGTCAATATCTCCTCCCGAAAATGGGGTTATAAGCGCAGTTCCAACCCCACGGAATATAGCCTTTTTCATATTTTGCTCCCTTTTTCGCCAAAATTTCAAATATTCTATTGCAAAATCCGCATCTTTATGTTAAAATAAAAATTTAGAGAATATATTATATTTTATGAAACCCAACGGGATTTGCCCACTGAAAGGATATACAATGGAGAAAAACGGAATGATACTTAACGAGCGCCCGAAAACCGACCTTGAAACTCATGATTTTTACTACGATCTCCCCGAGGAGCTTATAGCGCAGTATCCATCATCCGAACGCGACGGTTGCCGCCTCATGGTATTAAACAGAGAAAATAAAACGGTAGAACATAAGATCTTCCGCGATATAATAGACTATCTTCGCCCGGAGGATATGCTTGTGGTAAATTCCTCAAAGGTGATCCCTGCAAGACTTCTTGGCGTAACTGAAAAAACGGGCTCACCCATGGAGCTTTTGCTTCTCAGGATGCTTGATGACGGCACATGGGAAACTCTGGTTCGCCCCGGCAAGAGAGCAAAGGTTGGCGCCGCCTTCCGCTTTGGTGATATACTCCGCGCGGAGGTTACCGAGGTTGTAGACGGTGGAAACCGCATAGTACGCTTCGAGTATGACACGGAAAAATATAAGTCCGTATACGAGCTTCTTGACGAGGTGGGAAATATGCCCCTGCCTCCATACATTACGAAAAAGCTGGAAAACAAGAGCGATTATCAGACCGTTTATGCCAAGGAGGAGGGTTCTGCAGCTGCTCCCACCGCGGGTCTTCACTTTACGGACGAGCTTCTTGATAAAATACGTGCAAAGGGCGTTGGCTACGGTGAGGTAACGCTTCACGTGGGACTTGGCACCTTCCGCCCCGTAAAGGCAGAGAAGCTCGCAGACCATGAGATGCACGGTGAGTATTTTCACATCGAGAGGGAAGTTGCAGACGAGATAAACAGAAGGCGCGCAAACGGTGGCAGAATAATTGCCGTAGGCACTACCTCCTGCCGAGTTCTTGAGAGCGTTGCCACCGATGATGGAATCATCCACCCCATCCAAGGGGAAACAGGTATCTTCATCTATCCCGGCTATAAATTCAAAGCCATAGATGCTCTGATAACCAATTTCCACCTTCCGGAAAGCACCCTCATAATGTTGGTAAGCGCCCTTGCCGGTAAAGAGTTTGTTATGGACGCTTATAAGGAAGCGGTGGACGAGAGATATCGTTTCTTCTCCTTTGGCGACGCAATGCTGGTGGAATGATTTTGGTGAATGCTTTGTTGTAGCTTTGATATTCGCCTCGCAGTAGGCAACTTCAAGCATCATATAAAAGTGCAGAAAAGCAAAATAAACTTTACAAAAATATAGTTTTTCGATAAAAAGGACACAAGATATGAAATTCATTTGCCCGAAATGCGAAGAAAAACTGAATATAGAAGAAGGTCGCGCTACTTGCAAAAACGGTCACAGCTACGACAAGGCAAGAGGCGGATACTATAATCTTTTGCTTTCCCAAAAGGGTGGCACCCACGGTGATAACAAAGACATGGTACTCGCACGCAGGGCGTTCCTCGGGGCAGGGTATTACGCTCCTCTTGCAAGGTATATTGCTACTCAGGTTATGGAGTACACTCCCTGTGGCGGTGCTATTCTCGATGCAGGTGCAGGCGAGGGATATTACACGGATTTCGTGGAAAGAGCCGTGTATCAGCGAGATGGCGTCAGCAATGTATCTGCCTTTGATATTTCAAAGGATGCCGTCCGCGAGATAGGTAAGAAAAACTCCCGCATCTCACTTGCTGTTGCAGGCTCCTATCATATGCCCGTGGCAGACGGTAGCATAGATACGGTGATCAATACCTTCTCCCCTCTGGCGCTGGAGGAAACACGCAGAGTTCTCCGTACCGGTGGTCACTTTATTATGGCAATTCCCGGGCAGATGCACCTTTTCGGGTTAAAGAGCAAGATCTACGATACCCCTTATAAAAACGTTGTGCAGGATACTGCTCTTTCGGGATTTCGCCTCATAGAAGACGAACCACTGACGTATAAGATAGGTCTGGACACCCCTGAGGCGATAAAAAACCTCTTTATGATGACTCCGTACGCTTATCGTACAAGACCTGCAGACAGGGAGAAGATCCTCGCACTTGATAGCCTTGAAACAGAAGTGGACTTCAGAGTATTCGTTTACGAAAAACTCTGAAAAACTGCAAAAATGCAAATCAAACTATACAAAATGGGTGAAAATATGAACTTGAATCACGGAAAGTATCTTGGCGTAGATTACGGAGATCGCCGCACCGGACTTGCAGAGTGTGACGTATCGGGAATGCTTGCCAGTGGTATAGGAACTATCTCCGAGGGCGGAATGAGAAAGACTGCCCAGCGCGTGGCAGCGGAAGCAGAGAGTCGCCTTTGCAAGAAAATAATAATAGGACTTCCGAAGAATATGGACGGCAGCGAAGGGCAGAGAACCGACGTTATCCGTGCCTTTGCCGAGCTTGTAAGAGAATATACAGACATTGAGATAGATTTCTACGACGAGCGCATGACCACCATGATGGCTTATCGCTATATGGGCGAGGTGGGCACTTTCGGAAAAAAGAGAAAAAACAACGTTGATACTCTTTCTGCGGAGATAATTCTGCAGAGCTACATCGATCGCGAGAGGAGCAGATCATGAATAAAAAGGTATTGATCATCTACACCGGTGGAACTATCGGAATGAAGCGCACTGACGGTGGCTACGCCCCAACAAAGGGATACCTCACCGAGGCAATCAGGCACATTCCCGACCTTTCATCTCCCTCCCTGCCTACGTGGGAGCTTTTTGAGATGGATCCCCTGCTTGACTCATCGGATATGACGGTGGTTGAGTGGAATGCCATCGGTAGAAAGATTTATGAAAACTATCATCTATACGACGGCTTTGTGATCCTCCATGGAACAGACACTATGGCGTATACCGCATCTGCTCTCTCCTTTATGCTGAAGGGACTTGACAAGCCCGTAATCCTCACAGGCTCACAGATCCCACTCTCCGAGATCAGAAGCGACGGCAGAGATAACCTTATAACCTCCTTGCTCATAGCAGGTGAGGGAGTTGTTCGCGAGGTGGCGCTTTACTTCAGCGGAAAGCTCCTGCGCGGCAATCGTGCAACTAAAATGAATGCAGACGATCTTGTGGCTTTTTCCTCTCCAAACTTCCCGCCGCTGGCAGAGGTTGGAATCACTATCAAATACAACTATTCGGTGATCCTCCGCGGATCGGGTGAGAGCCTTTCATTCGTTCCTCTCTCCGAGGTGCCTATCGGTGTAATTAAAGTCTTTCCCGGAATTCAGTTCAGTCTTTTTGAATCCATCATGACGGATAAGCTCTCGGGCATCGTGCTTGAAACCTTTGGCGCGGGCAATATACCCGGTGGTGGTGGAAAGCTTATTCCTATTATCAAAAAAGCCTTTAATTCCGGCTCCATAGTTGTGGTTTGCTCCCAGTGCCCCGGAGGAACGGTTACTCTCGGTGCATACAAGACCAGCTCATCCTTAAAGGACGCAGGTGCAGTAAGCGGCAGCGATATGACTACCGAGGCGGCAGTTGCAAAGCTCTATTATCTTTTCAGCCTCGAGCTTACGGGTGAGCAGATCAAGGGCTATATGGAAAAGGATCTGCGCGGGGAGCTGACAGAGGTAAGATCGTAAAGGCTCAATATAACTCGAAAAAAACTGAAAAATACCGAGAAATATGGGTAAAATACCGTCACGGTCTTTAAAAAATTACATTTTCGGAGAGTCGGTTGACAAAAAATACAAAAAAAGCAATGCGAAAGAGTCTTAAAATTTGATGGATCTCATATACTGTTTCAGTATCACAGGTAGGAGATCTTTCACTTATGAAGCGAATTTTCGTATTGCTTTTTTTATGCCTTTTTATCTTTTCATCATGCGCTGAAAAGCGGGATCACGTAGCACTTCTCACGGAATTTGCCTCTGCCTACGGAGTGGAGGGCGTCATATATTCTGCCGATGCCGAGCCCCATGAGGAGGGATATATTTCTCCTGAGCTTGCCGCGCTTATCTTCGGTGGAGAGCTTATGCCCGATGGCTTTGCGGTTCTCTTAAATTCCAGAGTAGACGCCCCATCGGAGTGCGGAGCCTTCATTATCACCGACAGCCGCGCCCATGCTATCGAAATATGCCGTCGACGTCTTGACGTGCTTGATCCCACGGGTGAAAATTCATTTATCGCCATCTACGGAGAGCTGATTTTTTACTGCGTCGTCAGCGATATTGAGCGAGCGAGAAGAATTGCCGACATAGTTTTCAAATAACCCTTGACTTTTCCCGAAAAAAACTATATAATAGATTGGTAAAAATGAAACCCAAAAGGGAAAAGAGGTTAAAATGGAAATTCGTGAAGTTATACTCTGTAAATTCGGTGAGGTAGTTCTCAAGGGCGCAAATCGCCAGACCTTCGAGTCCCAGCTTGTAAAAGAGCTGCGCAGGAGAGCCACGCCTCACGGTATCTTCAAAATATATTTCATGCAGAGCACCGTGTACGTTGAGCCACAGGATGAGTTCTGCGACATGGACGGTATGTATGAAACTGCCAAAAAGATCTTCGGCATCGCAGGTGTAAACCGCGCGGCAGTTTGCGAAAAGAATATGGACGCTATAACGGAGATGGCAAAGGAATATCTTCCCGAAAAGCTCTACGGCAAACGCACCTTCAAGGTTGATGCCAAGCGCTCCGACAAGCGTTTCCCCTTAAAGTCACCTGAGATCTCTGCGCAGATCGGCGGAGTCATCCTCTCTGCGGTAAAGGGAATCAAGGTTGACGTACATAATCCTGCGGTTACGGTAACAGTGGAGATCCGCGACGAGTATGCATATATCCACGCCGGTCAGGAGGCAGGAGCAGGTGGTCTTCCAATCAGAAGTGCCGGCAGAGGTCTTCTTCTCCTTTCGGGAGGTATTGATTCTCCCGTTGCAGGCTGCATGATGGCAAAGCGCGGTATGGAGATCGAGGCTCTGCACTTTGAGTCATTCCCATATACTTCCGAGCGCGCCAGAGAAAAGGTAATGCAGCTGGCACAGGAAATGTGCGAATATTGTTCTCGCATCCACGTTCATACAATATCTCTCACTCATATTCAGGAGGAGCTTCGTGCAAAGTGCAAGGAGGATTACTTTACCATACTTCTTCGCGTGTTCATGATGAAGCTTTCCGAGAGAATGGCGAACGAGTATAAATGTCAGGCACTCATCACGGGTGAAAGCCTTGGTCAGGTAGCCTCACAGACTCTCTCTGCTATCAGAGTTACGGATTCCTTCGTGAATATTCCCGTATTCCGCCCCTGCATAGGACTTGATAAAAATGAGATCGTCGTGTACGCCAGAAGATACGGTACCTTTGACACTTCCATTCTTCCGTACGAGGATTGCTGCACCGTATTCACTCCAAGACATCCCAAAACACAGCCTAAGCTTGACGAGGTGATGGCAGAGCTTGCGAAGATCGACGTTGAGGCGCTTCTCGATGAAGCATACGCCACAAAAACCAACGAAACGAAGCTCGTTTTCCCCGAGTACAGATAAGACTCGTGGGTAGCGCGAAAACAGTTAAATCAAAATATTTTATAATATCAAAAAAACAAAGAAAACGCCGAGAAATTGGCGTTTTTTTTGATCAAAACTCCATTTTTTGAACAATTTGCACAAAAAACGAGATAATATTCTGTTAAATATGCCTATCGTCAAATTTGCCAAAAAATCTTGCAAACGTCAACTAAAAATGATATAATATAAACAAAGCATAAATATTTTGCTTAAAATAAAAGGAGAAAACTTATGAGAATCTCAACAAAAAAGCTTTTAGCTTTCATGATCGTGGCAGTTCTTGTGCTCCCGATCCTCACCGTTGCTCTCACAGCATCTGCAGCAACAGAGAAGACCTTCGTGCTTGACGCGAACGAGCATCTTCCCGATATGGCTCAGGGCGCAAAGAAAGACGGTGAATCCGAAAAGGTTGGTACGGATAATTACTTTACTCTGTACTACGCAGGCAAAACAAAGATAGACACAAGTAAAAAGACGTTCAGCGATGGATATAACAGCGCAGGCGCTGCCATTCGCAGAATTAATTTACAGACCAAGACAACGATTACACCAACCAAGATCTCCGCAGCTATTGGTTTCTCTATCACCGGCTCATCCACCGTTAAGATCTGGTGGGTACAGGGTGGTGACGATAACCGTAGAATCGCTCTTTATGATGCAGACGGTAATATCGTTGATGAAACAAGCGTTGAACTCGCAAAGAACGATCCTTGCATCACAACGTTCTACGTTGACGACGCAGGCGGATACTTCATCGGCTCTCCTGACGGAAGCAACTATATCTTCCGCATTGAGGTAACCGAGCATGAGTACGTAAACCTTAACGCTCCCGTTGATTGGGAAGCAGTTGAAACTCCCACCATCACCTTCGCTACCGACATTGGCGGCGCTATCAAGGTAGACGTTAATGCACAGGTTGGTAAGTTCTCAGGCGGCGAGGGCATCTATGCCGATAAAGTAACCGTTAAGGTTGAGGGCGGCAACGTTCATAAGGTATACGAGGCATCCTCCGTTGCAGACAGTAAGGTATATTCCGCAGAGATCTCTCCCGAGTGGTCAGGTTCTTATACAGTAACTGCTATTCTTTCAAGAGAGGGAGCTGAGGATAAGGTTTCCGAGGCGTGGACGGTTAACTACGTTCTTCCTCTCGGCACACCATACCTCTCCAGTGCAACAAGCAAGGGCGATGGCAAGGTAGAGCTTGAATTTACCGAGGTTCGCGAGGCAGATAAGTACGAGATCTACTGTGACGGCTCTTACGTAGGCGAAACCACAGACCTTATCTACATGGTAACAGGTCTTGCAGTTGGCTCCGAGCATACTTTCGCAGTTCACGCTATCCGTGGCGACGAGAGCAGCGCATCCGATACAGTTGAAGTGACCGTAACCAAGGATGCTATGCCCACATGGGGCTTCACCTACTACGGCCCATCTACAAATAAGGCAAATAACGGTTACACAGGTAACCTTAACGAGGACGGTCAGGTAACAGTTTACTCCGAGGGCGGCAAGGGTAAGATCCAGCTCACCTCCACAGACGGTATCGCGTTCTATTATACCAAGGTTCCCACAGATCAGAACTTTACTTTAAGAGCAACCGTAAAGATTAACAACTGGACACTTTCCAACGGTCAGGAGGGCTTCGGCCTTATGGTAACAGACCGCCTTGGTAAGGCAGGCGACGGCTCTAACTTCTGGAATAACCAGTACATGGCAGGTACTACAAAGATCGAGTATAAGTATGAGTCCGATGAAGATGGCAACGAGTACTTCTACGAAACAAGCTATCAGGGTGGAACAAAGTACACAATGAAGCTCGGTCTTGGTATGGTATCAAAGACAGGTATCACAAAGGATAACCTTGCAGGATTTGAAGGTCAGGATACAGAAGTTATCAACAAGTACTTCCGTTCTCAGATCCTTCCTCTCGAAACAGGTGCTGCAGGTTTCCAGGCAGGTACGTATAACGCTATCGCAGGCTGCACAAACGAGGCAGATCTTGAAAATAACCTTACAAAACTTCTTGACACCTTCATTCTCGAGATCCAGAGAAATAACACCGGTTACTTCATTAGATACTACGATACAAATGGTAACCTCCTTCGCGAGATCAAAAACTATGATCCCAAGGCTCTCGATCAGCTTGATTCCGAGTTCGTATATGCAGGCTTCTTCGCAGCGCGTAATGCAAGAGCGACCTTCTCAAACGTTGAGTTTACAACTATTGATCCTGCCCTTGACGCTCCTGCAGAAGAAAGACCCATGACTCTCATCGCTCCCGAGGTTGTTATTACATCTCCCACATCCTCTACAAGCGACGTTTATACCTTCGCTATCAATACAAACGTTGATGGTACCGTTACAATTAAGGATTACATGACAGGCGCAGTTATCGTTCCTGAAACTCCTATTAAGGGCAAGGAAAGACTGTACCTTGACGTTCAGTTTACAGAGGGATATCGCGAGTATGACTTTGAGATCTCCTTCGACCCCGATGACAATCAGGAGTTCGACGATGAATATACAAAGCTCGCTCACGGCAATAACGTAAACCAGGAACACAGCGTCCTTTATACTCCCGGTAACTATCATAGAAAGAACGTTTACGTTTCTCCCACAGGCACAGAGTACGGCAACGGCTCAAGAGAATATCCATTCGACCTTGAAACAGCTATAAGAAATGCTAATCCCGGTCAGACCATCATCCTCACAGAGGGTACATACCTCTTTAATCTCGAAGGTCAGACCTTGAAGATTGACCGTGGAATTGACGGTACAGCAGATGCTCCTATCAGAATGGTAGCAGATCCTGAGGCAAAGACCCGTCCCGTAATCGACTTTGGCGGAGAGGGCTTCGGCTTCACTCACGGCGGTAACTACTGGTACTTCGAGGGCTTTGACGTAACAGGCTCTGCAGGCGGTCAGAAGGGCTTCCAGATCTCCGGTAACTACAATACTCTCGTTGACATCCACGCATACCGTAACGGTAACACCGGTATTCAGATCAGCCGTTACTCCGGCACAGACTATACTATCGAGCATTGGCCATCCTACAACCTTGTGCTTAACTGTGATTCTTATTACAACGCAGACCCCGGCTACGAGGATGCAGACGGCTTTGCAGCGAAGCTTACCTGCGGTCCCGGTAACGTATTTGACGGTTGTGTAGCATATAACAATGCAGACGACGGTTGGGACCTCTATGCAAAGGTTGAAACCGGTCCTATCGGCTCCGTAACTATCAAGAACTGCGTAGCATACAGAAACGGTTATCTTGAGGACGGCAGAGCAGGTGGTAACGGTAACGGCTTCAAGCTTGGTGGTTCTTCCATCTCCGGTCACCACGTTCTTATCAACTCCATCTCCTTCAATAACCTTACAAAGGGTATTGACTCTAACTCCTGTCCTGACGTTGAGGTATACAACTGTATCTCCTTCAACAACGGTAACTACAACGTAGCGTTCTACACAAACGACGTTGCTAACACCGCCTTCAAGGCAAGCGGCATCATCTCCATCAGAACAGAATCCGGTGCAGATGAAAACCTTAAGGGCAAGGGTACACAGGTAGAGTCCGATTACATCAACGAAACCAACTTCTATTGGCTCGGTGGCGTATGCCAGAACTCCAAGGGTGTACAGCTTGATCCTACAAAGATATTCGTTAGCCTTGAATTTGACTTTGAGGCAGGCGTTGGCAGAAATGCAGACGGAACTATCGATCTTGGCGACTTCCTTAAGATCAAGTCCGGCTCCGTTCCCGCAGGCGTTGGAACAACAGGTGAATCTACACCTTCTCCCAAACTTACCTTCGTAGCAGATCTTGAATGTACTTACTCTGAAACATGGTACAATAATGACGTAAACTACCACTGGCACGCTTGCGAGTGCGGTAACAGAATCGATATCGGCGAGCATACGTTCGAGTACGTGATTGACAAGGAAGCAACCGAAACCGAGTCAGGCTCAAAGCACAACGAATGTACAGTTTGCGGCAACAAAAAGGCACAGATCACAATTCCTCCAATCGGCAGCGAACCTCAGCAGCCTCCAGTAGAGGAGCCCACAGAAGAACCTTCCGGATTCGCAGCTATCTGGCAGGCAATCGTAGAGTTCTTTGCTAATATTGTTGATTGGTTCAAAAACCTCTTTGGCGGCAAGAAGGTGTAATTGATTACATCTTAAAAATCATATAATATCGAAAAAGGAGCGACCCGAAAATTCGGGTCGCTCTGTCATATTTTGCAAAGAAATATTTGCATATTTCTGGTGTTTTTGCGGATTATTCCTCGGTCTTATCGTCATGATCGTCAAAAAAGTCATCTGCAATATCTTCTGCATCTTCTTCCGTCTCAGGTGCTTCATCAGCGCTTTCTTCGGTAATTTCTTCTGCACTTTCCTCTGTGTTTTCAGCGTCAGATTCACCTGCTTTTAGAGTAGGTGACATCTCTTCATTCGCCTCATCAATGTAGTCGCTTTGAGCGTCATTATCGAAGTCATCTTCGATCTCGTCATCAAAGTCGTCCTCATCTTCATCGATGCCAGCAAGCATCTCAGGAGCGAGAAAACCGGCGAAAACAGGCAGCTCATAGCATGGGAAGTAAAGCTCGTAGTCCTGACCAAAAGCGGAGATCTCTATCGCGTAGTAGTAATTCATAGAAACCATTCCGTTTGTTGTAAGGCGCATTCCGTATTTGGCGTATCTAGCTGAGGTTGGCTCCTCATCCTTGTTCCAGAGATGAACTGAAATTTGCTCCTCGACCTTGCGGATCCTCTTAATATCTGCCTTTTCGAAAGTGTATATTTTTTCCGTATCACAAATGGAAATTCTGTCGCCGTCCTCATATGCCATAACGTCAATTAAAAAAATAGATGGAGGCAACAGCTTTTTCTTCGAGGGAGTGATCTTGCCGTCAACTACCGTGTAGGGAAAAACGATAACGTCTGCGTGCTTTGCATTGGTAGGAACACCCATGGAGTTCTGGAGCATTATCATCTCGCATTCAAGTGCGTTGGATTTTTCCTTGATCTCGGGGCTGTTTGCAGCATTTTTCTGCATATCCCTTGTGCGCTTTGTAAGATAGAACCAAGCACCCGCAGCAAGCAGGCAGAGCAGAGTAGAGCTGATGGTGTTGCTGCTGAAAATAGAATTAATTCCGCTATCCGATACAGCCCTCATGATTCCAAGACCCATAAACAGCGCCATCCAACCTGAAATACTGCGCACCAGCACCATCCAAGAGGGAACGTTTGTCTTTTCCATAGCGGCTTCAAGATCTTCTGCCAGCTGATCAAGTTTCTCTCTTTTCTTCGGGTCTACAACAGAGGAAACAAATTCCTCGCCATTAATTGTCTGATTATTCTTATCTACCGTAAGATCGGTACAAAAAATCGGCTTCATAATAATTCCTTTCTTGCATTTTTATGATCTTCAATGATTCTACCATAAATAAATCGGTAAATCAAGTAATCTTTGTAAAAAATATGCAAATATGGAAAAAATCATTAAAAATTATTAAAAAGGAGAGCAAAACTTGACATTTATATAATAAAATGGTAAAATAAACTTGCCGATAATCATGTTCGGAAAATACATAACTGTATTTACAAGGAGGAAAAAATGATTACAAAAAGAGAAAAAAGTCCATACGATCTTGGCATGAAATGATACAAGTTTCTTATTTACTTCGTATTTATTTTAGGCCCTATCCTTAACATTCTCAGCGGAATTGTTTACGTTTTGGGATTGAATTACGGCGAGAATGCAGATTTTGTATATAGAGCTTATCCCGGGCTCAAGGGATTTGATTTATTCTGCGGTGCATTGATCATCTTTGTAGGTCTTTTCCAGTTCTGCACAAGATCCAGCCTGAAAAAGTTCCGCTATCGTGCGCCCAAAATGGTAACTATCTCATACGTACTTCTCCTGATTTCAAATCTCATTGTAGCTTTGGGTCCTGGGTTTATTTCAAACGATTTTGCAGCAGCCGGAGTGCAGGGCGTTGCCAGCAGTGTTGTAGGTCCGTTGGTATTTCTTATTTACAACCATTCCTACTTCAAAAAGCGCGAGCATATGTTCGTAAACTAAAAAGATCATCAATTTTACAAAAACAGCCCACCTAAATAACGGTGGGCTCAAATATTAAGCGGTAAAAATTAGGAGAGAATTGAATTTGCTTTTTGAGAGGTGAAATAAATTTGAAAAACTTGCAAAAACCTTGAAAAAAGGTATTGACAAACGGTAGAGAATTTGATATAATAATATGGCAAGTTAATACGGCTTTACTATGGAGAAGTACTCAAGTGGTGAAGAGGCGCCCCTGCTAAGGGTGTAGGTCGGGTAACCGGCGCGAAGGTTCAAATCCTTTCTTCTCCGCCAAAAAATACTGCAGAAAAGGATACATTTTCTGCAGTATTTTTTTATCCAAGTCGCAGACTTGGCATATCATCGCCGCACGAAGTGTGGTGGATATCATCAGTCCTTTGGGCTGTATATCATCACGCATCAACGTGTATCTTTCTGCGACTTGATGAGATACAACACTACGTGTTGGTGATATGCAATTCCTTTGGAATTGATGATATACAAGGCTGCGCCTTGATTTATATACAAAAGTGTGGTACAATAACCTCATCGATAAAAAAATTTGACGAGGCAATATATGAATAAGAATAATCTGAACGAGTTTTATAGAAAACTCTGTAACAAGGCTCAAAGTTTAAGAAGTCCATTTATATCAGCCATCGAGAAATATAATTGTGAAATGGGTTTTTTCAATGGTCATTACTCAAAGAATGAGGATGGTAATTATGAAATGGAGTATTATCCCATTCCTGTGATTAGTATCATTGGCTGTTGTGATATAGAGGTAGAGATAGACAAGATTTCTATTTCAACTAAATTATCGAGAAATGTAGCTGAAACTTTTGATTATTCATTGCTAAAAAAATATGAGTTTGAAGCGTATGGAGTAGAGAACTACTTAGATGACTATTACACAAATGGTATGTCAATGGATGATTTTAAACAAAAAATCAAAGCGTCTAATGAACAAGCCATAGGATTTTCCTTTTTATTTGATGAATTAGACGAAAACGGCGTATATACATTCGTCGATTTTCTTGTTAAAAACAGATTCTTTTATTAATCAAATTCCAATTTGTCGGAGAGTTTGATTTCATCGTCTGCAGACTATAAAATGCACCCATTAGGATTTTGTATCCTATTCATCAATTACTCACAAAAATACGGAATGCTCATTTGAGCGTTCCGTATTTTTCTTTTTTACAGATAACAAAGTTTTTTATCATACACATTTGATTTATCGTCTACATTTAATTTATCACATGTGATTCCCCACAACTGACTTGCCAAATACATCTTCTTATCACACACATCCAATTTATCACCCATTTGAATTTTCTTATTTTTCGTCTTTTCCCGATTTTGGTGTCGCAAAAAAGTTTGAAGTATAATTTCAAAAGGCTGTAAAACCGATATGATTTGCCTAAAAATCGCCAAACGGGTTGATTTTTCACCTGATATATGGTATAATACGTTTAAGTAAAGATTTGCTAAAGAACCATCTGTTTATTTTTGGGAGGTGAGATATATGACGATAGCATATAGTGTTATTTTCGCTCTTTCGCTTGCTTTACCATGTGTTTATTTGAGCATGAAGAATAAGCAAAAAGAAATTTGCTTCTGGTTTTGTACGTTTGCGTTTCTGTAGTTAATCTTGGTTATCTCCTTTTATCCTTTGCAAAAACTGTAGAATTTGCATTATTTGCTAACAAGCTTTCATACCTTGGTCATGTTTTTCTCATTCTTTGTATGTTCATGCTGATTTCAAAGCTTTGTGGCTTTACCTATCCAAAGTGGGTTTCGTATGTTCTTATCGGTGTTGCGATCCTGATGTATTCAATGGTTTTGACAACGGGACATCTTGATTGGTACTATAAGAGCGTTTCTCTCACTTACGTTGACGGCGCAGCAAAGCTTGTGAAAGAATACGGTGTGCTGCACCCGCTTTATACCGTGCATATTATTGCTTATTTCTTAATGATGATAATTGCGATTTTCTATTCCTTGAAGAAAAAAAGAGTTGGATCGCAGAAGTTTGCTGGATTGATGCTCGGTGTAGTTTTCGGAAATATCGGAATGTGGCTTGTTGAGAAGGTAATCACCTGGAATTTTGAATTTCTGTCTGTTTCATATCTCATGAGCGAGCTGGTCTTCTTCTTTATTTTCTGGTTGCTTGAAGATTACGTTCGTGCCTCCGAGAGTAGACCCGTGATAATCCTTGCCGGCGATCTTTCCCGCGCTGAAAAGCTGAAAAAAGTTCTTGCCGCCCTGCCTGAGGGAACACACCTTTCCCGGCGTCAGACCGAGGTGCTTGAATGTATCCTCGACGGTAAGACACGTAAGGAAATTGCGGCAGAGCTGCATATATCGGAGAACACTGTCAAAATGCACACAAGTGCCATTTACAGAATTTTTAACGTTTCAGGAAAAAACGAGATACACGCCTTATTAAAGTAAACTATTATTTACATATTCGCAAAAGAACGGTCAAAAGCCGTTCTTTTTCTTTTTTAAAACTGAAAAAACGCCCTGTATATACCCAAATTACACCCTGGGTGGGTGTATCTAAATGCGCATAAATATATTATAATTGAATTAGGTTAAGGTTATTAACCAAAACAGCAAAATGACTTTTTGAAAGGAGTAGCAAAATGAACATTAAAGCAAGGAGAACAGTTGCCGCATTTGTGGCATTGATCTCATTATTTATAGCAGCCTTTTCTGTTGTTCCTCTGGTTGCTCATGGTGCAGTGGAATAGTTAAGGATTTTGTATCCGTAGTGGCGGAGAAATCCAAAAATGGTCGAAAAAAACACCGCAAAAAACTTATTTTGAAGAATAAAAGATACTAAAGCTTATTGATTTTTTGGAAAATCAAGGAAAATTGCATACACAAAGCACCAATTAAAAAATGAAAAAGGTAAAGGAGTAAAAAAATGAAAAAGATCAGTAAAATTATGTTGTTACTCACACTGGTAGGCTTGCTCGGACTCGTTTTTCTGGCATCCTGTGATTTTACCATTTTCGGTAAAGATGAAGAATGTATACACGATTGGGACGATTTCAGAGTAATAGAAAGAGCCACCTGCACAAGCAAGGGCAAGGTAGAACGCACGTGTAAGCTGTGTGGCGTTACCGAGCAGCGTGAAACTCCTGACTTTGCAGCTCATAACTATGGCGAATTCGTTCTGGTTGAAGAGAATGACTGCCTTCGCACCGGTAAAGCCGTGCGCACCTGTAATATATGCGGTGACGAGGACGTTACCTATTTGCTTGGCGATCACGCCTATGGCGAATGGATAGAGGCAAAGGATGCAACCTTAACCGAGGATGGATGCCTCGGTCACTACGAGTGCAGCGTTTGCGGCAAAGCCTTTGATGAGGACAAGAATCCTATCGCCGACGTGGTACTCCCAAAGCTTGCACCAAAGCTTTCAATCTGTCTTGACGGTGAGCCCCGTGGCGAATTTATCGCATCATCAGAGCATGCTAATGAAATTACCTTCAAAATCTCGGACCTTGAGGTTTTAGCAGGGCAGAGAGTTACGATCTGTGACACCGAAAATCTCTCTAACGTTCACGAATTTACAGTTGATGAAAAAGTGCTTTCCAGCATAGGCGCTCCCATTCTCGGCAACATCGACCCCGAGGAAAAAATGATCCGCACCGATTCAAAATCAACCGTTACCATCATCTACAATATTGAAGGCGGCATTAAGCTTTCTGCAGACGGCTACGTTCATTCCGGTGTTGTTATCGAGATGAAGAACTATTATACCGCTGAGCCGGTGATTTTCCCCATGGAATACGTAAGCTATTACGGCGGCGATAAGGGGGCATACGTTTTTGGTATCTTCGGCAGTGACAGCAATACCTCCTTTAGAATTATCGACCTTGAAACAGATATAGTTTACGATTATGACGACATCAGCGATAGTATGGCTTGGAATACCTGGTCGTATTCAAAGGGTAAGGATGGCAGCATAGTCTTCGGTAGCGATTTAGCTGAATGGTGGGTAGCCTTCAGCGTCGGTGGTGACGGAAAAATCGTACTAAAGCGTATGGATAGAGCATTTGTTAGAAATCCCGCTCTCACATCCGGCACAGAAAGCATTCCTATGGAAAAGGTAGATCTCGAGGTTGGAAGTGACGAATACAAATATCACACCTGGCCCTTGCTAAATGGCGAGTTTTACAGAACAGAGCTTTGGCTCAATGACCTTTCCTTCGTTGATTTGGAGGACATTTTACTCTACAAGGCAGTTGTAGACGTAGAGGGTGGCGAAAGCTTTGACCTATCTATTGGAACCGAGCTTATGAAGGCAGCAGATCATATCTGCGATATCAGAACCGCAAGCGGTGCTGTAAGCATCAGCGGCAATACTATTACATTCAACACCGCAGGCAAGTACGTTATTGAGGTTGTAGCGTACTGCGCAATAATCAATATCTACGATTACGTAGAAGAAACACCCGATCCCCACGAGCACGAGTACGTTGACGGCAAATGCGAATGTGGCGCAGAGGATCCCGACTACGTTCCGGATACCCCGGATCCCGAAGGTATCGTAATTGAGATCAACGGCAATGCATTCGCTATGAACTTCGTAACCTACCCATCAGACGGCGTTACAAGCTACGTTTACGGTTACGTTTATATCAACGAAGGCGATAAGGTTATCATCCGCGATACTGAAAGCGGTGCAGTTTGGGATTATGACGATATTTCCGAGGACCTTGACTGGAACACTTGGGATTATCACCGCGGCGATAATGGCGAGATAGTATTTGATACCACCTCTCGCTTCGGAATCGAGTTTAACAATGATGGCGACAACAAAATTTATCTTAACAAGGTGTTCCCGCCCTATGACGGTAAGTCCTTCGGTATCGTATTCCCTGATTCCGAGCGCGAGGATATTGTCTTCGATAGCTTCGATCTCTCTTTAAGCCCTGAACTTTCAGAGGAGTTTATGTGGGCACTCAATCACGCTACCACAATGAATAATGATGATATTCTTACCTACATTGAGGAAAACGGACTTTACTTCGGTTATGCAATGGAAGATTTTTACGCAGGAGAGAAGTTCTGCCTCAAAAACTTTACAACAGGCGAGCTAATCGGAGCGGAATATATGGTAGATATCATGTTCGGTACCGGTGCTATCACTCGCGAGGGCGATCTTGTCTCCGTTCTTAGAAACGGTAGCCTTTATATCGTATATCTGCCTGCGTTTAATTCCTTTACTGTGGAATTTCATGCTGCCAACGAGTCAAAGGACGTTTATATCTACTACGATGGTGATTATGTCCTTCTGACTGCAGACGAGGATGGCAACGTTACCTATGAGAACCTCCCGGCAACCGACACAAGCTGCATTATGTTCACTGATGCAGACACCAATGCGCTTCCCATTTATCTTGATCCCGAGATGGACAAGAGCCTCGTTGATATTACGATATACGGCGATTGCTATTATGCTTATACCAAAGTAACAGGTAAGTATAATCTTCTCTACAACGTAAACACAAACACGCTTTACCTTGAGCTTGCAGAGGAGATAGTGCCAAAGGGCGCATATATGTATATTGGCACCTCAAGTCTTTTCCACGTTACAGCAGACGTAGATGGTAATGCAATATATGAGAGCATTAAAATAGGCACCGGAGTTGCTGTTCACTTTGAGGATAACGATAAGAACCCCTTGCCCATAGTGCTTGATGAATCTATGGATAATACCCTCGTTGATCTTGTAGAAAGCGAAGGCCACTGGGAAGTTTATTTCGCAGAGGAAGCAACCTACAATCTCCGCTACAACGTAAATACAAATGAACTCTATATCGAAGTAACAGAAGACCCTATTCCTTATGATATTTACATTGACGCATATACCATTCTGCCCCTCAAAGAAAATCCCGAGAATCCCGATGAAATGTGTTATCTCGGCCTCGAGATGGGCGCTTGGGACGAATTTAAGGTTCGCGATTCTGAAATGAATAACATCAGAGATCTCACATTAGCTCCCGGTACAGCAGGTGCCGAAACCGACAGCAGAGTAGTAATCTTCACCGAGGCAGGAACCTATGATATTTACATTCATAAAATCACCCACCAGGTGCGCATAGTTTCTTCCTCCGGCAGCAGCGGTGATACTTCCGCCTCAATAAACGATTATTACATCTTCATTTCCGTTGTTGATTACACTAACGGTAATCAGACCATCAGAATGACTAACGACTCCGGAAAGAATGAGGCTTACGGAAGAATTGAAACTATGGCAAGCGGCAGCTGTATCTCTGTGAGCGAGATGCTTATGAGCGGTGAATATACCACAACAAGCTACGGTGCTCTGGCAGATACCGACCCCTCCATAGCAACAAGCTACGATAGCTTTATCATGATAAACGTTGCAGGTCCTGTTGACGTTTACTTCGATTTCGTGAATAAAACTATAAAAATCGTTCCCGCGGAGTAATTTTCCGAGAAACAAAGGATAATAAAAAACAATATTTTTGCAAAACCAGCTGATATTTTTCGGCAGTAACACAGTTCTATGCAAGAAAAACTTGCTTTAGATAAAATCTTTTCCCGTGTTTTATAAATTCGGGCATTCTAAAAAAGGAGAAAAAGAATGAAAAACTTTTCTAGATCAAAACTTATAAGGCTCGTCCTTATTATAGCGATAGTGGTATCAGTCTTCGCTCTCACCGCTATCGTATCGTCTGCAGCTTCGGGCGATAAGCTCATTTATGCTGCAAGAGTAAGTGGACTTTTTAGTCCAGAAGCAGGCAGAGTACCCGATCATGAAATCAGCACTGACAGCGTAGCTTATACAGCCAACGTTCAGTGGTTTGAGATCGGAGAAAACGGAAATCATGTTATCCACGAAGGTACGAAAGCACACGCCGGCAAGGCTTACGAGGCTGCAGTACACGTAAGAGCTGCGGAAGGCTACGTTTTCGATATTGATTCCGTAAGCTTCCAGTTCAAGGTTAACGGCACCCTCATCAAAGACTACACGGTAGTTAATAGTAAGCATCTTATTGCCTATATTGAATATCCCGTGCTTAAGATCCAGCCTGTAAAGGAAGTGAATATTACCATTAAAGCACCTATGCCCGGCGCTAATCCCGACTATTATCCCGAGGTTGTGGGCGATGCATACCTCAATCCATATTCCGATGGAAACTTTGAGAACGGCATCATCTGGAGAGATGCAGGTACAAACAGAATTCTTCACGCTGAGGATGAGTTCGTTGGTGGCAGAACGTATATGGCAAGATTCTATCTTGTAGCCGACGATGACCATACCTTTGACGGTGCTTTATCCTACTGTGTAAGCGTAAACGGCAGGCTTACTACTCTTACAAACAGTGACACCTTCACGGTAAATGGTACAAAGTTCAAAATGGCGCACCTCACCTTTACAGTTCCCGAAGCTGTAACAGAGTTCAACGTTACAGATCTTTATTCCGTAGCAGCAGGTGCGAGTCCTGATTTCTATCTTGGTACCGATAATGCAGATATCGTTGTTCGCGAGATTACCTGGGGCCATAGAGTGGGTAATGAGTACGTTAGTATGGATGAGAGTGATGTCTTTGCTGATGGCGAAAGCTACCTTCTCACAGTAAGAGTTCAAAACACAGGCAAAACTGTTTTTCAGCTTGACGAGAATGGCAACCCTGATATTTACTCTGTTCTTGAAGGCTCAAGAGCGATTGCTGCTAAATGGCAATACAGAGATGATGAGGGATTTATTGCAACTCATGACCCCAACGAATATGCCGAGCTTCGATTCGTTTATAACTGCGAGTACGAGCGTATTGACCAAATCGATATATACGGCATCACAATTCCCGTAGCAGGTGAAAATCCCTCTGTGGGCAACGTTGGAATCTACCAAGATAGTATGTATGTTTATGATCTTATCTGGTATCACTTCACCGAGGTTGATGGAGTTTACAAGTATGTAGAAATGGATGCTAATGATGCCTTTGAAATGGGTGAATCTTATAGCGTTTCTATAGTTGTAAAAATTAAGGCAGACAGCTACGCAGTTTTTAACTACAACGAGGAGATGGAAAACCACTGGGTAGATGCTACTGTTAATGGAAAGAACGCAAACGGCGTTTATAAATATTGGCAGGGTAATAGCGTGGTTGATCCTCTGAAATACGTGTCCGTTAGCTGCTCCTTCAACTGTAACAGCGAAATAATTGATAACGTAGATATGGTAGTAACCGCACCCGTAGTAGGTGAGAAGCCAAGCTACGACGTAACGTTCTTAAGTTCCGGATATAAGAGAGACCCTTCTGCAAACGGTTCTAGCGGTGCTATCATTAACGGTCAGTGGGTAGATCTTTACTATGCAAAACAGGGCGTTTCTTGGTATGACGTAACGAATGACGTATACGGTACAGAGGTTTATGAGAATCAGTCCTTCATCGGAGGACACCGCTATGAGCTTCGCGTAACTCTTTTGCCCACAACGAACAATACCTTCGCAGCAGATAATGAAAATAATTCTCTTGTTGCAGCTACCGTAAACGGTATGAATGCAAACGTAGCCGTTCGCGGATATGATAGTGCATCCTCAAGAATCCAGGTTACATACGTATTTGAGTGTCCCGTAGTAGTTATCGATGAGATTGATATCACTATCACAACCCCCGTTATCGGTGAGCTTCCAAGCTACGATAAGATAGTTACGGATATGTATTACAGCGAAAAGGACGAATCCTGGAACGAGTATACAGATCTCGATATCGGTCTTCTTTGGCTAGACGAAACCGCGAATGTTCGTTTAGTTCCCGGCGTTGACCGATTCAAGGATAATAACGATTACTCAGTAGTTGTAAAACTCGTAATTAAAGAAGGCTACGAGCTTGATATTCCCAACCTTCAGCTGTATGTAAACGGTTGCAGAGTTGATATGGGCTTCGCTATTGGTAACACTGTAGTACTTAGCTTCACTTTCGATCGTACAGAATGCTACCATAACATAGTTGCAGTAGCAGAGAAGCCCGCAAGCTGTCTTGATGACGGTATGATAGCACACTATAAATGCGATAAGTGCGGTCAGCTCTATGCAGATGCAAACGGCGAGCAGCTTATCGATGAGGGCGAAGACTGGACTATCATCCGTGCAGAGGGACATACCTTCGACGAGGCAGTTCCCGCAGGTGTTGATATTCATACCGCTATCTGCTCCGTTTGTGGTGCAGAGGAAGAGCAGGAATGTATTTACGGCTCAAGATACGTTGAGGGACCCTCCGAGTATTCCAAGTACAATGCAACCGTATTTGTATGTCAGTGTGGCGCATTCTCTCATCTTCTTGTAAGACCCGGTGATTGCGATCATGAGTTCAGCGATTGGATCGGCCGTGAGGGTTCTGAAAAGCATTATCGCATCTGTGCGTGCGAAACAGTTCGCGAGGAAGAGGCTTGTGAGCTTACAGTTGAATACATAAGTGGCCCCAGCAATTATTCAGAGCGCGACGTGATACTTTCCATTTGCTCAAAGTGCGGCGTATATACCATGACTCCCGTGGAGGGTGAGCCTGTTATCAAGGATAGCGTTGTTGACGAGGATACTAATATCTCCTTCGGCGCAGCTAACGGCAGCTCCACCGTTATTCTCGAGGGCGTGAGCGCAAGTGTTGAAAGCGTAGATGAGAGTAACATTCCTGAGGAAGAAATGGATAAGATCGCTTCTGCGGTAGGCGGTAGGGTAGAATACGTTGCAGGCTACGATATGTGCCTCGTTTATCATGACGTTAACTATGCGCCAAACGGCAGTATTGAAGTAACCATTCCTATTGAAAACTATGATGCAGATGCGTGTTACTACGTATGCTACATGACCGATGAATATCAGTTCGTAGATACCCGCAGATGCGTAAATTATGACGAGCATCAGTCCATCGTATTTGAAACCGATCATTTCAGCATTTATGTTATTGTAAGTGTTGAGGAGCCGGTTCACCAGCACAACTTCGTTGATGGTAAATGCGAATGTGGTGAGGAAGATCCTAACTACGTTCCCGAGCATAAGCACAACTTCGTTGATGGTAAATGCGAATGTGGTGAGGAAGATCCAGACTACGTTCCCGAGCATAAGCATAATTTCGTTGACGGTAAATGCGAGTGCGGCGAGGAAGATCCAGACTACGTTCCCGAGCATAAGCACAATTTCGTTGACGGTAAATGCGAGTGCGGCGAGGAAGATCCTGATTACGAGCCCGAACACGAGCACGAATTTGTTGACGGCGAATGTGAATGTGGTGAAGTAGATCACGACCAGTGTGAAGCTAGCGGCTGGACAAAATTCTGGAACGCTATTATCAACTTCTTCCGTTCCCTCTTCGGTCTTCCCGAAAAGTGTGTATGTGGCAAGGAGAATAACTGATCACAAAAGAGATAGCAATAAATCTTAGGCCAACTTTTAATAGCTAATAGCTTTGATTTTTCAATTTGAACAAATAAACTGTAGTGAAAAATCAGTCCTATTAAAACAAAACATAAAAAAGGCAACCACTATTCGGTGGTTGCCTGAATTTTTACATATATACATCAGCGGTGCTTTTCGAGGTAATCTGAAAATTCCTTTGTCCGCGACCAATATTTTATTCCCCAATTTTCAAAGTTCCACTCATCCATATAGGGGTTACATTCGTAGTCAACGTAGAAGAGAAGTCCGTTTTGCAGAACGAAATTTGTGGGGAAATAGTCGATATTGAGTCCTGCGTTTTTTGCAAGCTCTGCCATTTTTCTCACCTCCGAAAACAACTTATCGGAGATCTTACCGTCACCGTCGCGAACGAGCTGAAAAACCGTAGGCCCGTCGATAAATTCCTTGACGATCCTCTCATTTTCCATATCGATATCGATCATTTTTGGAACTCTTATTCCTGCTCGGCAGAGCCTTTCGTAATCATGCCTTTCAGCCTCAATCTTGTTGCCGAATTGATAGTAGTCGCAGGGCTCGTGATGTATTTGCTTCAAAACCACCTTTTGCCCCTCATCCCCCTCCGGGTAGGCGAGATAAGAGTATCCGCCCTTGCCTTTCCCGAGAAGCTCGATCCTTATGTATTCAGCGTTATTTACACGTAATTTTTCCATAGCAACCTCAAAATTAAATTTTGTTTTTTCACGAAAAGCAATAAAATATAAGCAATTGTTTACAAAACAACCAATTTTTGTTTAAAAAACGCGAAAAATGAAAACCGACTGACTCTTGTTCAGTCGGCTTTTTGTTTATTAAACTTCGATGCCGAGAAGCTTCTTTGCAAGAAGACCAACGACGAATGAAAGAACTGCAACACCGAGGCTGATAGCCGTCATCTCGATAAATCTTGACTTGAATGGCTCATCCTTTGCTACGGAAGTGTAATATGTAAAGCCTGCGATTATCAGGACTATGGTAGCAAGCATACAGCTGAGGGCAGGGAAGATCATATTGGATGGGAACAGCAGGTAGGGGAGAATAAGGAGCGCCACAGTTACAAGGTATGCGCCGCCGGTGTAAGCACAGGATTTCAGCGCATCAGATCTGCCCTCACTCTTTGCGGAGAGGAACTCACTTGATGCCATCGAGAACGTTGCTGAAATACCAACGATAAGTCCCGAGAGAGCAACCTCCTTGGTATCTCCAAGTGCAAAGGTAAAACCAACAATGCTTCCTGCCAGCTCAACCAAAGCGTCGCTAAGACCAAGTACCATTGAGCCAACGTACTGTAAGCTCTCCTCGTCCAGCATAGCAAGAAGTGAAGCCTCATGCTCCTCCTCCTGCTCTCTGATAGTAACGCTTTCCGGAACCTCCTCTGCGATGAGAGCGTATTCGTCCTGTGCAGCCTCCTCGCCGCGCTCCATGAGCTTAACTGCAAAGGTAAATCCAAGGATACGCGCCAGTGCTACGTACTTAAAGATCTTAAGCTTCTGTGGCTTCATTTCGACGCCTGTGTAGCCTTTCCAGATCTCGTAGTGAGCGCGCTCCTCACGTGCCAAGCGGAGAAGTGTAGCTTTGTTTTCATCTCCCTTTGCAAACTTGGCGATCGCCTCGTAAATATAGCTTTCTGTCAGCTCATTCTGCTGCATTTTCTTAATAATGCCAAGAGCTTTTTCTGAAATGTTTTCTTTTGTCATTTTATCTCCTCCAAAGTTATCGTATTTCAATATAGAGTTTCTGCTTTTCATAATTATATATTATTATGATGAAACTGTCGTGTTCTGTTATGAAAAAGCCGCCGAATTGATCAGAATATTTCTCTGACGGTATATTAAATTCGTCTTGGTCTACGTTATAGATGATACCGATATCACCTTTTTTGGTGATGCTGTCATCATCGCTGAAATATGAACTATTAAAGTACGTTACATAGAGATTATTCAGTTCCATATCATTAAGTATACGGCTGTCATTTTTGAAGCTATTATTGAAGATCTCATTGGTTTCATCATCAAAATAAACTTCAACTATCTTTATGAGGCTGCTTACTTCTTTAATGTACGGAGTGTCGGGAACGTCTATTTCAAAGGCTTCTTCCGCCTGCTCAACCACGGGTAAGTGAAGATGAGCTTCATTTAACCGTTCCGTTGCCGAATTTGCAGATAATGTCAACGTTAATATTCCCACTATGGCAGCAAGAAAAATTCCTATGTGCTTATTTCCTTTAAGCATACTACATATGGCGTAGCCTATGGGAATTAAAATGAACGGTAATAATGCATAAGCCGACCAAGGATTAAAGTCCCCGGGAATGCCGGTCGCCGCTTTGATTATGGCGTCAAGAATCAAGAGTGGAAAGATGGAGTAACAAGTTATAACTCCCATTGCAATAGAAATACCAAAGTTGTTTGGCATCCTACCGATCCAAGCAGGCAGCTTAACGTTTTTCTTATAGAATGATCCCGAGACCAATGTGTGTATCAAAGATCTTTTATCAATTTGCTTTTTATGTATCGAAACTACCATCCTATCAGTTCCGATACATATATGTCCGTTTGATCTGATGATGGTTTCGATCTCATCGAACATGATAAAACGAGTGTGCTTTCCTTCCTCGTCGTACTTATAATCACATACAAGATGATCCTTGAAAACGTAGAGGTCAAAATCTCCCGCGATGGAATTCATCATTTGCGACAAAATGGTGACTTGCATCTTTCTATTATTTTTACGGATCAAAACCGTAGTTACAATCAAGAGAGCTACAGCTCCCAATATTGCCAGCGCTTCCCAAAATGATCCCACATCCGGAATGTTTGCAAGTAAAACAAACGCTAATAATGCAGTTATAGGCACCATGAATTTTGACCAAAAATCAGATCTGTACATAAACGCTTTGGCATATTTATCAGGGTGATTCGGATCGAATTTTATTCTTTCATAAAACTCAATGGGCTTTTCTTTTTTTGTGGCGAAATTCGCAAAAGCCATAAGCTTAGCTTTGCTGATTTTTGGAGCATCCTCCGGTGAGTCTGCCTGATCACCGTCGTCCACCTTTGCCTCGTCTTCGTCATCCGATGGTTCGGCGAGATCATCCTCGGACTTGCCTTCGTCATATTCGGGGCTTTTTGAATCTTCCTCTGCATCAGCTTCATCATCTTTCGATGTGGGGAAGTCTTCCTCTACATAATCATCGTTATCCAATGGCTCTGTGAGATCTTCATCGGTGCTGAAATCATTATCATCGTAGGCAAAATCTTTATCTTCGAGTTCTAAATCATCACCTTCGGGATTGCGGTTAAAAGGATCTTTATTAAAAATATTATCCGTCATAAAACGACACCTTTCAAGTCATAAATAAACGCTGGTATCAGCTAAAACCGCGGAAAAGGCATAACTTCCCCCAAGGTAAAAAGCATAATACCAGCAGTTTGGGAGCATGGCGCTCCGTTACTTATGTATTAGTGGAATAAGTACTGGCCGAAGTAGTCAGATGTGAAAATACCACCGAGTGTAAGACCAACGATAGCAGCGAAGATAATGATACCTGCAAGGAGAACGATACCGTTTCTGTTACCGTTCTGGATATATCTCTTTGCCATGATATCGGGCTCACCGTCGAATACGTAAGCGTTGAATCTTGCGGGATTGAACTTGCACTGGCCCTCAAATGTGTAGTCAGCGCCGCCCTCGGGAATATGCTTGGAATCAATGCCGAGATCCATCTTGCCCTTGCCGGAAATAACGAAAACTCTGCTTCTCTTTTCATCGATATCAAATACAGCAGTTCTGCCGTTAGGAAGGTCACCAAGCTTTCTGCAGGGAACCTTGCAGATCTCAAGCTCGTTATTTTCCTCATCGCTGATGTAAACGCTAAGCTTCTTTGCCCAGCCGATAAAGGAATCTCTTCTTCTGATAATTAACTTTCTCATAATTTCCTCCAAATTATATCTAAAAAATATTCTATTAATTTAATCAAATCGTAGTGCATTAAAACAGCATAGAGCTGATGATCATTCCGAAAACAACTCCACCAAGGATCGCAAGTATGGTTGTAAGACAACCTTTTCTGTTACCGGATTTTTTATTCTTAAGCGCGATCTCGTCGGGCTCACCGTCGAAAACGAATGCATTGCCCTTAAATGGGTTGAAGTGGCATTTGCCGGAAAGCTCAACGTCCTCGCCGGAGGCGGGGATAGGTCTTGAATCGTTGCACCAATTACGGCTAGGCTTATCGAAAATAACGTAAACTCTGCTCTCGCGCTCATCTATCTCAAAGCTTTCGGTCTTGCCGTTTTTTATCTCGCCGAGAAATCTGCAGCCTTCGCCACAAATATCAAGTTCAATATGTAAAGGATCAACAACGTAAACCTTAAGCTTGCCTGCGCGGCCTACAAAGGAACCTTTTCTCTTTATAGTTAATTTTCTCATATCATACCTCCGGATCATGAATACATTTAAGCATTGCCGAAATTGCCGTTCATATCAATTCCAAGCTCTGCCATATATTTTCCTATCTTGCTTGTGGATTTATCAACAAACTTAAGATCTCCAAACACCTTGAATATCCAAGATATGCTCATGTCGAGCCACTTTGCATAAGAGGTGTTCAGTACTTGGGAGCTACCGTCAGCAGAAACCTCATTTGCCAGAGAATAGCCGTGGGGACCGTGCTGGAAAATATGTACCTCGTACCCGAGTCGCAGATCGCTGTATCTCTTTGCAAGGGGCAGCGCACCGAAGCCTGTCAGCATATCCTCCGCAGTAGCAACCAAAAATACAGGTGGTGCATTTTTATCTACCTTTGAGATGAGCTCAAGCTTTTCTGCATCCTCGTCAGTCACCTGATTTTTACCCATAAGAAGCTTCAGCATCATATCTGCGCCGGGGATATTAGGCATCGAGGTAGCAGGGTAGGAAAGCACCATGCCATTAGGTCTGTTTTTAGCCATGACACCGGCAGCCAGCGCCAGATGTCCTCCTGCAGAAAATCCACAGGTAAGAATTTTTTCGGGATCAACGTGCCACTCCTTCGCGTTTTCGCGAATGTAGCCGATTGCCCAGTCTATCTCGTCAAGTGGGGTAAAGCCTGCTGCGGCTCTACCTGTGGAATAGCGAAGAATAAATGCATGAATGCCGTGAGCGGCGTAAGCCAGAGCCACGGGCTCACCCTCCCTCGGAGAGCAGTAAAGATATCCCCCACCGGGACAGATAACTATTGCAGGGCGATCCACCTCTTGACCAAGGGTGATCTCGCAGTCCAGAATATAGCCCTCAAGGGTAGCGTCTTCATGTCCGGGAACAGCAATGTTTATCATCTTCATGGCATAATTCTCCCAATTTTAAATATTTACAGATATAGTATAGCACAAAGAAATAGAAAATTCAATATAATTTTTAAAGAAAATAAACAAATCTTGCTATGATATTATTCAAAAAACGCGGAATTTATGGATTCCAACACCGCGTGCTGATAATCTTTTATATTGAGAAGGCTGCCGAGCCTGGTTTCCATGATAACCCTTGTAGGAGCACCATCCTCGGTATTCAGCCAATTATAAACTATGCGGCAGGCTGCCTGGGAATTATTCTTATAGGATTTGAAAAGCGGCAGCATATCCTCGGCGATCTTACCTATCTGCGTGGTGTATATCCTTATCAGTGGCCAATAGTAGCTTTTCATATTCTTCTTCCATTGGAATATCATTTGGGGACTAGATAGGAACTTTTTGATATTATTTTTCATTTTTTCCGCATATTCGAGAATTTCAGCCTCATTCATTTGCGCAACGGTGTAGTACTGACTTTTTCTTTCAGCATAAAGCTCATCTATCCGTTTTTGATCCTCGGTAACAAGGAAGTCGTTCAGCGCAGCATAGTCTGCGTTTTTCTCCCGTTTGTCTGTCATTTTTTGAATTTTTTCCAGCAAGAATTCCTGATATTCCGTAATAGGCTCGCCTGTGTAGTAGGTTCTCCATAAAAAGTGGTTAACAAGGTACGAATTGTAGGGGAGGGGAGCCTCAATGCGCTCATGAATATTTTCATTTACAAGCCTCTCCACCTCAGGGGCGTTGGGGTTAACAGAGATCTTTTTCAGTATTTCCAAAATGTCATCGTGGTTTTTTTGTAGCTTTTCTCGTTCAAGCCTGATCTTTTCAAGCTGGAGTCGCAGGTAATATTCAGTTGCCTCGGGAGTTTTGATAATAGATTTGATGGTCGAGATAGGGAAGTCTGCCTCGCGCAGCTTTTTTATCATTATCAGTCGCTTTGCGTCATCATCGGAAAAATCATAGTATCCACTGCCGGGATCGGTCAGGGGAGTAATTAATCCTTTTTGCAGATAAAAGTGTATATTTCTCTTCGAGATGCCCGTAGCCTTTTCCAGTGCCTGTATCCTCATAAGCGCCTCCAATGGGTAATAGTTGTTTGATAAAAGTATACACCATGGTGTACGATTTTTCAATAGGAGTTTTAGTTTTTTCAAAAATTACCATATATTTTATGCAAAAAGCAACCAAAAAGCGCAATAAAAATGCGCAAATGACAAAAAAGATTGTTAAAACTTTATCTTGACTATCCCCCTTATGTATGGATTATAATAATGGGGTAATCCAAAATAAACAAATAAAGAAAGGATCAGCAAAATGAAAAATTATATGGACTTAACCGGTAGAGTTGCCATCGTGACAGGTGCATCCTCCGGTCTTGGCTATGCATTCAGCAAGGCGCTTGCAGAAAACGGCGCAAAGGTTGCAGCATTTGCAAGAAGAAAAGAGAAGCTCGAGGGTCTTAAGGCAGAGATCGAGGCAGCAGGCGGTGAGTGCCTTCCCGTTGTATGCGACGTTACAAAGGAAAATAACATTATCGCAGCGGTAGAAGAAGTTGTTAAGCACTACGGCAAGATCGATATTCTTGTAAACAATGCCGGATCTATCACTGTTTGCCCCACAACTGAGCTTAAGCTCTCTGATTGGCAGAACGTAGTCGACACCTCTATCACAGCATACTTCCTCATGGCTCGTGAGGTAGGTAAGAACATGATCGCAAACAAGTACGGCAGAATCATCAACATCGCTTCTATGTACGGTTGCATCGCTGCACATCATAACCCCATTCTTGCATACAACGCAACAAAGGGAGCAGTTCCAAACTTCACAAGAGGTCTTGCACAGGAGTGGGCAGAGCACGGTATTACCGTAAATGCAATTGGCCCAGGTATGTTCCCAAGTGAGATGATGCAGGTTGACGAGCAGACACATCAGTTCCTAGCATTCCGTGCACCTATCGGCAGACCCGGTAAGGTAGAGGAGCTTTGCGGTCAGCTTCTTCTCTTCGCATCTGAAATCAATGCATATACAACCGGTCAGACAATCTACGTTGACGGTGGTATCACAAGCGTATAATAGGCATTTATCGTATTTGGTTTTTATAGCAGTTTTATCGAATTGTCTTAGAAATGTTATAAAAACTGAAAAAGCAAATTATACTTTACAAAATCCCTGCTTTAAGAGAGTAGATATTAAAGTTAGATCTCGCGTTTTAACGTTGATCAATGTTAAAAAGCAAAGCCAAAATAAAAAAGTAAAATCCCAAATAAAAAGTAAAAAAAGAAGTACGGACGAATGCGTGTTATCCGTTAAGGACAGCACGCTAAATGCCGTACTTCTTTTTTGTCGCCACTGTGCTATGAAAATTCAATCATCTCTGTATAATATTCAATGCATGGTGTAGCGTAAGACTTTATTTATTGGTAAAAAACGTCACCAATAGTGGTTCATCGAGTTGTGTAATCAAATGAAAAAACGTTGTAAAAACGCGAGAATTTAGTCCTCTATCGTTATCTTAATATCGCCAGTATCGGTAGTAAGCTTGCATATTCCACCTGTGGAATCCTCGGGAATTCTAATTTTTCCCGTATCCGTTTCGGCTGTGAACATCTTTCCCGAAAGCAAACTGCCGTTTATATCTCCCGTGTTGGTATTGATATAAATGTCTGTTGCATCCATCTTTGAAAATCTTACGTCGCCTGTACTATTTTCTATTTCAATTTTTCCTGATGCAATAAGGTTCTCGATTTGAATATAGCCCGTGCTGCCTTTGAAATACAGATTTTTGCAGCTTGTGTTTTCTACGTTGGTTTTTCCCGTATCGATGCCAAGAATGATATCACCGGAGCAATTAAGATTTGTAACCGTGATATTTCCGGTTTCGTTTTCAATATTTACAGAACCTGCCTGCACGCCCTCGATCAAAATATTGCCAGTGTCGCCCTCGACGTTTATATGACCGGTAGCTGAAGCATAAATTTTCGCGTTGCCTGTGTCTTGGGAGATGTCAATATTCTCAAAGGTGAAATCCTTAGGCACTGTGACGCTGCCCGTATCGTTTTCAATGTGAAGATCTACGTACTCGCTCTTTGGCAGATAAACCGTGATCGTATTCGGCTCAAGGTTGATATTGAAGAAATGAATTCGATCGTCATCAACGGATTCAATATGGAGCGTTCCGTCAGAAACAAATACGCGGTGCTTGTTATCCGGTTCCTCGAAACAAACCACCTTGCATTTGCCGTCATCGGATGGGAGAAACGTGACGTTGGCGACATCCACGTCTACGTCTATGCTGTCAAATGCGCTGTCAATCTCGTATGTGTTTGTTTCGTGTTCGGTTATGATCGAACATGACGCCATGCAGAAAATAATCATAAAAACGACAAAAATGACAATTAAAGTTTTCAAAATATGCTGTTTTTGGATTTTGTTTTTCATGATTCGTTTCCTTTCAAATTTGATTAGTGTGTTAAAATGAAAGATTTTGTAGTCTTGTTTAAGCAAAGGTATGACATAGGAATAAGTGCTAAAACACCGCCTATAGTGAACAGAATATGTAGTGGGCAGAATTCACCTGCAAAGCCGTAAAGCACGGTAGAAAGTGCCGAGCCACCAATGCTTGCCGATTGGATGAATCCGAGTATAGCTCCGCGATTTTCTTCCGGTAAAGCCAGCATGAGTGATGCGTTGAAAACTGCGTTTCCCATGATGTTCAGCATACTGCCAAAGAAGATGAAGATGCTTATTGGTAAAAATCCGTTTGATAAGTATGCAAATATCAGTGATATCGTGGATAGGATAAATGAGAACGTCAATAGCCAATATCTCGCCTTTGGAGAGAACTTAATAGCTCCAACAACCAGAATTCCGACAATAGACGCCGCCGTCCATATAGACATTATGTATCCGTACATATCAATGGTAAGATTCTTTTCCATGGTGAAGGGAAGCACCAGAGAAATCGGTCCTGCGCCAAGGAAATTGATTATCAGCATGCTTGGGATAAACAACTTAAGATGCTTGTCTGTAAAGATCGTTTTTACAGCAGTTACGGTGTCTTTTAAAATTGACGCGGGAGTAACTGCGCTTCCTTGCTTGATAGTCTTCGGAACGTTGATAAACATCTCGGAAATAGCAGAGTAAAGATTGCTCAAACCATTGATAGTAATGATAAGCGGAACGCCAAGAAATGCCACCATCACACCGCTGAGAGCGGAGCCAACCATATTAACGAATGCCGTCGTTCCCTGGAATATTGACTGACCGCGCACCATGTCGTCATGAGGGATAATATCCAGCATAAGCGTGTTTGCAGAGGGGGAGTAGAATACGCTGCAGAAAGCCGCCAGCAGTGCCGCGATCAGGATCCACTCGGTAGAAAGCTTATCAGCATATGCCATAATACCTATTGTGATCATTATCGCACTTTGGATAAGATCCGCAGTGATCAAAACCCATTTTCTGTTAAGCCTGTCGACAATGCTGCCGGCAATAGGTGAGAGAATCATGGTAACGAACATTGAGATGGCAGACATGATTCCCATCAAAGCAGTAGAACCGGTCTTGCTATAAACCCAGTATCCGATAGCAACGCTGTACATCAGGTCGCCGAGAGTACTGATAGTTGAGGCTTGCAGCATTAGAACGGAATCCCTGTTAAATAGCTTTTTCTTTCCCTTATTTTCACTAGCAGTAGCGTCATCCACACTCTCTATGTCACTACAGAATTCAGTATCAGTGTCAGAAATAAAGTTGTTTTCTTCTTTTTCCTTCACGATATCCGCGTTATCGCCACTTGCAAAAGCGGTGCCGGAATCGATATTTGATTTTTCCATTAATATACCTCCAAACGAAATCACTTGTATTTTATCACGGATCTATCAAAAAGTCCATACACCATAGGTAGAAAGTTATGCAACTATCGATAGAATATCAAAAAAGCACTCGTAGAGCCCGTAACTTGCGGTTGCGAATCCCGTAATAAGTAAATTATAACAGTATTGTAGCACAGATAATAATTTATGTCAATATTATCTAGCTGAATAAGTAGCAAATAATAGTAAATACAAATTGAGCGATTTTGTCGATGCTTAAAATCTGCTCATTTACCTCGTGATGGTTAAGCAATAGAAGGATGGGCGTGTAGGATACCTTTTGTCAGGAGTATTCCATATGGCGGAATTGCTGATTTTTTTGATATCATCAATAGTTAGGTCGTTTATTGAGATAGTATTTCTGTGTACGTATGGTCTATCCTCAAATTCCCAGTATTCAACTAACCATACGTTCCAAAATTCAACGTTTTCAGAATTTTTCAACGCTTCTCTTATGTATTCTATTATTTGCTTTGCTCGCCCATCAGTATATTCCCATTCGATATAAACACCATAATCTTTATCTGTGTAGTACTTAACGTTATCAAAAGCGATCAAGCAGTAATTATCATCTGAACCTCCATCATTAATCGTACCTTTGTCAATATCTATTGTTACCGGGTGTTTTTTCGAGGGTGCATACTCTTTTAGCGGATGGTCAGAAGCGATAAATCTACAAATACTCATACGAACACCACCTTTATAGTTTATTTATCAATATGTATACTGAAGTCTTCTTCTGTAAAATCTTTCATTATCAGTAGAAAAAGTGTAATATCTTCATCAGACACGCCTGTTAAGTAGATTTCTGTTCCGTAATGCGCACTGCAGAATAAACGTTGTTCATGCTGTACGTTGATCGTGAAGTACTTTGTCATTTTGTTATATATACTCCTATCTGATGGATGTTCTGATAACAACTCTGAAATCAGTTCCTCTGTAACTATACCCTTGACAGAAACCTCGTAATTGTCTTCTGTAGGCGTTCCATAATTACACGCAAGTTGAATTTCCGACGTTTCTTCTTTCCAACATCTTATTTCAATCATATCACCCACAAATACGAAGTGCTTAACAAGATTTTTCCACAAATTTGACGATATATGGCGATCTATCATTTGTAAACTGATTTCTTTCATATTTCCTCCCAATAATAACTTTATTTTACATTTGTACAATATATTATACCATGTTTTTGGTGAAAAGTAAATACATAGAGTAATATTTTTAAGAGAGTGTCAACTCTTTGGATGAGTATCGCAAAGAGAGAGGTTTGCTTACAGCGAATATACCCACTTCCTTCGCCTGGAGAGTGAACTATGCGATCTTCGGTCGGGGTATGCTAACCCCATTCTGCGCCGCTGACGCCGCAGAGGTGCGTTCGAATCCTCTCGTTTTACGAAATAATAAAAGACACTAACCGCAAGGGCTAGTGTCTTTTATTATGTGTAATAACACACTCGTTAATACAATGAACTACCGAAAGCAGAAATGGTGCATTTTATTCCATTAAAACAAGGATGTAAAGGAAAGCTTGTTCTTTTAATGGAATAAAAATATTTTCTGAAGATCTCTTGACAAAATTACCACAACTGTGTATAATATATATATACAGTATTAACAGAGGTGATGACGTGAATATTTTAATCGACAACAAAAGCGGTGAACCGATTTACAATCAGATATATTCTCAAATAAAGAATCAGATCATAAGCGGTGAGTTGAAAGAAGATGAGATGTTACCGTCTATACGAGGACTTGCAAAGGATCTGCGCATCAGCTTTATCACGACTAAACGCGCATATGAAGAACTTGAAAAGGAAGGTTTTATTTACACCCTTCCGGCAAAGGGGTGTTATGTCGCGCCGAGAAACATAGAGCTTTTACGTGAGGAAAATCTGAAAAAGATCGAGGAACATATTGAGCAGATAGCAAAGCTCGCTGCCTCGTGCAATTTGAGCCGTGACGATATAATTGAAATGATTACGTTCGGTATGGAGGAACAAGAATGAACGCACTTGAACTAAAAAATGTAAGTAAATCCTTTTCGGGATTTTGTTTGGATAACATTAGTCTTACTCTACCAAGCGGTTGTATTATGGGGCTTATCGGAGAGAACGGTGCAGGCAAAAGCACAACGATAAAGCTCATCTTGGATATGCTTCACAAGGATGGCGGAACGATTACAATACTCGGCAAGGACAACGAAAAAGATATTTCACTTTCTAAAGAAGAAGTTGGTGTCGTAATGGACGAGATCGGTATGCCCGAATGCTTGACAGCAAAGCAGATCGGCAATGTTATGAAGCATACGTTTCGTAATTGGAATGAGGATGAATATGATAGGCTTCTTCAAAAGCTATCCTTGCCCGGCAATAAGCCTTTTAAGGACTTTTCTCGTGGTATGAAAATGAAGCTCGGTATTGCCGTTGCTATGTCGCACGGTGCGAAGCTGTTACTGCTTGATGAGCCGACAAGCGGACTTGATCCCGTCGTGCGTGACGAGGTAGTGGATATGTTCTACGATTTTACAAGAGATGAAAACCACTCTATCCTTATATCCTCGCACATCGTTAGCGACCTTGAAAAGCTCTGCGACTACGTGGCGTTTTTGCATAAGGGAAAGCTCTTGCTCTGTGAGGAAAAGGATGTACTTTTATCCGAATATGGTATCATTCATTGTACGGTAGAACAGCTTTCGGAGCTTGACGAGGAAGTAATAAAATACAGAAAAGAAACGCCCTATGGTGCTGAGGTCATTGTGCCACGAAAAGATGCGCCCAGCGGCTTCAAGTTAAGCCCAATAAGCATTGAGGAGCTGTTCGTATTTATGGTAAAGGAGGCGAAATGATATGAAAGGTCTATTACTGAAAGATTGGTATATGATGAAAAAGTATTGTCGGTATTATCTTTTCGTCAGTATCGGATTCATCATTCTCTCTACGATGAGTAGTGGTAATATGTTCTTCGTTTTCTATCCTTGTTTACTATGCGGTATGATCCCCGTTAATCTGCTTGGTTATGATGAACGTAGCCGTTGGACGGAGTATGTCGGCACATTACCGTACACAAAAACTCAAATCGTATCAGCAAAGTATCTGATAGGATTGTTCACACAAATTGCTATGCTGATTATAATTTGCATCGCACAGGGAGTGAAAATGGGTATTGAAGGCACATTCGTTTTGAAAGAGTTTTTGTTACTAATGGTGCTCTTACTGATAATGGCGAGCGTTGCCTCGTCGCTGACTCTCCCGTTTGTATTCAAATACGGAGTAGAAAAAGGGCGCGGTGCATACTATGTAATGATAGGCGTGGTGTGTGCCGGAAGCATTATCGCAACTACCATCTTTAAGGAAGGTTTGCAAAATAAAATTCAACTAAATGCCTTTTTACCTGTTTTGGGTCTTATAGGTGTCGGAATATATGCGCTTTCCTGGTATTTATCTATTGTGTTTTATAAAACAAGAGAAATATAGTAGACATATTCAATAATTTAACGAATACCAATCTTTTAACGATTAGAAAGGCACTACACCTTGATTGGGAGTAGTGCTTTTCTGCATTTTGAGCTTTCCTCAGCACAAGATATAAGCACCACAAATATCGTAATGCACCACGAAAGCAAAAAGCCCTTGATTTTTAAGGGCTTTCGGTCATTTTTTAACGATAAAAAGAAAACAGTAGGTCGATACGATTGTATCAATCTACTGTTCCTTATTTGGCGCAGGAAGAGGGATTCGAACCCCCGTGCCTTTTGGGCAAACGGTTTTCAAGACCGCCTCGTTATGACCGCTTCGATATTCCTGCATATCGTCTTTTTCAAAAGTCTTATATATAATATCACATTTTTCACTTTATGTCAATAGCTTGTCGAAAAGTTTTTTGAAATTTTTGAAGTTTTTTTGAAAAAGCTATTGACTTTTAGCATTTGAGGTGATATAATATATAGGCAATGTGGAAGACCACAAGGTCGTTCATGCCGGAATGGCGGAATTGGCAGACGCCCGGGACTTAAAATCCCGTGAGATTTTTTCTCGTACCGGTTCGACCCCGGCTTCCGGCACCATAATATCGCGGAGTGGAGCAGTCTGGCAGCTCGTCGGGCTCATAACCCGAAGGTCATGAGGTTCAAATCCCATCTCCGCAACCAAAGAAACTCGGAACACCGTATGGTGTGCCGAGTTTTTTCTTTTCTTTGGTTGTAGGAGTTCATGGGATTTTGCACCTCACGAGCTACGCTATATGACCGAGCGCATGAGCGTATGCGACGTGCGATGTCGGGGGGCGATGCTTCCGTCGAAGACGGCAACATACTGTGTTATTTTGCGTGTCCGACCACAAAACACGCAGATAATCCATATTCAAATAATCCCGTTTTTTAGGACAATGAACCCCGACCCAAGCAGTACTTTTTGAATGTTGAATCTTTGTGCTTTTGCTTTCGCACGAAGTTTTTTGGCTCTAAACATGACCCTTTGATTCAAGATAAGCACACGTCATGGTGCCAAAATTAATAATATAAGTAATTTATAGAATTAAAATATTGCTATTGAAACAAAAATGTGGTATAATAACGTATACGTTATCAACTTATTAAGAAAGGCGATTTTATGGATATATATGAAATGGATATATATGAAATTGTAAATTCGTTTTGTCGTGAGAATGGTATATCTGTAAATATTTCCTATGATATGCCTATCGGATATGAAACCGCATATGGAACTTATGATGTAACGATCAATACATTATTTCTTAATGAGGCGATACTAAAAAACGCCCCAAAATATGAGGTGTTGTTCTATCTATTTCACGAACTTCGCCATGCAATGCAGTATCTTTGCCCACATTTGTTTACTGAACAAATCCAGGAGAGTAGAATTTATGTTGTGCTTTACGACGGAACGTGCTACAAGCTTGTAGACAACGAATGGCAAAAGTGTTCTTTAGAGGGTTCAGAAGCATACTTTACTCGTGTCTATATGAGTCTCCCGTATGAAATTGATGCAAACACCTTTGCATACGAAAAGACCAAAGAAATATGCGGAGATACGGCGCAATTACAGGAACTCTATGCATTTTGGATGCTTCAAGATAAACTTGAATATGCAGAACATCAAAAACTGTTTTGTCGTATAGATGATGAATTGAAAAAATGAATATGAAAAACACTATTACTTTTGAATTGTTGACTAATTCTAATACTGAATATGTACGTGCGATACAGCGTGATGATATAAGCGAAGCTTTTGTGGATAACGCTGATACAATTATGGAGCTTACACAATACGGACTTGACCATAATTGTAAAGGATATACTTATGCAATAAAAAAAGAAGATGAATATATTGGTTTGATTCTGCTCGGTGAAGCATTTGAGTGGGACACCGATCCCGAAGAAATGAAAGGTGTTCCTTTCTATCGTCTTATGGGCTTTGTACTTGACAAACGTTATCGTAACTGTGGTATAGGCGGATACGTATTAGAAAAAGTTATTGAAATGATATATAACGATTATGGAATTCGCCCTATTGCCCTTGGAGTTCATAAAGATAATATCGGTGCAGAACGTTTTTATCTCAATCATGGTTTCAAGAAAACAGAGGTTATGGAAGGAAACGATTATTACTATTTGAGATATCCCAATAAAACAACGATAAATTGCGTGTGGGAGCACAACGGCAATGACACCTTGTTATATGCTGTTGATTATGTAGGTGCATATACTCGTGGCGAAAGCCTTGATGTTGCGAAAGCAAAAATGCCTGCAGAGATATCATCTTATCTCAAATGGTGTGGTGATAATGCTTCCAATATTTTTGAAATTGTCATAACCGGTGAAAAAGCATCAGACCTCAATATTAAAGATGCCGATTCTGATGTTATTTTTGAAAGTGAAAAAGCACCCCTAACCCTTGATGAATACGAAAAATTAAAAGCTCTTGCTTTGAAATCCGCAAAGGATTTTCTTGCTTTATATGAGTCTATTCCCGATAAAAGAGCAACGGCTGTACCCGAACGAAAGACCTTTTATGGTAACGTTCCTCGTTCTGCTGACGAGATGTACGAGCATACTAAAAATGTAAATGAATACTATTTTACAGAAATAGATGTTCATGCCAATAACAACGGCAATATTTATGAGTGTAGAAAACGCGCTTTTGAACTACTTGAAGCAAAAGCTAATTATCTTAATCATTCAGTTATAGAAGGAAGCTATGGCGAGGATTGGTCGCTTCGTAAAGTGCTTCGCCGATTCATTTGGCACGATAGAATACATGCTAAAGCTATGTATCGAATCGCTGTAAAAGTGTTCGGTGCAGAAAATATGGCAAATCCATTTTGCTTTTGATTAGAAAGGAATAATTATGGATTTTGAGCAGCTTGCAAAAATAGAAAACGAAAGTGAACGTGTAAACAGAACTTATGATATATTCAACGAGGACAGCCGGCTTAATCATTCAAAGGCTGCAGGAGTTGAATTCGTTACCACCGTTCACTACATAGAAAAATACTTGAAAGG